>NZ_JBITLH010000004.1:0-626322 GCF_044465125.1 Micromonospora sp. NPDC049836
GCGTACTTCCTCATCGCCGTGTAGCCGTCGCGGTCGGTGTCGAACCGGCCGCCGCCGACAACGCTCTCATCGCGGGCCATGACCTCGATCGTGGCAGAGCGCTTGTGCGGGTCCATCCCGATGACCACACGATCCGACGTGCCACTCACCGCGTCCTCCGATGCTCGATCCACCTGGATTGTCGAGCCGGGAGGGCAACGCTACTTCGAGCAGAGCAAACCCCTCTTGAGCCTCTCCCCGCCCTGGGGCGACGCCCGGGCCGCGCAGGCCAAATGAGAGCCACACGACCAGCGTGGGCAGCCGAAATGAGAGCGACAGCCCGGGCGCCTCGACCGAGCCTGGCCGGGCCACGGTCGCAGGTCAATGAAACAAGTAGCCGAGAAGAGTGCATGCCTCGGGTGTGCGGATCGTCCTGTCGGTCTGCGGTAATCCGTGCGACCTTGATGGTGAAGATGGGTCGTGCCGGGCGGTCCGAGGCGGCCCTGGCCTAGGTGTCCTGCGGACGCGGTTCGGTGGTGGCGCGGTGGTAGCGGCCGGCGAGCGTACGCACGAGTTCGACGAGTTCCGCGGATTCCGTCACGGTGAAGTCGACGCCGAGCAGGCCGAGGTGGACGGCGAGCGCCTCGATGCTGTCCGCGCCGGTGTCCAGCAGACAGTGGGTGTCGTCGACCGGGGTGATGGTGCCGATGGCGGCGTTGATTTGCTCGATGAGCTGTTCGGCCGGTGCGTGTACGACGACCTGGGCCCGGTACCGCCATGCGGCCGACGACACGCCGCGGCGTACCTGGTCGACGGCTTCCTCGGGGAGATCGCGGGGGATGAATCGGGGGCCCGTCGGGGTACGTGGGTGGAGCCGGTCCACCCGGAACGTTCGCCAGTCGGCCCGCTCGACGTCGAACCCGACGAGATACCACCGTCGTCCCCAGTTGACCAGCCGGTACGGTTCCACCTCGCGCCGGCTCTCGGAGCCGTCGTGGCTTCGGTAGCCGAATCGCAGGCGCTCGTGGTCCCGGCAGGCTGCGGCGAGGACACTCAGCCTGTCCGCGTCCACCCGCGGGCCCAGGTCGTCCCGCGGCACCACGACGGCGTACCGCTTGAGGGCGTCAACGCGACGCTGGAGTCGCGCCGGTAGCACCTGCTCCAGCTTGGCCAGCGCGCGCAACGAGGTCTCCTCGACCCCGGTGATCGTGCCCCCGGCGGCAGTGCGCAGCCCGATCGCCACCGCGACCGCTTCCTCGTCGTCGAGCAGCAGCGGCGGCAGCGTGGCCCCGGCGCCGAGTCGGTAGCCGCCCACCGCGCCCCGGCTGCCGTGCACCGGATAGCCGAGGTTCCGCAGGCGGTCCACGTCGTTGCGAACGGTCCGGGTGCTGACCGACAGCCGTTCGGCCAGCTCGGCGCCGGTCCACTCGCGGGGTGTCTGGAGTAGCGAGAGCAGGCGCAGCAGCCGCGCCGCGGTTTCCAACATTCTTCGCAGTATGCCAGTTATTAGGAACGGGTCTTGCCTAATTTCCTCCTACGCTGATGACCATGGCGAACGACAGCACGATCGCACCGTTCCGGATCGACATCCCCCAGGCCGAGCTCGACGATCTCCAGCAGCGGCTGGCCCGCACTCGGTGGGCGGAGGAACTGCCCGCGGACGAGTCGGCGCCGGCTGGTCCGGTGCCGCCCGGTTGGGAGTACGGCGTCCCGGTGGGCTACGTGAGGCAGCTGGTCGAGCGGTGGCGCACCGGGTACGACTGGCGGGCCTGGGAGGCGAGGCTGAACGCGTACCCGCAGTTGACCACCGAGATCGACGGCCAGAACATCCACTTCCTGCACGTGCGGTCGCCGGAGCCGGACGCGACGCCGCTGATACTGACCCACGGTTGGCCGACCTCGGTGGTCGAGTGGCTGGATGTGATCGGCCCGCTCACCGAGCCACGAACGCACGGCGGCGACCCGGCGGACGCGTTCCACCTGGTCATTCCGTCGGTGCCGGGTTTCGGCTTCTCCGGGTCGACCCGGGAGCGCGGCTGGGACCGGTACCGGGTGGCCCGGGCCTGGGCCGAGCTGATGCAGCGGCTCGGCTACGACCGGTACGGTGCGGCCGGCAACGACGGCGGATCGCTGATCTCGCCCGAGGTGGGCCGGGTCGATCCTGAGCACGTCTGCGGCGTGCACGTGACACAGGTCTTCTCGTTCCCGTCGGGCGACCCCGCCGAACTGGCCGGCCTCTCCGAGGAGGAGCGCGGCAAGCTCGCGTTCGCCGAGTGGTTCACCCAGAACCGGGGCGCGTACGACAAGCTCCAGTCCACCGAGCCGCAGAATCTGGCGCACGCTCTAGCCGACTCCCCGGCCGGCCTGCTGGGCTGGAACGCGCAGCTGCTCGGCGCTTCGCTCGACCCGGATTACGTGCTCACGAACGTGATGATCTACTGGCTGACCAACACAGCCGCCTCAGCCGCCCGGTTCTACTACGAGGACGCGGCGGCGGCCCCCGTACAGCAGAAGTCGAACGGCCGGGGCACCACCGTGCCGAAACCGACCACCGTGCCGCTCGGCCTGGCCAACTTCGCCTGGGACTACCAGTCGATCCGGACGTTCGCCGACCGCGACCACGAAAACATCGTCTCCTGGAACGTCTACGACCGGGGCAGCCACTTCGCCGCCCACGACGCGCCCGATCTGCTCGTCCACGACATCCAGCAGTTCTTCCGCAAGGTTCGCTGATCCGCCGCCGGTTGTAGGCGGACCCCATCAGACCCCCCAGTCTTCACACGAAGGGAAACCCTCATGTATCTCGTCATTGGTGCCACGGCTCAGTTCGGACGTCAGGCAGTAGAAGAGCTGGTCGCCGCGGGTGCGCCGGTACGGGCGCTGACCCGTACCCCGGAACAGGCCGGGCTCCCGGCGGAAGTCGACGTCGTCCAGGGCGATCTGACCAAGCCCGAGACGCTGCCAGCGGCGCTGGCCGGCGTCGAAGCCGCCTTCCTGGTTCTGCAGTACGGGATGGATGTCGCTCCGCTACTGGCGGCCGCGGGGCGGGCCGGGGTGCGGCGGCTGGTGTTCCTGTCCTCGGGGGCGATCGTCCCGGGCGCCGAGCGGCAGCCCGACGTAATCGCCCAGTACCACCGCGACGTCGAGCAGGCCATCGAGGCATCTGGGATCGAGTGGACGTTCCTGCGGCTACTCTTCCCCGCCATCAACTCGTTGACGTTCGCGATGCAGCTCCAGGGCGGTGACGTCATTCGCGCGCCGTACGCCGAAGCCGCGTTCAGCGCCGCGCACGAGAGGGACGTCGCCGAGGTGGCCGCGCGGATCCTGACCGGCGGCGGGCAAGCGGGGCGGGCCTACGACCTGACCGGCCCCGAGTCGCTGACCCAGGCGCAGCAGGTCCGCATCCTCGGCGAGACGTTGGGGCGCCCGCTCACCGTCGAGGACCTCGACCCGGAGCCCGTGCTGGAGCAGATGAGCCAGTTCATGGACCCCGAGTTCCTGGCGGCGCTGTTCGGTCTCATGGCGCAGGCGGTCGGCAGGCCCGCGCCGGTCAACGACGTCATCGAGCAGATCACCGGGCACCCCGCGCGTACCTACGCTCGGTGGGCCGCGGATCACCGGGCCGACTTCGGCGGCTGATCGACGAGGCAGGGGCGGCATCCGGCGCCCCTGCCATCCGATGGAAAGGACGGCACGGTGGCACAGGTGCTGCGGCGACGGGAACTGGGGCGAGCCCTGCTGGCCCGTCAGATGCTGCTGGAACGGGCCGACGCGACCGCCGAGGAGGCGGTCACCCGGCTGGTCGGCATGCAGGCGCAGGCGCCCTACGCGCCCTACTTCGGGCTCTGGAGCAGATTGCGGAAGTTCGACACTGCCGACCTGACGGACGCGCTGACCAAGCGCCGCCTGGTGCGGGTCGCGCTGATGCGCAGCACCGTCCACCTGGTCACCACGGCGGACTACCGCTCGTTGCGGCCATGGGCGCAGCCCGCGCTCGACCGTGAGCTGGACACCGCGTTCAAGACGATCCTGACCGGTCTGGACCGTGCGGCCGTGGCGGAGTCGGGCCGGGCACTGCTCGGCGCACGACACCTCACCCCCAAGGAACTCGGCGCGGCGCTGCACGAGCGGTGGCCCGATCGCGAGCCCCGCGCACTCGCCACCGTGGTGCGGAACCTGGTACCGCTGGTGCAGGTGCCGCCACGCGCCGTGTGGGGCGTCGGCGGCACCACCCGGTACGCGACGGCGGCCTGCTGGACCGGAGCCGAGCCCGCCTCCGCCGCCGACTCCGAACACATCGTGCTGCGCTACCTCGCCGCGTTCGGCCCGGCGTCGGTCGCCGACGTGCAGACGTGGGCCGGCCGAACCCGGCTGCGGCCCGTCCTGGAGAGGCTGCGGCCACGGCTGGCGGTCTTCCGCGACGAGCACGGGGTGGAGCTGTTCGACCTCCCGGATGCGCCACGCCCCGACGCCGACGCCCGCGCGCCGGCTCGCTTCCTGCCCGAATACGACAACCTCCTGGCCTCCCATACCGACCGCACCCGCGTGATCTCAGAGGAGGCCCGCAAACGGGTCATGACGCGCAACGGGATGCGCGCCACCTTCCTCGTGGACGGGCAGGTGACGGGCGCCTGGAAGCTCCATCCAGGCAAGGCGTCAGCGACTCTGGAGATCGACCCGTTCCGGCCGCTGACCGCCATCGAGCGCGCCGAGATCGAGGCCGAAGGCGCCCGGCTGCTGGAGTTCGCCGTGCCCGGCGCCGCCCACGACCTCCGCGACGGCACGGCCCCGTCCGTCGGCTCCGAGGAGGGTGACCGGCGAGGAAGCCGGTCAGCAGTGATCGAACCGTGCTCATGCGCGCCTTCCACCGACGCCCGCTCATAGCCGAGCGGGCTGCGCCGCTGGCACCTTCCTCACCGTCCGTACGTCCGTCGGAGTCTCCCGCTGGTGCGTATGGACACACGCCCTGCCGACGCGGCGATGCCTCGGGTCGCCAAAGGTCACTGCTCCCGCGCAAGTCGAAGCGGACCGCACCGCTCCAGCCCCTGAACGCGCCGGTCAGCCAAGATCACGTGCGCACATCTGCCGCTGGTCGCGCGTTGTCGGCATCCGGTCGTGCCGATGAGAGCGCCGGGCATGACTGGCTGGCTCGTTACCTCATCCGTGGGTCGGGAGCGCGGCGGCCAGGCGGCATCCACATCGAAGGCGGCCGGAGCGGCGAGGTCGTCGAGGTCGGTGTCCCGTTGTGCGGCCCTCGCTACGGCGGCGAGGTAGCCGAGCAGCGTCGGCGCCGGACAGCCGGGTGAACACGGCGACCGCGCGGGCGGGCGGGGGCGTTGCGGCCGACGGCCTTTCCCGGGGCCAAAGCGTTGACGACGAATTGATCAACAATATATGTTGCCCCGGTGACTGAGATGCGCGAGGCCACCTTTCTGATCCTGACTGCGCTAGCCGACGAGCCGCGCCATGGTTACGGGATCATCCAGGATGTCGCCGTCCTGTCCGGCGGCCGCGTCACCCTGCTGCCGGGAACCCTCTACGCCGCCCTGGACCGGCTGGTCGCGCAGGGCTTGGTCGAGCTCAGCCACGAGCAGGTCGTTGACGGCCGGCTGCGCCGCTACTACCGGCTGCGCGCCGACGGCCGCGCCGAGCTCGCGCGCCAGACGGAGCGGCTGCGCCAGCTGGCGTCCGCCGCCGAATCCCGGCTGCGCGCCCTACGGCCTAACTTTGCCTGACCCGACTGTCGCAGCGTCCTGGGAGAATCGATGCACCGCTGGCTGCTGCTGTCCTACCCGCCCGACTACCGCCACAAGCGCGGGGCTGAAATCCTCGAGACGGTGCACGACATCGCGCCGACCAGCCGGGGTCCGCGTATGGCGGCGAATCTCGTACGCCACGGTCTGCGCGCCCGCCTTGGGCGGCCAGCGAGCCGCACCGTGGTCGTCTGGGCATCGATCTTCACGGTGGCCTGCGGTCTGTTCGCCGCATCCTTCGGCACCTGGCTGACCTGGCTCGGCTCCCGCCCGCTCGACCACAACGAGCTTGCCGCAGCGGTCAGCCAGCTCTATCCGGACAAGCAGGTGAGCCACATCGACAAGGACGACCCGCCCTCCGTGTTCATCATCTATGGCAGCCCGCTGAGCTGGAGCTCCGTTTCCGATCTGCTGTTGGGTGACGGCGGCGAATACTCGCTCGCCGGGCTTGGCGCGTCCTTCGAACAACTGCCGGCCGACAGCCGTCCGCTCGTCCTCGCCGAACTCCGGCAACGGCTCCAGGCCGCCGGATGGGACTACACCGAACCGACCTACTCCAACGCATACGACTGCATTCCCGACGACCCGCGATGCGACCCTGCCTCAATACCCTCCAACATCACCCTGTCTGCGCAACGTGGCGACAACATCCTTGAAGTACACATCAACGACGACAACACGACCCCGAAGATGGACTTCGCCATGACCCGGTCGACACCCTGGAGCGCGTATCCCGCCGGCGTTGTCGCCTTCGTGTTGGGCACGCTGAGCGGCTGGTGCCTATTTGGCTGGACCAGCCGACGCACGGAAGGGGACCACCCGCTGGCCCAAGGACTGGCGAAGTTCCTGTACGGCTTCGCGATGTTCCTGTGGTGGGCACCGATCCTGCTGAGCGCGCCGCAGATGCTTTCGCACCATCTGAGCGAGCCGCATTTCCGCTGGCATCCACTGTGGGAATGGCTCGGCCAGCCCGCCATGTCGCTGCCGTTCCTGCTCGCCTGCCTCATGCTGACCCTCGCGCTGGGCCTGGCCCCGCTGCCCTACCGGCAGCCAGCCGACCAAACGCTCGCGCCCGGCTGACGCACGTCAGCCAAGGTGAAGTGCACGGATCGGCCGCTGGTCGCGCGTTGTCGGCATCCGGTCGTGCCGAGAAGAGGACGTTGCCGCGGAGGACAGCATGCGGCAGCTCAAGGTGCCGAGTCATTCATGCTGCCCACCATGAACAACCGGTCCGCAGCCACGGGCCGCGGATTCGATGGACGATGTGGCCTTCCGGCTATTTCGCCGGGGACTTCGGCAGGTCCCACAGTTCGGAGATGTAGTCCTGAAGCTGGCCGGCCAGGAAGTTCATGCAGGGCGCGTTCCCCAACCAGTCACTCTCGGTCAGCATCCGGAGCATCCTTTCGAGGGTGACGGTGTGCCAGCCGAGACCGGGCACCTCGCTGAACTTGTAATCCCGCTCCTCGCTGAGGAGCACGGTGCACGTCGGGTCCGTCAACGCCAGTTCTTGCAATTGCTCAAATATCCGCCACGCCGCCTGGTACCGAAGGGTGAGCCTCAGTTCGGTGTCCTTCTGCGCTTCGAGGGCGATCGCTCGCCGACCCTTCACGACGATCGTTTCGACGTTCCGAGGGACCTGAACGTTCTTAATCCCCGGGTTCAGGAAACTGTCCGAATCGTTCTCTCCGAGATCGCGAAGATATCCGGAGATCATTAGCAACAGGTTGAGGGCGGCGACGGATGGGCGGTATCGTACCGGCTGCATGTGCATCTCCCAACGAAGAAGGATCGAGACGGCCACCTGACATTTTCACAGAAGGTCCTTCACTGATCAGCAGTGGCGGATAACTGACAAGATTTGGCCAGGCGGGCAAGATTCATGAACAGGCGTCTCGGCAAGGTGATTACGGAACGAATCGCTGAGCGGGCTACACCGCTGGGACGGGCACGCTCAGTGCCTCGGGTCGCGGTCGGTCAGGCCAATCGGATCGGTGGTGTGATCCGGAGTCGACACCAGATCACTGCCGGCATGGATCAACGATTTGCCGCCGCGGTGTAGTGCTGCGGTGGCCTTGTCGTGGCGCGCGAGGGCGGCGGTGAGCGCGTCCGCGACGCGGTCGAGCTGTGCCCGCAGCGGTAGGTCGGGGCCGCCCGTGGTGTGGGCGCCGGCGAGCGCGTCAGCGGCGCCGGTCAGGATGGTGACCTGCGCGCAGGTGGCGGCGACGGTTCCGGCCGCGGTGAGCAGCGCGCACACCTCGTCGGGGCGGCGGGCGCAGGCGTCGGCAATGCCTTTCGGGTTGAGGGTGTAGCCGTGGTCGTGAAGCAGCCGGGACACGGCGTCGAGGAATGGCCGGCACGGCATCGGGCCCTCCGGCGCCGCCCGGCTGCTGGTCGACGTCGGTGACATCACCCGGTTCCCCAACCGAGCCCACTTCGCCTCCTGGAACGGCACCGCCCCCATCGACGCATCCTCCGGCGACCAGGTACGCCACCGACTCTCCCGCGCAGGGAACAGACAGATCAACCGCGTGCTGCACATCATGGCCACCGTCCAGCTACGCAACCCCAGCGAAGGACGCGCCTACTTCGACCGGAAAAGGCCTCCGGCAAGACATCAATGGAAGCGATGCGCGCCCTGAAACGACGCCTGTCCGACATCGTCTACCCGACATGATCAACGACGCGGTGGCCACGGGGGCGGGCCCGGAGGACAACGGGGAACGGCAACTGGCTCCAGCGTGACCGGCTCTCATCCCCAAGCGGCTCTTCGCAGAAGTCACTTCCCGGACCCGTCGAGACCCAGGATAGAGCTCTCCTCCCGGCGGTGTCTTGACACAGAGGGGAGCCTACTCATCCCTGCGTAATCTTCGGTGGTTCCGCTCGGTTCGCCGGGAGCGGCTGCGTGGCGTCGGCGGCCGTCAGGTCGGTGCGGACTGGAGGGTGTCCGCGACCGGGTGGCCTGCGGCGGTCAACGCGGGGAGGGCGGTGAGCGCGGCGACGGCGAGCAGGACTCCGAGTGCGGTGGCGAGCAGCCAGGAACCGGGTGGGTACGGGACCTCGTCGGTGCTGAGGGACTCAACAAGCCCGATGCCGGTCGGGATCCCCATGGCGACGCCGGGTATGGCCGGAAGCAGTTGCGCTGCCGCCAGGCCCACGCCGGCCTGCGCGGGTGTGGCCCCGAGCGTCCGCGCGACGGCCAGCGGCTGCCGGGCGTCGAGTACCGCGGTCCACGTGCTCACGACGGCGTTGATGAGCGCAAGGACGCACAGCACGACGGTGAGCAGGAGCATGGCCTGCTCGCCCCGTTCCCACCGGGGACTGGCGAGTTGCGTGTAGCCGAGGTCGAAGCGCACTACACGGGTGTTTTCCATGAGTATGGCGACGAGCGTGGTCGTGGTGATCAGGGTGTTCACCATGACGAGTCGGGCGCGGCGTGGCCGGCGCGCGTTGATGCGCACTCCGATCAGCAGGGCGGTCGGCAGCCGGCGCGACAGCCAGATGCGCCACCGTCGGCGCCGGGGTGGCGTGGCGGCGTCGGCCAGTGCGTGGACGGTGCTGGTGGTGGCGGCGCGCACCACCGGTGTCAGAGTCGCCGCCACAGCGATCGTGAGGGCGAGGGCCGTGACGGCGATCACTATGCGCAGCGCGGGTGGTTGGGTGTTGACGGAGCCGATGAGTCCGGCGCTGGGGCGGATCAGCACGGGTGCGGCGAACCAGCCGGCGGCCAGGCCCGTGGCGGCGGCGGCGAGCCCGATGACGAGGTATTCGGCGAGGTGGACGGCGGCGATCATGGCTGGTCCGGCGCCGACGGCCTTGAGCAGCCCCACCCGGCGGCGCTGGCCGATGATCCGGCCCGCGACGATGCCGGCGACGCCGGCCAGCGCAAGGCCGGTGAGCAGCCAGCTACCGACGAGCAGCACTGTTCGAGCGTCGCTGTACAGCCGACGGTTGACGTAGCTGATCTCCTGCCAGGTGGTGAGTTGTTCGCTGACGGTGTACGTGGTGCTGGCCGCCGGGTCGGCGAGTTTGAGGTTCAGGGTGTAGGACAGCGGCTGGTTGCCCGCGAGCGTGGCGATGTCGCTGTGGTCGACCCAGACCAGGCCGCCGCGCTCGACCAAGATGCTGCCGGCGTAGTGCCACCCGGCGTACGGATATGTCGCTCTCGCGGCGGTGACCGCGGTCCCGGTCACGCGCAGCGGATGGCCGTCGATGTTGACCGTGTCGCCGGTGCGGATGCCGAGGGCGTCGGCGAAGAAGCGCTCGACGACCACGCCGCCGGGGCGTACCCAGGTGCCGTCGGTCACGGCGGGCCGGTCGGTCGATACGGGTGTCGTGTCCCGGCCCTCGACGACGGTGTGCGCGGACTTGCCGCGGGCCGTCATCGTCAGGTATGCGATCGGGAAGGGGCCGCTGTGATCGGTGACGCCGGCCGCGGTGGTCAGCGATGCGAGCTCGTCCAACGCGGCCTGGCCGGTGGCCCGGGGTGTCACGATCACGTCCGGGCCGGCGGTGGCGGTCCGGGTCTGCTGGTACGGCCGGTCGGCGATTTCGTTGAGGGTGAGGCCGAGGGTCAGCGTCGCGCTGGCGGCGGCGATGGCGACCAGCAGCAGCACCGTCTCCGTTCGACGCCGGCGCAGGTCCCGCACCAGCAGCCGGCACACGAGCAGCAGGCGGCCGGCCATGTCAGCGCCACCCCCCGTGGACGGTGCCGGTGGCGGCGCTGGAAAGCTGGGTGTCGTCGGCGAACGCCCCGTCACGCATGTCGATCACCCGGTCGGCGACCGCTGCGATACGGGCGTCGTGGGTGACCACCACCAGGGTCTGCCCGGCCGTACGCAACTCCTCAAACAACCGCAGCACCTCCAGGGTGGCGGCGCTGTCCAGGTTCCCGGTGGGTTCGTCGGCCAGCACCACCAGCGGCTCGTTGCTCAGCGCGCGGGCGATGGCGACCCGCTGGCGTTGGCCGCCGGACAGCGCCGACGGCAGGTGCTTGGCGCGGTCGGCGAGTCCGACCTGGTCCAGTAGGTGCATGGCGCGTTGTCGGGCCTTGCGGGGTGACTGTCCGGCCATCAGCGCGGCCAGTTCGACGTTCTCGACGGCGGTGAGTTCCTCCATGAGGTGGAAGGACTGGAAGACGAACCCGACGTTGTTGCGTCGCAGCCGGGCCAGGGCCCGTTCGCTCATCGTGTCGATCCGGCGGTCGGCCAGCCACACCTGCCCGTCGGTCGGGCGTTGCAGCCCGCCGAGCAGCTGCAGCAAGGTGGACTTGCCGCAGCCGCTGGGCCCCATCACCGCCAGCACCTGCCCGGCGGGCACGTCCAGGTCGACCTCGTCGACCGCGCGCACCAACGAGTTGCTCCAGCCGTACTGTTTGGTCAGTCCGCGCGCCTGCAGCACCGTCGATCCGGTCACGCCTCCGCCTTCCGTCCGGCCCGATCACGCTCGGTCCACATGCGTTCGCACGCCTCCAACCAGTCCAGGTCGGCCCGCAGCCGCAGCACGACCCCTTCCAACAACAACCCGACGACCGGATCCACCGACCGCTCCAACGCAGCCCGCTGGGCATCCCGCAACCGGCGCAGCAGCTCGCGCCGCTGCGCATCGACCAAGGCCACCGGATCGGCCAGCCGGGCAGCAGCAGCGGCCACCAGCTTGAGATGAAACTCGCTGAGGTCCGGCTTCGGCCAATTCACCTCGGCCAGCCACGCGGCGACCCGCTGCTGCCCCGCCGGGGTCAGCGAATAGACCCGGCGGTCGGGCCGGTCCGGCAGACCCTCGGCCCGCTCCGACGTCACCAGCCCTGCCTTCGCCAGCCGGGCCAGCGTCACGTAGATCTGCCCGGCGTTCATCGCCTCGCCGAGCGGGCCGAGCGCGCCACGCAACCGGCTGCGCAGCTCGTAGCCGTACGCCGGCTCCTTCGCCAGCATGGCCAGCACCACATCCTGCACCCGGCACACCCTCCGTAGATCGACTATAGATAACCGCTATCCATGACGCTGTCAAATCGGAAGGGGCGGCGCGTAGCAGACAGAGCCGGCCGCCGTCGGCAGGTCGGCGACCGTGACCGCGCGCATCGGCTCGACCGGTAGCCGTAGCCGTAAACGGACCCACTCCCGGCCGTCCGGCGACCGCCGGGCTGACGCGCCTGGTCATCCCAACCCGACGGCTGGCGGCGGCCTCACGGCCGCTGGCGGCCCTACCCCGGTGGCGGCCCTACCCCGGTGGCGGCCCTACCCCGGTGGCGGCCCTACCCCGGTGGCGGCCCTACCCCGGTGGCGGCCCTACGCCGGTGGCGGCAGGGAGCGGGCCGGTGTCCCGTCGTCGGACAGACCGTAGCGGTGGATGAGCCGGGCCGCAGCGCTGTCGCCGGCGTCCGAGCGCAGTCGCGCCAGGCCGGTGAAGGCGCTGTAGGCGGCACCCCGGTTGACGGCTTCGATGAGGATCTTCTCTGCGGTGAGCGGGTCGCCCGCCGTCCGGAGTTCGTCGGCCAGGGCGAGCATCGCGCTGGTGTCCCCGTGCCCGGCGGCCTGCCGGCGGAGGCGTCGCGCCCCGTCCTGGTCACCGGCCTGGGCCCGGCGCCAGGCCAGGTTTCGCAGCGCCGACGGTTCGCCGTGGGCGGCGGCGCGTGCGGCGAGCACCTCGGCACCGGCATGATCACCGGCCTTGTCCCGCGACTCGGCGAGGTCGGCCAGCGGTTTGACCCAGCCCATCATCGCGGCCCGGACCGCGATCGCCGTAGCGCCGTCGTGGTCGCCGGCACCCTCCCGAAGATTGATCAGGCGAGACGCGGCACGTCGGTCGCCCCGGTCCAGGACCTGCCGGTAGAGCGCCTCGGCTCCAGCGGTGTCGCCGGAGTGCTCGCGGTGCAGGGCGAGCGCGATCAGGGGCATGGTGTCGCCCCGGTCGGCGGAGCCGGTCGCGAGAACCAGCGCACGTTCCGGGTCCCGCGTCACGCGGAGTCTCGTCAGCCGCGCTAGTGCGAACGGCACCTCGTGGGCGTAGGCCTTCTCGTACAGGGTCAGGGCACCGTCCCGGTCGCCGGCTCGCAGCCGGGCATCGGCCAAGCCGACGAGCGCCGTGTGGTCGCCCCGGTCGGCGGCGGCGCGTGTCGCCTGCTCGGCGCCTTCTGGATCACCGCCCAGCGTCCGGAGCGTGGCCACCGCACACAGCGCCTTGGTGCTGCCTGCGGCCGCGGCCTGCCGGTACAGCCGCTCGGCGTCGTCCAGATCGCCGTGGTGGAGGTCGCGCCGCAGGATTGCGATCAAGGCGGTGACGTCGCCCTGCTCGGCAGCCTTCCATGCCCTCTCCAGGTCTCTGACTCGGGCCGACTTCGATCGGGTCGCCAGGTAGAGCCGGGCCAGGGCCAGAAAGCGGCGCCGGTTTCCGCTGTCCTCGGCCCGCAGGGCGAGCGAACGCAACCCGGCCGACCGCCGGGCGTCGGCGAGCGTCACGAGGACACCCGGGTCGCCGTGGTCAGCGGCGAGCTGGGCCAGGGCTTCCGCCTCGCCGGCGGCACCGCGCTGGTCGCACCACTCGGCGAGTCCCCTCAGCCCGCGCGTGACTCCGCCCTCGGCCGCCCGCACCGCCAGGGCTTTCCCGGCGGCGAAGTCGTGCGGGTGGATCCGCCGCCAGGACTCCGCCAGCGCGGCAACGGCCCGCGGGTTGCCCCGGTCCGCGGCCAGCCGGTAGAGCGCCTCGGCCGACGGCCAGTTCGCCGACTCCCGCCAGCCGGCGAGCGCCACGACACCGCTGGTGTCGCCGCAGTCGAGCGCGCGCATCGCCAGCGTCTCCGCACCGGCTTCGTCACCGTGCCGATGGCGCAGGAAGACAGCTCGATGCAGAGCGTCCTTGTCGCCCCGGCCCACAGCCGTCTCGTACAGCCGCACGGCGCGCTGGAGCCGGCCCCGGTTCTGTGCCTGGAGTGCGAACTCGCGCAGGATGCCGGGATCGACGACGGTGGACTCCACGGCGTCCCAGAACGAGGCCGGCGGGAAGACGGCGGCCCGGTCGGCCCGGCCGACCTGTTCGAGGAAGTCGGCGAGGCGGAAGCCGGCGGCGGGTGCGGTCTCGCCGGGAAGCGGCTTGCGCCGGGTGAAGGGCCCGGGGGCGCCATGACAGGGACGCATCAGGTACGCCATTGCCTCGGTGAACCAGGAGTCACCGTCGGGGAGCTGGTCCCAGACCTGCCGGTCCAGGTAACCCGAGGCGGCGTGGCGGAGGAACTCCGGTGACAGGTACAGCTGCCCACCGAGCCGGCGCGCGTCCATCGCCGCCTGGACCAGCGCCCGGGCCGGTTCACCGGCGTGCTCGAATCGGCGCACCAACTCGGGGGCGCCAGCCAGGTGCTGGGTGAGGCGCCGGCCGCCCTGTGCCGCGGCGATCCGGAGCCGGGGATCGGAGCCGATGGTGGCGGACTGCCGGTCGAGCTCGTCCGGCTCGAAGCCGGCCGGCACGGCGATGGCCCGGCACAGGCCGAGGAACGTCCGGGCCGGATGGTCGCGGCCGGCGTCCCGCTCGGTCAGCCCGTTCCAGTGTTCCGGCCACATCGATCCGAGCACCAGCACCGGGCCCGGTTCGTCTCGGGACAGCAAATCCTGCAGGGCGGCGGCGACCCGCGGGCCGTTGCCGGACGGAGCCAGGTACATCTGCGCCTCGTTCAGCCAGATCACGGTACGCGGCTGGACGCGTCCCCCGGCGAGGGCGGCCACCACCGCGTCCGGCCGCTCCGGCGTCAGCGGATGCCAGAGGCGCCAGTCCGGCAGCACCTCGCGGACCGCTTCCCAGCAGGCCCGCGTCTTGCCCGTCGATGACCCGCCGACCAGCATCACCGCCGCACTGCTCGTCCGGGCCGCCGTCACGGCCTCGCGAAGCCGGGTGTCATGGGCGCGCGGCAGATACGGGGGCAGCACCGTCCGCTCGGCGCCGACCACGATGGCCGGGTGCACCTCCAGCCGTAGCGCGTCGGTCTCGTCGAGCTCGCTGACAATCCGGCCCGGTCCGCGTACCGGATCATCGGTGCGCAAGGCGCCGGTGCGCGCCTTGCGGTAGAGGCGCACGCCGCGCTCGATCTCGTTGCCGACCCCGCCCAGCGCGGTGAGCAGGGATCGTGCCTGGCCTTCGTCGGTCGGCAGCGACAGACCGCGCAGCATGGCGCCGACCCGGGTCGGCGCGGAGAGCCCAATCATCGCGGCGGCGATGGCCCGCAGACTCGGCAATCCGTTGTGGTGATGCAGGTGGTCACAGTGCTCGAGCCACGGTCGGACCGGTCCGGAGTCCGGCCACGCGGACCTGTTGATCGGCTGCCCTCGCCCCGTCGCCGCCATCCGGATGAACGACCTCCGCGCACCGTCCTCTGACTGTCTCCTGATTGTCCTCTCTTCCCGCCAGTAACGCGCTGCTCACGATGCCGCGGCCACCGGGCGGGACAGCGGGACACGGCCGTGGTGCCCGCGCCGGGTCGACGCTGGGGACATGACCGACTGGATCGAAGCCGTCCGCGCCGTGAGCGAAGTGGCCGGGCTCATCGGCGCCGTCCTGCACCTCGTCCCGGCCGGCCGGAGTCCGCATGCAGCAGAGTGTCCAGAACCGGGTTGTCGATGTCGCGGGCGAGTAGCTTCGCGGCGTCGCGGTCGCCGGTGCTGCCGAGGGCGGCGCCGTGCCACATAGCGCGGCCGATCAGCTCCCGCATGCCGGTCCTGGGGCCAGGCAGCAGCGTCAACAGTACGGGCAGCACGTCGGCCGCAAGCGGGTGGAGCGGTTGATGCGCGACGCCGGCCTGCAGGGGGCGTTCCTGCGCAAGGGGTGGCGCATCCCGTCCACCCGGTCGAATCCGAAGGCGACACCGGCTCCGGACCTGGTCAACCGGCAGTTCACTGCGGCGGCGCCGAACCGGCTGTGGGTCGCCGACGCCACCCGCATCCCTTGCGGCGAAGGCGTGTTCTGGCTGGCTGCGGTGCGGGACGTTTTCTCCAACCGCATCGTGGGCTGGCGGTGCTCCGACCGCTGCGACACCGACCTGATCCTCGACGC
Source organism: Micromonospora sp. NPDC049836 (assembly GCF_044465125.1). Taxonomy (NCBI): domain Bacteria; kingdom Bacillati; phylum Actinomycetota; class Actinomycetes; order Micromonosporales; family Micromonosporaceae; genus Micromonospora; species Micromonospora sp. NPDC049836. The sequence goes on from NZ_JBITLH010000004.1 coordinate 15,762, forward strand.
CCTCGAATACGGCATCTGGTCGCGTGACGTCCGCGACGGCCAACTGATCCACCACAGCGACCGCGGGTCGAACTACACGTCGTTCCGCTTCGCCCAACGCCTGGCCGACAACGGCATCCTGCCTTCCATGGATCGGTCGGCGACTCGTTCGACAACGCCTCGATGGAGAACTTCTGGTCGACGCTGAAGATCGAACTGGTCTACCGCAACTCCTGGCGGACCCGCAACGAGGCAGAGAACGCGATCTTCGGCTACATCGACGGTTGGTACAGCACCCGCCGCATTCAGAAAGACCTCGGCTGGCGATCCCCAGACGAGTACGAAGCCGCCTGGCACACCCACCAAGCTCGACAGGACGAGACCGCTATCGTTCAGCCTGAGCCCACCGGCGCCAGGTAACCAACCCTCCGGCGAACGAGGGAACCTCACTGGCTGGACAACCGGCGGCCACCCCTGCCACACGAAACGGTTCTTCGCCTGGGCCGTCCGTAGTGAGCCGCGGGGCTTGCGGCTCGGCCAGCTTCGACGTACCGGACCGGGGTCGACATAGACCGCAGTTGACACGTCCTATCGTCTGCCATACCGTTCCAACGAATCGATTCGATGAAGTAGATCCGCCGTGAACCGCAGTTGCTCTGCTCACCGGCGGGGTGCGCTCGACCCGTTGTCGTGTCGTGCCAACTCGCGGTCGCGGACGGTGGCTCCACGCTCACCTCTGGGAACCCGTGGCCGGTCCCTGGCCGCATCGAGCGGGGGAAGGTCGCGCCGACTTTCTCCACAGCCACACGTCTTTCCATCCCCCTTCACCGTGCTTAGCGGACAGTCCCCGCGAGTCGACACACAGAGGAGACGTCAGGTGCGCGTGCCACGAATGCAAGGAGCGTTCAGACGCGGCGTTCTCGCCGCGGTGCTTGTCCTCACTTCCGGGTTCACGGTGTCACTCGCCCGCCCGGCCCTTGCCGCCAACGAATCCATCAGCGTCAACTTCGCAACGACGACCGGTACGCCGACCTATCGGGCATCCGGCTGGATCTACGGCATGACCGAGGACGGCGTGAACCCGCCGGACAACTTCTTCCGTGATGTCAAGTTTCAGGCCATGCGGGCCGGCGGAGCGCAGTTGCCCGGTGGCGGCTGGGTCGGCGGCGGCTACGACCGGCGGTGGAACGCCACGCGCGCGCAAGCGCAGCGTACGGCGGCGCTCGGCGGAAAGTTCGTTCTGCTCAACCACGACCTCTGGGGTGCCGACGGTGCATCGATCAGCCGGTTCCCCGGCGACAACGGGGACTGGACCGACTACGACAGGTTCCTGAATCGTCTGTTCAACGACGTGAAGGCGGCCGGGCTCACGGTCGAGTGGGACATCTGGAACGAGCCGAACATCACGCTCTTCTGGAACCGGCCCCAGTCGCAGTACTTCGAGCTGTGGAAGCGCACCTACCAGCGAATCCGTGCCACCTTCCCCACCATGCTGATCGTGGGGCCCAGCTTCGCCGGCGTGCCGTCGACCGGCGGCTGGTGGACGCAGTACCTGGACTACGTCAAGGCAAACAACGTCGTGCCGGACATCATCAGCTGGCACTCGCTGCCCGGCGATCCGGTGTCGAACGTCGCCACGGCCAACCAGACGCTGGACTCACGCGGCATCGCACACCAGCGGCCGTACCAGATCAACGAGTACGGCGCATCGAACGAGCAGAACCCGGGCGGCGGAGCGTGGTACATCGCTCGCCTCGAGCGTGCGGGCGCCGACGGCCTTCGCGCGAACTGGGCCGGCGGTCAGAACCTGCACAACGACCTGGCCAGCCTGCTCACCCGCAACGCAACCGGGCAGTACCAGACCAAGGGTGAGTGGTGGGTGTACAACTTCTACGCCTCGCAGACCGGCCAGGTTGTATCGGTCACCCCGAGCGGGTCGTACGACGCGTTTGCCACCAAGACGGCCGGCTCCGCGAAGGTCCTCGTCGGCGGCAGTCGCACGACCGGCAACGTAGCGGTCAACCTGCAGCGGCTCGACTCGACCAGCGGCATCGTGCAGAACAACCAGGTTCGGGTGCTTGTGCAGCGCATCCCCTACAACGGGGGCGGGGCCGTGGGGGGCCCGGTGACGGTGCAGGACAGCGTCGTGACGCTGTCGGGCAACGCGGCCACGGTCAACGTGTCGCACACCACGATCGAGGACACGTACACGATCACGGTGCTGCCGCCGTCGGGTAGCAGCGACGGTCAGGGTCAGCAGATTGTTGGCGGGCAGTCCGGCCGTTGCGTGGACGTGCCGAACTCCAGCACGACGAATGGCACCCAGGTGCAGTTGTGGGACTGCAGCGGGCAGACCAACCAGCGCTTCACCCACACCTCGGGCAGGCAACTGCAGGTGTACGGCAACAAGTGCCTCGACGCCAACGCCCAGGGCACCAGCAACGGAACCCAGGTGATCATCTGGGACTGCAACGGGCAGAGCAACCAGCAATGGAACGTCAACGCGAACGGCACGATCACCGGCGTGCAGTCCGGACTCTGTCTCGACGCCACCGGCGCCGCCACCGCCAACGGCACAAAACTCATCCTCTGGGCCTGCAATGGCGGCTCCAACCAGCAATGGAGCCTGCGCAACTGAGGCGACCCCCGGTTCGCGACGTTGTCTCCCACGAAACCGTGGCCCCGTTCCCGGCGCAGACCGGGAACGGGGCCACGGCGCACCAGGTGGTCATGCTGCTGTTGCGGCGCTCCGCTTGATGTGGGCCGCGGCGAGGATCAGGTAGGCGCTGGCGGTCCAGGTGTAGGCGCGGTCGCGCAGTCCGATGCCGGTGTGGGCGTCGAAGTTCTCGGCGAATCCGGACCGTTCGCACAGCCTACGAAAGCGAGTACTGATGTCGTCGGCGAGGTCGGTGTACCCGGCGCGGCGAAGGCCGTCCTCGATCAGGACGGTGGAGGGCGCCCAGATCGGACCGCGCCAGTAACCGTCGGCCTCATAGTGCGGGGACGCGGGTTGCTCGGTCGCGGCTCCGAAGGCCGTGAGGTGGGTCCGGATCCGCGTTGCCAGGGCCTCGCGCATTGTGGCCGGCAGGTCGTCACCGAGCGTGATGGCCATCAGATCGAGCAGGCTTTCGCTGGTCCAGGTGCGACCGGTCGTGGGGCTGCGGGCCGCGAACCGTTCGCCTTGCCAGAGGCGGTTGAGCATGGCGGCCCGGATCTCTTCGGCCGTTGCCGTCCAGCGAATCGCGTCGCCGTCACGGCCGAGGGCCGCCGCGAGGTCGGCGAGTTCCCGTAGCTGCAAGACCAGGAAGGCCGCGAGGTCGGCGCTCTGCACGACGCGCTCCGGTTCGAACGTGGTGGCGTTGTCCCAGCCGCTGTCGTTGCCGTGCTGATAGTGCGGAAGTTGCTCGCCGGGAGCGCGGCGCGCGTCGAGCCAGAACCTGGTCCAGCGGGCGAGAGCTTCGTAGGTGGCTGCCAGCTCCGTGACGTCGACGTGCCGTAGCCGTCGGCGTAACTGCCGGAGGGTCCAGCCGTGGATGGGTGGCTTGACGAAGTTGTAGAGCACCTCGGAATGGGTGATCGAGTCAGGCAAGGCGCCGGCGGGGTCCTGGTGGTCGAAGGCGACGCGGAACTGGTGCCAGGCGAGCTCGGGCAGGCCGTCGGCGAGCGCGAGGGCGTTGAAGCAGTGGTCCCAGCTCCAGACCTTGTCCATCCAGTGCTTGGACATGAGCACCGCGGGACGGGTGACGAACCCGGCAGGACGGACGGTTGCCGACCACAGGACGTAAGCTGCCAGCTCGGCCGCCGGCGTTTGCGGGCCGCGCCAGGGAGCCATGGCCTCGAGGAAGCCGGTGAACTCCGCCTCGGCATCCTTGATGACCTGCTCGAACGTGAGGTGGCTTCGGTAGGGCGGACGCGCGGTGTCGTACTCCTCGATCACGACCTCCCACGGCTCGTCGTCATCGACATTGATGCCCCGTTCGCCGGTGCCCAGGATCTGCACCCCAGTGCCGGTGGCGGTGCCAACGAGCACGGTGACCCGATATCGGCGGCCAGTGCCGTAGTCGGTGAACACATGTGCACCGTCGACCGGGTCCTGGTAGAAGTACGTGCCACTGAACGGTGTGAGCGTCGCCTGAGCGGCGCGGATCGTCATACCAAGCCCATGGCCGCGCAGCCGGACTGTGTCGACCGTCTCGTAGGCGAGCTCGACCCGGCCCCGGTCATCGGTCCAGGCCAGCAGGGACGGCGATGCGGACACGGTCGTCTCCACCTCGGCACCGGCCCGTACCGGCACGAGCATCAGGACGGCGTGCAGGCCCGTCTGGTGCGAAACCAGGTGCAGGTGTTCGGCATAGGTCTCCTCGGCGATGACCGGCGAGATGCCGAACCAGGAACCTGCGTAGCTGAACGGAATGTGCTGCACAGAGAAGACGGGGCCCATCGGGCTGCTCATGCTGCGGCTCACTCTCTGGGACGGGTCAGTCCTTGATGGCGCCGGTGGTAACTCCGGCGGTGACGTACCGCTGCGCGACGACGAGCATCACGGCGGCCGGGATCGACGCGACGACGGCCGTGGCCATGATGGCGTTCCACTGCTGGTTGTTGTTTCCGATGTACTGGTAGATGCCCAGGGTGATGGGCCGCACCGGGCCGCCGCTGTCGAGCGTGCTGGCGAAGACGAAGTCCGACCAGGCCCACAGGAACGCGAACAGGGAGACCGTCACGATGGCGTTGCGGCTGATGGGGAGCACGATGGACCAGAAGGTGCGCAGGGGTCCAGCACCGTCGGTGCATGCGGCCTGTAGCAGGTCGTCCGGGATGCCGGACATGAAGGCGGTGAAGACCAGCACGGCGAAGGGCACGGCGATGGTGGAGTCGGCGAGGATCAGGCCGGGCCAAGCGTTGAGCAGGCCGAGGTTGAGGTAGATGGCGTAGAAGCCCATTGCCATGATGATGCCCGGAATCATCTGCGCGGCCACGAGCACGAAGCCCAGAAAACCGCCACCGCGGGGCTGCAGCTTTGCCAGGGCGTAGCCGGCCGGCGCGGCGAGCACGATGGTAAGGGCGACGGTGCCGAGGCCGATGAGGAGGCTGGTGCCGAGGTTGGGCAGCTGCTGCTTGAGCACGACCCGGTACCCGTCGAACGTCGGGTCGACGGGGAACACCGTCGGCGGCTGCCTGCGCATGTCGTGGTCGCGGGTCAACGACACGTTGACCATCCAGTACACGGGGAAGAGCATCACAGCGGTGAACAGCAGCCCGAGCAGGGTTCGCCACCGGCTTGTCCAACGGTTCATGGCCGCCTCTGATTCCGTTGCGTCCGGATGTAGAGCAGGCTCAAGGCCAATGCCAGGAGGATGAGCAGGTTGCCCACCGCGGCGCCGGGGCCGAACTGGGGCAGGAGGTTGCCGAAGCCGAGGCGATAGGACCAGGTGGCGAATGTGGTCGAGGAGTCCACCGGCCCGCCCTTGGTCATGATCCAGATAATGTCGAAGACCTTCAGCGTGTACACGAGGCCGAGCAGCAGCGTGATGGCGGACACCGGACGCAGCAGTGGGAAGGTCATCCGCCAGAACTGCTGCCAGCCGGTCGCACCGTCCAGCGCTGCGGCCTCGTACAGCTCACCCGGGATGGCCTGCAGACCGCTGTAGAGCACGACGAGGTTGAACGGGATGCCGATCCAGACATTCGCGATGATCACCGAGACGAGCGACCAGTCGGGCGAGGTGAGCCAGTTGACGGGGCCGACGCCGAACACCGACAGCGCAGCGTTGACGATGCCGGAGTCGCTGTTGAGCATCCATGACCACGTCGAGGCGGACACGATCAGCGGGAGCAGCCACGGCACCAGGAAGAGCGCGCGCAGCGTCGCCGACAGGCGGAAGTGGCGGTTGAAGAACACCGCCAAGGCCAGGCCGGCGGCGAACTGGAAGACCAGTGATGCCACGGTGAAGAGGACCGTGTGGCCCAACGCCGGTCCGAAGGTCGGGTCGTCAAACACCTCGCGGTAGTTGTCCAAGCCGCTGAACGGCGCGTCACCCTGCACGAACGAGCGGACGGTGTAGTGCCGCACGCTCAGGTCGACGTTGCGGTACAGGGGGTAGGCGTAGAAGGCGGCGAGGTAGCCGACCACCGGTGCCAGGAACGCCCATCCGACCCACCTCGTCGTGCGTGCCCGGCCCGTGCGTCTCCTTGCCCGGGCCGAGGGCGGGACCGCCCGGGCCGTCCCATCCTCGGCACGCACCGCCACCCGTGCGTTCCTGGGCTGTGTCGTACGGTCCATGAGGCGGATGGGCCTACTTCGTCGCCGCCGCGGCCGTCGCCTGCGCGGCGGCGAGCGCGTCGGCCGGGGACTTCGACCCGCTCAGCGCGCCCTGAACGGCGGTCCACAGCGGCTCGGAGATCTTCGGGTACTTCGTGCCGAGCTCATCGCTGGTGCGGCCCTTGGCAGCCTTCACCGCCTCGACCCACACCTTCAGCTCGGGGTTGGCCGCCAGCTGCTTGTCCTGCACCGCTGAGGTCGGCGCGACATAGTTGAGCGCGCTGACGGTGGCGTAGGAGTTCTCGGTATTGGTCAGGCACTGCACCAGCTTCTTGCTGGTGTCGTAGCGGCCGGTTTCCTTCTGCACCGGAATGCTGACGAACTCGCCGCCGGTCGGCGCCGCCGCGGTGCCGCCATCACGACCCGGGATCGGGATGATGCCGTACTCGAAGCCGGCTTTTTCCGCGTTCCCCAGCTGCCAGGTGCCGTTCTCGGCGAACGCGTACCCGCCGGTGGCGAACTCCTGCCAGCTCGTAGTCTGAGTGTTGTTGATGACGGAGTTGGGCGCGTAGCCCTGCTTGAGCCAGTCGGTCCACAACTGCAGCGACGCGACCGCCTCCGGCGAGTCGAGCTTGCGCAGGTCCGCGCCGGAACCCCAGAACCACGGCAGGAACTGGAAGCTGCCCTCTTCCGTACCGATGCCGGAGAAGGTGATGCCCTTCTTGCCAGCCGCCTTTACCGCGCCCAGCGCCGCGGTCAGCGACGCCCAGTCCTTGACGCTGCCGATGTCCACGCCGGCCGCCCGCAGCACCGCCTTGTTGTAGTACAGGGCCAGGGTATTGGCGCCGATCGGCACCCCGTACGACTTGCCGCCGATCGTTCCGGCCGCGATCAGGTTCGGCGAGATGGCGCTGACGTCGAGCTTGTTCTCCTGAGTGGTCGTCAGCACCCCGGCCTCGGCGAGCGTGGAGACGACCGGATTGTCAACGATGAGCACGTCGGGGGAGTTGCCCTGCTGCGCGGCCAGCAGCGCCTTGTTGGTCAGGTCGCTGGTGTCGTAGGCGGTGCGCTTGATGCTTACGCCGGCGTCCGTACCGCACTTGCTCAGCAGTTGCACCCACGCAGAGCCGTCGTCGTACTGCGGATACGGGTCCCAGACCGTGTAGCTGCTGCTGCCGGAGGAGCCATCCCCGGGAGCGTCCGACGACGAGCAGGCGGTCGTGCCGGCGGTGACGGCAAGGGAGATCAAGGCGGCGCCGAGGACGCGGCGCCCGGTACGGAGCAAGGTCATGGTGGCCCTCCGCGGGGTAGGGATGTCGGGCTGTCGCCAGTCGTGCCAGTCGGACATAAGGGACAGTGGGGCTCGACGGTGGAGCAGCAACCGCAGCGCACCAGAGTGTGGCTGTTCGCGCGAGCACAGGCGGGTATGTGCTTGGTGACGAAGGCGGTTGAACGGGGCGGAGCGAATCGGTTCGACCGAACATAGGCGTGTTCTTCGGGTCGGGTCAAGTGGTGGGGGCCGGCGGATCGCAAGTCGGTTCAACGCTGGGGAGTTGTTGGCCGGTGCGGCGTTGGGTATCGGAGCAGGCCGATTTCCTTTGGACGAACCGATTCGGTCCGACGTACATCGTGGGCCAGGGACCCGGTACGGTCCATACGGGGCTGCGTTGCCGCAGGGCGGGCCGACGGTTGGTGAGGGAGCAAGAATGAACATCGGAGAGATCGCTCGCCGGGCGGGTGTGTCCCGAAGCACGGTGTCATACACGCTCACCGGAAAGCGACGCGTGTCCGAGGAGACCCGCCGACGCATCCAGGCGGTCATCGACGAACTCGGCTACCGGCCCAACGCCAGTGCCCGAGCCTTGAAAGAGGGTCGGACACGAACTCTCGGTTTGGTCATTCCCCCGGCGAGCCAGCGGTTGACCGAGATGCAGCTCGCGTTCGTCGCCAGCATCGTAGAAGCGGCCGCCCGAGCGGATTTCGACGTGTTGTTGTCCCCGTCCGGCGGCGATCACGAGCGCTCGTTTGAGCGGGTCGTCACCGGTCGCCGCGTCGACGGCGTCATCCTGATGGAGATAAGGCTCGAAGACGACCGAGTCACGCGGCTGCAGAAAGTCGGCCTGCCCTTCGTCACCATCGGCCGCACCCGCGATGCCGAGCACATGTGGTGTGTCGACATCGACTACGCGACGCTCGTCTCGCGGTGCGTGCACCACCTCGTCGACCTCGGCCACCGGACCATCGCCCTCGTCAACCGCTCCACCGAGCTCGTTGCCGCCGGCTACGGCCCGGGCCACCGCGCCCTCACCGGCTTCACCGACGCCGTCGTTGAACGGAACGTGACCGGAGTCGACGTATGTTGCGCCGACGACGCACCGGCCGGGGAGGCCTGCGTGGAGCAGTTGCGCGATGACCATCGTGAGGTGACCGCGCTGGTCACCGTCAACGAGGCCGCGCTGCCGGGAATCCAACGCGGCCTGGAGCGCGCCGGCCTGCGAGTGCCCCGCGACTTCTCCGTCGCCGGCGTGGCCGCCCGGCACTGGGCTGAGGACTTCCGGCCGCCGATGACCGCCGTCGACGTTCCCACGCACGACATGGGCGCTCAGGCCGTCGAGCTCCTGCTGGAACGCCTCGCCAACCCGCAGGCGCACCCGCGCCACATCCTGCACGCCCCACCCGTGTCATTGCGCGCCACCACAGGCCCGGCCCCCGCGCGGTGACTCAGCTGCGCCGAACCGATTCGCGAACTTTTACGCGAGGATCTCATAGGGACGTATCGCGTCACGGATTACCCAACGGCTGACCATCGCGTCTCGTCGGCATGCTTCGGCTACCGGCTACTAGGTCGCGTTTCAGGAGTCGTCGAGCTTCTGCGTCGACCCGCTGTTGTCTACTGTGCCGATCATGAGCTGTTGGGTGTGCGACAACAATGACCGGTTTGACGTGCTGCCGGAGTGGGAGCGGATCGCTGCAGATGAGTACTGGCGGGTGGCGCATGCGATCGACACTGCACTGCCCGGATGGCTGGTCCTCATCCCACGCAGGCATGTCACGTCCATCGCCGACTTGACCGATGCCGAAGCTGCGGACCTCGGCGCCTGGCAGGTGCGCCTGTCTCGTGCGTTGGGGACGGTGACTGGGTGCATGAAGACCTACGTGGTGCAGTTCGCTGAGAAGGAGGGCGTCAGCCACGTCCACTTCCATGTCGTCCCGCGGATGGCCGATCTTCCTGACGATCGGCGTGGCGGTGGGGTGTTCGGGTACTTGGATCCCTCACGCGAACTGCGCGTGGGCGAGGAGCACAAGAGCGAACTCACGCTGGCGTTACGGGCACATCTCCAATCGGTGGGTATGGCTCGCAGTGCTACAGCGACTCATTGATCGCGGCGACGTGGATGGTCGCCTGGTAGCGGACTGCGAGCTTGTCGTACCGGGTGGCCAGGCCGCGGTGGCGCTCGAGCCGATTGATGCCGCACTCGACGGCGTGGCGCTGCTTGTAGATCTCAGGGTCGAAGGACGGTGGGCGACCGCCCTTCGACCCCTTCTTGCGCCTGTTGGCGGCCTGGTCGTCCTTGATCGGGATCGTCGCCTTGATCCCGCGCTTTCGCAGGTGCTCGCGGTTGGCGGCCGAGCTGTACGCCTTGTCGGCCAGGACCCGGTCCGGGCGGGTCCGCGGACGCCCACCCCCGGCCCGCGGCACCCGGATACGAGCCAGGACCCGGGTGAACTGCGGGCTGTCACCGCGCTGCCCACCGGTCACCACCACCGCGAGAGGTTTCTGGCCTTGCTCGCAGCCCAGGTGCAGCTTGGTCATGCTCGCCGATCAGCTGGCACCCGGATCATCCAACGACCGCCAAGAAATCCGAGTAGAACAGGCCCAGGCCGGCTGCCACGCCGACGCCGGCCACGATCCAGAACCGGACCACGATAGTGGTCTCGCTCCATCCGGCCAGCTCGAAGTGGTGGTGCAAAGGCACCATCCGGAAGACGCGTCTACCGGTGGTCCGGAATGAGACGATCTGGATCACCCAGGTCGTCGTGATGATGACGAAGAGCCCGCCGATCATGATCGAAAGCAGCGTGGTGCGGGTTACCACCGCGAGCCCGCCGATCAGGCCGCCGAGTCCGAGCGCGCCCACATCACCCATGAAGATCCGCGCCGGGGACGTGTTCCACCACAGGAAGCCGACGCAGGCGGCGGCGGCCGCCGCCGCGATTATGGCGATCTCCAGGGGATCGCGTACCTGGTAGCAGTAGTCGTTCACCCGGGCGTACCCTTCGTCGGCGCACCAGTGCCGGTACTGCCAGAAGCCGATCAGCGCGTACCCGCCGAGCACCAGGATTGACGCGCCGGTGGCCAGGCCGTCGAGGCCGTCGGTGAGGTTCACGCCGTTCGACATCGCCGTGATCACGAAGACGATGACCATGACCGCGCCAACTTTGCCGACGTCGAGCCAGCTGATGTCGCGGATGAGCGAGATGTGCTCGCTGGCCACGGTCTGGCCGTTGGTGCTCGGCACGTAGAGCGCGGCGGTACCGAAGCCGCCGCTGACGATCGCCTGGCCGAGCAGCTTGCCTTTGGCGGACAGTCCGTCGGAGTTACGCCGGCGCACTTTGAGGAAGTCGTCGAAGAAGCCGACCACGCCGCAGAAGACGAAGAGCCCGAGCAGGACGAGGGCAGTCATTGTCGGCCCCTCCTGCGCGATCTGCCGCTCGGGCAGGGTCATCAGGGCGAGGTGCCCGGCAACGTACGCGAAGATAGTGGCCACGATGAAGACGACGCCGCCCATCGTGGGCCTGCCGTGCTTGCCCTGGTTGCTGGCGAGCCCGATGGATCGGATCGGCTGGCCTGCCTTGAGCGCGGTGAAGACGCGAATCGCCACCGGCGTGCCGAGCAGGGAGATGATGAACGCGACTGCGGCCGCGACGATGACCGCCCTCACGGGCGAGCCTCCACGCGAACCGGATTTCTCACGGCGTCCACAGTGAGCTTCCAGATCAGCGCCTGACGTATCGACCTGTGCTGGTGGTGCAGATAGTCCTTAGCGAAGTCACGGATCATGAGAGATGAGCTTGCCATCCGACGGTGAGCGGACGCGAGGTTGAGGCGCTCGGAATACCGCTGGTCAGCCGATGGTCCACCTGCTGCGTCCGGTCACACTGGTGGTGTGAGACGGGGGAGTTGGGCACGCGTCGTGTCCCTGGCCGTCTGTGTCCTGCTCTCAGCGGCCGTCGCGGGTGGCAGGGCTGGCGGAATGCGACGGTAGACCCGCGTGCACCTCCGGCGGTCTGCCCGCTCATCCGGTAGGAGGTGTTCGACCTCCTCGGCGTTGAGGAGTCGGCGGATTTCGGCGACGGTCAGCGCGATGATGTCCGGATCGGAGTCGGGTTGCTGGGCGGCGAGGAGGGTCAGGACGGCCAGGGCGAGCATGGACAGGGTGATGAAGCGGTACCAGCCGGTCCAGCCGGAGACCTGGTAGTGGTCCAGGCCGACCTGGCCTTTCCCTGTCTGGAACAACAGTGCTCACGGATACCGGACGGCGCCGAGGGCTCTGACCTGCGGCGATCTGGTCGAGCGGTCTGGTTTGACCTCGCAGAGAACACCGAAGTGGCTAAGACTCCCTGCTCATGGTCCGGCTAGTGCCGCCTGTCGCCCGGTTGACCTTTCTCGCCGCACCCTCCTGCGGAAGTACGCGCCCGGCAGCGACGACGGTGAGGACCACCACGGGGACAGCGAGGCAGACCTGGGCCACCGATCGCGTTACCCACGCGTCCGGCTCGACGCCGATCAGACCCACGCCGATCGTCCCCAGGTGCGCGGCGGCCACGCCGAGCGCAATCGTCAGCCACACGGAAGCGGCCTTCGGACCGGGCAGGACGAGCCGTCCTACGAGGCCGATCGTGGTGCCGATCGCAACGGCGCCGAGCAGGCTGCTGCCACTCACCGGCGTCGCCCTCTCCTACCCGTGGTCGGGCTGGCGGGCGCATTGCCGCGCGCAGGTCCTACCGCGAGCCCCGTGTTGTCGTGCGAGGGCTGCGCGGCCGGCGCGGGTGACGCGACGACCTCTGCGGGCCGGCCCGGGTGGGCGGTGCCGAGGAGTCGCCGGATCTGCGCGTGGGGCGCACGCACGGTGAATACGTCGCCGCGACGAGTAAAGCGGCGTTGGACTGCCAGGAGCAGGCCGATCGCTGCGGCGTCCACATGCCGGCACTCGGACAAGTCAATCACCCTTCCGTTGCTGCGGGGACGTACCCGGTCGCCGGCCGCGCCGGACTCGGGCAGCAGGGGCAGGTCGGGTTCCTCGATGATCTCGATGTCGACCGGGGGCACCCGACGCTCTGGTAGGGGCGGATGGCGCGATCACGAATCTCTCCATTCCGCGTGTCGTGTTGGTTGCGGCATCCCTGGTCACTCTCGGTGCGCATCGTGGAGGTCGTTCCGCGGGTTCGTGACAGTTGCGTGACAAAGCGGAGGATGCTCTCGCGCTGTTGCTCGCCATGCCCCAGGAAGGCGGTCCTCGTCGGCGGGTGGTGGACCGTCAACGCGTCAGGCTGGAGTGCGCTGTTCCGAGCGGGTCGCCGAGGCGCCGGCCGGCGATCGGGTCGTACTCCTCGCTGAGCAGGCCGACGTCGTTGCGCAGGTCGAGCAGCCGGCGGAAGATCTGCTCGGCCTCTCCCACCCGGCCGATGTTGTGTAGGGCGTCGACGAGCCGGAAGGTCCAGGCCAGGAAGGCACCCTCGCCGCCGGGCAGACCATCGACGTTGTCGTCGTGCTCGGCCCGGTAGCGCAGCAGGAATCCGTCGACGGTCGGGTCCGCTGGACCGCTTCGACGATGCCGATCACCCTGGAGCCGGTCCATGGCAGGAATCCCACCCCGGGGTATCAGGAGCAGGGCGGCGTCCAGGCCCTCGGAGCCGTAGTACTGGGTGAAGGTGTTCCGGTCGGGGTCGAACCCGCGGGGCACGGGCCATCGTCGCACCCGGCGGAACGCCGCGCCGGACGGTGAGCGCCGGCCGGTACGGGCGTGCGGGCGGCGCAGGGGAGGACGCGCCGGCGCTCACAGGTTCTCCTGCCGCCACTGGCTGACCGCCCTTTCGGACACCTCCTCCTCCTGCCGAAGAGCGGCCTTGATCCGTTGTCGAGCGGCCGCGCCTGTGCTGCGCTCGACCGCGACGAGGAGGGCCAGCAGAACCACGAGCCCACCCAGCGCCGCGAGGGGAGTGACGAGTGCCGCTGGCCAGCTCAGCAGACACGCGACGAGAGCAGTCGTCAGACGTGCCGTTCGTGCCCTGCGGAAGGTCCGGGCGGCCGCGGCGACCTCGGCCAACAGGTACAGCGCGACCCCGCCGTAGAGTGCGACCACTCCGGGCCAGGAGAGCGGTTCGACGGCGATCTCGGCGACGGCTTCCAGGACGAACTTGAGTCCGAGCGCGATCGCGACGATGCTCACGGTGATCGCCAGATGGAGATACGTGAAGACGTCCCGGGCCAGCGGCACCCGACTGATGTCCCGGGTCCCGTGCATCGCCTGCTCCACGCTGGGTGCCAAGGTGTCGAAGTGCAGCCACCACAGGGCGGCGAGCAGCAGGATGCCGAGAACGGAGCCGAAGATCACCGCCGCGGACAGCGCGAGACGTTCGAAGCGGCCCGGTCCGAGCCCCAGCGAGATGACCGCCTCGCCGAGCGCGATCAGGATGATCAGTGAGTGGCGTTCGGCCCAGTGCCCGGCCGAGGGCACCGCCCACCCCGCGTAGGGAAGGATCAGGCCGACCGAATATTCGGCCACCAGGGCGGCGCACCACAGGCCGAGGCGGGCGCCGACACGCAGATCCGGGGGAGCCCACCAGGCCGCGGTGGCGGCAAGGATGATCAACACGGCGGCCACCGCCGCCGGGACGGAGATGAGAAGCAGTGGCCGTCGGGGTCGACCGGCACCCGTCAGGGCGTACAGGAACACCACCAGGGTGAGCCCACGCAGGACCAGGTAGGCGGTCGCGAACACCGCCGGCCCCGCCAGGTCGTCCGGCTGGTTCCGAAATGCCTGTGGAATCGCGATGGCCAGCACGAACGTGGCCGCGGCGATACCGAGGCCGAAGGGCGGCACGATTCCCCGATCGGCGCGTACGAGGTTGCCCAGCGCCGCGAGCACGGTCCAGCACCACCAGAGCAGCGCCAACACGAGCAGCCCGGACAACGCCGAGGCGGGGGTGGGGCTTGTCGACACCAGGCCGGTCACGTTGAGGAACGCGAAGACGAAGATCAGGTCGAAGAACAGCTCGATGCGGGTGACCCGCGTGCCTGGCACGACCGGCGCCAGCCAGCGTGAGTGGCGCAGGGGCACTGGAGAACTCACGGCACCAGTCTCGTGCCAAGCACCGGAGAACACTTCGGATCTGCGGAGTTGGGGTCCGGGTGGGTGGGCCTGGCCCAGGTTAGCCTCCACCGGCGGGTTGTGGCCGTGCCGTCCCCGCCGGACTCAGCCGGTGCACCCTCTCCTGCGGGCACTCCCACCCTCGGGCGACCCGAGCCCCTGGTCCGGTAGCCGGCACCGGAAACGCCGGGCGCGGCCCGCACCACGCGGGAGCCGTGGCGGCTCGGGCCGTCGAGCGGTCATCCGGGAAGGCGCCGGAGGATGTCCGGCAGATGCTCCGGCAGGGCGACGGCCCGCAGGTCGGCCAGCGTCGCGTCCAGCAGTGCGTCGACGCGTGGGTCGCCCCGGCCGGCCCGCCGCAGTTCGTCCACGGCGATGGCGAGGAATTGGTCGAACGACTGGCGCTCGGCTCTGGCCCGCACCGTACCGTCGCCGTCCCGCACCACCCAGGGATGGAACGGCCGCACGACCAGGCGGCGGAGCAGGTCGTGCATCTCGTGCATCGCGCGTACGGCGGTGGTGGTGTCGTTGATGCCGGGCGAAAGGGCCCGTTCGGCGATGTCGGCGAGCTGTCGGAACCCGAAGCCGACGTCCTGCCCGGGCGTGCGTTCGATGTTGATGGTCACCACGCGGGCCGCTTCCCCCGGCACCACCCGGGTGCTGCTGTCGCTCAACGGGTGCACCGCCACCAACGGTTGCCCGGCGATCACGAAGTCGCCCGGAGCGGACAGCACGGACATCGCGCAGTCGTGCCGCCGCGCGAGAGTGGCGAGCAGGCGCAGGTCGATGTCGTCGACGAAGCCCGGAAGATCCGCGCAGACGGTCTGGTTCGGCGGCGGCAGGGACACCGGCGCCGGCCCGCTCGCGTGCTCCGGGTACTGCTCGCTGATCGTGCCCCGGGTCTGCGTCGCGATGGCCGCGATGATGTGCGGCACCCGCATGGTGCTGGTGATGTGGTGCAGGTAGTAGATGAACAGGCCGCTGCTGGCCAGCACGAGCGCCATCGCGACGGCCAGGGACAGCTCCGGTAGCCGTACGGTGGACCGGTCCGGCAGGGTGGCGAGCACCACCATCGCGAACAGGAAGGTCGCGACGAAGGTCCCGAGCGTGGTCTGGGTGACCCGGTCCTCCAGGAAGGTACGCAGAACCCGGGGGGAGTACTGACTGCTGGCCAGTTGCAGCGCCACCACCGTGATGGAGAAGACGAGCGCGGTGAACGAGATCATCGCCGTGATGATCGACGAGAGCAGCGAGCGGGCGCCGGCGGGACCGCTGGGCAGGATGCCGGTGGACGGCAGCGCCAACCGCAGCTCGAGCACCGAGAGCCCGATCGCCACCAGCACCGCGCCGGCGGAGAACGCCGCCGGCACCAGCCAGAAGGCCATCCGCAGGGCGGCGAGCCGGGACCGGCGGGTACGCGGGCGGACCATCCTGCCCCTGTTCCCCCCGATGGCGTGGCCACACCCGAGTGCCGCCGTCGCGCGCGGGTAGAAGCACCGCATGTTCCTGAAGAGTCCGGCGGACCTGTGGCGGCTCGCGGTGATCGCGCTCCTGGTGTACCCGGCCCTGGTGCTGCTGCTGCGCATCTCCGGAAAACGGACGCTGTCCAAGCTCAACGCCTTCGACCTCGTCGTCACCGTCGCCCTCGGCTCCACGCTCGCGACCATCCTGCTGTCCCGCGACGTGTCACTGGTCGAGGGTCTGCTCGCGCTGGCGCTCCTGGTGGGTCTCCAGTACGCCGTCGCCCTGCTGACCGTACGGTTGCCACCGGCACAACGGGCCGTCAAGTCCACGCCGACGCTGCTGCTACGGGACGGCAAGCCGCGCCACGACGCGATGCGGGCGTCCCGGATCACCGAGAGTGAGATCCGCCAGGGAGCCCGCAGCCAGGGCCACGGGGACCTCAGCCGTCTCGCCGCGGTGGTCCTGGAGACCGACGGCAGCCTGAGCGTGATCAGCCGCGACGGGTACGGCGACGGCAGCGCCCTGGTCGACGTGCGCGGCGGGTGAGGCCGCGTTCCGCCGGTCGCCGCCCCCGGTGCGGGCTGCCGGCCGCGACATCGGCCGCGCCCGGTTCCCCGGCCCGAGGAGGGAGGCGTTTGTCGGCCGCCGCGGGGTGGGACGGACGCGGAGTCGCCGTCACTCGTCCGGCTGCTGGCGTTCGTCCTCGGCACGATCGCGACTGAGGAAGTAGGCGCCGGCCGCGCCGGCCAGGGTGCCGAACACCGCGACGGAGTACGCGGCCAGGATCAGCTCCAGGACCTGGGCGAAGGTGTCGTCCGCCCGCAGCGGTTCCCCGGTGAACGTCGCGAAGGCGGCGTCGTGCAGCGCCCGGCCGAAGCTCCGGTAGGAGCCGGTGACCAGAAGCAGTTGCCCTGCGGCGAGGATGACGGTCCCGGTCACCACGGCCAGCCACACGAGCCGGTCGGTGAGCAACCGCCCGGCCGAGCGGGAGCCGCGCACCGCCGCGGCGATGACACCACCGCCACGCGCCGCCCGTAGCGCGCTCGCCGCCCGCAGGAACCGCAGGAACGGCACCGCCAGGAAGATCAGTTGCCACCAGTGGTGCTTCCAGAACTCACCGGCGCAGTGCCGGGCCAGCCAGGCGCGGAGCGCGAACTCGACGACGAAGACCACCCACAACGACCAGCTGGTCACCGTCAGGACGGTGCTCAGCGGTTCGTCGTGGATGAACGCCTGCGCCAGGACCAGGAGCAGGAAGAGCAGGCCGAGGACACCCATCGGCTTGTCCAGCCGCCGGGCGAGACCGTTCAGCCGGGCGTCGTCCACCCGGTCCTGCCGCCGGGGATCACCGGTCACCCTGCCGCACCCTACCCGGCCCCGGACCCGATCGCCCGGCGTCACCCGGTCCTCGCCCGATCGGCGATGGTGCGACCGGATCCGGCACGTACCGGGTCGCCCTGCCGGTAGACAGGGGAGGTACGGCGACGGCAGGGGGCAGCATGGGACTTCGGGAGACGTTCCTGCCGTGGCCGGTGCTGCGGCAGGCCCTCGCGGCGGTGAGCGGCGGTGACGGGCTGGGCCGGGGCGCCGCCGCCCGGTCCCGGCAGACGGACGCGCTGACCGCCCGGACCGGCACGGCCGACCGGGTGGCGCGCAGCGTCTGCCCGTACTGCGCGGTCGGCTGCGGGCAGCTCGTGTACGTCCGGGACGAGCAGGTCGTCCAGATCGAGGGGGACCCGGCGTCGCCGGTCAGCCGTGGCCGGCTCTGCCCGAAGGGGGCGGCCACCAAGCAGCTCGTCACCAACCCGCTGCGCCAGACGAGGGTGCGGTACCGCCGGCCGCACGGCACCGAGTGGGAGGACCTCGACCTGGACACGGCGATGGACATGATCGCCGACCGGGTCATCGCGACGCGGGCGCGGACCTGGGCCGACCAGGACGAGCAGGGGCGGCGGGTACGCCGGACCATGGGCATCGCGGCACTGGGCGGCGCCACGCTGGACAACGAGGAGAACTACCTCATCAAGAAGCTCGGCACCGCGTTGGGCGCGGTGCAGATCGAGAATCAGGCCCGCATTTGACACTCCTCCACGGTTCCCGGTCTGGGAACGTCGTTCGGTCGCGGCGGCGCCACCACCTTCCAGCAGGACCTGCAGAACTCCGACTGCATCGTCCTGCAGGGATCCAACATGGCCGAGTGCCACCCGGTCGGTTTCCAGTGGGTGATGGAGGCCAAGGCGCGCGGCGCCACGCTCATCCACGTCGACCCGCGGTTGACCCGTACCGGGGCGTTGGCGGACCTGCACGTGCCGATCCGGGCCGGCACCGACATCGCGCTGCTCGGCGGCCTGATCAACTACGTGCTCAGCAACGGACTCGAGTTCCGGGAGTACGTGGTCCACTACACGAACGCGGCGACCATCATCAACGAGGACTTCCGGGACACCGAGGACCTGGACGGGCTCTTCTCGGGCTGGCGGGACGACACCGCCAGTTACTCCACCGACAGCTGGCAGTACGAGGGCGTGCGGGTGGCCAGTTCCGCCGGTAAGCGGGAGCAGGGCACCGCGAAGACCGGCGACGAGCGGGCGCACCAGCGCCACGCGACCGGCCGCGGCCACGAGCACGGCAGTCACGGCAGCGCGCTGGCGGATCTGCACAACCTGCGCCGCGATGAGACCCTGGAGCATCCGCGCTGCGTCTTCCAACTGGTGAAGCGGCACTACCGCCGCTACACGCCGGAGCTGGTGGCGAAGATCTGCGGCATCCCCGAGGAGCTGTTCCGGCAGCTGGCGGAGACCATCACCCGCAACTCCACGCGGGACCACACCACGGCCTGGGCGTACGCCGTGGGGTGGACCCAGCACACGGTGGGCGTGCAGTACATCCGCGCCGCCGCGGTGCTGCAACTGCTGCTCGGCAACATCGGTCGCCCCGGCGGCGGCATTCTCGCCCTGCGCGGCCACGCCAGCATTCAAGGCAGCACCGACATTCCCACCCTGTACAACCTGCTGCCCGGCTACCTGCCGATGCCGCACCCCGACACGCACGGCAGCCTCGACGCCTACGTCGCCGACGACTCCGCTCCCACCGGTTACTGGGGCAACATGCGCGCCTACGCCGTCAGCCTGCTCAAGGCG
Organism: Micromonospora sp. NPDC049836; assembly: GCF_044465125.1. Lineage (NCBI taxonomy): Bacteria > Bacillati > Actinomycetota > Actinomycetes > Micromonosporales > Micromonosporaceae > Micromonospora > Micromonospora sp. NPDC049836. Next base: position 34,979 of record NZ_JBITLH010000004.1, read on the forward strand.
TACTGGGGCGACGCCGCCACCGCCGACAACGACTTCTGCGTCGACTACCTGCCCCGCATCACCGGCGACCACAGCAGCTACCAGACGGTCCAGGCGCAGCTCGACGGCACCTGCAAGGGCTACTTCCTCAACGGGCAGAACCCCGCCGTCGGCTCGGCCAACGCCCGCGCCCAACGGCTCGGTATGGCCAACCTCGACTGGCTGGTGGTCCGCGACTTCGCGTTGACCGAGAGCGCCACCTGGTGGCAGGACGGGCCGGAGATCGAGTCGGAGGAGTTGCGCACGGAAGACATCGGCACCGAGGTGTTCTTCCTGCCGGCGGCGGCGCACACCGAGAAGGACGGCAGCTTCACCAACACCCAGCGGATGCTGCAGTGGCACCACAAGGCGGTGGAGTCGCCCGGCGAGGCCCGCAGCGACCTGTGGTTCTGGTTCCACCTGGGCCGGCGCGTCCGGGCGAAACTGGCCGGCTCCACCGCCGACCGGGACCGCCCGATCCTCGACCTGACCTGGAACTACTCCACCTCCGGACCGCACGAGGAGCCCAGCGCGGAGGAGGTGCTGCAGGAGATCAACGGCCGGAAGGCGGACGGGTCCTGCCTGTCGACGTACGAGGAGCTGAAGGCCGACGGCTCAACCGCCTGCGGCTGCTGGATCTACTGCGGCTGCTACGCCGCCGGGGTCAACCAGACCGCCCGGCGTAAGCCGCACACGGAGCAGAACTGGGTGGCCGCCGAGTGGGGCTGGGCGTGGCCGGCGAACCGCCGCCTGCTCTACAACCGCGCCTCCGCCGACCCCCAGGGCCGGCCGTGGAGCGAACGCAAGGCGTATGTGTGGTGGGACGCCGACCAGGGCAGGTGGACCGGCCACGACGTGCCGGACTTCCAGCCGACGAAGGCGCCCGACCACCGGCCGCCGGAGGGCGCGCAGCGGCAGGACGCCCTGTCCGGGGTCGATCCGTTCATCATGCAGGCCGACGGGAAGGGCTGGCTGTACGTGCCCGCGGGGCTCTCCGACGGGCCGCTGCCCACCCACTACGAGCCGCAGGAGTCCCCGGTGCCGAACCTGCTCTACGGCCAGCAGCAGAACCCGGCCCGGCAGCTGAGCCGGCGCCGCGACATCGACCCGTACCAGCCCAGCTCCAGCGATGTCTTCCCGTACGTGCTGACCACCTACCGCCTCACCGAGCACCACACCGCCGGCGGGATGAGCCGGTGGCTGCCGTACCTGTCGGAACTGCAACCGGAGCTGTTCTGCGAGGTCTCCCCGGAACTGGCCGCCACGGTCGGCCTGGCGCACCTCGGCTGGGCGACCATCGTCACCGCCCGCAGCGCCGTCGAGGCGCGGGTACTGGTCACCGACCGGATGGTGCCGGTCCGGGTGCACGACCGGATCGTCCACCAGGTCGGCCTGCCGTACCACTGGGGGCGCAACGGCATCACCACCGGCGACTCCGCCAACGACCTGACCCACATGGCGCTCGACCCCGACGTGCACATCCAGGAGGTCAAGGCGCTCACCTGCGACATCCGGCCCGGCCGCCGGCCCCGTGGGCCGGACCGCCGGCGGCTGGTGGAGGAGTACCTGCGGCGGGCGGGCATCGACGCCGCGACCGGCACCGCGCACCGCAGCACGGAACGACACGGGGAGCCGAGATGAGCGACGACCTGTTCGCGGGGCGCGAGGGGCCCGCCCCGGCCTCGGGGTATCCGCAGCCGCCACCGCGGATGGGGTTCTTCACCGACACCTCGGTCTGCATCGGCTGCAAGGCCTGCGAGGTGGCTTGCAAGGAGTGGAACCTCATCCCCGACGACGGCTTTTCCCTGCTGGGCATGTCCTACGACAACACCGGGATGCTGGGCGCCGACACCTGGCGGCATGTGGCGTTCATCGAGCAGGACCGTCCGTTGGGGCGGCAGAACAACGCCGTCGCCCTGATGCCGGTCGGCCCCTCCGCGACGGAGCACAACCACGCACTCGTGGGGACCGGTCTGGGGGACCGGCACGGCGCGCGACTGGGCAGCGACACGGGGGCCACCCGGGTCGAGCCCGACCCGTCCCGGCTCCCGCCGGCGCCCGTCACGCCGGACGGGCGTACCGAGCTGCGCTGGTTGATGGCCAGCGACGTCTGCAAGCACTGCACCCACGCCGCCTGCCTGGACGTCTGCCCGACCGGTTCGCTGTTCCGCACCGAGTTCGGCACGGTGGTGGTGCAGGAGGACATCTGCAACGGCTGCGGCTACTGCGTGCCGGCCTGCCCGTACGGGGTGATCGACCAGCGTAAGGACGACGGCCGGGTGTGGAAGTGCACGCTCTGCTACGACCGGTTGACCGGCGGGCAGGAGCCGGCCTGTGCGAAGGCGTGCCCCACCGACTCGATCCAGTACGGGCCGCTCGACGAGCTGCGGGAGCGGGCCGCTCGTCGGGTGGACCAACTGCACGACGCCGGAATGCCCGAGGCGCACCTGTACGGCGCGGACCCGGACGACGGGGTGGGCGGCGCGGGGGCGTTCTTCCTGCTGCTCGACGAGCCCGAGGTGTACGGGTTCCCGCCCGACCCGGTCGTGACGACGCGGGACCTGCCGGCGATGTGGCGGCACACCGCCATCGCGGCGGTCGGCGTGGCCGCCACGGTGCTCCTCGCGTTCGCCGGAGGCCGGCGATGACCGCCGGCGAGCGCACCGGCAGCGACGTACGCCGGGACGGGCTGCACCACGTCGCCCCGGGGCGCGACGCCCTGGTCGGCTCCCGTGGCGGCCGGCGGGGCGGTCGCGGCGGTGAGGTCGTGCCGCCGGCCGATTTCCGGTCCTACTACGGGCGGGCGGTGGTCAAGCCGCCGGTCTGGAAGGCCCACAACATCGCCGGCTACTTCTTCCTCGGTGGCGTGGCCGGCGGCACCGCCCTGCTCGCCGCCGGCGCCGACCTCACCGGCCGGGCGGACATGCGCCGGGCCGCCCGGCTCATCTCGGCCGGCGCCACCGGGCTGTCCCTCGCCGTCCTGGTCGCCGACCTCGGCCGGCCGAAGCGCTTCGTGCACATGCTGCGGGTGGTCAAGCCGACCTCGCCGATGTCGATCGGCACCTGGCTGCTCAGCGGCTTCGCCCCGCTGGTGGCGGTCGCGGCGCTCGACGAGGTCTCCGGCGTGCTCCCGCGCCGCTGGGCGGAGCTGGTCGGCTACCTGGCCCGCCCGAGCGGCCTCGCGGCCGTCGCCGTCGCCCCCGCGGTGACCACCTATACCGGCACGCTGATCGCCGACACCGCCGTCCCGGTCTGGCACGATGCCCACCGGGAGCTGCCATACCTGTTCGGCGCGAGCGCGCTCGCCGCGGCCGGCGGCCTGGTTACCGCCGCCTCCCCGGCCCGGGAGTCGGCCCCGGCCCGCCTCGCCGGCGTCGCCGGTTCCCTCGCCGCGCAGGTGGTCGACCGGGCCGTGCACCGCCGGCTTGGTCTGGTCGCCGAGCCGCTTCGCCAGGGCCGACCGGGCCGGCTGCTGAAGGCTTCCCGCTGGTGCGCCCGGGCGGGAATCGCGCTGCTGGCCACCTCGGCGGTGCGGCGCAGCCGGACGCTGGACGTGGCCGGCGGGCTCGCGCTGGCCGCCGAGTCCGTGCTGACCAAGTTCGCCTTCTTCTACGCCGGCGCCGCCTCCGCGGCGGATCCGAGATACACCGTGGTGCCCCAGCGGGAGCGTGCCACCGGGACCCGGTGACGGGTGGAAAGGACCGGCGACGGTGGCGGGTGTGCCGCCGAACGACCCGGGTACGTCAGGGGTTCGCCAGGGCACAGCTGGAGGAGAGATGAGCGACGCGACCGGGCGGCAGTGGCACGGGCCGACACCCAGCGCAACGGAACGGCTGGCGCGGGACGTCGCCGACGTCGTCCGCGAGGAGGTCAGGGCCGTTCGCGGTCAGGTCACGGAGGCCGCCCGCCCGGCCGGCCTGGGCGTCGCCCTACTGGCCACCGCCGGGGGCTGCCTGGTGCTCGGCGCCGGCGCGGCGTCGACGACGGTGCTGCGCCTGCTGGAGACGTTCCTGCCCCGCCGGCTGGCCGCGGCGGGTCTCACCGCCGGCTACCTGGCCACCGCCGTCGTCCTCGGCCGGCTCGGGCTGGCACAGTTGCGCGCCGCCGGCGGCACCTCGGCCCGGCTCGCCGACGAGGTGCGGGACGTGGTCTCCGCCACCGCCGGGCGCGTCGTGCCCGCCGGCACCGACGCGGCACGCGACGAACTGAACCGGTGACCGCGACAGGAACGGGAGGACGTCATGCCGGACAAGCACGAGCAGGCCGAGGAGATGCGCGACGACGTGCCGTCGACCATCGCGCGCTCGGACGACAAGGCGGTCCGCACCTACAAGAAGACGCTGGAGTCGGCCGAGGAGAGCTACGGCGACGGGGAGCGGGCGCACCGCACGGCTTACGCGTCGCTGAAACACACCCACGAGAAGGTCGGCGACCACTGGGAGCCCAAGGAGCACAAGGGGCCCTCCGATCCCCAGGCGGCCCAGGGCACCCCGGCCTCCCGCGACCGGGACCGGCCCACCGCTCAGGGTGTGGACGCCAACGCCAGCAAGGGGCACCTCGACGAGGTCGCGCGCAAGGTCGGTGTCTCGGATCCACAGAACCTGAACAAGGACGACCTGGTCGAGGCCATCGAGAAGGCCAACGCCCGCGCCACCGCCCGGGCCCGCCGAGGCTGAGCGGCCGGATCGCCGGCCCACCGGGACGGATCCTCGCCGGTACGCTTCGGGAACAGTCGAGGCGAGGAGGTGCGATGGCGGTCGATCCGATCGGGCCCGACCTGCGGGATTTCCTGCGCGCGGATCCCGACGCCCCGGTGGTCATGCTCAACCTGCTGCGCTTCGCCGACGGCGGCCGGGAGTCGTACGCCCGCTACGCGGCGGCGCTGCACGAGACCTTCCTGCCCCGCTACGGTGGCGAGGTGCTCTACGCCGGCGACGGCCTGCCGGCGTTGGTGGCCGAGGACGGCCAGGCCTGGGACGCCGTCCTGCTGGTCCGTTACCCGACCCGTCAGGCGTTCTGTGCGATGGTGGCCGACCCGGACTACCAGCAGGTCACCGCGCTGCGGACGGTGGCGCTCCGGGAGGCCGTGCTCCAGCCCACCCGGGCCTGGCCCCGGGCCTGAGGCCGCCGGGTGCGGCGCCTGCCCGCGCCAGGTTCGGCGCGGACCGGAGCATGACCGCCCCCGCAGCGGGTAGCGCGTCGCGGTGGATCCGCTTCTGCTCAGCTATGCCCTGGTCGGGGTGCTCGCCGTCCTGCTGGCCTTCTGGTCGAGTGCCATCCGCCGCACGGTGCTGACCGAGCCTCTACTCGCCCTCTGCCTGGGGGTCCTGGCGGGTCCGGTGCTCGGCCTGATCGACGTGGCGGACCAACTGGGCGCGGAGCTGATGCGAGAGGTCGGCCGGGCGTTGCTCGCGGTCTCCCTGATGGCGGTCGCTCTCCGCTTCCCGATCGCGGACTACCGGGCCGTGCTCCGACCAGTGCTGGTGCTGCTCTCCGCCGGCATGGTGGGGATGGCCCTGGTGACCGCCGGCCTGTCCGGCCTGCTACTCGGCGTGCCGCTGGCCGTCGCAGTGCTGCTGGGCAGTTGCCTGACCCCGACCGATCCGGTCCTGGCCTCCAGCATCGTCTCCGGAGGCCCGGCTGAACGGCAGCTGCCGGCGCGGCTGCGTCAGGTGATCAGCGGCGAGTCCGGTGGCAACGACGGTCTGGCCTTCCCGCTCGTCGTTCTCGGGTTGGCCGGGGTCGGCGCCCAGCCGTGGGGTGACGAGGTGTGGTCCGCCGCGTGGGGCGTGGCCGGGGCGGTCATCACCGGTGGCGTGCTCGGTTGGCTCGCCGGACACGCGGTCCGCGCGGCCAGCCGACGGGAAACCCTCGACCAGGGCTCTTTGGTGATCTTCGCTGTTCTGCTGGGCGTCGCCGCGCTCGGCGTGGCGCGCGCGGTTGACACGGACGGCATCCTGGCCGCCTTCAGCACCGGGCTGGCCTACAACGCGGCCATCGGTGACCGGGCGCGCGTCGCCGAGCAGACGTTGGACGACTCGCTGACGCGTTACCTGGTGCTGCCGCTGTTCTTCCTGCTCGGCGTCGAACTGCCGTGGCGCGACTGGATCGACGCCGGATGGCGGCTGCCGCTCTTCGCCGTTGCGGTGCTGCTCCTGCGGCGGTTGCCCGTGGTCCTCGCCCTCAAGGTGCCGCTCGGGCTGGGCTGGCGGGACCTGCTCTTCCTCGGCTGGTTCGGTCCGATCGGGGTGTCCGCCCTGTTCTATCTGACCTTTTCGCGCGACGAGGGTGCCCGGGACCCGCTGCTGTGGACGGCGGGCAGCCTCGTCGTCGCCCTGAGCACGCTGGTGCACGGCGTGACCGCGATGCCGGGCCGGCGCTGGTACGCCACCGGCGGGCTGGCATCCGACGGCGGCCACGATCCGGCCCGTCGGGTCTCGCGTCGATAACGGCTCTCCGCCGCGGGGTTTGACCCGCCGCGTTCAGGAAAGCGATCAACCACAGCCCGCGCTTCGACGCCGCGGTGTCGACGAACGGCACCAGGACCTGCTCCACCTGACGGCTCAGCGCGCACCGCCCGGGCTCCCGCCTGCCTGCCCAGCGGCCGGTAGCGGATCCGTGCGCCGTCGCCCCTGCCCCGCCACCGTTCGGGAGGCCGTCATGACCATGTCCGCGTGCACCGCCCCGCCGGGACTCGCGTCCGCTGCCCGCGCCGAGGACCTGTTCGCCGTCCTGCACGACCCCGGCCGCCCGCCCGCCGAGCGCAGCCAGGCCCGGCACCGCCTGGTCGAGATGCATCAACCGCTCGCCGCGGCCCTCGCCCGCCGCTTCAGCCACCGCGGCGAGCCGCTCGAAGACCTGACCCAGGTGGCCTGCTACGGCCTCATCAAGGCCGTCGACGGCTACGACCCCGGGCGCGGGGTGCCGTTCGGGGGCTACGCCACTCCGACCATCCTCGGGGAGCTGAAACGACACTTCCGGGACCACGGGTGGGGGGTGCGGATGCCCCGTGGACTGCAGGAACGCTACCTGTGCGTGGCCGCCGCCCGTACCGAACTGACCTGCCGGCTGCAACGCCGGCCGGAGGTCGACGAGGTGGCGGACTACCTCGCGGTCCCGCCCGACGTGGTCGTCGAGGCGCTCGTGGCCGGCCAGGCGTACGGGAGCGTGTCACTGCACCGCCCCGGCGGAGCGGGCGAAGAGTCCGCCGTGCGGGAGGAGTTGCTGGCCGAACGGGACCTCCGGGTCGACGGGGTCGGCGACCGGCTGGACCTGCGGGCAGCGCTACGCCGGTTGCCGGAGCGGGAGCGCCGTGTGGTGATCCAGTACTTTCACGGCAACCAGACCCAGGAGCAGATCGGCGGCCTGCTGGGCGTCTCGCAGATGCAGGTGTCGCGAATCCTGCGCGGTGCGCTGGCGCTGCTGCGCCGCGACCTGTCCGCCGAGGACGAGCCCGCGCCGAACGATGTCCGCAGCGTGCCGACCGTGACGGCGCGCCGGGTGGGCGACGCCACCGTGGTGACCGTGTGCGGCGTCGTCGACGAGGAGGGCGCGGACCTCGTGCGCGAGCGGCTCACCCGGCTGACCGTGGTCGAGCGGCCGCGCGCGCTCGTGGTCGACCTGCGCCGGGTGTCCACCGGATCACCCCGCCTGGCCAGGGCGGTCGTCGACATCGGGCGGGCGTGCGCGCACGTGCGGGCCCGCCTCACCGTGGTCAACCTGCCCTCGCACGTGTTCGCGATGTTCCGGGCGGCCGGGCTGACCCGGCTGGTGACCTGCGTGCCGGCGGCCGCCCCGACGGCCGGTCGAGGTGACACCGGAGCGGGCCGCCCAGCGGCTTCCCGGCGCGCGGCGCCGCCGTGCCGGCCCGCGTGGGCGGCGATAGGGTCGGGCGAGGGTGCTGGCGGGCAGACGGCGAGGTGGGGACGTGACGCGACGGCGGCGGGCGGCGACGCCGGCCGCACCACTGGTGGGCACGGTGCAACGGCTCCGCCGCGAACTGGACGGGCTGCGGCGTGCGCAGCGCTCCCACGCGGTGGTGGAGCAGGCCACCGGCCTGCTGATCGCCCGGTTGAACTGCTCACCGGAGGAGGCCTTCGCGCAGCTCACCCGGATGTCGCAGCAGGCCAACACCCGGCTCGTGGAGGTGGCGGCCGGCCTCCTGGGCGTCGCCGCGCCGCCATCGGCGCCCACGCCCAGGCCGGAACCGTTCCGGCCGGACCGTTACCTGGAGCGTCCGCCACCCTCGGCACCGGACGGAGAGCTGACCGGACCGCCGCTGGTCGGGGCGGCCGCCGCCCGATACCACCTGGCCCGCGCCGCCATGGCGGCCGCGACCGACCCCGACGCGCTCGCCGAGGCGCTCTGTCGGGAGGGGGTCGGTCACCTGGGGGCGGCCTCGACCCTGCTCGGCGTGCTCGAACCGGACGGCGCGGTCCGGCTGGCCGGGTCGTACGGGCTGCCCCGATCCGTGGCCAGCCGGTGGCAGCGAGCGCCCGGCTCGATCAACATGGCGTTCCTGCGTGCCGCCGTGGACGGGCGGCCGTTGTGGCTGACCCGGGACGAGGCCCGCCGCCAGGGCTACGACTTCATCGGCGGCGCCGCCGTACGGGCCTGCCTGCCGCTGCGCCGGTCCGGCCACACGTTCGGGGTGGCCGCGATCAGCTGGAGCGAGCATCGCGAGCTCGACGTCGCGACCCGGGGGTACGTGGCCGCGGTCGCGGAGGTGGCCGGTCGCCGCCTGTCCGCGCTGTCGCCGGCACCGGCGGTGCACTGGGTGGAGACCGTACTCGACGCGCTCCCCGGTCCGGTCGCGCTCTGGTGCCCGGTGCGGGACCGGGGCGGTGAGATCGTCGACTGGCGCTTCGACCGGTGCGGTCCCGAGGCGACAGACGCGGTGGGGCGGCACGCCGCGGCGCTGACCGGGCGGCATCTGCTCGACGTGCACCCGTCAGCGGCCGACGACGGCATCGTGGCCGGTTGCGCCCGGGCCCTGCGCGACGGGCTCCCGTTCCGGTGGGGTCCGGGACCGGTGTGGCAGGCCGCCGATCCCCGCCCGATCCCGGTGCTGTTCAGCCTCCGCGCCGTCCCGTTCGGCGACGGGCTGCTGGCCAGTTGGGGCTACCACGACGAGCAGCGCCGGACGGCCGACCGGGTGGCCCGGCTGGAACGCGCCGGCGACGTGGGCTGGACCGAGTGGGACTTCGCCACCGGCCGGATCGAGTGGTCGCCGCGGGCGTACCGGATTCTGGCGCGGGACCGGGCGGACGGGCCGCTGGCGCTCGGTGCCCTGCACCGCTGCGCGGCGGCGGCCGACGCGCCGGCGCTGCGGGCGGCGCTGCACGCCCTCACCGAGCGGGCGGAACCGGTCGACGTGGTGTTCACCCTGCGTCGGCACGGCCGGACGCGGCCGGTTCGTCTCGTCGCCGAACCGGTGGTGGACCGGTCCGGGCGGGTGACCGGCGTGCGGGGGGCGGTGGCCGGCCGCTGAACCAGCCTGCGCCGCGGGAGATCGCCGAGCTGGCGGCGGTGGCCGCGATCCGGACGGCGCTGAACTTCTTCCTCGCCCGGGAGATCAGCCGGGAGCGCGCGGAGCTGGCCCGGGAGGACCGGGCGCGGGACCCCGTGGACGAGGCGACGCCTCGCCCCCGCACCGGTCGGGAGCCGGCGGACCCGGTGGGGCGGTCCAGGTGAGCACGCTGGTCGGCTACGCATCCCTGGCCTGCGTCGCCGCCGGGCTGCTCGCGGGGCTGATCGCCCTCGCCACCACCCGCGACGGCCGGCTGGCGCTCCGGGTCGCGCTCGACCTGTGGCTCGCCGCCGGTCTACTTCGCCTGGCCCTGCCGCCGTCCCTGGACCAGCTGCTCAGCGCGGCCGCCATCATCGCGGTCCGCCAGCTCGTCGGCCTCGGCCTCAGCCCCGGACAGGGGACGCCGTCCACCGGAGACTGACGCCGCCCCGGGAGCGGGACCCGTCTGCCGGGCAGGTCTCGCCTGACGGATCCCGCGCGGCCGCACGGCGGTCCCGCCGGTTGAGCGGCCTACCGGGTTTGGCGGCCGCTGACAGCGGACACCGCTTCTCCCGTCGGACATTCCAGCGGCGACGGAGGGCGAATGGACCTGTGGACGGCGCCGGGGACGGTCACCCTGGTCGGGCCGGTGCGCCGGCCGCTACGCGGCTCGGCCCTGGGCCGGCTGCTGCGCACCACCGACGCCAAGCAGATCGGCATCATGTACCTGACCACGGCATTCGGCTTCTTCCTGGTCGGTGGCGTGCTGGCCCTGGTGATGCGCGCCGAGCTGGCCCGCCCGGGCATGCAGCTGCTCTCCCCGGAGCAGTACAACCAGCTCTTCACCATGCACGGCACGATCATGCTGCTGCTGTTCGCCACCCCGATCGTGTTCGCCTTCGCGAACTACCTGGTGCCACTGCAGATCGGGGCCCCGGATGTGGCCTTTCCCCGACTCAACGCCTTCGCCTACTGGCTCTATCTCTTCGGCGGCCTGCTGGTGCTGGGCGGGTTCGTCACCCCGGGCGGCGCCGCCGACTTCGGCTGGACGGCGTACCAGCCGCTCGCCGGGGCGGCGCACTCGCCGGGCGTGGGGGCGAACCTGTGGCTGGTCGGGCTGGTCGTGTCCGGTCTCGGCACGATCCTCGGCGCGGTCAACCTGATCACCACCGTGCTGACCCTGCGGGCCCCCGGCATGACCATGTTCCGGATGCCGATCCTCACCTGGAACATCCTGGTCACGGCGGTGCTGGTGATCCTGGTGTTCCCGTTGCTGGCCGCCGCGCTGCTCGCCGCGCTCGCCGACCGCGAGCTGGGGACGCACGTCTACGACCCGGCGACCGGCGGCCCGCTGCTGTGGCAGCACCTGTTCTGGTTCTTCGGGCACCCCGAGGTCTACATCGTGGCGCTGCCGTTCTTCGGCATCATCACCGAGATCGTCCCGGTCTTCTCCCGCAAGCCCGTCTTCGGGTATCGGGGCCTGGTCGGGGCCACCCTCGGAATCGCCGCCCTGTCGATGAGCGTCTGGGCGCACCACATGTTCGCCACCGGCCAGGTGCTGTTGCCGTTCTTCAGCTTCCTGAGCTACCTGATCGCGGTGCCGACCGGGATCAAGTTCTTCAACTGGATCGGCACCATGTGGCGGGGGCAGATCACCTTCGAGACGCCGATGCTCTTCGCGCTCGGCTTCCTGGTGGCCTTCCTGCTCGGTGGTCTGACCGGTGTGTTGCTGGCCAGCCCGCCGCTGGACTTCCACGTACACGACTCGTACTTCGTGGTGGCGCACTTCCACTACGTGCTCTTCGGCACGATCGTGTTCGCCGTCTTCGGCGGCATCTACTTCTGGTTCCCGAAGATGTTCGGCCGGATGCTCGACGAGCGGCTGGGCAGGCTTCACTTCTGGCTGACCATGACCGGCTTCCACGTCACCTTCCTCGTGCAGCACTGGCTCGGTGCCGAGGGCATGCCCCGCCGCTACGCCGACTATCTGCCCCAGGACGGGTTCACCACCTTGAACACCATCTCCAGCCTCGGATCGTTCCTGCTCGGCGCCTCGGTGCTGCCGTTCCTGTGGAACGTGTGGCGCTCGTACCGGTTCGGGCCGGTGGTGCACGAGGCCGACCCGTGGGGCCACGGCCTCTCCCTGGAGTGGGTGACGTCCTCGCCGCCGCCGCTGCGCAACTTCGACCGGATGCCCCGGATCCGCTCCGAGCGGCCCGCGTACGACCTGCGGCAGGAACGGGCCCGGGCGGCGCTGCCCCGGCAGCGACAGCGTTGATCGGCCGCGAAGCCCGGCAGCCGGCGAGACCGGCTGGCAGGGTGAGGACGACGAGACCGACGCGGTGAAGGGGGCGGGACAGGTGGCGGCGTACCTGCCGGTGCTCACCATGCTCGGGATGGCGGCGGCCCTGGTCGGCACGCTCTACCTCGTGCAGCTGCGCACCGCCGTGACCCCGGACGCGGCGACGGTGTCGGCGTTCCGCTCCGGGCTGCCGCCGCGCGAGCACGCCGTGTCCCGCTTCCACGCCCGCTGGTACGCGGTCAGCCTGCTCTTCCTCGCCTTCGACGTGGAGATGCTGTTCATGTACCCGTGGGCGGTGGTCGTCGCGCAGGTCGGCACGCCCGCCGTGGTGGAGATGTTCGTCTTCCTCGGCCTGCTGATGGCGGGCGTGGTCTACGCCTGGCGGGAGGGGGCGCTGCGGTGGGCCTGATCGGTAACCGCCTCGCCGCCTGGGCGGCCCGCCGGCCGCACCTGCTGCTGGCCGCGGTCCCCGGCGCCACCGCCGCCCGTCTCGCCGTGGAGGCGCGGGCCCGCCGGTACGGATGGCCGCTGGCGGCCTCCCCGGCCGACGCGGACCTGCTGGTGGTGGCGGGCGAGCCGGGCCTCGAGCTGGCGGCGGCAATCGAGCGGGTGTGGGCTCAGCTTCCCGGACCCCGCGCCCGGGTCGACGTGGTCGACCCGGCCAGCGCCGGCGACGCGCTGCGGGGGGCCGCGCACCGGCTCGGCGCGGCGGGCCGGGAGCCGGCGGACCCCGGTCCGGGCGGTGACGGCGGAGCCACGCACCGGGGCGACGACGAGGGCGGGACCCGGGGCCACGGCGGTCGCGCGCGCCATGGCGACGGGGGCGGGGCCCAGGGCCGCGGCGGTCCCGCGCACCACGACGGGGACGACGGCCAGGGCCACGAGGGTCACCACCAGCAGGGCGGCGGGCACGGCGGGATGTCCATGCCGGGCCAGTTGATGATGGCCGACCGGGCGGACGACCGGGACGGGCTGAAGCTGGACGTCCTGCACCTCGCGCTCGGCCCCGTGCTGGCGGACTGGCCGGCCGGGCTGGTGGTCGAGCTGACCCTGCAGGGCGACGTGGTGCAGCAGGCCAGCGCTCGGGTGCTTCCTCCCGCGTCCGGGGTGGCGCGCCCGTACTGGAACGCGGACGACCCCGAGGTGCGCCGGCGCCGCCGGGCCGCCGCCCACCTGGACTCGCTCGGCCGGCTGTGGGCGGTGGCCGGTTGGCCGGCAGGGGCGGCGAGCGCCCGCCGGCTGCGCGACGACCTGATCGACGGGGTGCCCGTCGCCGAGGCGTACCGGAGCTTCCGTCGCCTCGATCGGCGGGCCCGCCGCTCCCGGGCCCTGCGCTGGGCCACCGACGGGCTCGGGGCGCTGGCCCCGGCGGACGCCGACCGGGCCGGCGTCGGCGCGGCGGCGGGCGGTGACGTCACGGCGCGCTGGCGGTGCTGGCTGACCGCGACCGACCGGCTGCTGGCCGGCGCCGAGCCCGCCCGGACCGCGCCCGGGGATGGACCCGCGCGGGACGAGCCGGCCCGGCTGGCCGCCGCGACCCGCCTCATGGTCGGACTCGACCTGGCCGCCGCCCGACTGGTGCTGGCCTCCTTCGATCCGGACCCGGACGAGTTGGCGGCCCTGGGGGTGCCGAGGTGACCGCCGGTCCGTGGTGGAGCGTGCCGGTGGCCGCCGGCGTGCTGCTCTGCGTCGCGCTGGCCGCGGCGGTGCTGGCCGGCGTCCTCGACCCGGCCGGCGGCCCGGTCCCGCAGCGGGCCGGACGGCCACTGTGGGAGGCGGGCCGGCTGCTGCGGCAGCGCCGGCGGCGGATCGTGGCAGCCGATCTGCTGCTGTGGCGGCTCGGACTGGCCGGCCCGCTGGTGGTGGCCCTGCTGATGGTCGTGGTGGTTCCGCTCGGCGACCGGGTGGTGGCGGACCTGCCGGCCGGCGTCGTCTGGTTCAACGCCATGGACGTGCTGCTCTGGGCCGCGGTGTGGCTCGCCGGCTGGGGCGCGAACAGCGCCTACGGGCTGGTCGGCGGCTACCGCTTCCTCGCCCAGGCGCTCGGCTACGAGCTGCCGCTGATGTTCGCGTTGACGGCGCCGGCGGTAACGGCCGGCAGCCTGCGGGTGGCCGAGGTGGTGGCGGCGCAGCGGGAGCGGTGGTTCGTGGTGTCGATGCCGGTGGCCTTCCTGGTCTTCCTCGGCGCGGTGCTCGCCTTCAGCCTCAACGGGCCGTTCGCCTACCCGAACGGGCGGGATCTCGCGGGCGGGGTGCTGGCCGAGCCGTCCGGGGTGGACCGCCTCGTCCTGCTGGCCGGCCGGTACGCGCTGCTGGCCGCCGGCGCCGCGATGGCGGTCGCGCTCTTCCTCGGCGGCGGAGCGGGCCCGCTGCTGCCCGGCTGGCTGTGGAGCCTGGTCAAGACCCTCGCGGTGCTGGCCGCCCTGGTCGCGTTGCGGGGCCGGATCCCGGTGCTGCGCGCCGACCGGCTGATGCGGGCGGCCTGGCTGGTGGTGCTGCCCGCCACGCTGCTGCAGGTGCTCGTCGTGGCCGTGCTCGCCGTGCGGGGGGACTGAGATGACCGTCGTGGTTTTCGTCGCGCTGGCGCTGGTCGCGGTGGCCTCCGGCGGCGCCGTGTTCCGGGTGAACTCGATGGCCCGGGCGACGTTCGCGCTGGCGCTGTCGTTCGTCGCGGTCGGCGGGGAACTGCTCCTGCTCGACCTGGGCTACCTCGGTGCGGTGACCGTCCTGATGATGGTCATGGAAATGGCGATCATGGCGGTGTTCATGATCATGTTCATGATGAACCCGGCCGGGCTGATGCCGATGTCGATGCTGCACAACCGCCGGGGCGCCCGCGTGATCGCGGTGGTCACCTTCGTCGTCCTCGCCGCCGGGTCGCTGCTCGTGCCCTGGCCCACCCGTCCCGGCGGGCCATCCGCTGATCCGACCCGCACCCTGGGCGAGGCGATCATGGGGTCGAAGATGCTGGTCATGATGGCCGTGTCCGCGGTCCTCTTCGCCACCATGATCTCCGCGCTGGTGCTCGCCACCGCCCGCGGCCGCTACGACCGCCCGGAGTCGCCGGCCCGTCCCGAGGGGGAGGAGGCGTCGTGACGCTGCCGATGTTCCTGCTGCTCGCCTCCGCGCTGATCAGCGTCGGCCTCTACGGCGCGCTCAGCCAGCAGGCCGTGGTGATGGTGATGATGGGCCTCGAACTCATGATCAATGGGGTGATCGTGGCCGCCGCCGCGCTCTGGTGGTTCCTGGCCCCGCAGCAGCCCGACGGGCAGGTCCTGGTCCTGGTGGTGATCACCGCGATGACCGTGGAGATGGCCATGGGCTTCGCCGTGGTGACCCTGCTGTTCCGCAGCAGTGACGCCGACATGACCGACATGGCCGGGGAACTGCGGGGATGACCACCGCGCTCTGGGCCCTGGTCGCCCTGCCGGCCCTGGCCGGCGGGGTGCTGCTGCTGGCTGGGCGGCGGGCCGACCGGATCGCCGCCCCCACCGCGCTCGCCGTCGCCGCGCTGGCGGCGGCGCTGGCCGGCGTGGTGGCGGTGACCCGCCCGGCCGCCGACGCCCCGTTCCTGGCCGGTGCCCGCTGGGGCCTCGCCGTGGACGGGCTCGCCGCGCTCGTCGTACCGGCGGTCGCCGCGGTGGCCCTGCTCGTGCTCGCGTACGCCGCCGCCGAGATCCACCGGGACCGGTCCCGGTTCCACGGCCTGATGCTCGTCTTCCTTGCCGCCGTCCTGCTCACCGCCACGGCCACCACCCTGCCCGTGCTGCTGCTCGCCTGGGAGGTCATGGGCGCCATGTCGTACGCCCTGATCGCCTTCCACTGGCGGCGCGCCGACGCGGTGACCGCCGGTGCCACCGCGTTCCTCACCACCCGGGTCGGCGACCTCGGCCTGTACCTCGCCGCCGGAGCCGCGTTGGCCGGTGCCGGCACGCTCGACCTGGCCGGGCTCTCCGCGCTGCCGGCCGGCTGGCGGGACCTGGCCGCCGCCGGCGTGCTGGCCGCCGGCTTCGGCAAGGCAGCCCAGCTGCCGTTCTCGTTCTGGCTGTCCCGCGCGATGCTCGGCCCCAGCCCGGTCAGCGCCCTGCTGCACTCCGCCGCCATGGTGGCGATGGGCGGTTACCTGCTCATCCGGCTGCACCCGCTGCTCGCCGCCGCCGGCTGGGCGGTGGACGTGGCCGCCTGGGGCGGTGCGTCGACGGCGTTCGCCCTCGGCGCGGTCGCGCTCGCCCAGGCCGACCTCAAGCAACTCCTGGCCGCCTCCACCAGCGCCCAACTCGGGTACGTGGTGCTCGGCGCCGCGGTGGCACCGGCCGGTGCCGCCGCCCACCTGGTCGCCCACGCCGCCACGAAGGCGCTGCTCTTCCTCGCCGCCGGGGCGTGGCTGACCGCGCTGGGCACCCGCCGGCTGTCCGCGTTGCGCGGCGCCGGGCGCCGGTATCCGCTGGTCGGGCTGACCTTCGCCGCGGGCGCCGTGGCGTTGGCCGGGCTGCCCCCGCTGGCCCTGTGGAGCACCAAGGACGAGGTACTCGCCGGGGCGCGGGAGCGCTCCCTGCCGCTGTACCTCCTCGGCCTGGCCGGCGCCCTGCTCGCCGCCCTGTACGCCGGCCGCGCCCTCGCCCTGGTGCTGCGCCCCGCGCCGCCGGGCGTCGAGTCCGGATACGACACCGAGCGCCGTGGCACCCGCGAGATCGTCCTGGGGCAGCGGCTGCCGCTGGTGCCCCTGGCGGCCGGCGCGGCCATTCTCGGCGTGCTGGCCCTGCCGCCGCTGGCCGAACGGGTGGCCCAGACCGTCGGGCTGGGCCCCGCCCCACCGACGCGCCCCGCCGAGCTGGTCCTGTCCGGCCTGCTCGCCGCGACCGGGCTGGCGGTGGCCGTCGCCGCGCCCGACCGGCTGCCCGCCCCGGCCTGGGCCGTCCGCTGGCTCGGGCTGGAGTCGGCGGCCCGGCTGCTGGTGCTCCGACCGACCCTCGCGCTGGCGCGGGCGCTGGCCCGCTTCGACGACCAGCTGCTCGACCGGGCGGTGCACGCCGTGCCACGCGCCGGCGTCGCCCTCGCCGGTGGTCTCGCCCGCTTCGACGACGCCACGCTGGACCGGGGCGTGACCGGCGTGCCGACCGGTACCCGGCGGCTGGCCGCCGTCCTGGCCCGCGTCGACGACCACGGCGTGGACGGCGTGGTGCGCCGGCTCGCCGGGCTGGCCCGGCGGTTCGGCGCGCTGGCCCGGCGGCCGCAGACCGGGCTGGTGCACCAGTACTACGTCCAGCTGGTCGTCGCCCTGGGCGCCGCCGTGCTGATCCTGCTGCTGGCGAGGTGACCGATGCTCTCCCTGCTCGTCTTCGCACCGCTGGCGGTGGCGGTGGTCCTGCTGCTCTGGCGGGACCTGCCTGACCGGGCGGTCTCCTGGATCTGGATCGCGGTCAGCGGCGTAGAGGTGGCTGCCGTGCTCGGCGCCTGGTGGGCGTACCCGGGGAGGGGGCTCGCGTACGAGGTGAACCGGCCCTGGATTCCCGGCGCCGGCGCCGGCTACCACGTCGGTGTGGACGGGCTGTCCCTGCCGCTGCTCGCCCTCACCGCGGTCGTCTTCGCCGCCTGCGCGGTCTACTCGCTGCGCCGCCAGCACCGGCCCCGGCAGTTCGCCGCGCTCTTCCTCGCCCTGCAGACCACCTGCCTCGGGTTGTTCGTCTCGCTCGACCTGATCCTGTTCTTCGTCTTCTTCGACCTGTCCATCGTCGGCATGTACGCGGTGATCGCCGGCTGGGGGCACGGCCCGGACGCCCGCCGCTCGGCGCTGAAGTTCTTCCTCTACACCTTCCTCGGCTCGCTGGCGCTGCTGCTCGGGTTCATCGGTCTCTACGTCGCCGCCCGGCCGCACACCTTCGACATCGTGGCGCTGACCCGCGACCCGCCGGTGGCCGGCAGCGTGGGTGGCCTGGTCCTGCTGGCCGTGCTGCTCGGGCTGGCGATCAAGACCCCGACGTTCCCGTTCCACACCTGGCTGCCCCCGGCGCACACCGACGCGCCGGCCGCCGGGTCGGCGGTGCTCGCCGGGATCCTGCTGAAGATGGGCACGTACGGCTTCGTCCGGATCGCCATGCCGCTGCTGCCGGAGGCCTGGCGGCGGTACGCCTGGGTGATCGTCGTGGTCGGCGTGGTGAGCGTGCTGTACGGGGCGCTGGTGGCCCTGGCGCAGACCAACTTCAAGCGGATGGTGGCGTACACGTCGGTCAACCACATGGGCTACATCGTGCTGGCGGTCGGCGCGGCCGGCCTGGTCGCCGGCTCGGACGCGCAGGCCCGCGCGGTCGCCGTGACCGGGGCGGTCACCCAGATGGTCAGCCACGGACTGATCACCTCCGCGCTGTTCCTGCTCGCCGGCGTCCTCTACCACCGGGGTGGCACCTACGGCATGGACGCCTACGGCGGGTTGGCCGGCGACACTCCCCGGTTCGCGGCGCTGACCGCGGTGGCCGCCTTCGCCAGCCTCGGCCTGCCCGGCTTCTCCGGGTTCATCGCCGAGTTCCAGATCTTCGCCGGCAGCCTGGGTTCGGCGCCGGTGGCGGTGGCGCTGGCGCTGCCGGGCATCCTGGTCACCGCCGGGCTGTTCCTCTGGGCACTGCACCGGATCTTCCTCGGCCCCGCCCGGCACCGGCTGTCCGAAACCGCTGACGTGACCGTCGCCGAGACGACCGCGGTCGTGCCGCTGCTGGCGCTGGCGCTGCTCATCGGGGTCTTCCCCCGGCTACTGCTGGACGTGGTGGAGCCGGCCGCCCGCGCCGTGACCGACCTGGTGAGCCGGTGAACGAGCAGCCCTTCGCCCTGCTGCCGGAGCTGCTGCTGCTGACCGGGGCGGTCACCACCCTGCTCACCGGCGCGTTCCTGCCCCGCGGCCGGCAGTGGGTGGCCCGGCTGGTCGCCCTCGGCGCGCTGCTCGCCACCGTGCTGGCCGCCCTCGCCGCACTGGACGCCGGTGGCACCGTCTACGCCCACACCTACGCCCTCGACGCCGCGACCACGGCGGCCCGGCTGCTGATCCCGGTGGCCGGGCTGCTCGTCGTCGGGATCGCCGCCGGCCGGGTCGCCGGCAACCGGCGGGAGACCGAGTTCTACGTCCTGACCCTGCTCGCCGTGCTCGGCGCGGTGCTGCTCGCCGGTGCCTCGGACCTGCTTCTGCTGGCCGTGGCGTACCTGCTGTCGTCGGTGCCGCTGTCCGGCCTGGCCGGCTGGGGACGCGACCGGCGCGGGGCGGAGGCGGCGCTCAAGGTCTATCTGATGGGTGCGCTCGCCGGGGTCGGCCTGCTGGCCGGCGCGGCCCTGCTGACCGCGCTCGCCGGCGGGGCGAGCGACTACGACCGGCTGGCCACCGGCCTCGCCGCGGCGCCGCCCACCGCCGTCGCGGTCGGAGTGGTCGGTGTGCTGGCGGGGCTGCTGTTCAAGATCGGCGCGGTGCCGGGGCACTTCTGGGTACCCGACGCCGTGCAGGGCGCCTCGATCCCGGCCGGCGCGTTGCTGACCACCGTGCCCAAGGTCGGGGGCCTGCTGGCGGCGTACCGGTTGTTCGACGTGGCGGTGCCCGCCGAGCGGGTGCACTGGCCGTTGCTGGTCGCGGTGCTCTCGGCGGTCACCATGACGCTGGGCAATCTCGCCGCCTTCGGCCAGGCGGATCCTCGCCGGCTGCTCGCGTACTCCGCCGTCGCTCAGGTGGGCTACCTGCTGATGGCCGTGGCGGTCGCCGGCCGCGGGGAGCGCGCGCTGCCCGCCCTGCTGGTCTACCTCGCCGCGTACGCCGTGACGAACCTGGGCGCGTTCGCGGTGCTGGCCGCCGAGCCGCACGACACCCTCGACGACTACCGCGGGTTGGCCCGCCGCCGGCCGTGGCTCGCCGCGGCGCTGGCCATCTGCCTGCTGGGGCTCGTCGGTACGCCACCCACCGCGGTCCTCGCCGGCAAGCTGACCGTCTTCACCGCGGCCTGGGACGGCGGGCTGGCCTGGTTGGTGCTGGTCGCGGCCGCCAACACCGTGGCCAGTCTCTTCTACTACCTGCGCTGGTTGGTGCCCGCCCTGACCCTGCCGCCCGGCCCGCCGGGTCCCCGGCTCCGGCCCGGAGCGGAGCGCGGGCCGCGCGTCACGGTGGCGGTGACGGCCGCCGTCGCCCTGCTCGGCGCGGCGGGCGCCGTTCCGCTGTACGGTCTGGCGGCGCAGACGCTGCAACGCTGAGCGGGTTCGCGCAATCGTCCTACCTGCCGCCGGCACCGGGCTCCCGACCGGCACTGCCGAGCGCGCTGTCCAGCCGTTGCCGGGCCCGCCGCAGGGCCGGAGAGGTGGGGATCTGGTCCAGCAGGGGCCCGGCCATGCCGAGATCCTCCCGCAGCCGGTCGCGCAGCGCGTCGCCGGCCAGGCCGAGCAGGCTGCCGTACGCCTCCAGCACCTGCACCGCGGTCATGTGCTGCTGGGACTCGTGCGCCACGACCAGCAACGAGTAGAACACGTCCAGCACGCGGTCCAGGTCGCCGTCCGGGTACACCACGGCGAAGCGCCGGTCCTCCGCCTCGGGCGCGCCCGCCGCGATCCACCGGGCCGCGACGTCCTGCAGGGCGTGGATGGCCCGGCGGGCCGTCTCCGGGTTGTGCTTCGCCGTCGATCCGCTCGTCCAGGCGATGTTGGCCAGTTCCTCGATGCCGGTGGTGGCGTCGCTGTCCAGGTCGGGGGTGGCGCCGATGACGACGGCCGGCCCCACCTCGTGCGCGACCCGATCGGCGTCGCCCGGGTCGTCGTGCCGGACGGTCGCGACGACGTCGCCGAAGGCCAGATGACCGCCGAGCGTGACGTGCAGGTGGATCTCCGCCCCGGGCAGTTGCCGCAGCGCCCGGTCCAAGCGGTCCAGGTCGATGTGGGTGACGTAACCGGTGGCGGTGCTGCGGTAGGTGGCCGCCACCGGATGCGGAGATGCTCCGGTTCGCCGGGTGCGCACGATCAGCGGCAGTTCCCGGTGCCGGGCCTCCAGCGTCCGGTCGCGGATCTGCCGCAGCACATTGACCGGGCGCATCTGGTCGATCGTGGTGTAGACCAGCATCAGGAGACCGACCAGGGCGAGTGCCGTCAGCCCGGTGGCGAGCGCCGCGCCGATGATCGGCGCGGTGTCACCGGGCACGGCGGTGACGACCACGTAGGCGTACATGGTGAGACCGACGAAGAAGCCGAGCAGCGCCTGGTTGATCCGGCGGCGCACGAACTGGTCGAAGACCACCGGGGAGAGGCTGGCGGCGGTCTGCTGGACGGCCAGCAGCAGGACCGAGAAGGTGATCGAGGTGACGGTGACCAGGCCGGTCGCGACCGCCTGCAGCGCGGTCGTTGCCGACTCCCGGCCGATCACCTGGCCGAGTAGCGAGCGGAACCGGTCCACGCCCGGGGTGTGGGTCTGATCGGCGACGATGGACGCCACCGCCAGCAGCAGGAAGGCGGCGACAATGAGCAGCGGGAGCCCGGCGAACTCCCGTAGGCCGCGCGCCCACCGCTGGCGCGCCCGACCACCCGTGCTGCCGGACGCCGCCGTCCGCGCGTGTCCGCCGATCATCACGAACCTTCCTACCGCCCGGATCCATCCTGGCAGCACCCTGGCGGCGTCTCCGGCCGCTTCCGCTACCCGCTCGCCGCTCTGATTAACGCCGCCGGGAGCGGGTAGCGGTAGCTGGCGTGCCGCCCGCCGGGGCGACAGGAACACGGACGGGGTGACGGTTGCGGGAGTTCGCGCTCTACGTCGCCGCGCTGGGGGCGGTAGCGGTCCTCGCCGTGCTGTCCAACCGGCTCGCCGACCGACTGCGGTTGCCCGCGCCGGCGCTGTTCCTGTTCGCCGCGGCGATCGTCTCCGACCTCTATCCCAAGCTCAACGAGCTGTCCCTGTACGCGGTCCGGCACCTGGTCGAGATCGCGCTCGTGCTGGTGCTGTTCAGCGGTGGGATGAGCATGGGCTGGCGGCGTCTGCGGCCGTCGCTCGGCCCGGTCGCGGTGGTGGGAGTGGCCGGCACCCTGCTCACCGCCGGTGCGCTGGCCCTGGTGCTGCGTTGGGTGTTCGGATTCGACTGGCTCGCCGCGTTGCTGGTCGGCACCGCGCTGTCGCCCACCGACCCGGCGGCCGTCTTCTCGGTGCTGGGACGGCACACCGTCACGGGACGCAGCGGCACGATCCTGGAGGGCGAGTCGGGGGCGAACGATCCGGTCGGGATCGCCCTCATGGCCAGTCTGCTCGCCGCCGGCACCGCCGGTGGGTGGTCGGCGGTTGCGGCGGGTGCGGGGGAGTTCGCCCTGCAACTGGTGGTGGGCACGCTGGTCGGGCTGGCCGGCGGCTGGCTCATCCTGCAGCTGATGCGCCGGGTGTCGTTGCCGGACGAGAGCTTGTACCCGCTGCAGGTGCTGTTCGCCGCCGTGTCGGTCTACGGCGTGGCGACCCTGGCCCGCGGCTCCGGCTTCCTGGCGGTGTTCCTCGCCGGCATCGTGCTCGGCGACGCCCGCGCGCCGTTCAAGCGGGAGATCCAACGTTTCCACGGCGCCCTGGCCAGTCTGGGCGAGCTCCTGGCGTTCGGCCTGCTCGGTCTGATCGTGTCGCTGCGCAGCATGGTGACCGAGAACGCCTGGCTCACCGGCCTGGCGCTAGCCGCGTTGCTCACCTTCGTGATCCGCCCGCTGGTGGTCGGCGGCCTGCTCACCGCCGTCCGGCTGCGCTGGGGCGAGCGGATCTTCGTGGTGTGGTCCGGACTCAAGGGGGCCGTGCCCATCCTGCTGGGCACGTTCATCCTCACCGCCGACCTGGAGCAGGACCTGCGCCTGTTCGACATCATCTTCGCCGTGGTCGCGTTCTCGGTCGTGGTGCAGGGCGGGCTGGTTCCGCTCGTCGCCCGCTGGTGCAGCGTGCCGATGCGGACCATACCGCTGCAACCCTGGTCGGTCGGTATCCGGGTGCAGGGCGAGCCCGTCGGGATGCGGCACTACACGGTCGCCTCCGGGGCGCCCGCGGACGGCCGGCCGCTGTTCGAGCTGAGCCGGGACGAGGGGGTGTGGGTGAGCCTGATCAGCCGCGCCGGCGAGCAGGTCCGGCTGGGCCGGGAGACGGTGTTGCGCGCCGGTGACGAGGTGCTGGTGGCCGGCGGCGAGCAGCCTGCCGCGGAGCGGGTCTTCACCGGCCCGCCGGGGTGAGGCGTTTCGCCGGCGTCCCACCGGGTAGCCGGCGCCTTCGGGAAGGTGGTGGACGGGGTGAATCTCGGCAAGCTCGGTGACGTGGTGGTGGGCACGGCGGGTGACGTCGCCGGCAGTGTGGTGGATCCGAAGGCCGGGCTCGGCAGGCTGCGTGCCGCGGTCACCCCTCGCGGCATGGCCACCCTGGCCGCCGGTCTGCTCCTCGGCTATCTCGTGGCCCGGTCCCGGCACCGCGTCTGACCCCGGTCAGCCCTCGATCAGCCGGCGGATCTCCGCCGCGGCGGGATGCGCCGGTGCGACGGCGAGGAACCGGCGCAGCGTCGTCGGGGCGTCCGCGGGGCTCGTGCCGCGCTGGGCGAGCCCCAGGACGAGCAGGCCGTCGGGCGACTCGGGCGCGTGGTCGAGGACCTCCCGGGCCTGCCGTCCGGCTCCGGCCGCGTCCCCCGAGCGCAGCAGGGCGAAGGCGAGACGCAGCCGGATGGCGTCGTCCGGACGATCCCGCAGGACCTCCTGGTACATCTGCGCGGCGGCGGCGTAGCGCTGCTGGCCTTCCAGGTCCCGGGCCAGCCCCAGCGCGACCGCCGTCGGATCGGTGCGGGGGGCCGCGGCCGGTGGGGTCAGC
Organism: Micromonospora sp. NPDC049836; assembly: GCF_044465125.1. Lineage (NCBI taxonomy): Bacteria > Bacillati > Actinomycetota > Actinomycetes > Micromonosporales > Micromonosporaceae > Micromonospora > Micromonospora sp. NPDC049836. The sequence continues at coordinate 58,619 of NZ_JBITLH010000004.1, forward strand.
CGGTCCGCGGCCACGGCCACCGCCGCCACCAGGCAGACCAGGGCAGCGGCCGTCAGGCGCCAGACGGGCCGCGGTGACCAGCGGCGGGCCGGCAGGCCCGGCTCGTCGCCGTCGGCAGGACGCCGGGCCCGCAGCGTACGTGCCGCGGCGACGCCCGCGCCGAGCAGCGCCAGCGCGGGTACCGCCCACAGCAGCAGGCCCGGTCCCCGCACCGGCGGCTGCGCCAGCACCTCCTCGCCGTATCGCGCGACGAACCAGCGGCGGATCTCGTCCGGACTGCGTCCCTGCGCCGCCTGGTCGGCGATCACCTGCCGCATCGAGGCGGCGATCGGCGAGCGGGAGTCGGCCACCGATTCGCCCTGGCAGGCGGGGCAGACGAGGTCGGCGGCGACCGCGGCCACCGGGTCCGTCCGGCCGGCCGGCCCGGTCGAGCGGAGCAGTCCCGCGCCCGCCGCGGCGAGCAGCGCGGCCAGCGCCAGCGTGACACCCAGGCGCCGGATCACGGCGCGGCCAGCAGGGGCGACAGTCGGTCGTCGAGCCACTGCCGGGTGACCACGCCGGGCTGGTGCGCGACGATCCGGCCGTCCCGGTCCACCAGGTAGGTCTCGGGCACGCCGCGTACGCCCCACTCGATCGCCCGGGCACCGTCCGGGTCGGGCAGCACGGTCAGCGCGTCGCCGGCCCGCGCCTCCTGCAGCAGGGCGCGGACCGCGTCGGGCCCGTCGCGGAGGTTGAGTCCGACCACCCGTAGCCCGTTCGGTGACCACCGTCGTGCGGTCTCGGCCAGCAGTGGCAGTTCGTCGCGGCAGGGGCCGCACCAGGAGGCGAAGACGTTGACCAGCACCACCTGCCCGTGCAGCGCCGCCAGGTCGAATCGGGCGCCGTCGAGGGTGGTGCCGGTCAGCGCGGGCGCGGCAACCACCGGCGAGGGCCGGTTGTCGACCGGGCCGTTGCGGTACGCGGTGACGACGCCGCCGAGGCCGAGGGTCAGGAGCAGGATCGCCGCCGGAACCGGCCGGATCCGCCGCCACCACGCCCGGGCCGGCCGGCTCATCTCGATGCCCCCGCCGTGGCCGGGACGGGCCGCCCGGCGGGTTGCGGTCGCCGCCGTGGCCGGACCGTGCCGGAGAGCGCGAGCAGTCCGGCGGCCACGACGATCGCGCCGCCGGCCCAGACGAGACCGACGAGCGGGTTCACCGCCAGGCGTACGGTCGCGCTGCTCCCGTCGGCGGCCACCGCGAGCAGGGTGAGGTAGACGTCGCGGCGGGGACCGGCGTCGATCGCCGGGACGGTGACGGCCATGTCCCGCGCCGGGTCGTAGCGCAGCGCCGGGGCGGCGGCGCGGCGGTGGCCGTCAGCGGAGACGGCCAGGCGGGCACGGACGGTCATCCGGCCGGCGGGCGTGGCGCGCTGCACCGACTCCAGCCGCGCGGACACGTCGCCCACCCGGATCGTCTCGCCCACCCGCAGGGTCCGCTCGTCGACCTGCTCGTACGTCGCGGACGCCGCGACACCCACCGCGAGCACGGCGAGGCCGGCGTGCCCGAGCGTGGCCGCCCGGCGCCGGCCTCGCCGGCGGCCGCCGGCGCGCGGACCGCCGAGGGCGGCGAGCAGGCCGGTGAGCACGAAAGCAGCCGCCCCGAACGCGGTGAGCGCCGCGGTGCCGGGTCGGCTGAGCAGGCCGACAGCGGCCACGGTGGCCGCCGCCGCCGCGGCGGGCAGGGCGAGCCGGCGGAGCGTGCCGGCCCGGGACCGCAGCGCGGGCGGCAGCCCGGCCAGCACCAGCACCACCACGGCCAGCGGTACCGCGGTGCGGTGGTAGTAGCCGGCTCCGACACTGGCCCGGCCGCCGGTGATCGGCTCGGCGAGCAGCGGCAGCACCGTGCCGATCAGCACCACGGCGGTGACGCCGACCAGGAGCACGGCGTTGGCCAGCAGGGCGGCGGGTCGGGACCAGAGCGCGGTGCCCGCCCGGGCGGGCGCGGGTTCGCGGCGACCGGTGAGGACCGTGGCGGCCAGCACGGCGAGCAGCACGAATCCGAGCAGCAGGGGCCCCAGCGGCGACTCGGTGAAGGCGTGCACGCTGGCCACCGAGCCGGAGCGGGTCAGGAACGTGCCGAGCAGCACCAGCAGGAATCCCGCGCACGCCAGGACACTGTTCCACCGTTCCCGGCCACGGCCACCACCCAGGCTGGTGTGCAGGAAGGCGGTGGTGGTCAGCCACGGCAGCAGGGAGGCGTTCTCGACCGGGTCCCACGCCCAGTAGCCGCCCCAGCCGAGGACCGCGTAAGACCACCAGGCGCCCAGGACGATGCCGGCGGTGAGCGCGGTCCAGGCCACCAGCGCCCACGGCCGGGCCAGCCGCAGCCAGTTCCGGCCGGCGGGCCCGGCCAGCGGCGCGGCCAGCGCCAGCGCGAACGGCACGACCATGCCGAGGTATCCGGCGTACAGCAGGGGCGGATGCACCGCCATGGCCACGTGCTCCTGCAGCAGCGGATTCGGACCCGGCCCGTCCGGCGGGGCCGGGTCCACGGCCCGGAACGGGTTGGCGGCGAAGGTGGAAAGCGCGAAGAAGCACGTGGTGACCACGCTGACCACGACCATCGCGTGGGCGCGCAGCCGGTCCGCCCGACCCCGCGCGAGCAGCGCGCCGTACCCGCCGAGGACGAGGAGCCAGAGCAGCAACGACCCGTCCATGGCCGACCACATGCTGGTCATCGCGTAGGGGAGGGGCACGTGCCGGCCCCCGTTCTCGGCGACGAACCGCACGCCGAAGTCGTGGACCAGCAACGCCGCCTCCAGCGTCGCACCCGCCGCGAGCGCGGCGAGCAGCGCGCCGACCGAGGCCAGGCGCGCCGGCCGGGCCGGCGCCCCGAGCAGGGCGACCCGGAGCCAGAGCAGCGCGGCCAGCGGCGCGATGAGCAGGCCGGCGACCAGACCGGCGGTGCCGAGGTCACCGAGCACCGGGTGACTCCGGGGCGGGGGAGGGCCGGTACTCGTTGCCGTGCCGTACCACCAGGTGGTCGGCGTCGAACACCCCGTCGGTGCCGAGCCGGCCCTCGACGACGGCGTCCTGGCCCTCGCGGAACGTCTCCGGTGGCACCCCGTGCTGCCGCACCGGCACCTCCTGACCGGACCCGCCGAGCCGGAACACCACGAGGTCACCGTCCTGGTGCACGGTGCCGGGCACGACCTCGCCGCCCAGGCGGACCCGCTCGCCGATGGCCGCCGGGTCGCCGAGCACCTCTGCCGGCGTCCGGTAGTAGGTGAGGGTGTCGCGCAGGGCGCCGGTGACGAGCAGGGCGCCGCCCGCGAGCAGGACCGCGACCAGGGCCAGTCGCCCGGGACGTCGGATCACCGGACCAGGTCCGGCCGGCGGGCTGGTGGCCACGGGCGGGCGGCGTGGCGGGCGTCGAACTGCCGCTGCAGCCGCAGCACCCGGTGGGCCAGCACCCAGGTCGCGGCGACGGTCGCCGCCGCGACGGCCAGGAGCAGCGCCAGCGCCATCCGGGGGTCGATCGGTGGCCGTGCCGGCGCCAGCATGGTGGCCTGCTGGTGCAGCGAGCGCCACCAGAGCACGGAGAAGTGCACCACGGGGACCAGCAGGAAGCCGGCGACGCCGAGTACGGCCACGGGCCGGGTCACCCGCGGGTCGCCGTGCGGCGGCAGGCCGGCCCGCTCGGCGAGCGACCGGCGCAGGGCCAGCGCGGCGGCGTACGCCAGGAACAGCAGCGCGGTCGCGACCAGCCGTGGGTCCCAGGCCCACCAGGTGCCCCAGACGAGGTGTCCCCACAGCGAGCCGGTGGCGAGCGTGAGCGCGGTGAGTACGACGCCGATCTCGGTCGCGGCCAGGGCGACCCGATCCCACCGGGCGTCGTTGCGCAGCAGATGGGCGCCGCTGGCCACCAGGACGACGGCGAACGCCAGGTAGGCCACCCAGGCGGCCGGCACGTGCAGGTACATGAGCCGCTGTGCCGGGCCCTGCCCGGCGTCGGTCGGGGCCAGCAGGCCACCGGCGAGGCCGGCTCCGGCAGCGAGGCCGGCGGCGGTCCACGCGGTCGTACGCCGTGCCGCGGCACCGTGTGGGGAATCCGCGGTCAGTTCCACGGTGGAGCTTCGCATGATCGTCCCGTTCCGCGCCGTTGCTCGCCTGCTGCCTACGAGACCCCAACGTATCGGCTGCTTCTCGCCTATTTACTCCAAAAAGCATATTTCGTCCTACGCCTGATTAGAGTCGGCTCCGGTGGACACCCGAGCTGAATCCAGGACATCGACCCGGCGCCTCGCCCGGGCGGCGGTGCTGGGTGTCCTGCCCGCCCTGGCCGGCTGCGCCGGCGGGGCGCCGTCGGCCCTCGATCCCGCCGGCACCGGCGCCGGACGGGTCGCCGACCTGTGGTGGGTACTGTTCTGGATCTCCACGGCGGTGTTCGCCGAGGTCATGCTGGTGCTGGCCTGGGCGCTGGTGTTCCGCCGCCGGCGGGACGCCCGGGTCCGGCACGGCCAGCCGCTGCGCTTCGTCACGATCGCCGGCGCCGGCATCCCGCTGGTCGTCCTGGTGACCGTCTACGCGCTCGGCCTGCGCGACCTCGCGGCGCTGGGCGACGGACCGGGACCACGGGCGACCACCATCGAGGTGACCGGCCACAAGTGGTGGTGGGAGGTGCGGGTGGCGGGCGTCGCCGGCGCGACCGCCAACGAACTGCACATCCCGGTGGGGGAGAAGGTCCGGATCCGGCTGCGGACCGCCGACGTGCTGCACAGCTTCTGGGTGCCGCAACTGATGCCGAAGACCGACCTCATCGCCGGCGAGGTCCGGGAGACCTGGCTGCGGGCCGAGCGGGCCGGCACCTACCGGGGCCAGTGTGCCGAGTACTGCGGCACCCAGCACGCGCACATGGCCCTGCTCGTGGTGGCCGAGGCCCGTAGCGACTTCGACGCCTGGCGGGCCCGCCTCGGTGCGCCCGCCGCCCAGCCACAGACCGACGCGCAGCGGCGCGGTCAGCAGACGTTCGCGCAGGGCACCTGCGCCGGCTGCCACGCGATCCGGGGCACGGAAGCCGCCGGGCGCGTCGGTCCGGACCTGTCCGACGTCGGCTCCCGCTGGAGCATCGGCGCCGGCGCGGTGCCGAACGACGGCGGCCACCTGGGCGGCTGGATCGCGAACTCCCAGACGGTCAAGCCCGGCAACTACATGCCGCCGCAGCCGGTCGACGCGGAGCGGCTACTGGACCTCATCGCGTACCTGCAGTCGCTGAAGTGAGCGGAGGGGAGGCAGGCATGTCCACGACCGCGGCACCGGCCCCGGGCGCGAGCCGCGAGGAGCTGGCCCGGCTGGAGGAGCACTGGAGCGAGCGCCCCTCGCTGCGATCCTGGTTCACCACCGTGGATCACAAGAGGATCGGCCGCCGCTATCTGGTGACGGCCGGACTGTTCTTCGCGCTCGCCGGACTGAGTGCGCTGGCGATGCGCACCCAGCTGGCCCGGCCGGAGTCGGGGCTGCTCTCCCCCCAGGAGTACAACCAGCTCTTCACCATGCACGGCACGGCGATGATCTTCCTGTTCGCCACCCCGATGCTGTTCGGCTTCGGCAACTTCCTGGTGCCGCTGCTGATCGGGTCGCGGGACATGGCGTTTCCCAAACTGAACGCGTTCGGCTACTGGGTGTTCCTCTTCTCCGGGCTGTTCATGTGGGCGAGCCTGCCCTTCGGCGCCGCGCCCAACGGCGGCTGGTTCGCCTACGTGCCGCTGACCGATGAGCAGAACACCCCCGGCCTGCACATGGACGTCTACAGCCTGGGACTGCTCTTCCTCGGCATCGCCACCACCGCCGGGTCGATCAACTTCATCGTCACGGCGCTGAAGCTGCGCGCACCGGGAATGTCGCTGAACCGGGTGCCGCTGTTCGTCTGGGCGATCGTCGCCACCGCCTTCATGGTGATCTTCGCATTGCCGGCGCTCAACCTCGACAACGCGATGCTCTTCCTGGACCGCCGCTTCGGCACCCACTTCTTCGACCCCGGCGCCGGCGGAAACGTGCTGCTCTGGCAACACTTGTTCTGGATCTTCGGGCATCCGGACGTCTACATCATCGTGATGCCGGCGCTGGGCATCGTCTCCGCCGTGCTGCCGGCCTTCACCCGACGCGCAGTGGTGGGCTACCCGCTGATCGTGCTGGCCATCGTGTCCATCGCGATCATCTCGTTCGGGGTCTGGGTGCACCACATGTTCGCCACCGGGCTGCCGCAGCTCTCGTACAGCTTCTTCAGCGCGGCCAGCACGATCATCACGATTCCGTCCGGCATCCAGATCTTCGCCTGGCTCGCCACCATGGTGCTCGGCCGCCTGGTCCTGCGGGTGCCGCTGCTGTTCGTCATCGGGTTCATCGTGACCTTCGTGCTCGGCGGCCTCACCGGCACCATGTTCGCGCTGACCGCGTTCGACCAGCAGGTCACCGACTCCTACTTCGTCGTCGCCCACTTCCACTACGTGCTCATCGGCGGAGCGGTCTTCCCGATGCTGGCCGGCATCTACTACTGGCTACCGAAGATCACCGGGCGGATGTACCACGAAGGGCTCGGCCGGTGGGCGTTCTGGCTGGTGCTCGCCGGTATGCACCTCACCTTCTTTCCCATGCACCTCTACGGCCTGTTCGGCATGCCCCGCCGGGTCTACACCTACCGCAGCGAGGACGGCTGGGACGGCTGGAACCTGGTCGCCACCATCGGCTCGTACGTGCTGGCGCTCGGGCTGCTGCTGGTCCTGGCCGGCGTGGTGCACACCGTCCGGCGCGGCCGCCCGGCGCCACCGGACCCATGGGGTGGCGACAGCCTGGAATGGTCCACCGACTCGCCGCCGAAACCGTACAACTTCCCGGTCCTGCCGCGCGTACACAGCCTGCACCCGACCTGGGACGAACCCAGCCGGGAGTCGATGGGCGCCGGCGCGGAACCGGACCGGATCCTCGCCGACGGCCGACGGACGCTGTTGACCAGCGAGCTCGACGGGCGGCGCGAACGTGTCGTGGAGATGCCCGAGGCCTCGTTCCAACCACTGGTGTTGGCCCTGGCGATGCTGGTCTTCTTCACCGCCCTGCTGCTCGCCTGGTACCCGGTGGCCGCCGCTGCCGCCGTGGCGGTGGCCGTCACCCTGGCGGTCTGGCTGTGGCCGCCGCGCCGACCCGACCGGGAAGTCGGGGTGAGCCCGTGAACGCGAGGAGCGGGCCCGGCTCGCCAGCCCCGCGGTCGCGGACCGAGGGAGGCCGGGCATGACCGGAAGCACGTCGGCCACCGGCACCGAGGCCCTCACCACCGAGCTGCCGGTCGGTCGATCCACCGGTTGGTGGGGCATGGTGATGTTCGTCGTCACCGAGGGAACCCTCTTCGCCTGCCTGCTCGGCAGCTACTTCTACCTGCGCTTCCAGTACGGAGCCCAGTGGCCGCCACCCGGGATCGAGGAGCCGAAGCTGCTGCGCCCGCTGGTGATGACCGCCGTGCTGCTGCCCAGCAGCCTGCCGGTGATCTGGGCCGAGCACGGCATCCGCAAGGGCGAGCGGTGGCGGCTACGCTCCGGCCTGGCCGCCACCATCGTGCTCGGGGTGACGTTCCTGGCCCTGCAGGCCAGCGAGTACGCCGAGAAGCTTCGCGAGTTCACCATGACCACCGACGTCTACGGCTCGCTGTTCTACCTGATCACCGGCTTCCACGGCCTGCACGTGCTGGTCGGGCTGACCATGCTCGCCTGGCTGCTCGCCGCGTCCCTGCGCGGCGGCAGCTTCGGCGCCCACCGGCACGACCGGGTCCGCAACGCCGCCATCTACTGGCACTTCGTGGACGCGGTCTGGGCCGCCATCCTGTTCACCATCTACCTCTCGCCGAGGCTGTGATGAGCGCCCATCCCGGCCCGCGCGCCCGCCTCGCCGGCGGCCTGCTGTTCTGGTACGCCGTGCTCGGGGGCGCGTTCGCCTGGGCGGTGCACCTGCTGGCCGGTTGGGGCGTGGACGAGCTGACCTGCGCCGCGGGGTCCGAGCAGGTCGGGCCCCTGCCGCTGCGCGCCGTCGTCGCCGCCGCGGTGGTGCTGCCCGCCCTGGCGACCGTGGGCGCGCTGCTCGCCGCCGCCCTGCTGTGGCGGCGCACCGCCCCCTCGCCAGGAGAGGGCGAGGACCGTTCGGTGGGCCGCAGCCGGATGCTCGCCGTCGTGGGCATCTGGTCCAACCTGCTGTTCCTGACCATCATCGTGCTGGGCGGTGTCGCCCTGCTGGTGCTGCCGCCATGCCAGCGGTGACCGCCGCCGTCGGGGACACCGGCGAGGTGACCGGCGGGCTGCTCGCCATGCTGCTGGCCGCCGCCCTGGCACTGTCCGCCGCCGCGTACGGCCGGGGCGTGCACGAGCTGTGGGCGCGGCGCGGCGTCGGCGACGTCCTGCCCGGCTGGCGGGTGGCCGCCTTCGGGGTCGGACTGTTCGCCGTCCTGGGCGCCCAGAGCGGCCCGGTCACCGCGCTGGCCGAACGGGGCCTCGCCGGGCACATGACCCAGCACATGCTGCTGCTGCTCGTCGCCGGTCCGCTGCTGGCCGCCGGCGCCGCCGGCCTGCCATTCACCCTGGCCTGTCCGGCGACCGCCCGCCGACGCATCGCCCGCCTGCGCGTCGCCGCGGGCGTCCGGTGGCTGCGCCGCCCCGTGGCGGTCGCGCTCGTCGCCGGCGGCAGCCAGACGGTGGTGCTCTGGTTCTGGCACCTGCCCGCGTCGTTCCTCGCCGCCGAGCGGCATCCGGCCCTGCACGTGCTGGAGCACGCCTGCTTCGTCGGGTCGGCCTGGCTACTCTGGGCGCCGCTGCTCGGCACCGCCCGGCACCGGCTGCCCGCGCCCACCGGGATGCTGCTGCTGATCGCCACCATGCTGCCGGCGTCCGCGCTGGGCGCCGTGCTCACCTTCGCGCCCCGGCCGGTGTATCCGCCCGAGGTTCTCGGTGCCGACCCGCTGGCCGACCAGCAACTCGCCGGGCTCCTGATGTGGGCCCCGATGGACGTGGCGGCGCTGGTCGTCACGCTCGCACTGTTCCTGCGCTGGCTGCTGGCGCAGCAGCGGCGGCGCCCGGAGCGGGTGACCTCGCCCGAGGGCGACGGCCGGCTGACCGCTACCGAAGGAGTGGTGACGTGAAACGCAGCGTCCGCACGCCGCTGACCATGCTTCTCGCGCTGCCACCGCTGCTGGCCGCGCCCGGCTGCGCGAGCACCGATCCGCCCCCGCCACCCGAGGTGCGCGCCGGCCAGCCGGACCGTGGCGCGGCGCTGATCGCCCAGTACGGCTGCGGCTCCTGCCACACCATCCCCGGCATCAACCGGGCGGACGGACTGGTGGGGCCCCCGCTGACCCGCTTCGGGTCCCGCTCCTACATCGCCGGCAAGCTGGTGAACAACGCCGACAACCTGCAGCACTGGATCGCCGACCCGCAGGGGGTCGAACCGGGCACCGCCATGCCGGACCTGGGCGTCAGCCCGCTGGACGCCCAGGACATCGCCGCCTACCTGTACACGCTGGACTGAGTGATGGCCGTCTGGACGTACCGGTGGTGGCACCCGGCCCGGGCCGCGGCGGCGGGGGCGGTGATCGCGCTGGCTGCCGGGCCGGCGGCCCTCGCCGCCCCCGCGGCGGTCGCGCCTGGGAACGCCCCGGTCGCGCCGTCGCTCGCGAACGCTCCGGTCGCGCCGGCGCCCGCAACCGCCGCGCCGGCCCCTGCCGCGGGCGAGGAGCTGTACCGGCAGAACTGCGCCAGTTGCCACGGCGACCAGGGCCAGGGTGCCCAACGGGGACCGTCCCTGATCGGGGTGGGCGCGGCGGCGGTCGACTTCCAGGTCGGCACCGGACGGATGCCGATCCCGCGGGAGATGCAGCAGCCGCGCCGCGGCGAGCCGGTGTTCTCGGCGGACGAGATCGCCGCCCTGGTCGGGCACGTGACCAGCTTCGGCGGTGGAGGCCCGCAGATCCCCCGGGTGGGTGGGGGCAGCCTCAGCAGCGGCCGTGAGCTGTTCGCCGCCAACTGCGCCCCGTGCCACGGCGGCACCGGCGCGGGCGCGCCGCTGACCAACGGCTGGATCGCCCCGCCGCTGTACGAGGCCACCCCGGTGCAGGTGGCTGAGGCGATCCGGGTGGGCCCCGGGCTGATGCCGGTCTTCCCCAGCCAGGTGCTCACCGACCAGCAGGTGGACGACCTGGCCGGCTACGTGCAGCGGCTGCGTAGCGAGCGCCTGGACCGCGGCGGGAATCCGCTCGGGCGGCTCGGCCCGCTGGCCGAGGGCCTCGCCGCCTGGGTGGCCACGCTCGGCCTGCTCGTTGCCGCGGCCCGCTGGCTGGGCCGGAGGGCCGGCGAGTGAGCCGGCGGCCACGGGTCGCACCGGCCCCACCCGGCGTCAACCGGCGCATCATCCTGTCCTTCCTGGTCAGCGCCGCCGGCGCGACCGGCTTCGCGGTCACCTACGGCCTGGGCGGGCAGACCCAGTGGGAGGGAGTGTGCCTCGCGGTGGCCTTCGCCGGGCTGGCCATCGGCCTGGCGATCTGGGGCCGGCGACTGGTGCCGGTCGGTGGCTACGTCGAGGAGCACGAGGGCTTCGCGCCGCCCCCGGACGAGCAGGCCCGCACGGCGGCAGCGCTGACCGCGCCGGACAGCCCGATCCGACGCCGGGGGCTGCTCGCCACGCTCGGCCTGGCACTGACCGCGCTCGGTGTCGCGGCCCTGTTCCCGCTCCGGTCGCTGCTGCCCTGGGACCGTGCCCGGCCGGTGCGGGCGCGCACGGACACCCCGTGGGGTCCCGGGGTGCGGCTGGTCACCGCGGACGGCCGGCCGCTGCGCCCCGCCGACGTGCCGGCCGGCACGGTCGTCGGCGTGTTCCCCGAGGGCGCGACCGACGCCGGCGACGGTCCCGCCTTCGCAGTACGGCTGCGGCCGGAGCGGTTCACCCGGTCGCCGTCCGCCGGGCACCTGGACGGTCTGGTCGTCTACTCCGTGCTCTGCACCCACGCCGGCTGCCCGGTACGGCTCTATCTGAAGGGCACCGGCCGGCTGCTCTGCCCGTGCCACCAGTCCTCCTTCGACCTGTTTGCCGACGCCCGACCCGTTGCCGGTCCGGCCGCCCGGCCGCTGCCCGGTCTGCCTATCGAGGTCGACGCGGACGGGTACCTGCGGGCCACCGGCGACTTCACCGCGCCGCCGGGAGCGGGATTCTGGAGCCGGCCATGATCATGGATCGGCTCGCCCGCGCCTTCGACGACCGGCTGCGGCTGTCCCCGCTGACCCGCAGGGCGCTGGCGAAGGTCTTCCCGGACCACTGGTCGTTCATGCTCGGCGAGATCGCCCTCTACTCCTTCGTCGCGCTCATCCTCACCGGCGTCTACCTGACCCTGTTCTTCGACCCCAGCTCCGCCGACCGGGTCTACCACGGCTCCTACGAGCCGCTGGACGGCAGCACCACCTCCGCCGCGTACGCCTCGACGGTGCGGCTGAGCTGGGACGTCCGGGCCGGGCTGCTGATCCGGCAGACCCACCACTGGGCAGCGCTGATCTTCGTGGCCGCCATCCTGGTGCACCTGATCCGCATCTTCTTCACCGGCGCGTTCCGCAAGCCTCGGGAACTGAACTGGCTGGTCGGCATCACCATGCTGACGTTGGCCCTGGCCAACGGCTTCACCGGCTACTCCATGCCCGACGACCTGCTCTCCGGTCTCGGCCTGCGGATCATCGTCTCGGTGGTCGAGTCGATACCGCTGGTCGGCTCGTGGTTGGTCGCTCTCGGCCTGGGGGGCGAGTTCCCGTCCGAGGAGATGATCCCGCGGATGTTCGTCACCCACGTGCTGCTGGTGCCCGCGGTGCTGGTCGCCCTCGTCTCGGTGCACCTGGCGATGATCGTGCGGCAGAAGCACAGCCAGTTCCCGGCTCCGGGGCGCACCGAACACAACGTCGTCGGCTCCCGGCTCTATCCCAGTTACACCCTGCGCTCGCTGGCACTGTTCCTCTGGATCCTGGCGGTGCTGTTCGGCCTCGGCGGGCTCGTGCAAATCAACCCGGTCTGGCTCTACGGGCCGTTCGCGCCCGCCCAGTCCACGTCGCCCGCGCAACCCGACTGGTACGTCGCCTGGGGCGACGGCGCCCTGCGGCTGTTCCCACCCTGGGAGATCCACATCGGTGGGCATCTGGTGCCGGCCCCGTTCTTCCCCGGCGTGGTGCTCGGCGGCGTCACCTTCCTCGCCCTGTACGCCTGGCCGTTCCTGGAGCGGTGGTGCACCGGAGACCGCAGCCCGCACCAGCTGCTCGACCGGCCCCGCGACCACCCGGTCCGGATGGGCGTGGGCGTGACGGCCCTGACCTTCTTCGGGGTGCTGGTCGTGGCGGCCGGCGACGACATCCTCGCCCGGCTGCTCCGGGTACCGGTGTACGACCTGCTCAACCTGCTGCGCGTGCTGGTGCTCGTGCTGCCGTTGCTGGCCGGTGCGCTGGCCTTTCTGCTGGCCCGGGCGCTGCGGCGCGGCGACGCGGCGCGTCTCGGCGAGCTGACCCGGGCGGACCTGCGGGCCGCCCGCAGGCCGGCGGGCGGCGCCGACACGCGGGCGGAGCAGGACGAGCCGGAGGTGCCGGCCCCGGACCGCGCCGGGGAACGGATCGAGCTGTGGTCCGAGGGTGACGTGTGGCGCTGGCGTTACCGGGACGAGGCCGCCAGCGTCGCCATCCTGAGCAATCGGGTGGTGCTGACCGAGCAGGAGGCCGCCGAGTCGGCCCGGCTGGCCTATCCCGGGGTCGACCACGTGACCGTGCCGGGTCCCCCACCGTCCCCGCCGCCCGGGCGGGTACGCACCATGGTGCGCCGCTGGGGAAACGCCGCGCTCGGGGCGTCGCTGCTGCTCGCGGCGATCCGCCAGCGTCGGAGCCGGCGTCGTGACGACGGCGGGGACGGGCCTCGGCCGCGATGAACGCCATGACGGCCCTCATCGGTCATGCCGACCGGCTGGTCTGGGTCGCGCTGAAGGCGGTCCTGCTCTACGTGACCGCCGTGCTCGCGATGCGCGTCGGCGGCCGGCGCACCCTGGCCGAGCTGTCCGCGTACGACTTCGTGGCCGCCGTCGCGGTGGGCGCGATCGTGGGACGCCTGCCCAGTGCCCCGGACGCGAGCTACCTGTCCGGCGCGGTGACGCTGGTGGCGATCCTGGCGGCCCACGCGCTGATCACCTGGGTACGCCTGCGGCCGGCGGGCCGGCGGTTGATCGAGAAGGGGCCGGTGGTGATCGTGGCGCGGGGGCAGGTCCTGAGCGGCAACCTGCGGCGCGCCGGGCTGACGCGCGCCGATCTCGACGCCCTGCTGCGGGAGCGCGGAGTGGGTGAGGTCGACGGCGTGCACCTGGCGGTCCTGGAGGGTCGGGGACGGCTGTCGGTACTGCCCCGGGAGGCGGAGCGACGGTGAGGACGGCGGGCGGAAATCGGCCCGCTGGGTTGGTTTGCCGCTCGGGTGGCCGGGTAGCCGCCGCCTTGTCCGCCCTGGCCCGAGATGTCCGGAACGGCGGTGCACGGCGCCGCCGGCCGGCGTGAGCGGGAGAGGCCGGACGAACCCCGGAACGAGGAGGACGACGTGCAGGAGATCGTCGGCGAGAGCCTGGCCCGACGGCTGGTGGAGTGGGGGGTCGACACCGTGTTCGGCCTGCCCGGCGACGGCATCAACGGCCTGATGGAGGGATTCCGGCGGCAGCGGGAGAAGCTGCGCTTCGTGCTGGTGCACCACGAGGAGGCGGCGGCGTTCATGGCCACCGGCTACGCCAAGGCCACCGGCCGGCTCGGGGTCTGCTGCGCCACCTCGGGCCCGGGCGCGATCCACCTGCTCAACGGGCTCTACGACGCCAAGCTGGACCACGTGCCGGTGCTGGCGATCACCGGCATGCAGGAGACCTCCGTGCTGGGGTCGCACTACCAGCAGGAGGTCCACACCACGCAGCTCTACCAGGACGTGGCGGCGTACAACCTGATGGTCACCAACCCGCAGCAGATGCCGGCCGTGGTGGACCTGGCGATCCGCGACGCCCTGAGCAAGCGAACCGTGTCGCACCTGACGTTCCCCAACGACGTGCAGGTGGCACCCGCCAGCGAGGACCCGTACCGGCACGTCAGCCCGGGCAAGCCGCCGATGAGCGCGGCCGTGATGTCGTACCCGCAACTGCCGCCGGACCCGCGGGAGCTGGCCAGGGCGGCCGAGGTGCTCAAGGCCGGCCGGAAGGTGGCCATGCTGGTCGGCGTCGGTGCCCGGGGCGCCCGAACCGAGGTGCTCGCGGTTGCCGAGGCGCTGGCCAGCCCGATCGTCAAGACGCTGCCGGGCAAACTGGTGGTGCCCGACGACCATCCGCTGACCACCGGCGGGCTCGGTCTGCTCGGCACCGCGCCGAGCGAGGAGCTGATGGAGGAGTGCGACACGCTGCTGATGGTGGGCACCTCCTTCCCGTACGGGAAGTACCTGCCCGGCCCGGGGCGGGCGAGGGTGGTGCAGATCGACGTCGATCCCAGCCTCATCGGCATGCGGTTGCCGGTCGAGGCCCCGGTCTGCGCGGACGCCCGCCTGGCCCTGCGCGACCTGCTACCGATGCTCGGCCACGGCCCGGACCGCTCGTTCCTGGAGAAGTACCAGCGCAAGATGAGCGACTGGCGCGCGGAGATGACCAGCCTGGTGGACCCGGAGCGGTCGCCGATCGCGCCGCAGTACCTGATGGGCTGCATTGACGAGGCCGCCGCCGACGACGCCATCCTCACCTGTGACTCCGGCACCATCGCCACCTGGTCGGCGCGGCACTGGACGATCCGCGGCGACCGCGAGTTCTACCTGTCGGGCAACCTGGCCACCATGGCGCCCGGCCTGCCGTACGCCATCGCCATGCAGCACGCCTACCCGGGCCGACAGGTGATCGCGTTCGTCGGCGACGGGGGCTTCGCCATGCTGATGGCCGAGTTCCTCACCGCGGTCCGGCACGAGCTGCCGATCAAAGTCGTGATCAACAACAACAACTCGTACGGGCAGATCCTCTGGGAGCAGATCATGCTCGGCTACCCGGAGTACGCGGTGCGGCACCGCCAGCCGGAGGCGGACTTCTCCGCCTGGGCGCGTGGCTGCGGCGCGTTCGGGGCCAAGGTGACCGACGCGAAGGCCCTGCCCGGGGCCATCCGGGAGGCTCTCGCGCACCCCGGCCCGGCGCTGGTCGACTGCGACGTCAACCCGAACGAGCCGCCGATGCCCGGCAAGGTCAAGTATGACCAGGCGAAACACTTCACCGAGGCGTTCCTGCGCGGCCAGCCGCACAAGGTCGCCACCCTCGCCACGGTCGCCCGCGACAAGATCAACGAGCTGCGGTCATGACCGAGGTGCTGCCCGACCCGGTTCTGCGCCCGCCCGAGCCGGCCCGCGACCTCGACCTGTCCGCCCTCGCGGCCGACCTGCGGTCGGAGGTCGACGGCGAGGTCCGGTTCGACAGCGGCTCCCGCGCCGCATACTCCACCGACGCCTCCAACTACCGTCAGGTCCCCCTCGGTGTCGTGGTGCCCCGTACCGTGGCGGCGGCCGTGACCGCCGTGGCCGTCTGCCGTCGCCACGGCGCGCCGCTGACCTCCCGCGGCGGAGGCACCAGCCTGGCCGGCGAGTGCACCAACACGGCCGTGATCCTCGACTGGTCGAAGTACTGCCACCGACTGCTGGAGGTCGACGCCGAGAGCCGGACCTGCCTGGTGGAACCGGGCATCGTGCTCGACGAACTCAACGCGCAGCTCAAGCCGACCGGACTGGAGTACGGTCCCCGCCCGGCCACCCACAACCACTGCACCCTGGGCGGCATGCTCGGCAACAACTCCTGCGGCGCCACCGCCCAGCGCACCGGCAAGACGGTGGACAACATCGTCGAGTTGGAGGTGCTGCTCTACGACGGCACCCGCATGTGGGTGGGGGAGACCACCGACGAGGAGTACGCGCGCATCCAGCGCGACGGCGGCCGCAAGGCGGCGATCTACCGGCAGTTGCGGGCACTGCGCGATGAGTACCTGGCCGACATCCGCACCCGCTATCCGGACATCCCGCGCCGGGTTTCCGGCTACAACCTGGACAGCCTGCTGCCCGAGAAGACCTTCCACGTGGCGCAGGCCCTGGTCGGGTCCGAGGGCACCCTGGTCACCATCCTGCGGGCCCGGCTCAAGCTCGTGCCGATCGTCAAGGCTGAGGCGATGGTGTTCCTCAGCTACCCGGACATCGCCGCCGCCGGCGACGACGTACCCCGGGTGCTCGAGCACCAGCCGATCGCGCTGGAGGGCATCGACGACAAGCTGGTCAGCTTCGAGCGGCGCAAGAGTCTGCATCCGCACGCCCTGCACGAGCTGCCCGAGGGCGGCGCCTGGCTGATGGTCCAGCTCGGCGGGGACACGCCGGAACAGGCCCGAGCGGCGGCCGACCGGCTGATCGCCGCCGTCCGCCGCGACGGCGGACCCACCGTGCACGAGTTCGCCGACCCCGCCGACGAGAAGCGAATGTGGGCGGTCCGCGAGGCCGCCCTGGGCGCCACGGCCCACGTCCCGGACTCGGAGAACACCTGGCCCGGTTGGGAGGACTCCGCGGTCGCCCCGGACCGGCTCGGCGACTACCTGCGCGACCTGCGCAAGCTCTACCGCGAGTACGGCTACGAGCAGGCCTCGCTGTACGGGCACTTCGGGCAGGGCTGCGTGCACACCCGCATCCCGTTCCGGCTGCGCACCGCCGAGGGGATCCATGACTTCCGCTCCTTCATCGAACGCGCCGCCGACCTGGTCGTTTCCTACGGCGGCTCGTTCTCCGGCGAGCACGGCGACGGGCAGGCCCGTGGCGAGCTGTTGCCGAAGATGTACGGCGACCGGCTGATCCGCGCCTTCGGTCAGTTCAAGGCGATCTTCGACCCGGACGACCGGATGAACCCGGGCAAGGTGACACCGCCGTACCCGCTCGACAGCCACCTGCGGCTCGGCGTCGACTACGACCACGGCGGGGTCGACACCGCCTTCGCCTATCCCGACGACGGCGGCAGCTTCGGCAACGCCGTGCTGCGCTGCGTCGGCGTCGGCAAGTGCCGCCGCCACTCCGGCGGCGTCATGTGCCCCTCCTACATGGTGACCAGGGAGGAGGAACACTCGACCCGCGGCCGGTCCCGGCTGCTGTTCGAGATGCTCGACGGCACCGCCCGCGGCGGCACGATCGGGGACGGCTGGCGCTCGGCCGCCGTACGGGACGCGCTCGACCTCTGCCTGGCGTGCAAGGGCTGCAAGGCGGACTGCCCGGTGAACGTGGACATGGCCACCTACAAGGCCGAGTTCCTGTCCCACCACTACGCCGGCCGGCTCCGCCCCCGCCCGCACTACTCCATGGGCTGGCTGCCGCTGGTGGCCACCGCCGCCGCACGCCTGCCGGGCGTGGTCAACGCCCTCGCGCACGCACCCGGGCTCAGCCGGCTGGCCAAGAGCATCGGCGGAATCGACCAGCGGCGGGACATTCCCGTCTTCGCGCGGGAGTCGTTCCAGCGGTGGTTCGCCCGTCGTACCCCGAACGGCGACGGCTCCCGGGGGGACGTCGTGCTGTGGCCGGACACCTTCACCAACCACTTCCACCCGGGCGTGGCCCGCGCCGCCGTGGAGGTGCTGGAAGCGGCCGGCTGGCGGGTGCGGGTGCCGGACCGCCCGGTGTGCTGCGGGCTGACCTGGATATCCACCGGGCAGCTGGGGGTCGCGAAGCGGGTGCTGCGCCGCAGCGTGGACGTGCTGCGGCCCTACCTGCGCGCCGGCGCCCCGGTGGTCGGCCTGGAACCGAGCTGCGCGGCGGTGTTCCGCAGCGACGCCCACGAGCTGTTCCCGGCCGATGACGACGTCACCCGGCTGCGCGAACAGACCGTGACCCTGGCGGAGCTGCTGCACGATCACAGCCCCGGGTGGCGGCCGCCCCGGATCCCGGCCCACGCCCTGATCCAGACCCACTGTCACCACCACGCCGTCCTCGGCGTCGCCGCCGACCAGGCCGTCCTGTCCGCGGCCGGCGTCGAGGCGGAGTTCCTCGACTCGGGTTGCTGCGGCCTGGCCGGCAACTTCGGCTTCGAACAGGGCCACTACGAGGTGTCCGAGGCGTGCGCGGAGCGGGTGCTGCTGCCGGCCGTCCGGGACGCCGAGGAAACCGATGTCATCCTCGCCGACGGGTTCAGCTGCCGCACCCAGGTCGAACAGAGCGCCTCCGCCGGGCGCTCCGCGATCCACCTGGCCGAACTGCTCCGCGCCGCCCGGCACACCGACACGGTGCCGCGCCGCCCGGAGCAGAGCTGGGCCGACCGGCCCCGACCGCCCTCGGCGTTCGCCCGGTGGGCGGCGTCAGCCCTCGTCTCGGCCGGCGCCCTGGCGGCGGTGACCGAGCTGATCCGCCGGCGGATGCGATGACCCGGCTACAGCTCACGGCCGAGGCGTACCGGGTTCCCACCGACGCCCCGGAGGGAGACGGCACCCTCGCCTGGACCAGCACCACCCTGGTGCTGGTCCAGGCGCGCGCCGACGGGCACACCGGCATCGGCTGGACCTACGGACCGACGGGCACGGTCAGCGTGGTGACGGACCTGCTCGCGCCGGTGGTCGCCGACCTCGACCCCGACGACGTACCGGCGGCCTGGACGAGCATGCGCCGCCGGCTGCGCAACGCCGGCCGGCCGGGTGTCGCCGGGCTGGCCCTGTCCGCCGCCGACTGCGCCCTGTGGGACCTCAAGGCACGCCGGCACGAGCTCCCGCTCGCCCGGCTGCTCGGCACCGCCCGGCACGAGGTGCCCGTCTACGGCAGCGGCGGCTTCACCACCTACGACGCGCAGCGCCAGCACCGGCAGCTCGCCGGCTGGGTCCACGAGCAGGGCATCCCGCGCGTCAAGATCAAAATAGGGGAGTCGTGCGGCACCGAGGTGCAGCGCGACCTGAGCCGCATCGCCGCGGCGAGGCGCACCATCGGCGACGACGCGGAGTTGTTCGTCGACGCCAACGGCGCCTACCAGCGCAAGCAGGCGGTACGGGTGGCGCACGCCGCGGCGGAGCTGGACGTGCGCTGGTACGAGGAGCCGGTCAGCTCCGACGACCTGCCCGGTCTCGCCCTGGTCCGCGACCAGGTGACCCCGGACGTGACGGCGGGGGAGTACGGCTTCGACCTGGTCTACTTTCACCGGATGGCCCCGTACGTGGACTGCCTGCAGATCGACGTCACGCGCTGCGGCGGGATCAGCGAGTTCCTGCGCGCCGCCGCGGTGGCCGCCGCCGCCGGCATTCAGGTCTCCGGGCACTGCGCCCCGCACCAGCACCTGGCGGTCGCCGCCGCCACGCAGAACCTACGGCACCTCGAGTGGTTCCACGACCACGTCCGGATCGAGGCGATGCTCTTCGACGGCGCCTCGTCGGCCACCGGCGGCACGCTTCCCGTCCCGACCGACCGTCCCGGCAACGGCCTGCGGTTCCGCGCCGAGCAGGCCCAGCAGTTCCGGGTGGCCTGAGATGACCCGCCGCGAGCTGGGACGCGGGGCGGTGGGTGTCCGGCTGGTGTGGGCCGGCCTGCTGCTGCTCGCTCCGGGCGCGCTGCTCCGCCCGGTCGGTCCCGCCACCACCGCCGCGCTGACGACGCTGCGGGTGCTCGGCGCCCGGCACCTGGTCCAGACCATCGTGACCTCTTGGCGGCCCACCCGGGCGGTGCTCGCCGCCGGGGCGGCGGTCGACGGCATCCACGCCGTCACCGCACTCGCCCTCGCCGCCGCCGACCCGCGGCAGCGTCACGCCGCCCTGGCCGACTCCGCTGTCGCCACCTGCTGGGCGGCGCTGGGCGCGACCGCCGCCGCCCATCAGAAGGGAGAGCTGTGAGGATCGACGAACTGCACCAACCGACCGGCCGGGTGCTGGTCGTCGTCTGCGACAAGGGTGAGGAACCGGTCACCACGATCGGCGACGCGCTGCGCCGTCACGGCCTGCGCGCCGGCCGAGTGACCGCCGTGGGCGGCTTCCAGGAGGCCGAGGTCGGCTGGTTCGATCGGGAACTGGCCGACTACCGGCACATCCCGGTGCGGGAACAGGTGGAAGTGCTGTCACTGGTCGGAGACGTGGCCGCCCGCGACGGCGAGCCGGCCCTGCACGTGCACGCCGTGCTCGGCCGCTCCGACGGCAGCACGGTGGGCGGGCACCTGCTCTCGGCCCGCGTGTGGCCGACGCTCGAGGTGATCGTCACCGAGGTCGCCCCCGAGCTGGCCAAGCGGGTCGACCCGCAGACCGGACTGGCGCTCATCTCGGGCCCCGGCCGCTGACCCGGTCAGCGGCAGGGATCCACCTGGCCGAGGGTCACCGCCGTCTCGAGCATCAGCGCGTGGACGAATCCCTGGGGCAGATTGCCCCGCAGCTGGCGCTGCCGCACGTCGTACTCCTCGGTGTAGAGGCCCGGTGGCCCGCACGCGGCCCGGTTGCGTTCAAACCAGCGGTTCGCGCCCACCGCGTCACCGGCCTGCCACGCGGCCAGGGCGGCGGCGAACCCGCAGAGCAGGAACGCGCCCTCGGCGTCGCCGAGCGGCCGCCGGTCGGGACGGAACCGGTACAGGTAGCCGTCCTGCGCCAGCTGCGCGACGACCGCGCGGCGGGTCCGGTCGGTCCGCGGATCCTGTGCCGGGAGCGCTCCGCGGATGCCGGGCAACAGTAACGCCGCATCGATCCGGTCGTCGTCGTAGGACCGCCGCCAGTGCCCGTCCGCGGCGAGCCCGTTCCCCGCGGCGTCGGCGAGAATCCGGTCGGCAAGCGCCGACCAGTGCGCCGCCGGGCGCGCCGTCGCGGTGCGGGCGGCCGCCCGCAGGCCCGCCACACTGGTCAACTTCGAATGCGTCCACTGGCGGGGCGGCAGCTCCCAGATCCCGGAGTCCGGCTGCGACCAGCGCCGCTCGATCGCGTCGGCGACCACCTGCATGGCGCGCCGGCCGTCGCTGTCGAGCCGGTCGTGCTGCTGCGCAGCCGCCAGCACCATCAGCACCTCGCCGAAGGCGTCCAGTTGGAACTGGCCGTGCACCCAGTTGCCGGTCCGCGCGCCGGCGCCCGGGTAGCCGGGCAGGCCGTCCAGCGGCTGCTCCCGCGGCACCGGATCGCCGTCGACGGTGTACGCGGGAGCCAGGTCGTACCCGTCGGCCAGAACCCGGCCGGTCAGGAAGGCGACGGCGTCGTCGAGCAGGTCGTAGCGGCCGACCAGCGCGGCGGCCTGACCGGCGAAGGACTGGTCACGAATCCACGCGTACCGGTAGTCGTAGTTGCGCCCCGCCATCGCCCGCTCGGGCAGGGCCGTGGTGGCGGCGGCCACCATCCCGCCGCCCGGACGAGTCATGCCCCGCAGCACGGCGTAGGCCAGCGCCGCGTCGCGGCTCGCCGGCCCGGCCAGCGAGGGGACCACCGACCCCCAGTGGTGCTCGGTGGTCCGCCACAGCTCGCCGGGCGGCTCATCCGGCCGGTCGAGCGGCTGGTCGGCGAGTTCCAGCACCAGGTCGTGCCGACCACCGGCAGGGACCGTCAGCTCACCGACGAGAAAGCCCTGCCCGTCGCGGTGCAGCCCGCCGCCGCCCTGCAACCGCAGGTGCAGCCCGCCGGTGCGGGCCAGCCACCGGTCGCCGTCCCGGCTCACGTCCCGCACCGGCTCCCGGCCGAAACCGGCCCGTGGATCCAGCAGCACCCGCACCCGCGCCGGCTGGTCCAGCGCCCGGACCTGGCGCAGCAGTACCAACCGGTTCGCTTCGCCGGGGAAGACCAGCGCCTCCCGGGACTCGACGATGCCGTTCTCGGTGACCCAGCGGCTGCGCCAGATCAGCGAACCCGGCTCGTAGTGCCCGCCCCAGACGAACCGAGCGTCCGCCGGCGCGACCAGGAACCGCCCGGCCCCGCCGAGCAGTGAGCTGAACACCGCCGGGTCGGACCAGCCGGGCGCGCACAGCCAGGCAACGTCCCCGCCCGGGCCGATGAGCGCGCCCCGATGCCCGTCGGCCAGCAGCGCGTAGTCGCGCAACACCGCCGGAGCGGTGCCGGCGGTTCCATCCGCCGGCGACCCGTGACGGCGGGTCACCGGCAGGCCTCGTGCGGACCCTGCCAGGTGCGACCCGTGCGCTGGTGGCCGGGACCGGCTGTGCCCATGGCTGTCGTTCCCCTCGTCGACGTCCGTGGCGCGCAGTACCCGTACCTTCCCGGCTGACACCCGACCCGGAGCCCTTCCCGCCCGGCCGGGTCGCGCGCATTCGACGCCGCCGGATGACTGGCCGGGTCACCGGCGGGTAGTGCGGCAGCCGGAGTCGACGGCAGAGGGGGACAGTCATGGGCAGACGGGACATCCAGGTGGCGGTGGTCACCGGCGCCAGCGCGGGAGTCGGTCGGGCCACGGTCCGACTGCTGGCCCGCCGCGGAATCGCCATCGCGCTGCTGGCCCGAGGGCGGGTCGGGCTCGACGCCGCCGCCGAGGAGGTGCGGGCCGCGGGGAGCCAGGCCCTGCCGATCGAGGTCGACATGGCCGATCACGACCAGGTCGTCGCCGCCGCCCGGCGCATCGAGGCGGAGCTGGGGCCCATCGACCTGTGGATCAACGATGCCTTCAGCTCCGTCTTCGCGCCGTTCCAGGAGACCCGGCCGGAGGAGTTCCGGCGCGCCATGGAGGTCACCTACCTCGGCTACGTGCACGGCACCCGCGTCGCCCTGTCCCACATGTTCCCCCGCGACCGCGGCACCATCGTCCAGGTCGGCTCCGCGCTGGCCTACCGGGGCATCCCGCTGCAGGCCGCCTACTGCGGGGCGAAGCACGCCATCGTCGGGTTCACCGAGTCCCTGCGCTGTGAGCTGATGCACCAGCGCAGCAACGTGCGGGTGACCATGGTGCACCTACCGGCGCTGAACACCCCGCAGTTCGACTGGCTGCTGTCCCGCCTGCCCCGCCACGCCGAGCCGGTGCCGCCGATCTACCAGCCGGAGGTCGCGGCACGCGCCATCGTCGGGGCCGCCGACCGGCCGCGCCGGCGCGAGTACTGGGTCGGCACCTCCACCGCGCTGACCATCCTCGGCAACCGGGTCGCTCCGGGCCTGCTCGACCGGTATCTGGCCCGTACCGGCTACAAGTCCCAGCAGACCGGCCGCCCCGCCGACCACGACCGGCCGAACAACCTCTGGCACCCACTCGACGGACCCGGCGGCCACGACTACGGCGCACGAGGCAGCTTCTCCGGCCGGTCCCACGGCCGCAGCCCGCAGGCCTGGCTCTCCCGGCACCGGGTCGCGACCGCCGCCGGCGTGCTGGGGGCCGCAGCGGGTGTCCTCGCCTGGCGCCGGCGCTGAGCCGCGAGATCACAGCTGTCCGGTCGCCCCAGGTGCGCACACCGCACCGGCCCGCCGGTTCGCGTCGGGCAGGTCCGCCACCGGCGGCGGCAGGAGGCCACGGTCGGGTGCACTGCTGATCCGCCGCACCGCCGCCCGCACCGCCGCGGCCCGCAGCCGCCCGCCACCGGCGTGCAGGAGCGCCGCCCTGGCCGCGTTCGCGCCCGGGCCACCGTGCACCCCGCCGCTCAGGTTGGCGGCAACCAGACCGTTGTGCCCGGCGCCGACAACCACGGCGTCGTAACCGCCGGTGCTCACCGGTGCCGCCCGGTCCGCTCCCATGTCCCTGCCTTCCCCGGAGATTCGTGGCGAAACGAGCGGTTGGCGGCCCGGATGCGACGCCGCGGACATCACCGCCGGCCGGCGGTGCCGGAACGAGTCCGCCACCGCCGACCAACGGCTGGATCCGCGAGGGACCCTGGCCCGCGGTTCAGTCGAGCAGGCCGGTCACCGTTCCGGCGGCCACCGTGCGACCGCCCTCCCGGACCGCGAAGCCGAGCCCGACGTCCATCGCGATCGGCTGGCCCAGCTCCACCGTCAGCTCGACGGTGTCGCCCGGCCGGACCATCGGCACGTCACCGAGGTCCACCGCCCCGACCACGTCCGTGGTGCGGAAGTAGAACTGCGGTCGGTAGTTGGCGAAGAACGGGGTGTGCCGTCCCCCCTCGGCGGTGGTCAGCGCGGACAGCCGCGCCCGGAACCGCCGGTGCGGGGTGACGCTGCCCGGCAGCGCCACCACCTGACCCCGCTGCACCTGGTCGCGCTTTACCCCGCGCAGCAGTACGGCGGCGTTGTCGCCGGCCTCGGCGGTCGCCAGCGCCTTGCCGAAGGTCTCCAGCCCGGTCGCCACGGTGGACAGCGTCGGACCGAGACCGACGACCTCGACCGGGTCGCCGACCCGCAGGGTGCCCCGCTCGATCGCGCCGGTCACCACGGTGCCCCGCCCGGAGATCGTCAGCACGTTCTCGATCGGCATCAGGAACGGCTCGGCGAGCGCGCGCGGCGGCACCGGGACGTACCAGTCGACGGCGTCGAGCAGCTCCACGACGGACGACACCCAGCGCGGGTCGCCCTCGAGGGCGCGCAACGCCGACACCCGGACCACGGGCACCTCGTCACCGGGGAACCCGTAACCGGACACCAGTTCCCGGATCTCGAGCTCGACCAGGTCGAGCAGCTCCGGGTCGTCGACCGCGTCGGCCTTGTTCATCGCCACCACCAGGTACGGCACCCCGACCCGCCGGGCGAGCAGCACGTGCTCGCGGGTCTGCGGCATCGCCCCGTCGAGTGCGGAGACGACCAGGATCGCGCCGTCGACCTGCGCCGCCCCCGTGATCATGTTCTTCACGAAGTCGGCGTGCCCGGGCATGTCCACGTGGGCGTAGTGCCGGGTCGCGGTCTCGTACTCGACGTGGGCGATGTTGATGGTGATGCCCCGCGCCACCTCCTCCGGCGCCCGGTCGATGCCGTCGAAGGACACGAACCGGTTGACGGCGGGGTCGCGGTCGGCGAGGACCTTGGTGATGGCGGCCGTCAGGGTCGTCTTGCCGTGGTCGACGTGACCCATCGTGCCGATGTTGAGGTGCGGCTTCGCGCGCACGAACTGGCTCTTGGCCATGGGGTTACTCCACCGTGGAGGAGAGCTGGCGGGACGACGAACGCGGGCGGATGCCACTCCGCGGGAACCGCGCCAGAACCGCGCGTCACGGCGCGCCCCACCGGGCAGCGCCGGAACAACCGGGCCACCCTCCTCCGTGGTTCTGCCGCAGCGGGAGGAGGGTCAGCCTCGGGTATCAGCCAGCCACGCGCACACGGCGGCGGCGCCCGGCAGGTGGAAACCTGCGGGCCGCACGGAGCCGACGGTGCCGAACATGGCGATCACGCTAGCCCCGAACGGCCGGCCGGTCGACCGATATTCCCTAGCGCGGCGGCGAGGGCGCCTCGCCCGGATGCCGCCGCTCGCCGATCGCGTCCCAGGTCGCGACCCCGGCGAGCACGGCGGTCGCGGTCGCGGCGGCGAACAGGGGCGCACGGTGCAGCAACGCCGGCGTCGCGGCGGCGAGGGCGACCAGCCCGAGCAGCCGGGACGGGGAGAGCCGGGCGAACACCTCGTACTCCAGGCAGGACCGGCCGGCCAGGAACAGCGCGGGCCCGCCGAGGATGACCGCGAGCCAGACCGGGTTCTGGTGGCCGCCCGGTTCCCGGATGACGAGCGCGTAGCCGACGCCGGCGGCGAGAATGCCGGCCACCATGACCAGTTGGGTGTAGTACGCGGACTTGCTGAGCCGGTCCGCGTGGGGGGCGACCTGCACGGCGGTGACGAACACCGTCCCGGCCCGGTGGAAGTAGATCCGCCACATCAGCACCGCGGTGGCGAAGGAGAGCGTGCTGGGCGCCACCCGGTCGGGGGTGAACTCGTCGGCGAACGTCGCGCCGGTGAGCAGGATCGTCTCGCCGATGGTGATGACGATGAGCTGCTGGTAACGCTCGGCGAGGTACTCACCCGCGCGCCGCCAGTCCGCCGCTCTGGTACGCCCCAGCCCCGGCACCGGCCAGCCGGAC
The DNA here is from genome assembly GCF_044465125.1 of Micromonospora sp. NPDC049836. Classification (NCBI taxonomy): domain Bacteria; kingdom Bacillati; phylum Actinomycetota; class Actinomycetes; order Micromonosporales; family Micromonosporaceae; genus Micromonospora; species Micromonospora sp. NPDC049836. Next base: position 84,590 of record NZ_JBITLH010000004.1, read on the forward strand.
ACCAGTCCCGCGTGGTCCACGGCGACGGCGAGGGTCCAGAGCGCCCCGCGTCCGGGGCTCTGCGGGAACAGCGCCGCCCCGGCGAGCCACGGCACGGCGGACGCCGTCGCCCACCACAGGCGCCGGAGCGGGTTGTGCCGTTCCCGGTCCCGCCGCGCGATGAGCAGGATGACCGGCTTGCCGATCTGGATGGCGACGTACGTGATCGCGAAGAGCAGCCCGCGCGCGCCGAACGCGTGGGGCAGCGTGACCGCGATGATCATGCTGCCGAACATCGTCCAGACGATCAGCAGCTGGGTGACGGGTTGCTCGGGCTCGACCCGGCTGGTCACCCAGGCCGCGTGGACCCAGATCATCCAGAGGGCCAGCAGCAACAGCACCGTCTGGCCGACCTCGGGCAGGACGACCTGACGGTCCGTGGTGAAGTCCTCGATCAGGCGCTGCGAGAACCGGGTCAGCACGAAGACGAAGACCAGGTCGAGGAGGAGTTCGCCCTCGCGGCCCTGCAGCAGTCCTCGCCAGCCGCCGATCGTCATCCACTGCCCGCGTCTCGTCCGTCCCGCACCGGTTCACCGGCAGTCCTACCATGCCAATCGGGTGTTTTGCCGGGATTGACGAGATCGCCGGGGTGCCCGGCACCGGCTCGGCCCGCCGGAGCCGGGGCACGGCACCGGCCAGGCGACCGCGGCCCGCACCAGCTCGGCGACCCGCTTCTCCACCTCCGGGCTCCACTGCCGCAGCGCGTACGCCACCGGCCACAGGTCGCCGTCGTCGAGGTTGGCCGCGTCCTGGAAGCACAGCGTCGAGTACCGGTAGTTGAACTTGCCCGAGTTCTGGAAGAAGAGGACGATCTTGCCGGCCGCGTTCGCGTACGCGGGCATCCCGTACCAGGTCGTCGGCGACAGCTGCGGGGCGTTGGCGGTCACCGTGACGGGCACCCGCTCGGCGAGCACCCGGTCCTCCGGCGCCATCTTCGCGATCCCGTCCAGCAGCGCCTGCAGCTCGTCGGCCTTCTTGTCGCCCTTCTTGCCCTCGGCGCGCAGCTCGGCGGCGCGCTCCTTCATCGCGGCCCGCTCCTCGGGGCTGAAGCCGTCGGACCCGTTCGTGGACTTCGCTGCGGACTGCTCGGTCTGCCTTTCGCCGTTGACGGTTCGGCGCTCCCGCCGATCACCTGGGGAAAGGCTAGGCGGCCGGCAACGCCGGCGGCTTCTCGATTCCTGATCACATCGCGGGACCGGCCGTTCGGGGAGCCGGCTCAACCGGCCGGGCGTCACGGCTGCCGACCGGCGGCGCTCAGTAGAGCAGGTAGGGCTTGCGCTGCGCGGTGAACGCGGCCAGCTCGTCGGCCCAGGCGCCGACCACGTCGTCCACGTCGGCCCCGGCGTCGATCTGGGTGCGCAGCCGCGGCGACCCGGTGAGCTTGTCGATCCAGTACGGGCGAACCGGGTCCCAGGAGTCGCTGCGCCAGGCGAAGGCCGGATATCTGCGCGCCTCCACGAGCATCGCCACCGCGGTGCGGATCGGGTCGTAGACCGCCCGGTCGACCACCTTGACCTCGACGCCGGCACAGAGCTTGTTCAACAGCTGCGGCTTCTGCCCGGCCGAGGTCGGCGAGAAGTACGCCTCGCGGAACTCGACGCCGGGCAGGTCGCGGGCGTTGAGGCGGTCGCCCCAGTGGTGGTCGAAGTCGGTGGCCAGCCCGCCGATCAGCTCGAACGGGCGGCAGGTGCCCCGGCCCTCGGTGATCGACGCGACGCCCTCGAAGAGGCCGGTGCCGGGGTAGACCAGGGCGGTGTCCGGGGTGGGCATGTTCGGGCTGGGCATCACCCACGGCACGTCGGTGTCGGCGGCGAGGCGGTCCCGCTTCCAGTGCTCGCAGAGCACCACGTGCAGGTCGACCGGTCGCCCGGCGTCGGCCGGCAGGAATGTGCCGTTGAAGAAGCGGGCCAGCTCCCCGACGGTCATGCCGTGCTGCTGCACGATCTCCTTGAGGCCGACCCCGGAGGTGTACGGGGCGGTCATCATCGGCCCGTACGCCCGGCCGCCGATCGGGTTCGGGCGGTCCAGCACCACGTACCGGAGGCCGACCCGGGCCGCGGCGACCATCGAGGTGTACATGGTCCAGATGTAGGTGTAGAAGCGGACGCCGACGTCCTGGATGTCGAAGACGACGGTGTCCACGCCCGCCTCGGTGAACATGCTCTCCCAGCGGGCCTGGGAGGCGCCGTACGCGTCGTAGACCGGGATGCCGGTGCGCGCGTCGACGCCGGTGCCCTCGCTGCCGCCGGCCTGGGCCGAGCCGCGGAAGCCGTGCTCCGGGCCGAACGCCGCGGCCAGCCGGACCTGGCCCGAGCCGTGCATCAGGTCGACGAGGTGGCGGTAGGCCCCGTCGACGCCGGTCGGGTTCGACACGACGCCGACCCGCTGGCCGGCGAGCACCGCGAAGTCGGAGGCCACCAGCCGGTCCAGACCGGTCCGGACCCGGCGCACACCCGGGCTGGCCGCCGCGGGCGCCAGGGCCGCGCCGACCCCGAACGCGCCGGCGCCGGCGCCGAGCGCTCCGCTGCCCACCGCGCCGGCGAGGAAGTTCCTACGCTGCATGGGGTTGCCTCCTACCAGCTCAGGCCGTGGCCCTCGGGACGTGGCTGAAACTTAGCTACATATCAATGAGGCGTCAAGAAGCTTAGCTACAGCGCGGGCCGGCGGCGGCCGAGCGGATCCGGGGCAGGTCGGGATCACCGGCCGGAACAGGGGCGCGGTCGACCGTGGTCCACCCGACGGGGGTGCGGCGACGGGCGCCGGGGGGAATCCGGGGGTTGACCGGCAAGGCGGCCGCGAGCAGGCCCGGAAACGACAACGGCAGGGAGATCGTGCTCCCTGCCCACTTGAACATATATCGCACCGGTGGGCTTGCCGCAAGACCCCGGTCCTGCCGCAGAATCGTCGGTCTGGCCGCGGCGCGGACGAAAAGATGGGGTTCGACGGGACGCTCTACCCCGGTGATCCCGCGGTCGCCGCGCCGCGCGGTACGCCCAACCCGGAGGAATCGTAGTGACCGAGCAGTACGTGTTGGACTTCCCCGAGATCGGCGCGGAGCACGTCGCCGTCGTGGGCGGCAAGGGCGCGAACCTGGGGGCGCTGTCCCGGATCGACGGCGTCGCGGTGCCGTCCGGCTTCTGCGTGACCACCGCGGCCTTCCGCCTGATGATGGCCGAGGTGCCGGGGATCGACGACCGGCTCCGGGCCCTGTCCCGGCTGGAATCCGGCGACCGGGAGGGGATCGGCACGCTCAGCGCGGAGATCCGCCGCAGCATCGAGGAGACGCCCGTCCCGGGCGCGGTCGCGGCCTCGATCACCGGGGCCGTGACCCGGCTCGGCGAACGGGCCGGCTACGCCGTCCGCTCCAGCGCCACGGCGGAGGACCTGCCGGCGGCCTCCTTCGCCGGCCAGCACGACACCTACCTGAACGTGGTCGGGCCGCCGGCCGTCCTGGCCCACGTCAGCCGGTGCTGGGCCGCCCTGTTCACCGAGCGGGCGGTGGCCTACCGCCGGCGCAACGGCATCGACGACCGGACGGTCGCGATGGCCGTGGTCGTCCAGGAGATGCTCGCCCCCCAGGTGTCCGGGGTGCTGTTCACGGCCGATCCCACCACCTCCAACCGGCGGCTGGCCACCGTCGAGGCGGCACCCGGACTCGGCGAGGCCCTGGTCTCCGGGCGGGTCAACCCGGATGCCTACCGGGTGCGCGACGGGGTGATCGTGGACCGGACGATCGCCGTCAAGCGGCTCGCCAGCCGGGCCCGGCCCGGCGGTGGGACGGCGGAGCACGCCATCGACCCGGCGCGGCAGGACCAGCCGGCGCTGACGGATGCGCAGGTCCTGCGCCTGGTGGAGCTGGGCCGGCGGATCGAGGCGTACTTCGGTCAGCCCCAGGATCTCGAATGGTGCCTGGTCGACGGCGAGGTCCAGGTCGTCCAGAGCCGGCCCATCACGACACTGTTCCCGGTGCCCGAGCGCGCCGACCGGGAGAACCACGTCTACCTCTCCGTCGGCCACCAGCAGATGATGACCGACGCCATGAAGCCGTTGGGGCTGTCCATGTGGCAGCTGACCGCGCTCGCCCCGATGCACGCCGCCGGCGGGCGGTTGTTCGTCGACGCCACCCCGCACCTGAGCACACCGTCACGGCGGGAGAGCCTGCTGGCGCTGGTGGACAGGTCCGACCCGTTGACCAGGGATGCGCTGGAGACCGTCCTCGGCCGCGGCGACTTCCTCCCGTCGCTTCCGGACCAGGCGCCGGCCGGGCCGCCGGTCGGTGGCCGGCCCGCGACGATCGAGACCGATCCGGCCATCGTCACCGAGCTGATCGCCCGCAGCGAGGCGGCCGTCGCCACCCTGGCGCGCGACCTGCGGGCCACCGCCGGACCAGCCCGGTTCGACTTCCTCCTGGCCGCCTTCGAGGAGCACAAGCGGGACCTGCGCGATCCGCTGAGCATGCAGGCGATCGGGGCGGGCATGGAGGCCACCTGGTGGCTCAACGACCAGCTGTGGGAGTGGCTGGGCGAGAAGAACGCCGCCGACACGCTCACGCTCTCCGCGCCCCACAACATCACCTCGGAGATGGGGCTCGCGCTGCTCGACGTCGCCGACGTCGTCCGTCCGTATCCCGAGGTGGTGGCCTTCCTGCGGGACGTCGAGGACGACGACTTCCTCGACGAGCTGGCCAAGCTTCCCGGCGGGCAGGAAGCGCGGGACGCCATCCGGGCCTACCTCGACCGGTACGGCATGCGGTGCGCCGGCGAGATCGACATCACCCGGCCGCGCTGGAGCGAACGCCCGAGCACGCTGCTGCCGGCGATCCTGGACAACGTCCGCAACTTCGCGCCGGGCGCCAGCCGGCGACGCTTCGCGCAGGGGCGCGAGGCGGCGGCGGAGAAGGAACGGGAGATCCTGGCCCGGCTGCGCGCCCTGCCCGACGGCGAGGCCAAGGCCGAGGAGACCAGGCGGATGATCGACCGGGTGCGGACCTTCGTCGGCTACCGGGAGTACCCGAAGTACGCCATCGTCAGCCGCTACTACCTCTACAAGCAGGCCCTGCTGGAGGAGGCCGAGCAGCTCGTGCGCGCCGGCGTGCTCCGCGCCCGGGAGGACTGCTTCTACCTCACCTTCCAGGAGTTCCACGAGGCCGTGCGGACGCGCCGGGTCGACGATCAACTCATCCGGCGGCGCAAGGACGAGTTCCGGGCGTACCAGTCGCTCACCCCGCCCCGGGTGCTCACCTCCGACGGTGAGGGCCTCGACGGGGCGTACCGGCGCGACGACGTGCCGCCGGGGGCGCTGGTCGGCATCCCGGTCTCCGCCGGCACGGTCGAGGGGCGGGCCCGGGTCGTGCGGGGCATGGCCGACGCCGACCTGGAACCCGGGGACATCCTGGTCACCGCCTACACCGACCCGAGCTGGTCACCGCTGTTCGTCGCGGTCGCTGGGCTGGTGACGGAGGTGGGCGGGCTCATGACGCACGGCGCGGTCATCGCCCGGGAGTACGGCCTGCCGGCCGTCGTCGCGGTCCCGCACGCCACCGCCCGGATCCGGGACGGGCAGCGGATCCGGGTGCACGGCACCGACGGTTGGGTCGAGCTGCTGTCCTGACGGATCCTCCCGTCGGCCCGCGCGGGTCCCGGCGCTGCGCGGCACCCGGGCCGGCGGAGCCGCAGCTCACCCTCGACCGTGCGGTCGCGCTACCCGGGCGTGCGGAATCCCCGGCCGGAGCAGCCGCCGGTCAGCGGCTCCGGGTCAGCTCCGCGATGATCTCGGCTGCCGGGGCCGCCCGGGCGGACCGCCAGCCGGTGCCGGCCCAGAGGTGCAGCCGGTCGGCGTCGCCGGCCCCGGCGGCCGCCGCGCGCAGCGGCCGGGTCAGGTGGTGCACCGCCGGGTAGCCCAGCGGGGCGTCCGCCTCGTACCGCTCGATGAAGCCGTTGCGCAGGGCGCGGGCCGGCCGCCCGGTGAACGCCCGGGTGACCACGGTCCGGTCCCGGCCGGGGTCGGCCAGCGCGTCGCGGTGGGTGCGGGTGGTGCCGCTCTCGGCGGCGCGCAGCAGCAGCGTGCCGACCAGGACGCCGGTCGCGCCGGCGGCGAGCGCGGCCCGCACGTCCGCCGCGCCGCCGACCCCGCCGGCGCCCAGCACGGGCAGCCCGGTCCGGGCCGTGACCAGGCCGACCAGCTCGGGCAGCGGGCGCAGCGGGGGCGGCTTCGCCGGGGTGAAGGTGCCGAGGTGACCGCCGGCCAGCCCGCTCTGCGCGACCAGGCCGTCCACGCCCAGCTCCGCGGCGGCGGCGGCCTCCGCCGGGTCGGTGACGGTGACCAGCACCCGGCTGCCGGCCCGGCGCAGCTGCCGCAGCACGGCCGGGGAGGGCAGGCCGAAGGTGAAGCTGACCACCGGCACCGGGTCGCGGACCAGCAGCTCCACCTTCGCGGCCCAGTGGTCGTCGTCCTCGGTGCGGGACGCGGCCGCGAGGTCCAGCCCGTAGGGCGCGCCCTCGGCGGCGATCCGGGCCGCGTACCGGCGGAACCGCGCCTCGGCGACCGGCACCGGCGTGGGCACGAAGACGTTCACGCCGAACGGGTGGCCGGTGGCCCGGGCCGCCGCGATCTCCGCCGCGACCGCCTCCGGCGCCCGGTAGCCGGCGGCCAGGAACCCGAACGCGCCGGCGGAGCCGACCGCGGCGACCAGCCCGGTGGTCGTCGGTCCGCCGGCCATCGGCGCCGCCACCACCGGCAGTTCCACCCCGAGCAGGTCGCGTGTCCCGTCCACCGCACCAGTCTGCCCGTCCGCCGCCCACCGCGCCCCACCGACCGGTCCGGCCGCCGGGCCGGCGGAGCGGCCGTCACGGCAACCGGCGATCGTCGGCGCCGGCCGCGCCGCGCGGTCTACGGTGCAGGTGAAGTCGGCCGGAGTCGCCGCCGGCGGTGGCGCGCATGCGCCGGCGGTGTGGGGGGTGAGCAGCGATGTCCGCAGCCGAGCCGATGACGCGTCCGCTGGCCGGTCGGGTCGCCGTGGTCACCGGCGCGGCCCGGGGCATCGGCCGGGCGGCCGCGGTGGCCCTCGCCGGCGCCGGGGCCGACGTGGCCGGCGTCGACATCGCCGGGCCGGTCAGCCCGATCCTCGACTTCCCGCCCGCCACCCCCGACGACCTGGCCGAGACCGGGCGGCTGGTCGCCGCCACCGGCGTACGGTGGTCCGCGCACGTCGCCGACCAGCGCGACATCGCGGCGGTACGGGCGGTGGCCGAGGCGGTACGGCGGGACCACGGCGGGGTCGACGTGCTGCACGCCAACGCCGGCATCCAGGCGTTCCGGCCGTTGCTGGAGATGACCGACCCGGACTGGCACGACCAGATCGACGTCAACCTGACCGGCACCGCCAACGTGCTGCGCGTCTTCGCCCCGCTGCTGGTCAGCCGGGGCGGCGGGCGGATCATCGTCACCTCCTCCACGCAGGGGCAGCACGGCACGACGAACGGGTCGGCGTACTCGGCGTCGAAGTGGGGGCTGATCGGGCTGGTCAAGTCCGCCGCGCTGGAGCTGGGCGGGCACGGGATCACGGTGAACGCGGTGATCCCCGGGCTGGTCGACACGGCGCTCACCCGCCACCAGGACCGGTACGCCCAGGCGATCGTCGAGGGTGGCCGGACGCCCTCGGGCGACCTCGCCACCGACGAGCGCACCGCGATCGAGCTGCAACGGGCGAAGACCCCGCTCGGGGTGCCCTGGGTCCAGCCGGAGGACGTGGCCCCGCTGGTGGTGTTCCTCGCCTCGGACCAGGCGCGGATGGTCAGCGGCACCGCGTTCGCCGCGACCGGGGGCGACAGCGCCCACGTCACCGCCTGACCACCGCGGCCGGGCGGGCCTGGCGATCATCGGGGGCCGGGACTAGGTTGCCGGGCATGGCGTCCAGCTACCGGGTCCGCCCTCTCGACGAATCCACCTGGCCGGCCTTCGCCGCTCTGGTCGAGCGGAACAACGGGGTGTTCGGCGGCTGCTGGTGCATGGGATTCCACCCGGAGGGCGTGGGCAAGGGGACCACGGCGGAGCTGAACCGCGACCGCAAGCTGGCCCGGGTGCGGGCCGGCACCACGCACGCGGCCCTGGTCCTCGACGGCGACACCTGCCTGGGCTGGTGCCAGTTCGGCAGCCCGGCGGAGCTGCCGCGGATCAAGAGCCGCGCCGCCTACGAGAAGGGCCTGACCGCCCCGCCCGACTGGCGGATCGCCTGCTGTTACGTCGGCAAGGGGCATCGACGCCAGGGGGTGGCCGGCGCCGCGCTCGCCGGCGCGCTGGACCTGATCGCCGAGCTGGGCGGGGGGACCGTGGAGGGATATCCCGAGGACGCCGGGTCGGTGCCGGCCGGGTTCCTCTTCCACGGGGCGTTGTCGACCTACGAGCGGCTCGGCTTCACCCCGGACCGCAAGATCGGCAAGCACCGCTGGGTGGTGACCCGCAGCGTGCCGGCGCGGACCGGCGGCCCGGGCGGTGGCGCCGGACCGGCGTGACCCGGCCGGCGGCCACTCTCCCGCACCGCACCACACCAGCACCGCACCGGCCGGGACCCGGCGGTTACCCGCCGCGACGGCGGGTAACCGGGCCGCACGGCGGCGCCGGAAGAGGGGGTGCGCGGGTGGCACGCTCGTTCGTGAACTGGTCCGGCAGTCTCTCCTTCACGCCCGCCGAGTACGCCGAACCCGCCGACGAGGACGCGGTGCGGGCACTGGTGCGCCGGGCCCGGGAGAGCGGAGTGACGCTCCGGCCGGTCGGCTCGGGCCACTCGTCCAGCCCGCTGGTACGCACCGACGGCATCCTGGTCAGCCTGGACCGGCTGGCCGGCGTGGTCTGCGCCGACGGGCGCGCCACCGCCGGGGCCGGCACCAAGCTCAAGGCGCTGGGCGAAGGGCTCTACGACGCCGGCCTGGCCATGGACAACCTCGGCGACGTCGACTACCAGTCGATCGCCGGGGCGACCGCCACCGGCACCCACGGCACCGGGATCCGCTTCGGCAGCCTGAGCACCCAGGTCACCGCCGTCCGCCTGGTCACCGGGACCGGGGAGGTGGTGGAGATCGCCGCGGACCGCAACCCGGAGCTGCTGCCGGCCGCCCGGCTCTCCCTCGGCGCCCTCGGCGTGGTCACCCGGATGACCCTTGACGTGCAACCCCGCTACGACCTGCACCGGCGGTCGTGGTGCGCGGACCTCGACTGGACCCTCGACCACCTGGCCGAACTCCAGCACACCAACCGCAACATGGACTTCTACTGGTATCCGCGCAGCGACCAGACCCAGATCCGGGTGCTGAACCGGATCGACGCCGTCGCGGACCGGCGGAACTGGCCGGCCGGCCGGGCGCCGGACAGCCCGCCCCGGGAGAACCGGGTGGGGCCGACCCACCGCACCATTCCCCGGCGGCGGGAACTGCGCTTCGAGGAGATCGAGTACATGCTGCCGTCGGAGGCGTTCCCGGCCTGCTTCGCCGAGGTCCGCCGCCGGGTGCGGGAGCGGCACCGCCGGATCGTCGGCTGGCGGGTGCTGGTGCGCACCATCGCCCCGGACGACATCTGGCTCAGCAACGCCTACGGCCGGTCCACCACCACCATCGCCTGCCTGCAGAACACCTCGCTGCCCTACGAGGAGTACTTCCGGGACATGGAGGCGGTCTTCCGGCAGTACGGGGGTCGGCCGCACTGGGGCAAGAAGCACTGGCTCACCGCCCGCGAGCTGCGCCCGCTCTACCCCCGCTGGGACGACTTCCAGGCCGTCCGGCGGCGCCTCGACCCGGACGGGGTGTTCCTCACCCCGGACCTGGCGCGGCTGCTGGAGGAGCGGTGAGCCAGGACCTGGGCGCCCACGTCTGGGTACTGCCCGGCGGGCACGTGCCCTTCCCGGCGCACGGGCCGGAGCCCGCGTTCACCGGCTTCGACCAGCTCTGCGTGCTCAACGCCACCGACCGGGACGCCGAGCTGCGCCTCGACGTCTACTACGAGGACGACGAGCCGGTGGGCCCGTACCGGCTGCGGGTCGGCGCGCGCCGGGTCCGGCACGTGCGGATCAACGACCTCGTGGACCCCGAGGCGGTACGGCTGGACCGGCCGTACGGCTGCGTGCTGCGCTCCCCGGTGCCGGTGGTGGTGCAGTTCCTGCGCCAGGACACCCGGCTGCCGGGGATGGTGGCGTTGACCGGCGGCATGGCCTACCCGGCCTGAGGTTCGACCGCGCGTGGGCGCGGGTACCCGCGCCCATGCGGGCAGCCAGCGCCGAACTCGGCGAGCGGGTACGCGGGGCCGGGCGGGACACCTACCGGCGGCTGCGGACGTACCTCATCGTGGCCGTGCAGGCCGGGCTCGCCGCCGCCCTGGCCTGGGTGGCCGCCTCCCGGCTCTTCGGCAACCCCGAGCCGACGTTCGCGCCGGCCGCGGCGGTCGGTGTCATCGCCGCCTCGCTCGGCAGCCGGGCCCGGCGCACCGCCGAACTGGTCGTCGGGGTGGTCCTCGGCATCACCGTGGGCGACCTGTTGATCGTCGCGGTCGGCACCGGGCCCTGGCAGACCGGCGTGATCGTCTTCCTGGCGGTCGCGGCCGCGGTGCTGGTCCGGGGCCCGGGCGCGCTGGTGACCCAGGCCGGCGGTACGGCCGTGCTGGTCGCCACGCTCACCCCCTCCGCGCCCGACCTGGAGCTGCCCCGGACGGTGAACGCGCTGGTCGGCGGGGTGGTCGGCCTGCTCGTGGTGCTCGTCCTGGCCCCGCTCAACCCGCTGCGCACGGTCCGCCGGGTGGCGGGCCCGGCCCTGGACCTGTTCGCCCGGGAGATGGGTGCCGCCGCGCGGGCCCTGGCGCGCGGCGACGCCCGGGCCGCCGAGGAGGTGCTGGACCGGATGCGCGCCGCTCAGCCGGAGTTGAACCGGCTCGGCGAGGCGCTCAGCGCCGCCGAGGAGGTGGTCCGGTTCTCCCCGGTCCGCTGGTGGCGGCGACGCCGGCTGGCCGGATACCGGCGCGGCGTGGACCACATGAACCGGGCGTTCCGCAACTGCCGGGCGCTGGTCCGCCGGATCGGCACCACCCTGCGCGACGGGGAACGGGTGCCGGCCGACCTGCCGGCCGCGGTGGCGCACTTCGGCGAGGCGGTCCGGCTGCTGCAGGAGGCGTTCCTCGACGCCCGCGAGCCGCTGGCGGCCCGGGACCGGGTGCTCGGCGCGGTTCGCGAGGCGGGTGCGGCGTGCCGGCAGGACCTGGGCTTCTCCGGCACTATCGTCGTCTCGCAGTTGCGTACCGCCGCCAACGACCTGCTCCGGGCCACCGGCGTGCCGCGTGCGGAGGCCCGGCGGCTGGTCCGGCGGGCCGCGACCGCGGGGGCCTGAGCCGCCGCCCCGGCGGGCGCAACCGGGGGGTCAGCGGCGACCGGGTCCGCGACCTGCGGGCCCGCTGGGAGACCGACTGCCTGGCCCTGGCCCCGCAGGTGGTGTCGGTGCTGATCGGCGTCAACGACACCTGGCGGCGGTACACCCACGACGACCCGACCAGCGCCGCCGACTTCGCCCGGGACTACCGGCACATCCTCGAGGCGACCCGGCGGACCGGCGCCCGGCTGGTCCTCGTCGAGCCGTTCCTGGTCCCGCGCGACGACGCGCAGCGCGGCTGGCGGGCGGACCTCGACCCGAAGGTCGAGGTGGTGCGCCGGCTCGCCGCCGAGTTCGACGCGACGCTGGTCGCCGTCGACGCGCTGTTCCAGGCGGCCGACGTGGACGATCGGGTGTGGACCCGCGACGGCGTGCACCCCACCCCGTTCGGCCATGCGCTGATCGCCCAGGCCTGGCTGCGCGCGGTCACCCCGACCGCCTGACCCGCGCCGGCGTGCCGGCCGCGCCGGCCACGGCTAGGCTCGGCGGATGCACCGCTCCCGGCTGTACGCGCTGATCGTCGACGCGCCGCACGACGCCGCCGCCCCGGCCGCCGCCTTCTGGTCCGCGGCGTTCGGCGCGCCCACCGAGGTGGACCCGGCCGAACCCCAGTTCACCGGCCTGCGTGACGTGGTGCCGGGGCTGGTCACCGCGGTGCAGGCGGTGGACGACGCCCCCCGCTACCACCTGGACATCGAGACCGACGACGTCGCCGCCGAGGTGGACCGGCTGCGCCGGCTCGGCGCCACCCCGGTCTCCCGCTGGCTGGACTGTCACGTGCTGCGGGCCCCGGGCGGGCACCTGCTCTGCGTCATCCCGGTGGCCAGCGACCCGGAGCTGTTCGCGGCCACCGCGCGCCGCTGGGACTGACCGCCGGTGGGCGCCCCGGCCGCGGTGGACCGCGGCCGGGGACGCCCCGGTCAGCCGGTGTACGGCAGGATCAGCGTCGAGCGGTTGCCGACCCCGAGGCTGGTCCCGGTCGTGCCGATCGCGTTCCAGACCTCGACCCGGACCGTGCCGTTGACCAGGTTGCCGAGGGTGCCGGTGGCCGAGCGCAGGCCCTGGCTCTCGGTGTAGTGCTCCCAGCCGACGAGCGGGTCGGTGGCGAAGTAGCGGTACGTCTCCACCCGGTCGGCGGTGCCGTCGCCGGTCAGGTCGTAGGAGACCCGTAGCTGGGTGCCGTTGCCCACCGTCGTGCCGGCGTCCAGGAACAGGTCGAAGCGGGTCGCCCCGCCGGTGTACCGGCCGGTCAGCCCGGTGGCCGTGAACACCTGGGCGTTGCTGGGCGTGCCGTCGTGGTTGCCGTTGGCCGCGGCCACCGACACCGTTCCGGCGGCCCCGGCGGCGGCGCCGAGCGCCCCGCCGGAGAGCAGGTAGCGGGTCGGTGCCAGGGGCGTCGAAGGGCTCGGGCTGGGGCTGCTCGGCGACGGGCTGGGGCTGGTCGGCGACGGGCTCGGGCCGGTCGGGGTGGGCGACGGCGAGCCGCTGGGCGTGCTCGGCGGGGTGGTGGGGACGACCTTTCCGCCGGTGGCGTTGCCGCCGCTCCAGGTCAGCGCCCCGGAGGTGGCGGTCCGGCCGGCCGGCACGGCGAGCCGGGTGCCGTCGGAGAAGGTCACCGTCAGCGGCTGGGCGGTGATGTTGGACGCCACGTACGTGCGGGCGCCGCTCTTGCGGAACACCTTCGCCAGCGGGTGGTCGGCGGTCACCGAGGTGTCCACGGTGCCCAGCGCGGCCAGGTTGCGGATCCAGTGGAAGGTGTGTGCTCGGCTCTCGCCCTCCTCGCTGGTGAAGCCGCCGCTGGCCCGGAGGTTCTGCAACGCCCGGTCGCCGTCGCCGAGGGCCAGGAACTCCCAGAGGATGTCCTGCCACACCGTCGGTGGGCCGCCCTTGTTGGTGACCAGCTCGGCGTAGTTGGTCAGCACGTAGGCGGGGTCGTCGCCCAGGTAGAGGTGACCGCCGGTGACCGGCAGCAGGTTGATGCCCTGGATCATCTCGGGGGCGGCGGAGAACCAGGTGGCGTACGCGGCTCCGTCGCCCCAGACCATGCCGACGGCGTGGTGGCCGAAGGTGGCCGGGAAGTTCTGGTCCCGCACGTCGAACCAGTACTCGGCGATCGCCGCGGACTGGGTGGTCCAGAGGTGGATGCCGGCGTCGCGGACGGCCCGGTTCCCGGTCGCCTGGCCCCACTGGATCAGGGCGTTGGCGAAGTTCATCCCCTCCGAGGAGGACTCCTGGTTGTTGCCGGCGCCGAACGGGGCCAGCCCGGAGGCCCAGTCGTGGCCGGCGTAGATGTCGAAGTCGCGCAGGTAGGGGAAGCGGCTGTCGGTGCGGTCGTAGTTGTTCGCGTCGCGGATCAGCAGGTCGACCATGCCGCCGTAGCGGGTGGCGTCGGCCCAGGTCGGGTCGAACTTGGCGACCGTCGCGGCGGCGGCGACGAAGTAGCCGTAGTGGAAGTGGTGGTCGTTGAGGTCGGTGTCGGAGGAGTACGAGGCGGGATAGCCGATCAGCGTGCCCCAGTTGCGGTCGTAGTAGAAGAGCTGTCCGCTCTCGCCGGTTCCGGCGGTGAGCCAGTTGGTCAGCCGGGCCTTCATGGCGTTGAGCGCGGCGTCGCGTACCCCGGTGCGGCCAAGCTGGTCGGCGATCTCGGCGATCCGGGCGGCCCGGCCCAGTCCCTTGCCCGCCCAGTAGGTGTCGGTGCCGCCGACGCCCTCCGGGTTGGCCAGTTCGGCGTCGAGGTATCCGGTGACGGTGGCCAGGTCGGCGCCGGTGGCGTCGCCGACGGCCGGCACCTCCGGCAGCACCCCGGTGTAGCGCATGCTGGTGGTGAACGACGAGACGCCGGTGAGCACCCGCATCGCGCCGCGCGGCGAGACGTACGTGGGGGTGATCGGGGTGGCGCCGGTCAGGTTGCGCCACTGGTGCGGATAGAGCGCCGTCACGGTCCGGGTCTCGGTGCCCTCGCGCGGGGTGGTGGTGAAGGCGTACGTGGTGCGCACGGTGCCGGCGGCGGGGTCGTACGCGTAGCTCATCCGGGTGCCGGTGACGTGCGCGTGGGCGTAGCGGCCGTATTCGGCGGCCAGCGCGGCCCGGTCCGCCCCGCCGGGCAGCACCGCGACCGAGAAGTAACCCTTGCCGCCCAGGGTCGAGCTGATCACCGGCCCGGCGACGGTCCAGGTCGCGCCGCTCGGGGCGTAGCCGACGTAGTCGTGGCCGTTGACGGTGAAGCCGATCGTGGCGCCGCTGTTCGACCAGACGGTCGGCGCGGCCGCGGCGGTGAGCTGCGCGGCGCCGCCGCTGATCCGGTAGTAGCTGAACGGCAGGCCGTGGCCGATGGTGGCCCGCATGCCGCGGGTGCCGTCGCTCCAGTCGGCGGTGACTGTCCAGTCCGTCCAGTCGGCGGCCTTGACGACCGGGGCGGCGAGCCCGGCGACGCCGACCCGCAGGTCCTCCCGGTACGGGTAGTGGTACTCGCCGACTCCGGTCGCGGTGCCGCTGATCGCGGCCGTGGTGGTGTACGACAGCCCCAGCCCGTTGGTCTCCGCCCGGTACGCCAGCGGGTGGGCGTGCAGGTTCTCGCTGGTGGCGCAGTTGTTGCGCTTCCACAGCAGCGATGTCCACCAGTCGTTGGTGGGGATCGCGCCCGCGGGCGCGTCGGGGGTCACGAAGAGCCGGGGGTTGGTGCTGAGGGCGCCGCAGCCGGTGGGCAGGGCGGCGCCGGCCGGCAGCGTCTCGGTGTAGCTGCCCGCGCCGACGGTGCCGGCCGCGGCGGTGCCGCCCCGGGCCAGGACGGCGCCGAGCAGGCCGGCGGCCAGCACCGACGCGGTGGCCAGGGCCAGGGCGCGTCGGGTGCGGGGGATGCGACGTGGCGGGTGCGCCGGGGCGCCGGGGGAGCGGCCCCGGAGGGGGAGTGTCATGGGAGTCCCCTTACGTGGAGGGATCGGGGTGGGACGGCCGTGAGAGCGCTCTCTTGCACAGCGACGTTAGATTCGGGTTTCGTCATCGTCAATGGCTTGTTGCTCCGGCGGCCTCTCCGCCGCCGCCCGGGAGGCCGCCCCCGGTGGCCCGTCCCGCACCGACCCGACCCCCGCTGACCAGCGGCTTCGAGCGTTTCCACCGGCAGCCACCGGGTAGTCCCGGGCGCCGGCGTGCCGACCGGCGGGTCGCCAGACAGGGGTGGTGGTGTGATGGTCCGCGCTCGTCGCACGTCCCGGCCCGGCTGACCGTGTGCGGGATCAGCGGGGAAGCCCGGTTCGACGGCACCGAGCCGGACGCGGACGCCGTCACCCGGATGAGCGCGGCACTGCGCCCGCGCGGCCCGGACGGCGAGGGCCTGCACCGCGCGGGTTGGGTGACGCTGGGCCACCGGCGGCTGACCGTCATCGACCTGTCCGACGCGGCGGCGCAGCCGATGACCCGCGAGGACCTCGGGCTGAGCCTCGTCTTCAACGGCTGCGTCTACAACTACCCGCAGCTGCGGGCCGAACTGGCCGCCGCCGGGCACCGGTTCCGCTCCACCGGCGACACCGAGGTCATCCTGGTCGCGTACGCCCAGTGGGGGGAGCGGTTCGTCGAGCACCTGGTCGGGATGTTCGCCATCGCCCTCGTGGACCACCGCCGGGGGCGGCTCGTGCTGGCCCGCGACCGGCTCGGCATCAAGCCCCTCTACCTGGCGGAGCGACCCGGCCGGCTGCGCTTCGCCTCCACCCTGCCGGCGCTGCTGCGGGCCGGTGACGTGGACACCGACATCGACCCGGTGGCGCTGCACCACTACCTGTCCTGGCACTCGATCGTGCCCGCGCCCCGTACGATCCTGCGCGGGGTCCGCAAGCTGCCGCCGGCCACCCTGCGCGTGGTGGACGCCGACGGGCGCAGCCGGGAGCGGGTCTACTGGCGTCCCGACTACGTCCGGGACCCGGCCCGGACCGACCTGGACGCGGGCGACTGGCAGGAGGCGATCGGCGACGCGCTGCGCACCGCCGTCCGGCGGCGCCTCGTCGCCGACGTACCCGTCGGGGTGCTCCTCTCCGGCGGCCTGGACTCCAGCATGATCGTGGCGCTGCTCGCCGAGGCCGGGCAGCACCACCTGCAGACCTTCAGCATCGGCTTCAGCGGCCGCGACGGTGAGGCCGGCGACGAGTTCCACTACTCCGACCTGGTGGCCGCCACCTTCGACACCGACCACCACCGCATCCACCTCGGCGACGAGGACCTGGTCCCGGCGGTGCGCCGGGCCGTGGCGGCGATGACCGAGCCGATGGGCAGCCACGACGTCGTCGCCTTCCACCTGCTCTCCGAGCAGGTGGCCCGGCACGTCAAGGTCGCCCAGTCCGGGCAGGGCGCGGACGAGGTCTTCGCCGGCTACGGCTACCACCAGCCGCTGGCCGACGTGCCCCGCCACGAGGTGGCCGCGGCGTTCGCCGGCGCCTTCTTCGACCGGGAGCACGCCGAGATGGCCGAGGTCGTCGACCCGGCGTACGGCTGCCCGCGGGACGCCAGCCGGGAGCTGGTCGAGGCGCACCTGGCGGCGCCCGGCGCCGACACCGCGCTCGACGCCGTGCTGCGCCTGGACACCCACCTCATGCTCCCCGACGACCCGGTCAAGCGGGTCGACAGCATGAGCATGGCCTGGGGGCTGGAGGTGCGTACCCCCTTCCTCGACCAGGACCTGGTCGCGCTCGCGGCGGCCTGCCCGCCCGGGCACAAGACCGCCGAGGGCGGCAAGGGCGTGCTCAAGCGGGTGGCCCGCACCGTGCTGCCCGCCGAGGTGGTCGACCGGCCCAAGGGCTACTTCCCGGTGCCCGCCCTGCGCAACGTCGACGGGCCGGTGCGGGACCTGGTCACCGAGGCACTGGCCGCGCCGGCCGCGCGGGACCGGGGCCTGTTCCGCCGGGCGTACGTCGAGGCGCTGCTGGCCGACCCGGACCGGGCGCAGGCCGCCGCCGGCAGCAACAAGCTCTGGCAGTTGGGACTGCTGGAGCTGTGGTTGCAAACCCACCGGATCGGCTGACCAGCCGGTGGCGTGGCGGGCCCGCACCGGGGTAAGGGCACCCGGTGAAGTTCGTCATCGACAGCCCGGCCGACGGCCGGTACGCGTTCGCCGTCCTGACCGACGACGGCCAACTCCTCGCCCAGGGCCGGCAGTTCGGCGACAAGTCCGCCGTGCTCGGGGTGGTCGCGGACATGATGCGTGAGCTGGGCGGGGCCGCCGTGGAGGACCTGACCGAGGCGACCCACCCGCCGCACGCGCCCGCCTCGACCGAGGTGCCCCGGCGCGACGAGCCGGACATGGCCGACCTCGGCCGCTCCGGCATCCCGCCGGTCTGACCGGCGCAGCGGCGCACGGTGCCGGCAGCCGGTCCAGCGCGGCCCGCCCGGGTCAGCCGCGGACGGTGTCGGCGGCCACCCGGTCCAGCGCGGTCCGCCCGGGTCAGCCCCGGACGGTGTCCGCGGCCAGCCGGTCCAGCACCGCCCGCACGTCGCCGCCGCTGGCGGCCATGGTCCGCCGCTGGCGGGTCGCCCCGGTGCCCTCGCGGCGCAGCCGGTCGAGCTGGCCGCGCACGATCTCCAGGTCACCGTGCCGGACCAGCGCCGGGGTCACCGCCGCGTACAGCTCCTCGACCAGCTCCCAGGCGGGCCGGGTGCCCCCGCGGATCAGGTCGATCAGCTCACCGTCCACCCCGTCGTGCGCGGCCCGCCAGTGCGCGGCGGCCAGCAGGCAGTTGCGGATCCGGGGGGCCGGTCGGCCGGCGTGGACCTCGTCGACGAGGGTGGCGACCAGGGCCCGGATCATCGCCGCCACCAGCACCGTGTCGTCCACGGTGGGGCAGACGTCGCCCACCCGCACCTCCACCGTCGGGTACGCGGTCGACGGGCGGGCGTACCAGTAGACCATCGCGGCGTCGAGCATGACGCCCGCGGCGATCAGGTCCGCGACGGTGCGGTCGTAGTCGGCGGCGTCGGCGAAGTAGGGGCTCGGCCCGACGCTCGGCCACCGGTCGAACTGCATGGAGCGCCAGCTCGCGTGCCCGGTGTCGTGCCCGTCGTGCAGCGGGGAGTTGGTGCTGAGTGCCTGCACCACCGGCAACCAGGGCCGTAGCCGGTTGCAGACCTGGACGGCCAGCTCGCGGTCGGGCACGCCGACGTGCACGTGGCAGCCGCAGACCGCCGGGTCGTGCGCCACCGGACCGTACCGGCGCGACATGGCCCGGTACCGGTCCTTGTCCGGCACGGTGCGGTGCGGCTCGCAGACCGGGGTGGCGGCGACCGCGACCAGCCGCGCCCCGGCCGCGTCGGCCGCCCCGGCCGCCGCGCGGCGCAACGCCAGCAGCTCCGCGCGCAGCCGCGCCAGGTCGGTGCAGACCGGCGTGACCATCTCCACCATGCTGTGCCGGAACTCCTGCCGGCTCTGCCGCCGGCTGTGCCCGGAGAGCGCGGCGAGCACCCGGTCGGCGACCGGCAGGCTCTCCCCGGTCACCGGGTCGAGCAGCAGGAACTCCTCCTCGACGCCCACGGTGAGGACCGCGGGGACGGATGTGACGGAAGGTCGGGATCCCCGCACGGCCATACCTCGACGGTACGGCCGGCACCTGCCAGCCGTGGGCCGTTTCCCCTGGCCGCGCCGGGTCGACGGCGGCACACCACCGGCGTGGTCCGCCGGCGGGCCGCGGCCCGGATCCCGCTCAGGCGGCGGTGGCGGTGGCGAGCTGCTGCTCCGACGCGGGCGCCGGCGCCGGCACGGTGGACCACCCGGTGAGCGGGTCGTCGCGGCGCACGCCGGCGGTCGCCGCCGGTCCGGCGGCCCGAGGTGTCCGGGCGGCCCGCAGCCCTTCCTGGGCGCTGTTCCACGCGGCGCAGGGCCAGCTCGCGCCGACACAGCTCGGGCTGACGCAGATCCGCTCCTCGTCGGGCTGGTGGGCGTCGGCCACCGCGGCGGCCAGGCTCCACAGCAGCGGGTCGGTCACCTCGGCCGGCCGGTCGGCGCGGTCTGTGCTGGCTTCGGACATCAGTGGTCCCCCCTCTTCGAGCGGCCCCCACCTTTTCCGGTCCGCGGGCGCGGCAAACCTGATCGCGGCGACTTTTTGCCGATCAGCCGGTCGGGCATAGGCTGACGACGTGGCGAGGTACTACGACCTGCACCCGGACAACCCGCAGCCCCGGGTGCTCCGGCAGGTCGTCGACCTGTTGCGCGACGACGGCCTGATCGCCTACCCGACGGACTCCTGCTACGCGCTCGGCTGCCGGCTCGGCAACCGGGCGGGCGTGGAGCGGATCCGCGACCTGCGCAAGCTCGACGACCGGCACCCGTTCACCCTGGTCTGCGCGGACTTCGCCCAGCTCGGCCAGTTCGTCAAGGTCAACAACTCGGTCTTCCGGCTGGTCAAGGCCTGCATCCCGGGCAGCTACACGTTCATCCTGCCGGCCACGGCCGAGGTGCCCCGCCGGTTGCAGGACCCGCGCCGGCGCGTCGTCGGGGTGCGGGTGCCCAAGCACACCGTCACCCAGGCGTTGCTCGCCGAGCTGGGCGAGCCGCTGCTCTCCAGCACCCTGCTGCTCCCCGGCGAGGAGGAGCCGATGACCCAGGGCTGGGAGATCAAGGAACGGCTCGACCACCAGCTCGACGCCGTGCTCGACGCCGGCGACTGCGGCCTGGAGCCGACCACGGTGGTCGACCTCTCCGGTCCCGAGCCGGAGATCCTGCGTCGCGGCGCCGGGGACACCAGCCGGTTTGAGTAGCGATTCGCGCGTTCCGCCTCGCCGGCCCGACCCGGTGCGGCACCGTGAAGCCGGGCGGCGGGCGACGGGGGTACGCGGTGGAAGCACTCGTGCTGATCACGGTGCTGGGCGCGACCGTGCTCGTCGGCACCACCCTCGGCGGCCGGTACAGCGTGGCCCCGCCCGTGCTGCTGATCGCCATGGGCGCCCTGCTCGGCCTGCTGCCGCCGTTCGACAACGTCACGCTCCCGCCCGAGCTGGTGCTGGTCCTGTTCCTCCCGGCCATCCTCTACCGGGAGAGCCTGGTCGTGAGCCTGCGCGAGATCCGGGCCAACCTCGCGGTCATCGCCATGCTCGCGGTCGCCCTGGTGATCATCACGACGGTCGCCGTCGCGTACGTCGCGCAGGCGCTCGGCGTCGCCTCCGCGCCGGCCTGGGTGCTGGGCGCGGTCCTCGCGCCGACCGACGCCGCCGCCGTCGCCGGCCTGGCCAAGCGGATGCCCCGCGGCATCCTCACCACGCTGCGCGCGGAGAGCCTGATCAACGACGGTACGGCGCTGGTGCTCTTCTCGGTGACCGTCGGGGTGATCATCGGCGGGGCCGCCCCGGGGGCGCTGGCCCTGGGCGGGCAGTTCGTCGGCAAGGCGGCCGCCGGCATCGCGGCCGGGCTGCTCGTCGGCGGGGTGGTCGTGCAGATCCGCCGGCACGTCGACGACGCGCTGCGCGAGGGCGGGCTGAGCATCCTCACCCCGTTCGTCGCCTTCCTGCTGGCCGACGCGGTGCACGCCAGCGGCGTCCTCGCGGTGGTCGTCGCCGGCCTGCTGCTCTCCTACGCCGGGCCCCGGGTGATCCGGGCCCGCTCCCGGGTGACCGCGTACGCCTTCTGGGACCTCTCCACCTTCATGATCAACGGCAGTCTCTTCGTGCTGCTCGGCATGCAGGTGCCCCGCTCGTTGCGCAGCATCACCAGCCACTCGCCGACCGAGTCGCTCGGCATCGCGGTGCTGATCGTCCTGGTCGTGGTGGCGGTCCGGATGGCCTGGGTGCACCTGTCGGTCGCCGCGTTGCAGAGCATCGACCGGCGGGAGTCCCGGCAGGGCCGCCGCTTCAGCGGTCGGGTGCGTACGGCCACCGGCTGGGCCGGCTTCCGCGGCGCGGTCTCCCTGGCCGCCGCGTTCGCCGTCCCGGCGACCACGCACGACGGCGGGCCGGTGGACGAGCGGGACCTGATCATCTTCATCACGGTCGTGGTGATCGTCCTGATCATGCTGGTGCAGGGCACCACCCTGCCGGCGGTGGTCCGCTGGGCCCGGCTGATGGGGGACCGGGAACGCGACGACGAGGTGCGGCTGGCCCGGATCCGGGCCACCGAGGCCGCCCTGGAGGCGCTGCCGCAGGTCGCCGTCGACGTCGGCGCCTCGGCGGACGCGGTCGACCGGCTCCGCGCCGACTACCAGGACCACCTGGAGGACGTCCGCGCCACCCGCGGCGAGCAGGACGAGCAGGAGCGGGAGACCGCCCGGCAGCTGCGGCTGGCGGCGCTGGACCGCAAGCGGCGGGAGGTCACCCGGCTACGGGACACCAACCAGATCGACGACGCGGTGCTCCGGCAGCTCCAGGCGGCCATCGACATCGAGGAGATCCGGCTGCTCGGCCCGGAGGTCGAGGACTGAGCGGTGCCGGAGCGACCGGGTCGCGGTCAGTTCGACCGGTCGTCGAGGAAGTCGAGGACGACGGCGGCGAACAGCGGCGAGCTGAAGATGCTGTAGTGGGTCAGTCCGGGCAGGATCGCCAGCGCGTGCCCGCCCTTCGGCCGGCCCTCACCCATCCAGCCGCCGTCGCGCAGACCACCGTCCAGCAGCTTGAACACCTCGACGTAATGGCTCGGCGGCGCCATGTCCGCGTCACCGGCGACGATCATCGTGGGCACCTGGAGGCCGCGTACCTCGTCGGTGAGGTCGAAGTCCTTCGCCATCAGCTCGCCGACCTTGTCGAGCAGCCGGGGGAAGTCCTCCGGGCGGGGCGCCACCCGCTGGTAGAGCTGGTACATCGGGGTGTCCTTCATGAACTCCGCGGCGGCCCCGGTCACCTGGCCCTGCTGCGCCCGCAGGTCCGCATAGATCGCGTCGGAGCGGATGTGCGCCGAGGCGGCGACCAGCCGCCCGATCCTGCCGGGGTGCCGCAGGGCCGTGCGCAGCGCGACGCCCCCGCCGAGCGAGTAACCGACCAGGTCCGGCCGGTCCAGGCCGAGGTGGTCGATGAGCGCCGCGATGTCGTCGGCCATGAACTCCAGGTCGAGCGGCCGGTCGATGTCCGCGGTCCGGCCGTGCCCCTGCAGGTCGACGGCGATCACCTGGTGCCGGGCGGCGAGCGCCGGCAGCACCGGGCCGAACATCTCGCCGGAGCCGAGGCCGCCGTGCAGCAGGATCAACGGTCGCCCGGCGCCGTGCGCCTCGACGTAGAGGTTGATGCCGTTGACCTCGGCGTACTGGCCGGTGCCGGCGACGCCGGCGGTCCAATCGGTGGTGGTCACGCTGGTCCTCCGTCCTCGGATCCGCGACCTCGTCGGCCGGGCGGCCGCGGCCACGGGCGTGCGCCTCACCATAGGCGCGCCCGGCCCGCCGTGGGGGGCGCGCCGCGCCCGGGTCAGGAGAAGTGCGTCCGGGGCCGGTCCAGCCGCTCCCCGTCGACGATCAGGTCGACCTTCTCGTTGTAGAACGCGACCAGCCCGGCGATCGGCAGCAGCGCCGCCGTCGGGAACCCGTACGACCAGGCCAGGTCCGGGTGGACGGTGGCGCCGAGCCGGACCGACCACCAGGCGCTGGTGCGGCCCTTGTACGGGCAGGAGGTCCGGGTCTGCGACGCGACGAGGAGCCCGGCGCGCAGGTCGGTGCGGTTGAGGTAGTAGCGGGTGGGCAGCCCGGTCTCGAAGACCAGCACCGGTGAGGTCGACTCGGCCAGCACCGTGCCGTCCAGTTCCACCCGCACGTGCCGGGTCGAGCGCAGCGCGTCCACCCGCGCGTACGGGTTGCGCGGATGGACGAAGACCTCCTCGTCCTCCTCGAACCAGGCGTCCGCCGCGGCCCAGTCGAACCGGACGGTGTCCGCCAGGTCCGGTGCCGCGTCCGGCCCGTACCAGCGGGCGCAGCCCGCCCGGGTGGTGTCGCCGGCGCGTAACCCGTGCAGCCGGGCCGTGCCGCGCCGGGTGCCCTCCGTACGCCCCTCGTCCACCAGCAGGTCGCGGCGCAGATCGGCGGCCGGCACGTAGTACTGCGGATAGAACGGCCACTCCCAGACGTACCGGGCCCGCGTGGTGTCCAGCACCGGCTCGCCGCCGACGAACGCGCGGACCCGGCGGGGCACCGGCTCGACGTGGTCGACCGGCACGATCGCCTTCGGGTAGTCGGGCACCGGTACCTCCCTCGTGGTGACCCGGCGGGACCGGGCACCGGTTCAACGATCCGCGCGCGGCGCCGGTCGCCGGTCCCGGCCGGCGGGTCAGGTCTGCTCCCGCAGCCACCCCCGCTCGGTCGCGAGCAGCGCGATCTGGAACCGGGTCCGCGCGCCGAGCAGGGCGCCCGCGTCGCTGACGTGCTTCTGCACGGTACGGCGGCTCACCTTGAGCGCGCGGGCGATCGTCTCGTCCTTCATCCCGGTCGCCATCATGTGCAGGATCTCCCGGGTCCGCCGGTCCGGCCCCGCGCCCCTCGGGGCGGGACCGTCGCGCCGGCTCACCAGCGACACCGGCTCGGCGCGCTCCCACACGCTCTCGAAGAGCGCCACCAGCGCCGCCACCAGCGCGGGCGAGTGCACCACCAGCGAGCCCGCCGCGGGCCGGTCGGCGCGGATCGGCAGCAGCGCCGCCGAGCGGTCGAACACCACCAGCTTCACCGGCAGCCGCGACGCCAGCCGCAGTTGCCCGCCCTGGCCGGTGCCGCGCAGCGCGGTCCGCAGGGACACCGCGTCGGTGAAGCCCTCGGTCTCGTACACCGATCGCATCCGCACCCCGGGCGCCACGGCCAACTCGCCGGTGGCCGCCCGGGGTCCGGTCACGTACGGCGGCTTGGCCAGGTGCAGCACCTCGACCGAGGTCCCCTTGAGCAGTTGGCCGTAGCGGGCCGGCACCTCCTCGACGCGGTCCAGCACCTCCACCACGTGTGCGGTGCGCGGCCCGGACACCGCCTCGTACACCTCGTACAGCCGCTCCACGAGCCCTTCGACGCGGGCCAGTTCGGCCCGCCGCCGGGCCAGCAGGGCGCCGAGCGACGACCGGGGCGGGCCGGCGGCCCAGCGCGATGCCGGGCCGTCGACCCGCAACGCCAGCGCGGAGTCCGCGAGCTGCCGCAGCGCCCGCTCCGCCTCCTCCGGCGGCACGTCGACCGCCGCCGCCACCTCGGCGACGTCGGCCGACGGCACCGCCACCAGGTGCTCCAACACCCGCCCGGCGAGGGGATCCAGGCCGGTCACCGCCCACGGGCTGTCTGCGCTTGCGTCCATACCTTCCGACACTCCTGCGGTCTGGGCAGGTCTGCTCCGGCGTACCCCAGCTGGCTGCTGGTCGGGCCGCCGTGGCGGCCGCGTGGTCGACGGGACTGCGCTGGCCCGGGCCGCGGCGCAGCCGATGCAAGTTCTACCAGCCGTAGATCATCCGAAGATTTCGGTGCGGGTTCGTGGACGGTTCGCCCGCCGGTCAGGCGTAGCCGAGGGAGAAGCTGGAGCAGACGAAGGCGGCCTGGCCGGCGGTCCCGGTGAGCTCGAAGCCGAACTGGGCCTCACCGATGGTCACGTCGCCCCACCAGCCCTGGGTGCGCAGCCAGCGCAGGACGGCCAGCACGTCGACGGTGCCCGCGTTGGTACCGCTGGTCCGCACGAACGAGAAGACCGCGTTGCTGCCGTTGGAGCCCCGGTAGACGTTCCAGGTGTGCCCGCCGACGGTGACGTTGCGCGCGTCCGGCACCGCGCCGTTGCCGTCGTACGAGCCGGCGATGGGGCCGACCGCACCGCTCTGGTTGGCCCAGATCATCACCTCGTACGCGTTGTTGTTCGCCCAGATGTCGTACGCGGTCGCGTAGTCGCCGGTGCCCGGCACGGAGACGTTGAACGAGCTGGTCAGCGAGCTCAGCGAGCTCAGCGTGCGGTTGAGCGCGCGACCGGTGTGCGGGTACGCCTTGACCCCGCTGGTGCGCGGGTGGTTGGCGATCACGCCCCAGTTGGTGCCGGTGCGCGCCCAGATCGTCTGCGGGCCGGCGCCGGCGCCCCAGACGTCGTTGTTCAGCGTGTAGCCGTTGTTCGTCCACGAGTCCCACTGCCCGCTGGCGACCCACGCCGCGTCCGCCGGCACCCCGGTACCCGAGGTCGGCGTCGGTGTGGGTGTCGCGCTCCGGCTCGGCGTCGGCGTCGGCGTGCCGGTCGGACCGGACCCGGTGCCGGTGCACGTGGTGCCGTTGAGCGCGAAGCTCGCCGGCGCCGGGTTGCCGCCGGTGACCGAGCCGTTGAGGCCGAACGAGGTGCTGGCGTTGCTGGCCAGGGCGCCGTTCCAGCTGGCGTTGCGGGCGGTGACCTGCGCCCCGTTCTGCGTGACGGTGGCGTTCCACGCCTGGGTGACCTGCTGCCCGGCGCCGTAGGACCAGGTGAGGGTCCAGCCGTTGAGCGGGTCGCCGAGGTTGGTGATGCTGAGGTCGGCGCCGAAACCGCCCGGCCACTGGTTGGTGAGGGTGTAGGTGACCCGGCAGCCGCTGGCGGCGGACGCGGGCAGGGCCGCGACGGCGCAGGCCGCGACCGTGGCGGCGCCCGCGGCGGCGAGGGTGATGATCCGTCTGAGCAAGGGAGGACCTCCCGGGAGTCGGTTGCCCGGGGCGTCGCCGACGGCTGCGGAACGGACGCCGGAGCGAGGGGGCACCACGGGGAGCGGCCCGGGACACATCTATCGATCTGAATTAGTTTATGTCCCATCCAAACTGCCGGTCAACCGGGTGGTCGGGCCCACGCGGCGCCTGTGAGCTGAGGCACCCTTCGCCGCGGCCGGGAATCATGTCGCCCGTCGGTGATTTGCTGCCAGGTGTGAGAGTTGCAGATCTTCCCGCCCGCACGGACGTGCTGCCGTGACCGCCGTCGCCGACCCGATCGTGACCCCCGGCGACCTGATGGGCCGGGGGCAGCGGCTGCGACTCGTGCTCGTGCTCGGCTCGCTGATCGCCATCGGGCCGCTGACCATCGACATGTACCTGCCCGCGCTGCCGGCCATCACCACCGACCTGCACACCACGTCGGCGGCCGTGCAGCTGACCCTGACCGGCACCCTGGCCGGCCTCGCGCTCGGCCAGTTGCTGATCGGCCCACTCTCCGACGCGGTCGGCCGGCGGACGCCGCTGCTCGCCGGGATCGCCCTGCACATCCTGGCCTCGGTGCTGTGCGTGCTGGCCCCGAACATCGCGGTGATCGGCGTGCTGCGGGTGCTGCAGGGGCTCGGCGTCGCGGCCGCCGCCGTGGTGGCCACGGCCGTCGTGCGTGACCTGTTCAGCGGCGCCGCCTTCGCCAAGCTCTTCTCCCGGCTGATGCTGGTGATGGGGGCGGCGCCGATCCTCGCCCCGACCCTGGGCAGCGGCCTGCTGCGCTGGTCGGACTGGCGGGGCGTGTTCGCCGCGCTGGCGGTCTTCGGCGTGCTGCTGGCCACGGTCGCCGTGGTCGGACTGCCCGAGAGCCTGCCGGTGGAGCGGCGCCGTCGCGGCGGCGTGGCCGCCACCGTCCGGGACTACCGGGCGCTGCTGCGCGACCGGACGTTCGTCGGCCTGGTCCTGGTCACCGGCCTGGCGATGGCCGCGCTCTTCGCGTACGTGGCCGGCTCGTCGTTCGTCTTCCAGCAGCGGTACGGGCTCGACGAGCAGGAGTTCGGGCTGGCCTTCGGCGCCGGTGCCGTCGGGCTGATCACCGCCACCCAGGTCAACGTGCGGCTGCTGCGCCGGTACACCCCGCAGCGGATCCTGGTCGCCGCCCTCACCGTCGGCGCCGCGGCCGGCCTGGTGCTGCTCGGGTTCGCCGCCACCGGTCTCGGCGGTCTGCCCACCATCCTCGCCTCGCTCTGGGTGGTGCTCGCCGCCGCCGGGCTGGCCCTGCCGAACGCGCCCGCCCTGGCGCTGTCCCGGCACGGGGAGGCGGCCGGCACCGCGGCGGCGCTGCTCGGCGCGGTGCAGTTCGGCGTCGGCGCGGTGGCCGCGCCCCTGGTCGGCGTGCTCGGCACCGGCAGCCTCGCGATGGCCACCGTGGTGGCCGGCGGGATGGTCACCGCGCTGCTGGTGCTGCTCACCGTCGTCGGCGCCGCCCGGCTGGCCGACGTCGAGCCGGCCGCGGTCGCGGTCGCCGTCCACTGAGCGTCACCGGCCCGGCGGCCGGTCACCCCGCTCACCGAGCGCCGCCGGCCCGGCGGCCGGTCACGTCACCCCGCCGCGGCCGGTCCGCGTACGGCCACCAGGCCGGGGGCCGGGACCCGGCCGAGCACCCGGCCGGTGACCGGGTCGTGCCAGCTCACCGCGGCGCGCTGGCCGACGTAGAGGCGGCCGCCGCCGGGGGCGGCCACCAGGCCGGCGACCGGGTCGCGGACCGTCCACTCCGCCGTGCCGTCGAGCCCGGCGAGGTCGATCGCGCGTACCGCCGTGCCGGCGCCGACGAAGAGCGCCCGGCCGTCGGTGGCCGCGTACGCGCTGCCCGCGCCCGGGGCCAGCCGGCCGGTCCGGCTGACGGCCAGCCCCTCGGTGGAGATCTCCGCGACGGCGCCCGAGGTGACGTCCGCGACGAACAGCCGCCCCCCGTCCGGAGTGATCGCCATGGCGTGACCGGCCGCCGGGGACTCGCCGAACGGGTGCGGCAGGTCCACGCAGTACGCCCAGCGCTGCTCGAGGTGCAGCGTGTGGACGAAGGCGTGCGCGTTGCCCGGACGGCCGCTGACCAGGTCCCGGGTGTGCTGGTGACCGGGCTGGTGAGTGTAGAGCGTGTAGAGCAGCGCCTTGTCCGGGGCGAGCACCGCCTGCCGGCCGTCGCCGCGCATCTCCTCCTCCGCGCCGGTCGGGACGGGCGACTTGTCGCGGGTCAGCAGCGGGCCGACCGTCCGGCTGGCCAGGTCGACGAGGCGGACCCGGTACCGGTCCGGGGCCGCGGCGGGCAGCCAGTCGAGGACGAAGAGCCCGCCGAGATCCGCGGTGAACGTCTCCGGCACCAGGTTGCCGCGCAACTCCAGCCGGTAGCGCACCCCGCCGGCGTCGGCGACCAGCACCGGGGTCGCCGCCCGCCCGCCGGGCGGTCCGTCGGTGACGGCGCGGGGCTCGGGCGTGAGCGCGACCATCGTGCCGCCCGCCGAGACGACCTGCGGCACCCACCGCCCCGGCAGGACGACCCGCGACGAGGCGTCGCCCCTGCCGGGATAGGCCGCCCAGAAGGCGGTGTCGGCACCGGCCGGCGCGGTGACGTAGACGGTCTGGCCGTCCGCGCTGGCGACCGCCCGGGCGAAGGTCCGCCGCGTCGCGCCCCGCAGCACGCCGACCCCGCCGTCGAGGTCGACCAGGAGCGCGTCGGGCAGCGCCAGGGCGGGCGTCGAGGCCCGGGTGGGCCGGCAGCCGGCCAGCGTGGCGACGCCGGCGCCGGCGATCATCGTGAGGACGGCGCGGCGTGGGATCGGGATGGCGGTCATACCGGGATGACACCGCCGCGCCGGACCAGGTTCCCACCGTCGGGGTGGAACCGGCGCGGCCCGGGCGGTGTCATGAGGGGGAGCGGAGCGGAGGATCCCCTGGACGACGAGGAACTTGTCACCCGTGCCCGGGACGGTGACCTGGAGGCGTACGAACTCCTGGTCGCCCGGCACACCGCGTCCGCGTACCGGACGGCGGTGCTGCTCGGCGCGGGTCCGGACGCCGAGGACGTCACCCAGGAGGCGTTCGTGAAGGGCTATCGCAACCTGTCCCGCTACCGGGGCCAGTCCTCGTTCCGGTCCTGGCTGCTCGCCATCGTGGCCAACGAGACCCGCAACCTGCACCGCTCCCGCAACCGCCGGGACGGGCTGGCGCTGCGGGCCGCGGCCGCGTACCCGGAACCGGTGGCCGGCGAGGACGGCGCGGTCGGCGCGGTGCTGGCCGCGGAGCGGCGCGAGGCGCTGGTCCGGGCCCTGCGCCGGCTGCCGGTGAAGGACCGTGAGGTGATCGTCTGCCGCTTCTTCCTCGACCTCAGCGAGGACGAGACGGTGACCATGCTGGGCTGGCCACGGGGCACGGTGAAGTCGCGGACGTCCCGGGCGCTGGTGAAACTGCGCGGCCTGCTCGACCACGAGGTGGTGCGGCATGGCTGACCTCGATCGCGAACTGCGCGAGCTGGCCGCCTGGCTGGAGACGCCCGAGCCGCCGGAGCTGGCCGCCCGGGTCCGGGCCCGGCTGGCCGAGCCGGTGACCCGGCGCCGCCGCTGGCGCCGGTGGCTGGCCGCGGCGGTCGCCGCCCTGCTGGTCGGCGCGCTGCCACCGGCGCGGGCCGCGGTCGCCGACGCGGTGACCGGCCTGCTGCGCTTCTCCGGCATCGCCATCGGCACGGCACCGGTGCCGGTGTCGCCCAGCGGCACGCCGGCCCCGCTGCCGTCACAGCGGGCCGTCGCGCTCGACGAGGCGCGGCGGCTGGTACGGTTCCCGATCCGCGTGCCGGCGGCGCTCGGCCCGCCCGACCGGGTGCTCGTCGCCGACCCCGACGCCGGGGGCCGCTACCGGGTGGC
Source organism: Micromonospora sp. NPDC049836 (assembly GCF_044465125.1). Taxonomy (NCBI): domain Bacteria; kingdom Bacillati; phylum Actinomycetota; class Actinomycetes; order Micromonosporales; family Micromonosporaceae; genus Micromonospora; species Micromonospora sp. NPDC049836. Next base: position 114,488 of record NZ_JBITLH010000004.1, read on the forward strand.
CACCCTGCTCTACCGGAGCGGCGCGCTGCGCCTGGACACCTTCGACGGCCGGCTCGACGTGGTCTTCCAGAAGCAGGCCAGCGGGCCGGGCGTGGAGTGGACCCAGGTGGCCGGCGGCTTCGCCGTGTGGGTCGCCGGCCCGCACCCGGTGGCCTACGTGGACCGCGCCGGCGAGGTCCGGGTGGAGACCGCCCGGCTGGCCGCGAAGACCCTGATCTGGGAGCGGGACGGGGCCAGCTACCGGCTGGAGGGGGACCTCGCCCCGCAGGAGGCGGTCACCATCGCCGAGTCGCTCGGTTAGGTCCCGGGCGGGAACCCGGACGGGATGGGCGGTGTCCTGTTGGCAGGGGCGCGAACCCGCGCCGGGAACGGAGGCGCGTGATGGGTGCTCGGGGCAGGCTGTGCGTGGCGTCGGTGCTGCTGCTGGCGGGCTGCACCGCCGCCGGCCCGCCGGCGGCGCCGGAAGCCGGTCCGACCGGCGGCAGCGAGGCGGCGGCGCCGGAGGCCGGTCCGACCGGCGGCAGCGGGGCGGCGCCCCCGACCCGGTGCGCCGACCGGGTCGTGGTGGCGCCGCTGCCCGAGTGGGCGCGGGCCGGGTTCAGCGGCGACGCCCTGATCGCGCACGTGCTGGGCGACCGGGGTGACATCGTGGCGGCCCTGTTCGGGCACCCGCTGACCGCCGACCGGGACGAGGGGTCGAGCAACAAGATCCTCTGGGTGGCCCGCCCGGGCCCCACGCCGGACGCCGGCGCCGCGCCGGCCGACCTGGAGATCACCGCCACGCTGGCCGGCACCGACACCACGGTGGTCCGGAAGGTCGCGGGCGGTCCCGGCCCGTCCATCGTCGACCTGCCGCGGGCCGGCTGCTGGCGCCTCGTCCTGCGCTGGTCGGGCCGCACCGACACGATGGACCTGGTGTACGCCGCCGGCTGACCGTCAGCTCTCCTCCGGCACCGCCATCTCGCCGAGCCGCGACCAGTCCTGCTGCGGCACCGTGACGTTCACGATCCGCGGCGTCTCGGCCAGGTGCGGCGGGAGGGTGCGCCGCGCCTCCCGGAAGTGCGCCGACTGCACGTGCGCGGCACCGGCCTCGTCGTCCCGGAACGCCTCCACCAGCACGTACTCGGTCGGGTCGTCGAGGCTGCGGGACCAGTCGAACCACAGGCAGCCCGGCTCGGCCCGGGTGGCCGCGGTGAAGTCGGCGGCGATCTGCGGCCACCGGTCGGCGTGCTCGGGCCGGACGCGGAACTTGGCGGCGATGAAGATCATGGCACCAGGCTACCCAGCCGGGCCGGGGAGCCGGTCGCACCCGCACCCGGGTTTCGCCGCTCCTAGAATCGGCGCATGTCACGGATCGTCCAGCTGCTCGCCTCGCCGGTGCACCGCTATGTGGGTCGCCCGGCGGACGGTCCGGCGCCGGCACCGCCCGGTGAGCTGGTCGAGGAGATCCGGATCCGGGCGGGTCTCGGCATCGTCGGCGACCGGTACTTCGGCCGGCCGGCCCACCGGCAGGCGAGCGTGACCCTGATCGGCCAGGAGCACCTGCCCGCCGGGGCCGACCTCACCCAGGTGCGGCGCAACGTGCTCACCAGCGGGGTGGCCGTGGACGAGCTGGTGGGCCGGGTGCTCGTGCTGGACAGCGGGCAGGGTCCGGTCCGGCTGCGGGTGCACCGTCCGGCGCGCCCGTGTGCCTGGATGGATGTCGCGGTCGGGCCGGGGGCGTGGAAGGCGCTGCGGGGCCACGGCGGAGTCCGCTGTGAGCCGCTGACCGACGGACTGCTCCGGGTCGGCCCGGTCGCGGTGGCCGTCGAGGCGTGAACCGGTGCGGCCCCGCGCCGCGTAGGCTGGGCGGCGTGGATCAAGAAGACCGGATCGCGCTGTTCCTCGACTACGAGAACCTGGCGCTGGGCGTACGCGACCACCATGGTGGCCGGCCCTTCAACTTCCGCCCGATCGCCGACGCGCTGGCCGAGCGCGGCCGGGTGATCGTGCGCCGGGCGTACGCGGACTGGTCGTACTTCGACGAGGACCGGCGGATGCTCACCCGCTCCCACGTCGAGCTGATCGAGATCCCGCAGCGGATGGGGGCGTCGCGCAAGAACGCCGCCGACATCAAGATGGCGGTGGACGCCATCGAGCTGGCCTTCGAACGCGACTACCTCTCCACCTTCGTGATCTGCACCGGGGACAGCGACTTCACCCCGCTGGTGCACAAGCTGCGGGAACTCAACAAGCGGGTGATCGGCGTCGGCGTGGAGAAGTCCACCTCGGCCCTGCTGCCACCGGCCTGCGACGAGTTCCTCTACTACGACCGGCTGGAGGGCGTGGACATCCCGCCGTCGGGCGGCCGGCGCACCCGCCCGACCACCCGCCCGGCCGGCCCCGAGCCGCAGCAGCCGGTGGAGCCGCAGCCCGAGCCCGAGCCGGGGCCGGCGGTCGAGGAGGAACCGCCCCGCGACGTCGACAGCCTCGCCGTGCTGGTGGCCCAGACGGTGGCCGGCCTGCAGGGCAGCTCCGGCGGTCAGGTGACCGCGTCGGCGTTGAAGCGGACCCTGCTGCGCAAGGACCCGACCTTCAGCGAGTCCGACTACGGCTTCCGCACCTTCGGCGAGCTGCTGCGCCACCTCGCCGGGCACAACGTGGTCGAGCTCGGGGAGGGGCCGGCCAGCGGCGACCCCGAGGTGTCGCTGCCCGAGCGCGGCGAGCAGGAGGCCGCGTTCGAGCTGCTCCGCACGGTGGTGACCGAGCTCGCCGCCGGGGACGGGGCGGTGGCGCTCTCCGGCCTGAAGAACCAGCTCCGCCGGGCCCGGCCCGACTTCAGCGAGCGGCGGCTGGGCTACCGCAGCTTCCTGCAGTTCGGCAAGGCCGCCGCGACCAGCGGCGCGGTCGACCTGCGCTGGGACCCGGACGCCGAGGACTACCTGCTCACCCCGCCGACCTCCTGACCCGTCCGGCCCTCGCTGGGCGCGCCGCCCGGCGCTCGTCCGGGCCGGCCGCCGGAGGCGGGGTCAGGCCGCCCGGCGGTGGCGGGCCTGCGCGGAGTGCGGCCCGGGCGGCACCAGCCGCAGCGGCGCCGGCTCCGGCTGCTCCTCCAGCCGGAGCGACCAGCGGGATCCGGACGAGCGGGTGCGCTGCGGCGGCGTACCGCCCGGGCGCCAGCCGGGCCGGGACAGCAGCACCATCACCGCCCATCCCGCGAGCAGGAAGCCGTGGCTGACCAGCCGCGCCACCGCCACCTGCCCGATGATCAGGTCGTTCACCGAGAGCAGCACCAGGGTGGCGACGAAGGCGCTGAGCATCGGCAGCAGCCCGGTCGGGGCGGAGCGGCGCAGCGCGACGACCAGGAAGCCGGCCCCGACGGCCACGTTCCAGGCGGCGGACTCGTGCCACAGGTGCTGACCGGGTCCGTGGCCGATGACCGCGTCCCGGCCGATCTGGGTCAGGCCGAGCACCAGTTGCACGGCGCCCAGCAGCCCGAGCAGGCCGCGCAGCCCGAGCCCCACCCGGTCCCGCCACCCGGACCGGGCCGAGGCCGGCGGCACGGCGGCGAGCACCGCGTCGACGAGGTCGGGCACCGGCGGCGCCACCCGGGTCCGTGCCCGCCGGGTCACCGCCGCCGCGGCGTCGAACCACGCCCGGCAGCCGGCGCAGCCCGCCAGGTGCGCCTCGGCGGCCACGCACTCCGACCGGGACGCCTCGCCGTCCAGCTCCGCCGACAGGATCTCCCGCCACTGCTCACACCCCATGTAGGGGTAGTCGTCCGGGCCGCCCCCACGGTTCCCGGCCGGCCCCGACCGGGTCCCCGCCGGGTCCTTCCCGCCGGTTGCCGAGTGTGCCATCGTGGGCCCGCGACCGGGGAGGGGAGTGGCGATGGCCGAGGGCTCGACGGGGCCGCTGCGCGGACTGCTCGTGGCGGACTTCTCCCGGGTCCTCGCCGGCCCGTACGCGACCATGCTCCTGGCCGACCTCGGCGCGGACGTGATCAAGGTGGAGGGGCCGGGCGGCGACGACACGCGCAGCTGGGCGCCGCCGGTCCGCGACGGCGTCGCCACCTACTACCTCGGTGTCAACCGCAACAAGCGCTCGGTGGTCCTCGACCTCACCGACGCTGACGACCTGCGGCTGGCCCGGCGGCTCGCCGAACGGGCCGATGTCATGATCCAGAACTTCCGTCCCGGCGCGCTGCGGCGCTTCGGCCTCGACCAGCCCAGCGTCGCCGCCGCCAATCCCGGCCTGGTCTACGCCTCGATCAGCGGGTTCGGCGCGGCGGCCGGCGCCCACCTGCCCGGGTACGACCTGATGGCGCAGGCGGCGTCGGGGCTGATGAGCCTGACCGGCGAGCCGGACGGGCCGCCCTACAAGGCCGGGGTCGCCGTCCTCGACGTGATCGCCGGCCTGCACGCGGCGGTCGGCATCCTCGCCGCCCTGCGGCACCGCGAGCGCACCGGCCTCGGCCAGCACGTCGAGGTGAACCTGCTCTCGTCGGCGCTGTCCGGCCTGGTCAACCACGCCAGCGCGCACGTCGCCGCCGGGGTCGTGCCGGCCCGGACCGGCAACGCCCACCCGAGCATCTTCCCGTACGAGCCGCTGCCCACCGCCGACGGCGAGCTGGTGGTGATCGCCGGCAACGACGGGCAGTTCCGTACCCTCTGTCGGGTTCTCGGCCGGCCGGAGCTGGCCGACGACCCGCGGTTCCGGCGCAACCAGGACCGGACGGCCAACCGGGCGGCGCTGCGCCCGCTGCTGGTGGACCGGCTCGCCCGGCGGGGCACCGACGAGTGGTTCCGCGAGCTGCGGGCGGCCGGGGTGCCGTGCTCCCCGATCAACGGCCTGGACGGTGGGGTGGCACTGGCCCGCGAGCTGGGGTTGGACCCGGTGGTGGAGGTGGGCGGGATACCGACGGTGCGTCACCCGATCGGCTTCTCGGCGACGCCGCCCCGGCACGACCTGCCCCCGCCCGGGCTGGACGAGCACGGCGCGCAGATCCGCGCCTGGCTGGCCGGCTGACCCGCCTGGTGGCCGGCTGACCCGCCTGGTGGCCGGCTGACCGGACCCCCGCCGGCTCGCCCGGCCCGGCTAACCGCTTGGTTCCCGGGTCGGCTCCGCCTATGGTTGGCCCCATGTCCGGTCAGTCGCTCCGCACCGCCGTTCCCACGGCGGCGCCGGCGGCTGCCCACCGGCCCCGACCGGCCACCGTTGCGGTGGCCGGCCTGCCGAGCCCGATTCCCTCCGACCGTGGCCCTCCCGCCGGATCCCTACATCCCGCGCACGGCCACCAGGGCGAAGCCAACCGGCTTCGGCCCTTTTTCTTTTTCCGGAGGCAATCATGAGCACGAACCTGCCCGGCACCGTCGACGACCAGTGGCTCACCCGGCTGCGGGCCACCCTCACCAGCGAGTTCGAGGCGCAGACCACGCGCCTGACCGAACTCACCGCGGACACCGGCGACCCCGGCGAGGCGCACACCCGCGACGCGCTGATCGCCGCCGCCCGGCAGAGCGTGACGCAGATCGGTGACGCGCTGCGCCGGATGGCCGAGGGCGAATACGGCATCTGCGCCGGATGCGCGACGCCGATCCCGCCCGAGCGGCTGGAGGTGCTGCCGCACGCCCGCTTCTGCGTCCCCTGCCAGCAGAAGCGGCGCTGACCGGCGCGCCGGGCCGTCCCCCGACGGCCCGGCGCCACCTGCCCGGCCGGCGTCACCTGCCGACCGGCCGGCGCCGGACCGGCCGGCGTCACCTGCCGACCGGCCGGCGCCGGACCGGCCGGCCTGCGTACGCTGATCCGGCGAGCCGCCGCGACCCTGGAGACGCACCATGACCAGTCCCGCCCCCCGCATCCGCACCGCCGGCCCCGACGACGTGGACGCCCTCGTCGGCCTGGTCGAGTCGGCGTACCGGGGGCAGCGGAGCCGCGCCGGCTGGACCCACGAGGCGGACCTGCTCGGCGGGCAGCGCACCGACGCGGCCATGGTGGCCGAGGCGGTGACCCGACCCGACGGCACCGTGCTGGTCGCCGAGGACGGCACCGGGATCGTCGCCTGCTGCCAGTTGGAGCGCCACGACGACCACGCGTACTTCGGGATGTTCGCGGTCTCGCCCGGGCGGCAGGGCGGCGGGCTGGGCCGCGAGTTGCTGGCCGAGGCCGAACGGTACGCCCGCGAGCAGTGGCACGCCGGCGAGCTGCGGATGACGGTGATCGTCCAGCGGGAGGACCTGATCGCCTGGTACGAGCGGCGCGGCTACCTGCGTACCGGCGAGCTGAGCCCGTTCCCGTACGGCGACGAGCGGTTCGGCGTGCCGCTGCGGCCGGACCTGGCGTTCGAGACCCTGCGCAAGAAGCTGGGCTGACGCCGCTCGGCGATCAGCCCGATCGGCGGTTCGGTCGCGGCGCGGGGTGGTGGCGCGGGCGGGTCAGCGGTGCGTCAGGGCGCGGCGGACCGCCTGATGGACCGCCACGCCGACGGCGGCGTTCAGCACCGCCAGCCCGGCCGCCCCCACCAGGCCGGGCGCCACGGTCATCGCCCCGGTGGCGACGAGCAGCGCCGGCCACCCGACCGCGGCGAGCAGCAGCGGCAGCCACCACCAGCGCCCGAGCACGAGGCCGACCAGCAGGAGGCTGGGAATCATCCCGACATCCCCGGCGAGTCGGCCAGCTCCGCGATCACCTCGGCGTGGCAGCGCTCCGGCACGCACCAGCAGCCGAGCCGGCGTCCGCGCAGGTCGGGCAGGAGGGCGAGCAGGTCGGGCCGGCCGAGCAGGTACGCCCGGTACTTCTCGACCACCTCTTCACGGCTGCCGTCCGGGCCCGGGCGGTACGGGCAGGACAGCGGCGACTGCGGGAGGCGCCAGCCGCCGCGGTGCATGGCCCGCCCGACGTAGACCACGTCGGCGTACGCCGGATCGTCCCGGTGGCCCTTCAGGTTGACGACCGTGGTTGCCCGCATGGCTCGGCTCTCCTCGATCTCCGCCGGCCAGGCCAGTATGGCGCAGGTCGGGTCACCCGGGCGTCGGCGGTCGATCGACCAGCGCGGCCAACTTCCTGGGCGCCAGGACGCAGTAGCTCTCGGCGAGCAGCTCCGCGACCTCGTCCCAGTCCACCGCCTCGTCGAGCACCATGCCGACCACGTCGACGCCCCAGTCCGCCTTGAAGAAGGGGTGGCCGGCGGCGAGCAGCCCGGCGATCTCGTCGCCGGGCGATCGGAACGTCATGACGCAGACCGGCTCGTCGGTCGCGGCGGCGCGGGCGTACGCGACCTGGTGCCTGGGGTCGACCGTGAGCACGTGGGCGAAGGTGCGCTTGCGGATCCGCCAACGCGTGCCCACCCACGCCGGCTCCTCGTAGACCTCTGGCAGGGCGAGGCAGACGGGACGGAGCCGGTCGATGATCCCGGGTGGGACGTCTCCAGGGCCAGTCACGCCCGGGAGGCTACCCCGGCCCTCCGACACTCTCCCCGCTGATTGTCGTAGCCGCGAGGTACGACTGACCGGTACCGATGATTTTCGGCACGGAGGACCGTCTACCGAGTGGAACGTCCAACGGAAGGATGAGGGCATGAGCGGCGTACGGGTGCTGGTCGGCACACGCAAGGGCGCGTTCACGTTGACGTCGGACGGCGCGCGCGCCGACTGGACGGTGGACGGGCCGCACTTCGGCGGCTGGGAGATCTACCACCTCACCGGGTCGCCGGCCGACCCGGACCGGCTCTACGCGTCCCAGTCCGGCGGGTGGTTCGGCCAGCTCATCCAGCGTTCCGACGACGGTGGGCGGAGCTGGGCCACGGTCGGCAACGACTTCGCCTACACCGGTGAGGTCGGCGAGCACCTCTGGTACGACGGCACCCCCCGGCCCTGGGAGTTCAAGCGCATCTGGCACCTGGAGCCGTCCCGCGACGACCCCGACACCGTGTACGCGGGGGCCGAGGACGCCGCCCTCTACGTCACCAGGGACGGCGGCCAGAAGTGGACCGAGCTGACCGCCCTGCGTACCCACCCGACCGGGCCGGCCTGGCAGCCGGGCGCCGGCGGCATGTGCCTGCACACGATCATCCTGGATCCGGCGAACCGGGACCGGATCTATGTCGCCATCTCGGCGGCGGGCGCGTTCCGCAGCGACGACGGCGGCGCCAGCTGGCTGCCGATCAACAAGGGCCTGCGCTCGGGCGAGATTCCCGACCAGGACTCCGAGGTCGGCCACTGCGTGCACCGCCTCGCCCAGCACCCGTCCCGGCCGGACACCCTGTTCATGCAGAAGCACTGGGACGTCATGCGCAGCGACGACGCCGGCGCGAACTGGCGCGAGGTCAGCGGCGACCTGCCGTCGGACTTCGGGTTCCCGATCGCGGTGCACGCGCACGAGCCCGAGACGGTCTACGTGGTGCCGATCAAGAGCGACTCCGAGCACTTCCCGCCGGAGGGCAAGCTGCGGGTCTACCGCAGCCGCACCGGCGGCGGGGAGTGGGAGCCGCTGACCAACGGCTTGCCGCAGGCCAACTGCTACGTCAACGTGCTGCGGGACGCCATGGCGGTCGACACCCTCGACCCGTGCGGCGTCTACTTCGGCACCACCGGCGGCCAGGTCTACCACTCGGCCGACGGCGGCGACAGCTGGGCGCCGATCGTGCGGGACCTGCCGGCGGTGCTCTCCGTGGAAGTCCAGGTGCTGCCGTGATCCGGGTGGTCCTCCCGGCCCACCTGCGAAACCTCGCCCACGTCACCGGCGAGGTACGCCTCGACCTGGCCGGCCCGGTCACCCAGCGCCGGGTGCTGGACACCATCGAGGAGCGGTACCCGATGCTGCTCGGCACCATCCGGGACCGGCGCAGCGGCCAGCGCCGCCCCTTCGTCCGCTTCTACGCCTGCGAGGAGGACCTGTCCAACGAGCCACCGGACGCGCCGCTGCCCGAGGAGGTCAGCGCCGGCAAGGAGCCGTTCATCATCCTCGGCGCGATGGCGGGCGGATGACCGCTGGCCCGGGCGGCCCGCGGCCTCACCGCAGCGGGCCGTCCCCGGGGCCGTTCGGGTCGTCGACCAGGTGCACGGCGGCCTCCTCGGCGCTGGCCGCGCCCGCGTCGATCCCGACGTCCCAGGCGACCGCGTCCGCTTCCTCGTCCCCCTCGAGGCCCGCGTCCGGGGCGACCAGCCGGCCGGTCCGCGGCTCCCGCTCGTACCCGCGGCGGGTCAGCTCGTCCTCGTCGTCGTCGGCCACCTCGGCGTACGGGTCGATGTCCGGTTCCTCCTCGGCGAGCAGCTGCGCGAGCGACTCGCCGGCGCGCTCCTCGGCCGGGGTGGTGCCGAACCGGTTCGCCGCCGTCCAGTGGTCCGGGGCGACGATCCCGACGTCCAGCGGGTCGCCGACCCGCTGATCGTCGAGGGTGTCCGAGGCGTCCAGGACGCCGTCGTCCTCGGCCACGTTCCATTCGTCGACGGAGTCGGTCTGGCTCATGGCGATTACCTCCCTGGTCGCGACCGCTCTGGTCTGGACCGTTCAGTCCCAGCCTAAGTCCGCGCGGGCGGGACGCGAACCCCGGGTCGCCGCCCCGGTGAGCTTGCCCACGACCGGCCCGGTGACGGCTGACCGGTGCTCCGTTGGTCGGTCACGGCGCCGACGACGGATCACGGCGCGGCGTGACCTGGGTCACGCCGCACCGTGCGGGGGTGCCCGTCATGCCGGCGCGGCGAACGGCCCCTTCGGCCCGAACGCCAGCGCCGCGAACCGTTCGCCGATGCGGCGGTCGGCGGCCGGGTCGGGATGCAGCTCGTCGGGGAGCGGCAGCTCGGCGTAGTCGGCCTCGCCGTACAGCTCCAGCCCGTCGAGGTAGTGCAGGTCGGGGTCCGCGCCGGCCCGGGACGCCACGATCCGGGCCAGTTCGGCGCGGATGACCCGCAGCGTGAGCCGCCCGGCGGCCACCTCGGCCGGGTCGCCGGTGGCCCGGAACCGCACCTTCCCGTCGACGAAGTCCACCGCTCCGGGACCGGGCGTGTCCTCCTGGATCGGGCACAGGATCGACGACACGACCAGCAGCGGGGTGTGCGGGTGGCCCTCCCGGACGGTGTCCAGGAAGCCGTGCACGACCGGGCCGAACGCGCGCAGCCGCATGAGGTCGCTGTTCACCAGGTTGATGCCGATCTTGATGCTGATCAGGTCGGCCGGGGTGTCGCGGATGGCCCGGGCGGTGAACGGGTCGAGCAGCGCGCTGCCGCTGAACCCGAGGTTGACCAGCTCCACGCCGGCGAGCGTGGCGGCCACCGCCGGCCAGGTGCCGGTGGGGCTCTCCGCGTCCGAGCCGTGGCTGATCGAGCTGCCGTGGTGCAGCCACACCCGGCGGCCACCCGCGTCGGCCGGCTCGACCGGCGCGTCGGTGCGCAGCGCCACCAGTTCGGTGATCTCCCGGTGCGGCAGCCAGATCGCCACCTCCTTGTCGGTGGCGGGCAGGTCGGTGAAGCGCACCGTGCCGACCGGACCCGCCTCGACGCCGGACGTTCCGGCGGTCAGGTCGATGGTGAGCACCTTGCCGCCACCGGCGGTGGCCTGACCGGCGAGGCGCCCGTCGACCACCAGGTCGTAGCGGCCGTCGGGACGTGGCCCGGTGCCCCGGTAGACCATCTTCGTGGGCAGCACGTCCAACTCCACGACGGTGGCGCGGGTGCGGAACACCAGCCGCACGCCCGAGGGCATCGCCTCCGCCATCATCAGCTGCGGGTCGGTGTTCTGCGCCCGGGCCCGCGCGGGCAGCCGGTGCGGCAGCACCCCCTGCGCGGTCTGTTCCAGGTCGAGCGCGCCGCGCAGCAGGTCGGCGGTGATCGGGGTGGTGAGGTGCGGGGATGGCATGATCTCGATCCTGCCCGGGGACTTGGGGGAGCGGCCACCTGATTTATCCGACAGGCCGGACTCGTGACGCTGGGTCAGTCGGTCAGCACCCGATCCACGTACCGCGCGGTCATGGTGGCGAGCACCCGGTCCGGGTCGGTGGCCCACACCTCGGCGTTGAAGATCTCCACCTCGACGTCCCCGGTGTAGCCGGCGGCCTCCACCGCGCGGCGCAGCGGCGGGAAGTCGATGTGCCCGTCGCCCATCATGCCCCGGCCGAGCAGCACGTCGGCCGGCAGCGGGGTGAGGAAGTCGCAGACCTGGAAGCTGGCGATCCGGTCGCCGGCCCGGGCGATCTGCCGCCACACGTCCGGGTCCCACCAGACATGGAAGGTGTCCACCACGACGCCGACCTGGTCCACCGGGAACGCCTCGGCCAGGTCCAGGGCCTGCCCGAGCGTGGACAGCACCGCCCGGTCGGCGCAGTACATCGGGTGCAGCGGCTCCAGCGCGAGCCGTACCCCGCGTTCGGCCGCGTACGGCGCCAGCTCGGCCAGCGCGTCCGCGACCCGCCGCCGCGCGCCGGCCAGGTCGCGGGAGCCGGGCGGCAGGCCGCCGACGACCAGCACCAGGCAGGCGGCGCCGAGCGTGGCGGCCTCGTCGATCGCCCGCCGGTTGTCCGCCAGCGCCTCGGCCCGGCCGGCGTCGTCGGCGGCGGTGAGGAACCCGCCCCGGCACAGCGACGACACCCGCAGCGCGGCGTCGGCGACGAGCCGCGCGGCCGCCGCCACGCCGATCTCGGCCACCGGCTCGCGCCACAGCCCGATCGCCGGGATGCCGGCGCGCACGCAGCCGCCGACCGCCTCGGCCACCGACCAGCGTCGCGTGGTGCGCTGGTTGAGCGACAGCCGCGCCAGCTGCGGGTCGGCGGTCATCCGGGCACGCCCGCGACGTCCAGGTACGCGCGCATCCGCCGCGCCGCCAGCTCCGGGTCGAGCAGCAGCCCGGCGGCGTCGGCCAGCCGGAACGCCTCGACCAGGTGCGGGACGCCGCGCCCGCCGTGCAGGCCGCCGACCATGGTGAAGCCGGGCTGCCGCCCGTTCAGCCAGGACAGGAACGCGACGCCGGCCTTGTAGTACGGCGTGGGCGGGGCGAACAGGTGCCGGGACAGCGGCACCGTCGGGTCGAGGACCGCCCGGAACCCGGCCGGGTCGTCCGCGTCGAGGCGCGCCAGCGCGGCCGACGCGGCCGGGGCGATCGCCGCGAACGCGCCGAGCAGGGCGTGACTGAACCGTTTCCCGTCGCCCTCGATCAGCTCCGGATAGTGGTAGTCGTCGCCGGTGTAGACCTTCACCGTCGGCGGCAGCAGCTCCCGCAGCCGTACCTCCCGGCCGGCGTCGAGCAGGGACACCTTCACGCCGTCGACCAGGTCGGCGTGGGCGTGCACCAGCGCGGCGAAGGTGGCGGTGGCCTGGTCCAGGTCGGTCGAGCCCCAGTAGCCGGACAGCGCCGGGTCGAACATGTCGCCGAGCCAGTGCAGCACCACCGGCGCGCCGGCCGCGCGCAGCACCCGCTCGTAGACGCGCAGGTAGTCCGCGGGCCCGGCGGCGAGCGCGGCGAGGTGCCGGCTGGCCATCAGCACCGGCGTGGCGCCGCACTCCCGCACGAACGTGACCTGCTCGGCGTACGCGGCGACCACCTCGTCGAGCGTGCCGGGCACGCCGGGGAGCTGGTCGGTGCCCGCACCGGCGACGATGCGCCCGCCGCAGGCGGCGGCCTCGGCGGCGCTGCGCCGGATCAGCTCGCGGGTGGCCGCCCAGTCCAGCCCCATGCCGCGCTGCGCGGTGTCCATCGCCTCGGCCACGCCGAGGCCCCACGACCAGAGGTCGCGCCGCACGGCCAGCGTCGCGTCCCAGTCCAGGCGCGCCGGGCAGCCGGGCGCGTTGTCGGCGTACGGGTCGGCGACCACGTGCGCCGCCGCGTACGCGATCCGGGCGGCCGGTGGGGCGGTCGGCCGCCGCCAGCCGGCCGGTTCGCGCAGCGTCAGCGTCGTGGTGCCGCCGTCCGGGCCGGGGAGCCTGATCCGGGCGGTCACCGGGTGATCTCCTCGATCTCGACGCGCCGCCCCTCGCGGGCCGAGCGGAGTCCGGCCTCGGCGAGCTGGACGCCGCGCGCGCCGGCCAGGAAGTCCCACGGGAACGGCTCGCCGTCGACGACGTGCCGCAGGAACGCCTCCCACTGGACCTTGAACCCGTTGTCGAAGTCCTCGTTGTCCGGCACGGTCTGCCACTGGCCGCGGAAGTCCTCGCCGGCCGGCAGGTCCGGGTTCCACACCGGCATCGGGGTGGCGCCCCGGTGCTGGATGCGGCACTCGCGCAGCCCGGCCACCGCGCTGCCGTGCGTGCCGTCGACCTGGAACTCGACCAGCTCGTTCCGGTACACCCGGACCGCCCAGGAGGAGTTGATCTGGGCGATGATGCCCCCGGCGAGTTCGAAGATGCCGTACGCGGCGTCGTCGGCGGTGGCCCGGTAGGTCCGCCCGGCCTCGTCGACCCGGTCGGGGATGTGCGTGGCGATGTGCGCGGTCACCGCGGTGACCGGGGCGAAGATCTGCTCCAGCACGTAGTGCCAGTGCGGGAACATGTCGACGGTGATGCCGCCGCCGTCCTCGGTCCGGTAGTTCCAGCTCGGCCGCTGGGCGTCCTGCCAGTCACCCTCGAACACCCAGTAGCCGAACTCGCCGCGTACCGACAGGATGCGGCCGAAGAAGCCGCCGTCGACCAGCCGCTTGAGCTTGCGCAGGCCGGGCAGGAAGAGCTTGTCCTGTACGACGCCGTTCTTGACGCCCCGGGCGGCGGCGAGCCGCGCCAGCTCCAGCGAGCCGGCGAGCCCTTCGGCGAGCGGCTTCTCGGTGTAGACGTGCCGGCCGGCCTCGATGGCGGCCCGGATGGCCTTCTCCCGCTGCGCGGTGACCTGGGCGTCGAAGTAGATCTGGTGGGAGTCGTCGGCGAGCGCGGCGTCCAGGTCGGTCGTGTACGAGGTCAGCCCGTGCCGGGCGGCGATCTCGGCGAGCTTGGCCTCGTTGCGCCCCACCAGGGTCAGCTCCGGCCAGATCCGGCTGCCGTCGCGGGCGGGCAGCCCGCCCTGCTCGCGGATGGCGAGCAGGGACCGGACGAGGTGCTGCCGGTAGCCCATCCGGCCGGTCACCCCGTTGAGGATGATCCCGATTGACGTGCGCTCCACGTGTCCGTCCCTCCCCGGTCGGCCCCGGTGAACCCGGCGGCACCCCTGAAAGCGCTATCAGAAAGCGCTTTCAGGGGTGTTACGGTAACCACGGCGAATTCGTCCGGTCAAGACGTTCCACAGGGGGACAGCCATGCAGCCACGGCCCCACGTGACGCTGGAAGACGTGGCGCGGGCCGCGGACGTCTCGCTGGCCACGGCCTCCCGGGCGCTCAACGGCACGCGGGTCACCCCGCAGCTGCGCGACCGGGTCCTCGCTGCCGCCGAGAAGCTGGCCTACACCCCGAACGCGCACGCCCGGGCGCTGGCCGGCGCCGCGCACCGCACCGTCGGCGTGATCTGCCACGACGTCACCGACCCGTACTTCTCCGCGATCGCCGGTGGCGTCATGCGGGTGGCCGGCGACAACGACCTGCTGGTCATGCTGGCCAGCACCTTCCGCGACCCGGAGCGGGAGATCGCGTACGTGTCGATGCTGCGCGCCGAACGCGCCCCGGCCATCCTGCTCACCGGCTCCGGCTTCGAGGACCCCCGCTGGGAGCGGGCCCTGGAGGCGGAGCTGCGGCCCTACCTGGACGGCGGCGGCCGGGTCGCCGCGGTCAGCCGGCACCGCAGCCTCAAGGTGGACAGCGTCCTGCCGGAGAACCGGGCCGGGGCCGCCGCGATGGCCCGCGCGCTGCTCGACCTCGGCCACCGCCGCTTCGCCGTGCTGGCCGGGCCGCCCGCCCTGACCACCGTCACCGACCGGCTCGGCGGCTTCCGTGACGAACTCACCCGGGCCGGCGTGCCGCTGCCGGCGGCGAACGTCGTGGCGGCGCCGTTCACCCGCGACGGCGGCTACCAGGCCATGACCGAGCTGCTCACGCGAGGGCTCACCGCCACCTGCGTGTTCGCGCTGACCGACGTGATGGCCATCGGCGCCTGCGCCGCCCTGCGCGACCACGGGCTGACCGTGCCCGACGACGTCTCCGTCGCCGGCTTCGACGACATCCCCATCGTCCGCGACCTCACCCCGCCGCTGACCACGGTCGCCCTGCCGCTGCAGCAGCTCGGCGAGCAGGCGATGCGGATGGCGCTCACCGAGAACACCGGCCGGCGGCGGCGCGTCGTGCGCCTCGGCGGCGAGGTGGTCATCCGGGCCAGCACCGCCAAGCTGGGCTGACGAGGCCCGCTATCCGAGGGCGAGCATCGCCTCGGCGACCTCGCCGACGGCCGCATCGGGGATCGCGGTGGCCGCCTCCTCCAGCACGAGCAGCCGCGCCCCGCGGATCTCCCGCGCGATCGCCTCGCCGTTGCCGACGGGGAAGAAGCGGTTCCGGCGGCCGTGCACGACGAGCGTGGGGACCGCGATCCCGGGCAGGCGCTCACGCCAGCGCGGTGTGCAGTCGAGCCGGGAGAAGACCAGGCCCAGCTGGTTGGCCAGCTGCACCGATGGCGTGGTGCCGGGGGTACGGTCCCAGACGCGCGCGGCGACGGCGCGCGCGGCGACGGGGTCGTCGCCGAGGATCTCCGCGCCGGCGGCGGCGAACTCCGCCACCGCCTCGCGGTCGGTCCAGTCGGGCATCGGACGCGCGAACAGCCGGCCCATCGTCGCCCGGTCATGGTCGGGGAGGTCGTCGTCGGGCGGGCCGGGGGCGACCGCGCGGGTGCTGGCCAGGGTGAGCGCCGAGAAGGCGCCCGGATGGTCGAGCACGGCCACCTGGGCGACCATCCCGCCGACGCCGATGCCGGCGAGGTGCGCGGGGCCCCCGCCGAGCGCGTCGACGAGGGCCGCCGCGTCGGCGGCGAGGCTGCGCAGGGTGTACGCGGGCGCCTCCGGATCGGTCGTGGTCGACTCCCCGCTGTCGCGCAGGTCGTAGCGCACCACCCGACGTCCACCGGCGGCGAGGCGGGCACAGAGCGCGTCGGGCCAGGAGAGCATCGTCGTGCCGCCGGCGAGCAGGACGAGTGGCGCGTCCCGGGCACCGAACGACTCGATGCCCAGCACGGTCCCGTTGGCGTTGATCGTGGTCATCGGATCACCGGGCGATGTCGTAGGTCAGGTGGGTCGCGGTCGATGTCGGGACCACGCTGCGCTGCACCAGCGTGCGCGGCGCCGCGCCGGTGAACAGCGGTGTCCCGGCGCCCAGCACGACCGGCGCGAGGTGCAGCGTCAGCGCGTCGACCAGCCCGGCGTCGAGCGCCGAGGCGATCGTGGCGCCGCCGCCCATGAGGATGACGTCGAGGTCCCGGCCGCTCTGCGCCGATGCCGCCTCGGCTCGCTCGCGCGCGGCGGTGACGGCGTCGGCCAGACCGGTGGTGACGAACGTCCAGTCGAGGTCGGTTGTCCGCACCGATTCCGGCGGTGAGCTGGTCACCACGACGAACGCCGGCCTGGCGACCTCACCGGCGCCGTAGCCGGAGGTGTCGTCCCAGCCTGCCGGCCCGTCGACCACGTCGAAGAGGTGGCGGCCGAGGACGACGGCGCCCGAGCGGGCGGTCCCCTCACGCAGGACCCGGCGGTCGTCCGGGTCGTCGGAGAACGCCCAGGTGTGCAGGGCCTCGCCGCCGGTGCCCAGACCGTTGGCCGGACCCGGGTCGGGCCCCGTGACGAAGCCGTCGAGAGACATCGAGATGTCCGCGATGATGCGAGTCATGTCAGGGTAGACCCGATCCGCCGCCCGAACTCATCGCTCACCGACGAGCCCCGGCGACCAGGACGGGTCCCGGCCGATGAAGCCGAGCAGTCTGGTCTGGGCGTCCGCGCCGTCGGGCACCTCGACCCGGCTGCCGAACTGGCCGGAGGAGCGGATGACCTCCTCCATCTGCGTCATGCCACCGAGCAGTTCGGCGCAGAAGTCGGCGTCCAGCCGGTCGTCCTGGCCGGTGGCCCGGGCCAGGTCCCAGGTGTGCATGAACACGTCGGTGGTGTAGAACCGGTCGATCGCGACCGCCAGCGGCAGGCTGCCCAGGTGCGGGTTGGTGAATTCCCGGCCCGCCGTCGCCGGGTCGTCCAGCACCGTCTGCACCCCGTCGCGGTGCACCTGCCACGCGGCGAGCGGGTCGTCGTCCACCGACGGCCCCTGCGGCAGCGTGACGCCGGCGCCGGCGGCGACGAACCCGGGACACCATTCGACGAGGTGACGCACCACGTCCCGGGCGGTCCAGCCGGC
This sequence comes from Micromonospora sp. NPDC049836, assembly GCF_044465125.1. Taxonomy (NCBI): domain Bacteria; kingdom Bacillati; phylum Actinomycetota; class Actinomycetes; order Micromonosporales; family Micromonosporaceae; genus Micromonospora; species Micromonospora sp. NPDC049836. The sequence continues at coordinate 131,692 of NZ_JBITLH010000004.1, forward strand.
GACCGGGGCCGGCACGTCCCACCCGGAGGTGCCCCGGACCCGGTCGGTGAACAGCCCGGCCACCTGCCGGTGCCGCTCGGCCGGCTGCTCAGACAGTGCCATCGGCGAGCATCCTGTCCAGCTTCGCGTAGCCCTCGTCGACACCGACCTCCATGCCGCTGCGCAGCCACGCGTCGCGGCTGTCGAAGCTGTCGACCAGCGACTGGGCGTGCAGCCGGGTCCGGCCGTCGCCCAGGTCCTCGAACCACAGGGTCTCCAGCGCGACGCCGTCCGGCTCACCGTCGAAGGTGAACGTCTGCACGATCCGGTCCGGCCGCACCTCGTGGAACGAGCCGTGGAACGCGAACTCGGCGCCGTCGTGCACCGAGACGTACCGCCAGCTGCCGCCGGTGGACGCGTCCCAGTGCTCGATCCGGGTGGTCACCGCGTCCGGGCCGACCCAGCGGGCGAACAACGCGGGATCGGTGTGGGCCCGGAACAGCTGCTCGGGTGTTGCCGCGAAGTCACGAGTCATCCGGATGACCGGCAGCTTCGGGTCCGCCTCGATCACGGTCTCCGTGGTCTTGTCCATGCTCTTGTCCCTTCATCTCGGCCAGGACGGCGTCGAGGCGGCGGTAGCGCTGCTCGACGCGGTCCCGGTGGCGCTCGATCCAGGTGTCCATCAGGTCCAGGGCCTCGACCTCGAGGCGTACCTGCCGGGGCTGCGGTCCGCGCGGTCGGCTGACCAGCCCGGCGTCCTCGAGCACCCGCAGGTGTTTGTAGACGGCCTGCAGGGAGATCCCGTACGGCGCGGCCAGCTGGCTGACGGTCGCGTCGCCCTCGGAGAGCCGGGCGACCATGTCGCGCCGGGTCGGATCCGCGAGGGCGGCGAAGACGCGGGACAGCACGTCCGTGGTCATCGTCCCCCCTTTCAACCTGATGGTTGAAAATAGCGTACGCCCCGGCGGTGCTGCTCCGCAACCACTTGGTTGAAAGAAGAGCTCAGGGAGGAGCGGCTGCCCCGGCGGGCCCAGGTCGTTCGCCGGTCACGCCGACGCCGGCGGCCGCTCGCCGGCGAGTCGCGCGATCAGCGAGAGCACCGCGGCGGGCCCGTCGTCGGCCCGGACCCGCTGGGCGAGTGCCGTGGCGCGGTCCCGATAGGCCGGCCGGTCAAGGCAGGAGCGCAGCGCGTCGGTCAGGGTGTCGGCGGTCAGCTCGTGGATCGGCACCGGGCGCGGCGCTACGCCGAGGCGGTGCAGCCGGGCCGCCCAGAACGGTTGGTCGACCAGGACGGGCACCGGGACCGCCGGCACGCCCGCGCGCAGCCCCGCCCCGGTGGTGCCCGCTCCGGCGTGGTGGACCACGGCGGCCGTCCGGGGGAACAACCAGTCGTGCGGCAGGTCACCGACCTGCAGGATGTCGCCACCGACGGGTGTGAGGTCGGCCCAGCCGGACTGCACGACGGCCCGCACGCCGGTCCGCTTCACCGCGACCGCGACGGCGTCCTGGAGCCGTTCGTGGCCCGGAGTCATGCTGCCGAACCCGACGAACACCGGCGGAGGACCGGCCCGGAGGAAGTCGACCAGCACATTCGGCGGTTGCCATTCCGGCGCGGTGGCCGGCCACCAGTAGCCGGTCACGTGCACGTTCGCCGGCCAGTCCGCGGGCCGGGGGACCACCGCCGGGCTGAAGCCGTGGCAGATCGGCCAGTCATCCGGCGGGTCCGCCGCGACGGTGCCGGGCAGCTCGAGCCGGGTACGCAGCCGCCGCAGCACGTCCGCGTAGAGGGCGCCGGTCCGGGCGAGCACCTCGCGGCCGGCGGCGAGGTTGTCAGCGGGGGACAGGTTGCCGGCGTCGGGCCAGCCGGGTGGCGGGAACTCCCGGGTGGGCACCCCCGGCGCGAGATAGGCGCCGAGGCTCGGGATGCCGAGGCCGGCGGCGACGAGCCGGCTCAGCGGGGCCGGGCCGAACGCGGTGAGCAGCAGATCGGCGCCGGCGGCCGCAGCGGTCAGCACACCCTCGCCCAGCTCGTCGAGGAAAGCGGCGAAGACCGCGCCGGCGGCCTCCGGGGACGGTGCCGCGGTACGGGCGCGGACGAGCTCGACCGGATCGCCGGGGAGGGCCCGGTACTCCAGCCCGGCATCGCGCACGAGATCGGCGAACCGGTCATGCGCGGCGAGCGCCACCTGATGGCCGGCCTGCTGGAGCCGCTGGCCCAGGCCGGTGAACGGCGCGACGTCGCCCCGCGAACCCGCTGTCACGATCACAATCCGCATCGCGTCCCTCCGGTCGTACCGCTGGTCCTTGCGGCCCGGCTGGTCCGATCACCGATCCGGGCAAGCCGGCCCGGGTGCCCGGTGGCCGCAGGTCACCCCGCACCGGCCGCCGCGCCTCGCCGCGGCCGGCGGCGTCCCGCCATCATCCGCCACTTCCGGGCGCCGTGGCGCTCGGTCGCCCGCCGCGTCCCCACCTACCCGCCGGCGACTAGGCGGACGCCGCCACGGCGGCGGGCGGCACGGCGAGGCCGGCGCCGAAGACGTTGTCCGGGTCGTGGACCGCCTTGACCCGGCGCAGCTCCGCCCAGTTCGCCGCGGTGAACGCCGCGGCGGTCCGGGCCGGATCGGACAGGAAGTTGAGGAACGCGCTGCCCAGGCCGCACCGGTCCAGCGCGGCCGCGGTGCGCGGCGACGGCACCGTGTCGAGGATGACCGACAGCGGCGCGTCCCGGTGCGCGGCGGCCCCGCGGTCGCGCGCGATGCGCCCACCCCAGTGCCGGATCTCGACCGTGACGTCCGGCTCGGCCACCAGGGCGGCGACCAGGTCGTCGTCGAGGGAGCGGACCTGGTCGAAGGTGCGGGGAGAGACGCCGCCCATGGCCGCGTCCGGGTAGTCGACGACCCGCATGCCGTCGGCCACTGCGGGCCCGGCGACCCGCCACAGCGGCGCCAGCAGCGCCCGGCCGCGCTCCGGGTCACCTGCGTACATGGCCTTGACCACGAGCGAACCGTCGCGGGTCAGCAGCACCGCCGTGCTGAGCTCGTCCGGCACCCGCTCGATCCACCGCCGGTAGTAGGTGAGGGTCTCGGCGGCCCGTTCCCGGCCGAAGGCGACCGCGCCGGCGTACACCGTCGAGACCGGGTGCAGGCGGATGTCCAGGGCGGTGACCACGCCGTACGAGCCACCGCCGCCGCGCAGCGCCCAGAACAGGTCGGGATTGCGGTCGGCGTCGGCGGTCACCAGCCGGCCGTCGGCGGTGACCACCCGGGCGCGCAGCACGCTGTCGGCGGCCAGGCCGTGCCGGCGGGACAGCCAGCCCAGCCCGCCGCCGAGCGTGTAGCCGACCACGCCCACGTCGGGCGCGGAGCCGGAGAGCCCGGCCAGCCCGAACGGCGCGGCCGCCCGCAGCACGTCGCCCCACCGGGCGCCCGGGCCGACCCGGGCGACCCGCCGGACCGGGTCGACCAGGACCGCGGCCATCGCGCCGGTGTGCAGCAGCAGCGCGCCGTCGTGCGCGCGGTGGGTGCCGTGGCCGGTGGCCTGGACGGCGAACGGCAGGTCGTGCCGGCGCGCGGCCAGCACCGCCTGGCGTACGTCGGTGGCGTCGGCGGCCCGGACCACCACGGCGGGGTGCGGGTCGAGGGCCGGGTCGAGGGGCCGGCGGTACGCGTCGTAGCCGTCGTCGCCGGGCAGGAAGATGGGTCCGCTGGTACGCAGCGTCTCTCGGATGCTCATGCCGGTCAGACCCGCGGCCCTCGGCGGACTCATCGGTGCCGGCGGCGATGAGTTCCGCCCGCCCGGCCGGTCCTATCGGTGTGGCGGCTGCCGGGATCTCCTTCACGGTCGGCGCGGCGGTGGCCCGCGCCGACATCCCCGTCCTCTGCGCCGACCTGGCCGACCTGCTGCGCGGGCGCCCGCCCGGGACCGTCGCGTGCGAGGTGGCCGCCGTGGCGTCGCCCGACCTGGTGACCGTCGAGGCGCTGGCCCGGCTCCGGTTGACCGCCCGCCGGCACGGCTGGCGGTTCGTCGTGCCGGACGCCGGCCCGCCGCTGCTGCGGCTGCTGGCCCTGCTCGGGCTGGCCGAGGTGTTAGCCGAGCCGGGCCGGCAGCCCGAACAGCGGGAAGAGCCGGTCGGTGTCCAGGAAGTTGGTGATCTCGGCGATCCGCCCGCCTGACAGCCGCAGCACGGTCAGCCCCCACGGCTCGTGCCCGACGCCGGTCGCGCTGGGCCGGTACTGCGCGAACGCCGGCATGCCGTTGGCCGCCACCGGCACCAGGCGGGACCCCCGGCAGCCACTGCCGGTGCCGGTCATCCAGGCCAGGATGTCGTCGGCGCCGCGCAGCCACAGCGGCACCGGCGGCATGGACAGGGTCACGTCCTCGTGCAGCAGCGTGGTCAGCGCCGCCAGGTCGTACGCCTCGAAGGCCCGCACGTAGCGGGCGAGCAGCGCCTGCTGCTCGTCGTCCATCGGCTGGTACACGTCCGCGCCGGTGTCGGCGGTCGCGAGGGTGGCGCGGGCCCGTTGCAGGGCGCTGTTGACGCTCGCCACCGAGGTGTCGAGCAGTTCGGCGACCTCCTGGGCCGACCAGGCCAGCACCTCGCGCAGGATCAGCACGGCCCGCTGCCGCGCCGGCAGGTGCTGCAGCGCGGCGACGAACGCCAGCCGGACCGACTCACGGGCGGCGATCACCTCGGCGGGGTCGCTGCGCTCCGGCAGGATCCGGCCGTCGGGTGCCGGGCCGACCCAGATCTCCTCGGGGCGCGGCTCGCCCGGGTCGGTGGCGCGGCCGGAGCCGGCGGGGCCGAGATCCATCGGCAGGATCCGCCGCTGGGCGCTGCCGAGCATGGTCAGGCAGACGTTGGTCGCGATCCGGTAGAGCCAGGACCGCAGCGCGGCCCGCCCCTCGAACCGGTCGAAGCCGCGCCAGGCCCGGATGAAGGTCTCCTGCACGGCGTCCTCGGCCTCGAAGACCGAGCCGAGCATGCGGTAGCAGTAACCGGTCAGCTCAGACCGGTACGTCTCGAGCTGCGATGCCACGGATTCGCTGGTCGCCACGTCAGCCACGGCACCAATCTAGTCGACCCCCCGCCCGATCGGGGGGTCACGAAACTCACCCGGCCGGCACCGATGAGTTCCCGGCGTCCGGCTGGTCAGCACCGGCGTCCGTACCTACCAGACGACCGGAGGAACCCACCATGACCACCACCGAGCGACCCGCCGGCACCGGGCAGTACGCCGACGTCAACGGCATCCGCCTCTACTACGAGACCCACGGCACCGGCCGGCCGCTGATCCTGCTGCACGGCGGGCTCGCCGCGGGGGAGATGTTCACGCCGGTGCTGCCCGCGTTCGCCGACCACCACCAGGTCATCCTGATCGACCTGCAGGGCCACGGCCGCACCGCCGACATCGACCGGCCGCTCGACGTCACCCTGATGGCCGGCGACGTCGCCGCGCTCATCGAACACCTCGGACTGCAGAAGCCGGACGTGGTCGGCTTCTCCCTCGGCGGCGGCGTCGCGCTGCAGGTCGGGATCCGGTACCCGCACCTGGTCGGCCGCCTGGTCGCGGCGTCGGCGCACGTGCGCCGCGACGCGATCCACGCCGAGCTGCTCCAGCAGCAGGGCCAGGTGAACGCGGCCGCCGCCGAATTCATGAAGGACACCCCGATGTACGAGCTCTACCAGCGGGTGGCCCCGCGCCCGGAGGACTTCCCGCGGCTGCTGGACAAGATCGGCGCGGCGATGGCGAAGGACTACGACTACACCGAGCAGGTCCGCGGCCTGCAGGTGCCGACGCTGATCATGGCCGCCGACGCGGACATGGCCCCGCCGAGCCACTACGTCGAGGTGTTCAAGCTGCTCGACGGGGGCCTGCGCGACGGCGGCTGGATGGGGGAGAACCGGCCGAAGGGCGGCCACGCCCTGGCCATCCTGCCCGGCCTGACCCACTACGACATCGCCGACTCGCCGCTGTTCGCCGCGGTCACGCTCGCCTTCCTCGACAAGCAGGAGTGAGCCGCCGCCGCACCGCCCGGCGGCCCGCGGGCCGCCGGGCCGGCTCGCCCTCGCCGCGCCCCGCACCGCGCGGCCCCGGCGGGTCGGCACGTCGCCCGGCGCTCACCCGAGCCACGGTCGGATCTTCTCGGGATTGAGGACCGCCCAGATGCGCGTGATCCGCTCGCCCACGACGTGGAACGCGTACACCGCCACGGTGACCCCGTCCCGCTGCGCGACCAGGCCGGGCTGGCCGTTGACGGTGCGTTCCAGCAGCGTCACCTCGGCCGTCCGGACACCCAGACCGGCGAAGAAACGCGCGATCTGTTCGCCGCCCACGACCGGGCGTGGCGCGGCGGTGACCAGGCCGCCACCGTCGCCGGTCGCCGTGGCGTCGGGGTCGAGCAGGCCGATGAGCGCGCCGATGTCCCCGGCCTCCCAGGCGCGCTTGAAGTCCCGGACGACGGCGGCCTGCCGGGCCGGCGGGAAAGCGGCGTCCGGCGGCCCGCCGCGCAGGCGACGGCGGGCCGAGGAGGCCAGCTGGCGGCACGCCGCCGGGGTGCGCCCGACGACCTCGGCCACCTCGGCGAAGGAGTAGCGGAAGACGTCGTGCAGGACGAACGCGACGCGCTCGGCCGGGGTCATCGCCTCCAGCACCACCAGGAAGGCCATGCTGACCGACTCGTCCAGGGTGACCCGGTCGGCCGGGTCCGCGGTACCGCCGCGGCTCCACTCGGCCGGCTCGGGCAGCGGCTCCGGGAGCCACTGGCCCACGTACCGCTCGCGCCGGGCCCGCGCCGAGCCCAGCACGTCCAGGCAGACCCGGCTCGCGACCGTGCTGAGCCAGGCACCGGGGGAGGCGATGGTCGCGCGCTGCGCCTCGGACAGCGCGTACCAGCGGGTGTAGGTCTCCTGGACCGCGTCCTCCGCCTCGGCCAGCGAGCCGAGCAGCCGGTACGCGAGATTGATCAGCTGCCGCCGCTCGCGCACGATCGCGCCCAGGTGCGGATCGGGCCGGCTCCGTTTCGGCTCGGGTCGGGTGGTCATCGCGCCGTCGGCTCCCTTGCTCGCGTTGATCCTCACGGGTCCGACGAGACAGCGCACCGAAGTGTGAGGGCGGGCACGTCGCCTGACACCCCGGGGAGCTGCGTCGTCGGACGACTCGAGGAACACCCGATGCAAGGGAGAAACCGATGAACGACTTCCGGGCCATCGCCGACCGCGTCGAGATCGAGGCGCTGCGCGGCGAGTTCACCGACGCGGCGATGATGCGCGACCGCGCCCGCCTCGCCTCGCTGTTCACCCCGGACGGTGTGCTGCGCATGCCCAACATCCCCGCCGAGCTGGTCGGCCGGGAGGAGATCCGCGTCGGTGGCGAGCGGCTGCAGGCGCAGTGGGACTTCTTCGTGCAGAACAGCCACCCCGGCGTCATCCAACTCGACGGCGACACGGCCACCGGCCGCACCTACATGCACGAGCTGGCCCGCACCCTCGACGGCCGCCAGGGGCAGAACTTCGCCATCTACCACGACCGCTACCGGCGCACCCCAGACGGTTGGCGGTTCACCGAGCGGGTCTACGAGGTCCGGTACCTCGACACCACCCCGCTGGCCGGCTCGGCGCCCCGCCCGGGGGAGACCGCCCCCGAAGGAACCGCCACCAGCTGACCCCGCGAACCGCCACCCACCCGTTCGACCCAGGAGGAACCATGACCACCTCGGCTCCGACCACGCCCTTCACCGAACCGGCCTCCGCGCAGCGCCTCGAGTCGGCCGCCGCCGCGCTGGCCGCGCACGGCTTCACCGTCGAGATCCTCGACGACGTCGCCGCCGCGCGTGCCCGCGTCCGGGACCTGATCCCCGCGGGCGCCAGCGTCTTCACCGCAGCCAGCGAGACCCTCCGCCGGTCCGGCATCGACCAGGACATCAACGACGGCGGGCGGTACGAGGCCGTGAAGCCACGCCTGCTCGCCCTGGACCGCGCCACCGCGGCCGACGACATCCGGCGGCTGGCCGCGGGTCCCGACGTCGTCGTGGGCAGCGTCAACGCGGTCACCGAAACCGGCTCGCTGGTGGCCGCCTCGGCCAGCGGAAGCCAACTGCCGGCCTACGCCGGCGGCGCCGGCCGTGCCATCTGGATCGTCGGGGCGCAGAAGGTGGTGCCGGACCTGGCCACCGCGCTGCGCCGCGTCGAGGAACACGCCCTCCCGCTGGAGAGCGCCCGGGCCCAGGTGGCGTACGGGCAGCCGAGCGCCGTCAACCGGCTGCTCGTGCTCAACGCCGAACCGCATCCCGGACGCGCCGTCGTGCTGCTGCTGCGCGAGGCCGTCGGCTTCTGAGACCAGGTCGCGCCCGCCGGCGGTCACGGGGCCGCCGGCGGCCGACGACGAACGCCGGCGGTCGCCCCGGCGACGCGCCGCCGTCGGTGGAAAGAACTTCCAGGTCCGGATCCTGCGCGGGAGGATTTCTTTCGGTACTGTGCTGCCGTGCCACCCCCTCCGACCGTCGTCAATGCCCCACCTGACGACCGCACCCCCACCGCCGATTCCGTCCGCCCCACCGTCCGGCGCGAACCGTCACGCCGCATTGAGACCGGCCTCGGCTGGCTGCTGCTGCTGCCGTCCGTGGTCGTCTTCGGGCTCTTCGTCTTCTGGCCGCTGGGCCGCACGCTCTACCTGTCCGTGCACGGCAACGACCTGTTCGGCGCCCCGTCGGTCTACGTCGGCGCCGAGCACTACCGGGAGATGCTCTCCGCCGAGTTCGGCCGGGTGCTGGTCACCACGGGCCTGTTCACCCTCTTCTCCGTGCTGCCGGCCGTGCTGGGCGCGCTGGTCGTGGTGCTGCTGCTGGAGGCCCGGATCCGCGGCGTACGCGTGCTGCGCACCGCGTTCGCGCTGCCGTTCGCCTTCTCCGTGGCGACCGCCTCGGTCATCTTCGCGATCATCTACAACCCGGCGATCGGCGTGGCCAACGGCCTGCTCGGCTCCTTCGGGATCGACCGGGTCAACTGGCTCACCGACCCGTCGATCGCGCTGCCCGCGGTGGCCGCCGCGACGGTGTGGATGAACTTCGGCTACAACGTCCTGGTGCTCTCCGCCGGCGTCGCGGCGATCTCGCCCGAGGTGGTCGAGGCGGCCCGGCTGGACGGCGCGACCGGCTGGCGGCTGGCCTCCCGGATCACCATCCCGCTGCTCTCGCCGCAGCTGTTCTTCCTCATCGTGGTCTCCACCATCCACGCGTTGCAGAGCTTCGGGCAGATCCACATCCTGACCAAGGGCGGCCCGGACCAGGCCACCACGACCCTGGTCTACTCGATCTACGAGAAGGCGTTCGCCTTCGGGTCCTCCGACTTCGGATCAGCCAGCGCGCAGGCCGTGGTGCTGCTGGTCGTCATGCTCGGCTGCACGGCCGTCCAGTTCGGCATCCTCGAGCGGCGGGTCCACTATCGATGAAGAAACTCAGCCTCGGGCAGATCGCCGTCTACGTCGTGCTGGGTCTGGCCGCGATCCCCGTCCTGTTCCCCATCTACTACGGCTTCGTCGGCGCCGTGATGGGCCCCGGTGACCTGGCCACCTACCCGCCCGCGCTGGTGCCGCACGAACTGCACTGGCAGAACCTCGGCGACGTCTTCCGCTCCGTGCCGCTCGGCCGCTTCTACGTCAACTCCGCCGTCCAGGCCGGGGTCATCACGCTGGCGCAGGTCGTCACCAGCATCCTGGCCGCGTACGCGTTCGCGTTCCTGCGCATGCCGGCGAAGGCGGCGACGTTCGGGTTGTTCCTGGCCACTCTCATGGTGCCCTGGGAAGCCATCATCATCCCCAACTACCTGGCCATCTCCGGCTGGGGCCTGGCCCGGGGCGGGCTGACCTACCTCGGTCTGGTCCTGCCCTTCCTGGCCTCGGCGTTCGGCACCTTCCTGCTGCGTCAGGCCTTCCTGCAGTTCCCCACCGAGCTGCGCGACGCCGCGGTGATCGACGGCTGCGGTCACTGGCGCCTGCTGTGGCGGGTCATCGTGCCGCTGTCCAAGCCGTCGATCGCGGCGGTCGGGGTCTACGTCTTCCTGTCCGCGTGGAACCAGTACTTCTGGCCGCTGATCCTGATCCGCGACTCCAAGTTCCAGACGCTGCAGATCGGCATCTCGCAGCTCAACGACTCCGAGGTGGCCCAGCCGGGCCTCGTCCTCGCCGGCGTCGCGCTGTCCCTGCTGCCCACCCTGGCCGTCGTGCTCTTCGGCCAGCGCTACATCGTCCGCGGCCTCACCGCCGGCGCGCTGCGTTAATTCTCAAAGAGGAGAAACCGTGAGACAACCTAGGCTCCGCCGGAGCATGAGCGCCTTCGTCGCCCTGGTCGCCGCCGCCGCGCTGACCGCGTGCGGTGGTTCCGGGTCCGGCACCGACTCCGGCAAGGACGCGCTGGAGGCGCCGGGCGCGGAGGTGCTCGAGAAGGCCACCGACAAGACCACCATCGAGTTCTGGCACGGCATGAAGGGCGCCAACGCCGCGGCGATCGACAAGCTGGTCGCCGACTTCAACGCCCAGAGCGGTGGCAAGGTCGAGGTCAAGCCCGTCTACCAGGGCAACTACGACGAGACGATCGCCAAGTACAAGGCCTCGGTGCAGCAGAAGAACACCCCCGCGCTGGTGCAGATCTACGACATCGGCTCGCGGTTCATGGTCGACTCCAAGCAGACCGTGCCGATGTACAAGTTCATCGACAAGGACAAGTTCAACGCGGGCGACATCGAACCGAACATCGCCAACTACTACTCGATCGACGGCAAGCTCCAGTCGATGCCGTTCAACACCTCCACGCCGCTGCTGTACCTGAACAAGGAGGCGTTCGAGAAGGCCGGCCTCGACCCGATGAAGCCGCCGAAGAACCTCGACGAGATCGGGGAGATGGCGAAGAAGCTGACCGTCAAGGACGCCGGCGGCAAGACCGTCCGGTACGGCTTCGGCGCCGCCATCTACGGCTGGCTGATCGAGCAGTTGATCGCCACCGACGGCAAGGAGTACTGCGACAACGGCAACGGCCGCAAGGGCCTGGCCACCAAGGTGCAGTTCGACCAGGAGACCGGCGTACGCGTCGCGCAGTGGTGGGCGGACCTGGTGAAGGGCGGCTACGCGGCGAACACCGGCCGCAAGACCGACGACGCCCAGGCCGCCTTCAAGGCCGGCACGGTGGCGATGCACCTGGAGTCCACCGGCGCCATGCGCGGCTACATCGACGCGGCCAAGGGCAAGTTCACCGTGCTGACCGCGCCGTACCCGAAGGCGAGCAGCTCGGCCACCGGCGGGCCGATCATCGGCGGCGCGTCGCTGTGGATCGACGGGGTCGGGCACAGCGACAAGGAGAAGCGGGCCGCCTGGGAGTTCGTGAAGTTCGCCTCGAGCCCGCAGCAGCAGGCCAAGTGGCACACCGGCACCGGGTACGTGCCGGTCAACGCCAAGGCCCTGGACGAGCAGATCGACAAGGACTGGGTGGCGCAGTACCCGCAGTTCAAGACCGCCGTGGACCAGCTGCACGCGCTGCCGCCGTCGGTCGCCTCGGCCGGCTGCCTGCTCGGCGTGATGCCGCAGGCCCGCAAGGCGTCCGAGGACGGCCTGGAGGCCGCCATCGTCGGCAGCAAGCCCGCCGACCAGGCCATGAAGGACGCCGCGGCGAGCGTCAAGGGCGCGATCGACAGCTACAACAAGTCGGTCAGCTGACCGCATCTCCCGCCTGGGTGGGGCCGGCTCCGGACGGAGCCGGCCCCACCCGACTGCGGGTTCCGGCCGGTCGTACCTGGGCAAGCGGCCCGGTGGCCCGGGGCGGGTGGCTTATGGTGGGGCCGGGGTGGCCGTGCCGGCGCGCCTCGGTCGGATCCGTACGGCCTTCACGTTCCCGTCGAGGATGGGCCATGACAGAGCGAACCCCCGCCGTGCCGCCGGCGGACACGCACCACGTGGACCGTCCCTGAGATGGACTGGGCCGGATGGGGCCTGTTCGGGCTGGTCGCCACCGCCGCGCTCACCGCGGCGTTGATCAGCGCGCAGCTGGCCGGCCTCACCCGCCTCGACTTCCCCCTGGTCCTCGGGACGATCTTCGTAGAGGATCCCGACCGGGCCCGGGTCGTCGGATTCTTCCTGCACCTCGCCGCCGGCCAGGGCTTCGCCCTCGGGTACGCGGCCACGTTCGCCCTGCTGCACCGGGCCGCCTGGTGGATCGGCGGGCTGCTCGGGCTGCTGCACGTCGGGATCGCGCTGACCGTGCTGCTGCCGCTGCTGCCGGGGGTCCACCCGCGGATGGCCTCCCAGCGGGCGGGCCTGGGCCGCACCGCCGTGCTGGAACCGCCCGGCCTGCTCGGCCTCAACTACGGCGTGCAGACCCCCACGGTGGCGGTCGCCGTCCACGCCGTCTACGGCATCGTCCTCGGGCTGCTCCTGCGGCCCGGCTGAGCCGCGGTCGCGACATGTCCCGGAGCATCCTCGATGACCGTTGAATCCGGCCCGGCGTCCCGGCGACCCCCCGCGCCCCTGCGCGACTACGGGCTGCTGGGGGACACCCGCACGGCCGCCCTGGTCGCCGCCGACGGCGGGATCGACTGGCTGTGCGTGCCGCGCTTCGACGGTGAGCCGATCTTCGGCCGGCTGGTCGGCGGCCCGGACGCGGGCACGTTCCGGGTCGGCCCGGCCGGGCCCGCCACGGTCGTCGCACGCCGCTACCGCGAACACACCGCCACCCTGGAGACCACCTGGGCGGTCGGCGGCGGCCGGCTCACCCTCGCCGAGGGCATGGTGACCGAGGCCAGCGGCCGCCTGCTGCCGACGACCCTGCTGGTGCGCCGGCTCTCCGCCGAACAGGCAGCGGTCGACGTCGCCGTGGAGTTCGACCCCCGCCTCGGCGTACGGCACGCCCGGCCCCGGGTGCTGCACCGCCGGACGGGTCTGGTCTGCGCCTGGGGCGCGGTCGCCGTCGCGCTGAACTCCGCCCCCGCGCTCGCCGTCGAGCCCGGCCGGGTCACCGTGACCACGGTCCGGCCCGGCCGGCCGGTCACCCTCGTGCTGTCCGTGGCGCACGGCGAACCGTTGATCCACGTCCCGCCGGACGCCGCCTGGGAGCTGCTGCTCGGCGACGAGCACCGCTGGCGGGACTGGACCGCCGAAATCGACCGGTCGCTGCCGTTCCGCGAGCACGTCGTACGGAGCCTGCTGACCATCCGGCTGCTGACCTACTCGCCCTGCCAGGCGCCGGTGGCCGCACCCACTACGTCACTGCCCGAGGATCCCGGTGGGATCCGGAACTGGGACTACCGCTACGTCTGGCCCCGCGACGCCAGCATCGGCGTCAGCGCCTTCCTCGCCGTCGGCAAGTCCCGCGAGGCCCACGGCTTCCTCGCCTGGCTGCTGCACGCCAGCCGGTTGCAACGCCCCCGGCTACCGGCGCTGCTCACCCTGCACGGCCGCCCGGTGCCGGCGGAACGGGACCTGCCCGGGTGGCCCGGCTACCTCGGCAGCGTCCCGGTGCGCGTCGGCAACGGCGCGGCCAACCAGCACCAGCTCGACGGCTACGGCTGGGTGGTCGACGCCGCGTGGGCGTTCGCGCAGTCCGGACACCGCCTCGACCGGGAGACGTGGCGGGCGGTGCGCGGCTTCGCCGACACGGTCGCCCGCTGCTGGCCCGAGCCCGACGCCGGCATCTGGGAGGTCCGCGAACCGGCCCAGCACGTCCACTCCAAGCTCATGGGCTGGCTCGCCCTGGACCGCGCGCTGCGCATCGCCGACACCCACCCGTTGCCGGACCGCCAGCGCCGCCGCTGGCAAACGGCCCGCGACGCCATCGCCGCCGAGGTACGCAGCCGCGGCTTCGACGCCACGGCCGGCTGCTACGTCCGCAGCTACGGCTCCCCGCACCTGGACGCGGCCCTGCTCGTCCTGCCGCTGCTCGACCTGGACGACGCCGACTCGCCCCGGGTGCGCGGCACCGTCGACGCCGTCCGCGAACGGCTGTCGGCCGGCGGCCCGCTGCTCTACCGCTACCCGCCCGGCAGCGACGGCTTCCCCGGCACCGAGGGCGCGTTCCTGCCCTGCTCGTTCTGGCTCGTGCAGGCCCTCGCCCGCACCGGGCACCGCGCCGAGGCCGTCGAGCTGTTCGAGGCCCTGCTCGGCTACGTCGGCCCACTCGGCCTCTACCCGGAGGAGGTGGACCCGGCGACCGGGGCGTACCGGGGCAACTATCCCCAGACGTTGACCCACGCCGCGCTCGTGCAGGCCGCCCTCGCCATCCGGGACGCCCCCACTCCGCGATCCTGAGCGGGCCCGGCTCGTGGGCGATGTCCCGATGTCACCGCCGGTGCGCGGGCAGCCCGGTGAGCAGTCGGCCGACCTGCTCAGCCAGGGCCGGTCGCTCCGGGGACGGCGGCGTCATACCTCGTCTCGACCGGGCGGCGCACCTGGATCAGTGTGGCCAGGTAGTCACGCGTTTCCGGGTCGGTGCAGTAGAGCATGGTGCCGCGCATGCCCCGGGTCATCAGCACCTTGTAGGTGTTGCGAATCAGCCGGTCGGCCTCGTCGTCCGTGAGGACTCTGCGGCTGCGGAAGGCCGGGTCCTTCGACTCCGCGCGGCACGTGACGAGCCGGCCCTCGCGGGCGACCAGGTCCGGACCGATGATGACGCCCGACCACTCGTACTCGAAGCCCTGTGCGGTGTAGACGCAGCCGACCTGGCCGAACCCGTTCGGGTCGGTCGCCCAGAAGGCGCTGCCCGGCGCCTCTCCGACACTGCGGTCGCTCTTGACGTTCCACGGTCGGGTCCAGTTGCCGATCCGCACGTCGGGAACCAGCGAGTCGTCCGGGCGCGGATCGCTCCATGGCCAGCAGTAGCCCGCCGACATGCGCGCCGTCTCGCCGGCGCGCTGCTTCCCGGCCAGGAACGCCTCCATCTCTTCCGGCGATTCGGCAAGGCGAAGGTCGAACCGGCCGTCACCGGGCCAGACCGACGGTGCGCCGCCGTCGAGGCCGAGCAGGTCGAGGACCCATTGCTCGTACGCCTCGCTGCCGCCGCAGCGGAACTGGTCGTGCAGCGACACCACCTCCACCGCGAGGTCGAGCTGCTTCGCGTACGCGGAGATGACGTCGACGCTGCCCAGCTCGCCCGGCTTGACGACCTGATGCTCGTCGAGAAGGAAGACCGGTACCCGAGCGGCGGCGATCAGCTCGTCGATCTGCGATCGGGCGCGTTCGCGCTTCGCCTTGGGCGTGAAGCGGTTGACCGATGTTTCCCGGATGCGGTGTGCTTCGTCGCAGATCAGCACGTCAAGGCCGTTCCGTTCGGCGGTCATGAAGCTGTTGAAGTAGCCGAACAGGTTCTTCAGGCGGGTCGAGCCCTTGCCTGCGTACCGGCGGAGGGTCTGGGTGAATGAGCGCGAGCCGGTGGCGTGCATGACGGCGCGCTGCTGCCGGGCCAGTTCCCCGAGCACCGACAGGGCGATGACGCTCTTGCCGCTACCGGGACCGCCGGAGACCACCACGACCGACTTGCGGTCCGCGGCGCGCGCCCGCTCGACGGCATGCAACACCAACTCGTACGCCAGGCGCTGCTCGTCGAGCAACGTGAAGTGGGCCCGCTCCTTGAGTTCGACCGCGGCGTACGACAGCAGGTGTTTGCTCGGTCGGACGGAGCTGGTGAGGAAGCGGTCCGCGACGGCCGTCCCCGGAGCGGGAGCCAGGTGGGTCCGCAGGTAGTCGAGGAACTGGCCGCGGCGCTGCTTGGTGAAGATCCGGCTCTGCTCGGTTGGCCGCCGGACGAAGAGGTCGTTCACGTCCCGGTCGACGGCGTTGTGCAGGTAGGCGGCACCGACGATGGGGCTGCGGCGGTGGGTGAGCACGCCGAGAAAGTCGGTCAGGTACTCGCAATAGTCTCCGACCTGCACACCGGGATGCAGGCGCGGGCCCCGAGCGTGTTCGACCAGCACCAGCCGGTCGGACCCTTCGTAGGACTCGGCCTGCGACCACTGCTTCAGCTCGACCACCACGTAGGAGTCGTCGCTGGTTTTCGGATGCACGCCGGCGAGCACCACGTCGATTCGCTTGCTGGTCAGCGGCAGCTGGTACTCGACCAGTACCTCCACCTGGCCCAGGCCGGCGTCGGCCAGATCCTGGCCGAGCACGGTGAGACTGCGCTCCCACGACCGGCGTTCGGCGGCGCTCACGTTGTGGCCGATCTGCTCGGCGATGCGATCAGAGAGTGTGCCGCCGGTGGCGTAGCGGAGCAGACCATCGGCGGAGGTGCGGAACGCTGACAACACTTGCCCCCGGGCAGCACGAAATGATCGTGCGCATGGGGGGCGTGTCCGGCCATGGCCGGAAGCCCGTCGTTACGCGCTTGTACGGCTGGACTGTAGCGAAGAGATCAACTGGTCGCACGCCCCGTCACCGCTTGGTAGCGGAGCCTCTGGCCTGTTCGACCGGGTAGCGGATGGCCACCTCCGCCAACTTGGTGACGGCTGACTCCACGAGGTCGATGCCGAGGACGTCCGCGAGCCGGGTCAGATAGATCATGACGTCGCCGATCTCGGCCCGGATCCGTGCGCCCCTCTCGGGGTCGTCCATCACCGCTGCCGCCTGCTCGGGCGTGAGCCACTGCAGCTCGGCCAGCAGTTCGCCGACCTCGCCGGCCAGCGCCATGGCGAGGTTCTTCGGCGTGTGGAACTGCTGCCAGTCCCGGTCCTCGGCGAAGGCCCGCACCCGAGCCGTCAGGTCCTCCATCGGGGGAGTCTTGCACGCGCGGACACCCGGGCATGCCTCACCCGACCGCTCCGAGCGGACCGGTTCCAGCGGCCCGGCCTTCGCCGGACCGGCGATTCCGCTTCGCGATGGGGAAGGTCCCGCTATAGCGGGGCATGAGGGAGATCTGCGGCTGTCGCCGTACCGGTGCCCGTAATGTCGTCTGGCGAGGACGGTGCGGCGGTCCCGGAGGAGGCCGATGCTAGCGGAAGGCGACGACGGTGCGGCGCCCCCGGGCCGGCAGGACCCGGGGCGGCCGGCGTTCCTGGAACTCTTCTTCGACCTGGTCTACGTCTTCGCGCTGGTTTCCCTGGTCAAGACGCTCGCCGCCAATCTGAGCTGGACCGGAGTCGCGGAGGTGCTGGTCCTGCTGCTCGCGTTCACCCTGGTCTGGGCGCTGACCACGTGGGCCGCCGACACCCTGGACCTGGCGCGTCCCACGGTCCAGGTGCAGTTCATCGGGGTGGCGGCCGCCAGCCTGCTGCTGGCCGCCGCGGCGCCCGACGCGTACGACGGGCGGGGCCTGCTCTTCGCGGGCACCTACCTGGCCGTGCACCTCGGGTCGAGCATCTACTATCTCCTGCTCATGCGGGATGCGGCCGAGCCGCGTCGCAGCGGCCGAATCGTATTCTGGTACACCATCGCCGCGGTCGGCTGGATCGGTGGCGGGCTGACCGCCGGCCCCGCCCGCCTGATGATCTGGGCGGTGACGATCGCCGTGGAGTACGTCGCCGCCTCGCTCGGCTGGCCGGCGCCGAGGCTGGGGCGGTCGCAGCCGCAGGAGTGGCAGTTGGTCGGCGAGCGGGTGGCCGAGCGGTACCGGCAGTTCGTCATCGTCGCGCTCGGTGCGGCCCTCTTCGTGACCGGGACGACCTTCAGCCTGAGCGCGTACACGATCGACCGGGCCTGGGCGCTGGTGGTGATGTTCACGATCGTGGTGCTGGCCTGGCGAATCTACATCTACCGCGCCGGCGAGTTGCTGACCGACGCCATCGCGCGATCGACGAACCCGGCGCTGCTCACCCAGTCCGCCGCGGTCACCCACCTGATCATGGTGGCCGGCATCGCCGGCATGGCGGTCACCAGCCACCTCGTCGTGATGCGTCCCCTGGGCGAGACCCCGCCCGCCTGGGCTGCCGTCACCCTGGGCGGACCGGCGATGTTCCTGGTCGGTCGCGGCGTGCTGGACTACACGGTGTTCGGTCGGATCTCCCGGTCCCGGCTGGCCGGGCTGGTCCTGCTGGCCGGGGTGACACCGGCCGCGGGCCTGCTGCCCCCGGTCGTGGTCGCGCTGCTCGCCATGAGCATCCTGGCCCTGATCGCCGCGGCGAACCTGGTCAGCACCCACCTGTACGCCCGTACGCCGATGCCACCGGCGCTCCGGTGACCCTCAGCCGGTCGGCACGGTGACCCGGGCCGGCCGCGCGTGTGCGGGCAGTGTCTCCCAGACCAGGATGAGCAGCAGGACCAGATTCGCCACGATCAGGATGGCCAGGGGCGGAAGCAGCGCCATCACGGGCGCGATGGCGCACAGCACCACGATCCCCAGTGCCCGGGACCAGAGGACCCGTCCGGTCAGCACGGCGTCGAACAGCAAACTCCCGAGCAGGAACAGGGCCGGCCCGCCGAGGATGGCGGCGATCCAGGCGGCCGGTGCCGCATCGAAGGGCCGGTCGACGACCAGCGAGACGCTGGTCGACACCACCAGCACCCCGGCCACCATCACCAAATGGCTGTACGAGGTGGAGGTGCCGGGCCGAACCCGCTCCACCAACGTGACGGCGGGTGGTGAAAGGAACTGCCGCACGCGGTGAAAGTAGAGCTGGAAAAGCACCACCGCGCTGGCGAACCCGACGGCGCTCGCGGCCACCCGGCCGGCCTGGAAGCCGCTGCCGGCCAGCCCCAGGCCGGCGCTCAGGATCAGCTCGCCGAGGGAGATCAGGAAGATTTCCCGGTGCCGCTCGGACAGGTGGCTGCCGGTGAAGATCTGGCTGGCCAGTTCGGTGCGGCCGAGCCTCGGCGTCGGCCAGCCGATCCGGGCCGACCCGAGGTCGACCACCACCGCGATCGCCCAGAGCACAAGCCGGGCCGTTCCGTGCACGAACACCCCGGCCACCCACGGCACCGCCGTGACGCCGAACCAGAAGAAGACCCGGATGCTCCGGGCCTGGATCAGGCGGTTCACCCGGGTACCGGGGATGAGGACGGCGTCCCGGACGAGATGGATGGCGAAGTACGCCCCGACGAGAAGCCAGCCGTAGTCGCCGAAGGCGTGCGGCACCGCGATCGCCATCAGCAGGGTGCCGAACATGACCGCCAGGACGGTGGCCTGGATGATCGACAGCCGGGGGTTGAACAGGTCGGTGAGCCACGCGGTCAACACCCAGACCCACCAGGCGGCCATCAGCAGGACGGCGGTCTGGGCCGCGCCTCGGAGGGTGAGGTCCTCGGCCAGCCCCACCGAGAGCCGGGAGAGCATGAAGATGTAGACCAGGTCGAAGAAGAGCTCCAGGAACGTCGGATATTCGGGCTCGCCGCGCCCGCGCAGGATCCGGGGTAGCGGGCTGGACGTCACCGCGTCTGCCTCCTCTGGCACGCCGCACCGGGGGAGCGGAGGCGCGGTCAGCCTGGCGCTCCCCGCCAACCTACAAGAGCGGGGTCAGCGGCGAGCCGAAACGACCGAAGCGGGGCGTGGCCGACCTCAGGCGAGCGGACGACCGGCGAGGTGGCCGGTACCCGCCGCAACCGTGAACGCGGCCCAGGCGGCAGCGGGGAAGGTGAGCACAGGCCCAACCCGGTCCTTGGAGTCGCGAACGGCGACGACGCCGGGGAGGTTACTGGCGACCTCGACGCAGTTGCCGCCGTTGTCGCCGCTGCGGGTGCTCTTGCGCCAAGCGGCGCCGGTCAGGTCAGTCATGCCGCATCTCCCCGATGACCCTCTTGATCATGTCCCTCGATTCTGCCTCACTCAACGCCAACACATCCAGGCCCGCCCACGCGTTCTCATAGGCGCGAAGCTCGTCCAGCTTGTCGAGGTAAAGCGCCCCGGTGAGGGATTCGCTGTAGACGACGGACGGCTCGGGGGCTCGACCTCCCTTGGTGGCGGGGAAGTCGAGGATGACGAAAGAGCCGGCGACCGACCCTGGGTGTGGCCCGGCGGAGAACGGCACGACGCGCAGCGAGACGTTCGGTAGCTCGGAGACGTCGAGCAGACGGGTGAGCTGCCCGGTCATGACCCCTGGCCCGCGGACCGTCCTCCGGAGCACGGCCTCGGACAGCACAGTGTCCAGCTGTGGAGGCTGCGGCAGCCTACGGCTCAGGAGTGTTTGTCGCTGGAGGCGCACCTCGACTGCGCGCTCGCGTTCTTCAACGCTCAGCCGGCTGCCCGGCTGGTAGAGGCCGAGTGCGTAGGCTCGGGTCTGGAGCAGTCCCGGGACCAGGTTGTCGCCGTACTCCCGCAGGTGGGCGGCGGCGGATTCCAGGCCGACGTACAGCTCGAACCAGCTCGGCACCGCGTCCCCGTACGCGTGCCACCAGCCCTTCGACTTGGTCTCGGTGGCCAGCCCCTTCATCACCTCGGTCAGCTCCGCCGAGACCCCGTACAGCTCGCACATGGCCTTGACGTCGAGCACCCGGACCGCGCCCAGGCCGCACTCGATGCGCCAGATCTTCTGTCGGCTGTATTCCAGGGCCTCGGCGGCGGCGTCGAGCGTCACGCCGGCCTCGGTGCGGTACTGGCGCAGCAGCCGGCCGAGTTGCCGGCGCGGCACGGTCGATCCGATGTCCTCGGCCACCCGAACACTCCCTGATTCCGTCCTGCAACACTGCGTAACGTCGCCCTGCAACCTCTACACGTTGCTGTAAAGAAAGTCAATGCACTGAGCAAAAAATCCGTAGTGGAACGTTGCATGGAGGGCGCTCAGTGTCACAAGCTGACTACAGGAGCCGTGCTGCCGTACCGCTGATGAGCTGCGGTGGCAGGGCCGGGTGGGTCCGCGCGTGCGGGGAGGGCGGGCGGCCCCACCCATCCACATCCGACGGAGAGGAAGGCCAGCGGCATGATGGTCCGCAACCAGCGACCGGCCCGGGGGAGCGGAGCGACCTACCGCTCCGGGGCGTACCCCAGTCTGCTGCCGTGGCAGGTGCGCGAGCGCCGCTTCCCGCCGGTCGGGCTCGGGCGCCGGGGCCTCGACCCCGGCGAGGTCTATGCCTTCCTCGACCGGGTGGCCGGCGACCTGGCCGCCGCCCACGCCGCGCTGGCCGCCAGCCGCCGGGAGACCGCTGTCATCAAGGACGCGCTGCGCCGCTGGCAGTCCGACCAGGCCCGCGCCCGCGACGCCCGGGGACACCAGCGGTGAGCCAGCGGTACGTCATCCACCTGCCGATCGTTGCCGCCGACCTGCCCGCCGCGCAGCGCCTGGCCCGGGTGGTCGGCCGTTGGCTGCTCGTGCTGCCCCGCACCGAACCGGGCGGTACCACCGTCTCCGCAGAGGACGACCAGAACGTACGCCACTGGGTCTTCTGCGACGCCATGATGCCCGGCGGCCGGCGCTGCCTGCTCCGCACCGGCCACGACGGTCCGTGCGCCGCCGGCTACGCCGCTGACGTCTCGTGCCCCACCCACTCATCCGCGTGGGAGCGCTTCACCTGAGAGCGCTCTCTGGCCTATCGTTCAGCATCTCGGCACCCAAGCGCACGTGCCGGAGAGCGGGGGCTGCGATGAACAAGGTCAAGCCGACCATCGAGGACGTCGCACGTGCGGCAGGGGTGTCCCGCGCGTCGGCGTCCCGCGTGATCAACGGTGCGCCGGGCGCGTCCGACCTGGTGCGGGCGCGCGTCCACGCGGCCGTGGCCGAGCTGGGATACCGGCCCAACGAGGTGGCCCGTGCGCTGGCCTCGGGTCGTCAGCGTGCCGTCGACGTTGTCGCGGTGACCTGTGGCCGTCCGATCGGCTGGCTGGGCACCGATCCATACTTCAGCCGGGTCGTGGCCGGCCTCATGCCGGTGCTCGAAGGCGTCAACGCGCAACTGCGGCTGCACACGATCGACCGGGAGCGGGCTGCCGAAGCGATCGAGACCATCGCCGCGAACGCTACGCTCGGGGCGGTTCTTGCCGACACCACGCCAGACCTGGCGACGCGGTTCTACCGGCGGTGCCGTCGGATCGTGTCGATGGTGCCCACCGCCGCGCTGGTGCCCGCGATGGAGGCCGACAACATCGACGGTGCGATCGCCGCCGTCAACGAACTGCACCGGCTGGGCCGTCGACGGATCGCCGCCATCCACGGCCCCGCAGTCAACCCCTGCGCCAGCGACCGGCGTACCGGTTTCCGCCGGGCCGTGCGCCAGCTCGGCCTGGTGGACGTGAGCGTGGACGGTGACTTCCATCGCGACGGCGGCTACCAGGCCGCACGGCGGCTCCTCGACCAGGATCCGGAGATCGACGCCATGCTGGTCGCGAACGATCTGATGGCGGCCGGAGCCGTGCAGGCGATCACCGCCACCGGTCGTCGTATCCCCGACGATGTGAGCATCATCGGCTTCGACGACAGCATCGCCGCGGTGTGCGCCAACCCCCAGTTGACCACCATGCGGCTGCCGGTCGAGGACATGGCGGCAGCGGCCGCCCGCCTGCTCCTGAACGGCACCCCGGCAGCCGGTTACCGGCAGCGGTTTTCGGTCGACCTGATCAGGCGCGACAGCACGCCGGACCGAGCGGGCGGGGCGAGGGTGGCGCTTCGGGACGTTGACGACACAAATAGACAAGCTCCCATTGACTGATACGCTGCTCTCCCCTTACCGCTGGAGGAGAAGCGCCCAGTGAAGAAGTTGTCAAGCGTCGCGTCCGTGCTCGTGCTCGCCGTGGGCGTCGCCATCGCCCCGGCGGCGTCCGCCTCCGCCGCCACCGACCGGACCGGCGCGGAGCGGCTGAACATCCCGAACAGCAGCGCGTGCAAGGCGGGCCGCACCGTCATGCAGGGCATGGTGGCCGGTCCGGGCGGGCAGCTCTACATCGTCTTCACCAAGGCGGCCGGCGCGGAGCCGGTGCTGTCCCGGTGGCTGCGCGACGGCTCCACCTGGGACGGCGCCAGCTGGGTCTGCGCCGGGGCACCGACCTCCATCCCCACCCTCGGCCACGGTAACGACCTGGCCTACAACGCGAACTACCTGGGCCAGGGCCCGGCGCTGATCGCCACCCAGGGCAGCCAGTCGGCGTATCTGAGCGACAAGGTCACGATCGTGCGCCTGGCCGCCGACGGATCCATCGGCGCCGCCAGCGAGGTGCGGCTGCCGATCGGCAACATCAGCGGCTTCTGCTACAGCGCGACGGCCGCCGGCGGGGCCGGCAAGTACGCCGCCCGACGGCTGGGCAGCCTGTGGACCCATCCCGGCGCCGGCGCGCTCACCAGCGGCTGGACGCTGGTGAAGAGCAACCTGACCAGTCACGACAACCGTTCCGACCAGGGCATCGACTGCTCCGAGAACTACATCTGGAACACCAAGTCCATCAACACCTCGACGCCGGCCACCGGCTGGAACTGGATCTACCAGTACAACTGGTCCGGCGGCGATGTGGAGAGCGACATCGGCGTGCCGGGCAACAACCTGACCGACGAGATCGAGGACGTCACCCACGTGGGGAGCGAATTCTTCGTCGGCATCAACCGCAACGACGGGCTGGCCGACTCGGTGAAGGTGCTCATCGAATAGCGGCGGACGGTCGTCAGTGGGGCGACCGGATCCCGTGCCAGTCGGCGACGTCGCACTGGCCGTGGGCGTTGTCGCCGGCGGCGACAACCGTCCCGTCCGCGCGTAATCCAAGCGTGTGGGTGGATCCGGCCGCCACCGCGACGATGTCGCGCCAGCCCGCGACGTCGCACTGCCCGGCGTCGTTGCCGCCGACGGCCAGGACCCGGCCGGTCGCGGTGACGCCCACGGTGTGGTAGCTCCCGGCCGCGACCGCCACCACGTCCCGCCAGCCGTCGACGTCGCAGGCGCCCGTCGAATCGTCCCCGACGGCGGACACCCGCCCGTCGGCGCCGAGACCGACCGTGTGCAGGTAGCCGGCGGCCACGGCGGCAACGTCCCGCCAGGTGTTGACCGCGCACTGCCCGCGCCGATTGTTCCCCACGGCGACGGCGGTCCCGTCGGCCCGGACGCCCACCGAATGCCAGTCGCCGCAGGCCAACCCGACCACCTCCCGCCACCGGCTCACGTCACACGCGCCCTCGTGCCGCCGTCCCACGGCCAGCACGGTGCCGTCACCCGCCAGCCCCAGGGTGCGGCGCCAGCCCGCGGCGACCACTGTTATGTCCCGCCAGGACGCGACGTCACACTGCCCGTCACCGTTCCAGCCCGTCGCCAGCACGCGGCCGTCCGCGCGCAGGCCGACGCTGTGCGAACGCCCGGTGTTCGGCGCCGTGTGCACGTTTCCCGCCGCCACGGCGACCACCTGCGCCCAGTCCCCGACCCGGCACTCACCCGAGGTGCCGGCGCCGGCCGCGACCACGGTGCCGTCGGCGCGCAGCCCCACCGAGTGGCGGCGCCCGGCGGCGATGACCGGACCACTCATGGGCACAGCATGCCGGATCACCTGCCCTGGGCGGACCCGACCCCGCCCCGTCCGGCCACGCTGACGAGGCGCCGCCGCATGATCGTCGAGATGCGCGCACCGGCGAGGACGCGCCCGCCCCGATCGCACGCCGCGGGCGGCGATCAGTCGGCGGCCGGGCTGGTCCGGGAGGCGTCGCGGGAGATCATCGCGGCCGAGAGACCCGTCGAACAGCACCGGCACACCCGCCTCGCCGGACCTGTGAGTCCAGTTCCGGGCCCGGAGTCGATCGCGATCAGCTCGGAACTTCTGGGTCGAGATCGCCCCCAAGCGCAGCTTGATACCCTCCCGGTGACGGGTGTCGAGGGCTGAGCGGCTCCGACTATCAGTGATCAAGTGGACTATTCGGTCCGGGAGAGGCTAGCCTGCGCAGGTACCCGGTCGCGGGGTGGCACGCCCGGCCGCAGCCCCGCTCAGCCGGCGGCTCGGCCGCTGCTGGATTCGCGTACCCGGACCCCTCACCACCAGGATCTACAGGAAGGCGCGGCTGATGGAAACCGATCAGGATCGTGTCATCGCATCCGCCCGAGCTGTCCTTCCGGCCACCGAGCGCCGGCGCACGGACATGACCAGCCACGGCTTCACGTTCGTCGCCGATGAACCGCACAACGGCGCACTCGGCGACGGCCCGACGCCGACGGAGTACCTGTTGATGGCGCTCGCGTCGTGCACGGCCCAGACGCTGCGGCAGTACGTCGACTACAAGTACGACACTGCCGGTGACATCACCGTCGAGATCGAATACCACGAGCCCGTGCGGGAAGGCGCGGAGCGGTACCTCAAGCGCACGATCACCCTGAGCGAGGACCCTGACCCCGACGACCTGAAGGTGATGCATGAGATCGCCGAGAAGTCCCCGGTGACCCTGCTGATCCAGTTCGCCTGGAGCGTACGGACCGAGTTCGTCGGCCCGGCTTGATCAGCTATCCAGGCCCGGCCAGCGCGCCGGAAGGTGACGTGTGACCGAGACCAGGATGAGCGGCCGGACGATCTGGAAGCGCAATCTGGCGCCCCCGCTGCGAGCCTTTCTGCGGACCGAGTCCGGCAGCGCCGGCGTGCTCGTGACCGCCATCGTCGCCGCACTGCTCTGGGCCAACATCGACCTCAACTCCTACGAAGCCCTGTGGCGCACCCCACTGTCCCTACGCCTCGGGCACCTCGAACTCTCCCGCGACCTGCACACCTGGATCAACAGCGGCTTGATGACGCTGTTCTTCCTGGTCGTCGGCCTCGAGACGCGGCGCGAGTTCGACCTGGGTGACCTCCGCGACCGGCGACGATTCGTGCTGCCCGCCGTGGCCGGCGTGATCGGCATGCTGATCCCGGTGCTGGTCTTCCTGGCGATCAACCACGGTGGGCCGGGCGCGCATGGCTGGGGCGTGGCCATGTCGACCGACACCGCTCTGGCGTTGGGCCTGCTGGCACTGCTCGGTCGCGGCGTGCCCGACCAGATCCGGATCTTTCTGCTCACCGTGTTCGTGGTCGACGACCTGATCGCACTCATCGTCATCGCCCTCGTCTACAGCGACGACATCAGAATGACGCCCATC
Source organism: Micromonospora sp. NPDC049836 (assembly GCF_044465125.1). Lineage (NCBI taxonomy): Bacteria > Bacillati > Actinomycetota > Actinomycetes > Micromonosporales > Micromonosporaceae > Micromonospora > Micromonospora sp. NPDC049836. Next base: position 157,590 of record NZ_JBITLH010000004.1, read on the forward strand.
GTGGTGGCCGTCGCGGCGTTCGCGGTCATGCTGGCCCTCCGCGCGGCCGGCGTGAGACGCGGCGCGGCGTACGCGCCGGTCGCCGTCGTGATGTGGGGCGCGCTTCTGGTCAGCGGAGTCGACCCGGTGGTGGCCGGACTGGCCATCGGGCTGACCGCGTTCGCCTACTCTCCGGGCCGCGCCGAGCTCGAGCAGGTCAGCGGACTGTTCCGGTCGTTCCGTGAGCAGCCGACGCCCACGCTCGCGCGGACGGCGTCGATCGGCCTCGCGAACACGCTGTCGCCCAACGACCGCCTTCAGCGCATCTACCATCCCTGGTCCAGCTACCTCATCGTGCCGCTGTTCGGCCTGGCCAACGCCGGCATCAGCATCGACGGTCCGTTCCTGGCCCAGGCGTTCACCTCACCTCTGACCTGGGGCGTACTGCTCGCGTATGTCGTCGGCAAGCCGCTCGCCGTGATCGGCACCTCGGCCGGGCTCACCTGGGTCTCAGGCGGTCGCATCCGTCCGGCCGTGGGCTGGGCGGGCGTGCTCGGAAGCGGCACGATCGCCGGCGTCAGCTTCACCGTGTCGCTGCTGATCGCCGGCCTGGCCTTCACCGGCGACCACCTGGCCGAGGTCAAGGTCGGGGTGCTCAGCGCCGCGATCGTGTCCTCGGTGCTGACCTGGACCGCGTTCCGGGTCACCCACATGTTGCCCAAGGACACGCGCGTCCGGGCGCTGTTCGGCGACATGACGGAGCTGACCGACCTCATCCCCGACGTTGACGAGCAGCGGGACCACGTCCGCGGCCCGGCCGACGCGTCGGTGACGCTGGTGCAGTACGGCGACTTCCAGTGCCCGTACTGCGGGAGGGCCGAGCCGGCCGTCCGGCAGCTGCTGGGCCACGCCGACCTGCGTTTCGTGTGGCGCCACCTGCCGCTGCCGGACGTGCACCCGCACGCCCAGCTCGCCGCGGAGGCCGCCGAAGCGGCGGCCGCCCAGGGCAAGTTCTGGCAGATGCACGACCTGCTGCTCGACCACCAGGACAAGCTGAACCTCACCGATCTGCTCGGATACGCCGCCGACCTCGGCCTGGATCAGAAGCGCTTCCACGACGAGCTCACGAGCCACGCCCACGCCGCTCGCATCGACCGCGACATCGACTCGGCCGACCACAGCGCAGTGTCCGGCACCCCGACCTTCTTCATCAACGGCCGCCGCCACCACGGCGCCTACGACATCGCGACCCTGACCGCCGCCATTCGTACGGCCCGCGCCCGGGCCCGCCTCGGCCGCGCTGGCCTGGCGACCGGTGACCAGGCGCGTCCCGTCGACGTGACGGCACGCCGGTAGGCCGTCAGGTCTCGCCGTGCGACCTCTTGCCGGGACGGGACGGGACCGGAGCGTCACGAGGATCCGGGACCTCGTCGAGGCGTGCGCGGAAGCGCCGGCGTGTTGGCGCGTTCGGCGGACCGGCCGAGGTCACCGGCCTTCGGCGAGCCGGGCCCGTAGGCGGGTCCGGCAGGCCGGCCATTCCGAGGCGAGGATGGAGTACATCGCGGAGTCCCGGAGCAGGCCCTCCTCACCCGGCGCCCAGGACCGCGACCAGCAGCGCAGTACGCCCTCGAACTGCGCTCCCACCCCCTCGATCGCCGCGCGGGAGCGCGCGTTGCGCGCGTCGGTCTTGAGGTCGACGCGGGCCACCCGCCACTGCTCGAACGCGTGGGCGAACAGCAGGAACTTGGCCTCGGTGTTCAGCCCGCTGCCCTGGGCCGAAGCGGCCAGCCAGGTGAAACCGACCTCGACCGCGCACAACTCGTCGCGGTCCGGCCACAGCCGCGGATCCCAGTAGGCGGTCGCCCCGACGGCGCGTCCGGACGCCTTGGCCACCTGCGCGTACGGCAGCAAACTCCCGGCGGCGGCCCGGGCCAGCTGCGCATCGATGTAGTCGCTCACCTCGCCCGCGGTGGGTACCCAGGTGAAGCGGTACGAGGTCCGGTTCTCCTCGGCTGCTCTGGCCAGGTCCGCGGCGTGCCGGTGCTCCAGTGGCTCCAGCCGGACACGTTCACCGTCGAGCAGCGGCGCGGTCAGTCTCGTGGGGAATGGCAGGGGAGTGCTCCGTCCGCGACTTGCCGGGCACACCCTGTGCCGGGCCGGGTCCTCACCCGGAGCACCCCACCCGCGTAGGAGGGTTGCCGGCCAGCAAGCCGGGGCTTCGCGCTGGCACTCATGACCTGGCGTCACGGTAGCGACGGTGTTGGGGCCGACGCAATCCACATTTCGACGCCTGACAGGTGCGCGAGCGCCGTTGCCGGCCGGTCGGGTTCGGACACCGGGCCGTGACCCCGGCGAGGTCCGCGCCTTCCTCGACCGGGCCGTCGCGAACCTGCCCGCCGCGCGGCGCCTGGCCCGGGTGGTCGGTCGCTGGTGGCTCGTCCTGGTGCAGACCGGAGGTCTTGCGGAGCAGTTCGTATACAACATACGCTCCCCGAATCGCCCACTCGAGGAGCTCCCAATGACGAACCTCAGTGACCCGAGCCTGCGAAGGCTCTCCCCATTACGGGCAGCTGTGGCGGCGCTCGCCGTCGCCTGCACCGTCGTAGCGTGCTCGCCGGTGTCGAACGACGAGGGCGGCGCCAAGTCCGGTGAGGACCAGGCGGCAGGACAGGACAACTTCGGTACGCCGGCCGACCCGGCCGCCGTGAAGAAGGGCGGCAAGCTGGTGATCGCCCTCTCCGCGGAGCCCGACGCGCTGGACCCGACGCTGTCGCGCAGCCTCTACTCGCGCTACGTCTTCCAGGCCATCTGCCAGAAGCTCTACGACGTCAACGAGCAGGCCCAGGTCGTACCGCAACTGGCCACCGCCCTGCCGAGCACCAGCAGTGACGGCAGGACGGTCACCATCCCGCTGCGCCAGGGCGCGCGGTTCGCGGACGGGACCCCGTTCGACTCCGCCGCGGTCAAGGCCACCCTGCAACGGCACCTGACCAACGCCCGCTCCGCGCGCAAGAGCGAACTCGGTCCCATCGAGACCGTCGACGCGCCCGACGCCAACACCGTCGTGATCCACCTGAAGCAGCCGTTCGCGCCGCTGGTCGGGGCGCTGGCGGACCGGGCCGGCATGATCATGAGCCCGAAGGCGCTGCAGAGCCTCGGCGACAACTTCGCCAACGCGCCGGTCTGCGTCGGCCCGTTCAAGTTCGCCAAGCGGGTGCCGCAGAACTCCATCGACGTGGTCCGCGACCCGAACTTCTACGACGCCAGCAAGGTCAACTTCGACGCCATCTCCTGGCACATCCTCAGCGACGCGAGCATCCGGGCGGCCAACCTGCGCTCCGGCGACGCGCAGGTCGCCGACAGCATCTCCACCCAGGACTACGCCGCGTTGCGCGGCGACTCCTCGCTCACCGTGCTCCAGTCCCAGTCGCTGGGCTACCAGGGGCTCACCTTCAACATCGGCAACGTCGACGGCGTCGGCACCGCGCCGAAGCCGATCAACCGGCCGATCGCGCAGAACGCCAAGGTCCGGCAGGCCTTCGAGTACGCCCTCGACCGCAAGGCACTGGTCCAGGCCGTCTTCAACGGACTCTTCGCCCCCGCCTGCTCACCGATCTCGCCGGCCAGCCCGTTCTCGTCCGAGCAGGCGCAGACGTGCGTTCCGCACGATCCCGCCAAGGCCAAGCAGTTGCTGTCCGAGGCCGGCGTGCAGACGCCGTACCCGGTGGCGATGCTCATCTCGAACACGCCCGACTCGCTGCGCCTCGCGCAGGCGTTGCAGGCCATGGTCAAGGACGGCGGGTTCGACCTGAAGATCAACCCGGTGGAGTACTCCTCGCTCCTCGACGAGCAGGACCGCGGCAACTTCGAGCTGCTGCAACTGGGCTGGAGCGGGCGGATCGACCCGGACGCCAACATCACCAACTTCGTCGGCACCGGCGGCAGCCAGAACGTCTCCGGCTACAGCAACCCGCAGCTCGACACCGCGCTCACCCAGGCCCGGCAGTCCAACGACATCGAGGAGCGCAAGAAGCTCTACGGGCAGGCGGTGGCGATCCTCCAGCAGGACGACGCGCTGATCTACCTCTACCGGCAGCGGAACCTGACCGCCGTCTCGCAGAAGATCCAAGGCTTGCAGGTCTTCCCCGACGGCGTGATCCGGGCGGCCTTCGCCGGGTTCACCAAGTAGGTCATGTCGTGGCTCGCTATCTGCTCACCCGTGCCTGGCACTCGGCGTTGACGCTGCTGCTGTCGACGGTCGTGGTGTTCCTCGGGGTGCGGGCGCTGCCCGGGGACCCGGCCCTCGCCCTCGCCGGCGAGGACCGGTCCCCGGAGGCGCTGGAGGCCATCCGGCACCACTACGGGCTCGACCAGCCGCTGCCGATCCAGTTCGGGCAGTACGTGGCGCGCGTCGTGCAGGGCGACTTCGGGGTGTCGATCCGGACCGGGATACCGGTCTCCTCGATGCTCGGCACCGCCCTGCCCGTCACCGTCGAACTGTCCCTGCTGGCGATCGTCCTCGCCGCCGCGCTCGGCGTCGGGGCCGGGGTGCTCGCGGCGGTCCGCCGCGGGCGTCCCGCCGAGTGGCTGGCCAACGGGCTGGCCCTGATCGGCCTGTCGGTGCCGCACTTCTGGCTCGGACTGCTGGCGATCCTCTACCTCTCCGTGGCGGCCGGGCTCTTCCCGGCCTCCGGCTTCGTGCCCCTGCTCCAGGACCCGGTGGACAACCTGCACCACATCGTCCTGCCGGCCGTCATTCTCGGCACCGGCCTCGCCGCCATCATCATGCGGCAGACCCGGTCGGCGATGCTGGAGGCGCTCTCCTCCGACCACGTCCGGACGGCGAAGGCGAAGGGTCTGCGGCCCCGGGCCGTCATCACCCGGCACGCCCTGCGCAACAGCCTCATCGTGGTGGTGACGATCGTCGGCCTGCAACTCGGTGGCCTGATCTCCGGCGCCGTCGTCACCGAGCAGATCTTCGGGCTGCCCGGCTTCGGCAAGATGACCATCGACGCGGTGTTCCAGCGGGACTACCCGGTGATCCAGGCGGTCGTCCTGCTCACCGCCACCGCGTACATCGTGATCAATTTCCTGGTGGACCTGCTGTACTCGGTCATCGATCCGCGCATCCGGGTGACGGGGGAGCCGGCATGACCGTCCTCAGCGTACCGATGGCGGACGCGGCTCCCGCCGGCATCAGCCGGCGGGCCCGGGTCCTGCGGCGACTGCGCCGCAACCCGCTCGCCGTGGTGAGCTTCGTGGTGCTCGCGCTCGCGGCCGTCGTCGCCCTGCTCTCGCCGTGGATCGCGCCGCACGAGGTCCAGCAGACCGATTTCGCCCACACGTTCTCCCCGCCGGGCACCCCCGGGCACTTGCTGGGCACCGACGACCTGGGCCGGGACGTACTGTCCCGGATCATGCTGGGCGCACGCGCCTCGCTGCAGGTGGCGCTCCTGGCGGTGGCCACCTCCCTGGTCATCGGGGTGCCGCTCGGCCTGGCCGCCGGCTACTTCCGGTCCTGGGATGCGGTGATCTCGCGCTTCACCGACCTGCTGCTCGCCTTCCCGTTCCTGATCATGGCGGTGGGGTTGGCGGCCATCCGCGGCGCCAGCCTCACCAACGCGGCCGTGGCCGTCGGGATCGCCCAGATCCCCGGCGTGATCCGGGTGGTCCGCTCGGACACCCTGCGGCTCAAGTCGCTCGACTTCGTCGCCGCGGCCGTGGTGGACGGGGCCAGCGACCTGTGGGTGCTCGCCCGGCACATCCTGCCGAACGCGACGTCGGTGATCCTGGTGCAGGCCACCGTGGCGATCCCGGCCGCGATCCTGGGCGAGGCGGTGCTGTCCTTCCTCGGCCTCGGCATCCAGCCCCCCGCGCCCAGCCTGGGCACCATGCTGGCCACCGCCCAGCAGTTCGCCGCCCGGGCGCCCTGGGCCGCGGTCCTGCCCGGCGTCGTCATCATGGGCCTGGCGCTGGCGTTCAACGTCTTCGGCGACGCCCTTCGGGACGCCCTCGACCCGAAGGGAGACCGGCGATGACCACGGTCGAACGGGCGGCCGCCTCCGCCGCCGCGGTCGGTTCGCCCGTCCTGGCGGTACGCGACCTGTCGGTCTCGTTCCGCACCGAGAGCGGGACGATCTCGGCGGTGGACCGGGTCAGCCTGGACCTCGCCTCCGGCGAGATCGTCGGGATGGTGGGCGAGTCCGGCTGCGGCAAGAGCGTCACGGCGATGAGCATCGCCGGCCTGCTGCCGGACAGCGCGCGGGTCACCGGCTCCGTCCGGCTGGAGGGCGCCGAGCTGGTCGGCGCCCGGGAGTCGGTGCTGCGCCGGGTGCGCGGCAAGGAGATCGCGTACATCTTCCAGGAGCCGATGACCTCGCTGAACCCGGTGCTCACCGTGGGCCGGCAGATCGGGGAGGTGCTGCAGGTCCACGAGCGGATGTCCAAAAAGGCGGCCCGGGCCCGCGCCGTCGAGCTGCTGTCGCTCGTCGGCATCCCGTCCGCCGCGACCCGCGTCGACAACTACCCGCACCAGCTCTCCGGCGGCATGCGCCAGCGCGTGATGATCGCGATGGCGGTGGCCTGCGGCCCGAAGGTGCTGGTCGCCGACGAACCCACCACCGCCCTGGACGTCACGGTCCAGGCCGGCATCCTGCAGGTGCTGCGGGACCTGCGGGACCGGCTCGGCACCACCATCCTGGTGATCACCCACGACCTCGGCGTGATTGCCGACATCGCCGACCGGGTCGTCGTCATGTACGCCGGGCGGGTGGTGGAACGGGCACCGGTCGTCGACCTGTTCGCCCAGCCCCGGCACCGGTACACCGCCGGGCTGCTGGCGGCCTCGCCGACGCCGGGCAAGCACGCCGGCACCGAGCGGCTGCAGGAGATCCCCGGCCTGGTGCCGGTGCTGTCCGCCCAGCCCGACGCCTGCACCTTCGCGGATCGCTGCCCCGCCGCCGACGAGCGGTGCCGGCAGGCCGCGCCCCCGCTCGACGCGGTCGGCACCGCGGTGACCGACCACCTCGCGGCCTGCTGGCATCCGTGCCCGGCGCCGCGGACGCAGCCCCAGGAGGCGACCGGATGACGCCGCAACCGAACGCCCTCGAACTTGAGGACCTGGTGATGCACTTCGGGCCGGTACGGGCCGTGGACGGGGTGTCCCTCACCATCCCCAAGGGCCGGGTCACCGCGCTGGTGGGGGAGAGCGGCTCCGGCAAGTCGACCGTGGGCCGCTGCGTGGTACGGCTGGAGAAGCCCACCGCCGGCGCGGTCCGCATCGCCGGCACCGACGTCACCGGGCTGACCCGGCGGCAGCTGCGCCGGCACCGCAACGACGTGTCGATCGTCTTCCAGGACCCCGCCGGCTCGCTGGACCCGCGGATGCTGGTCGGCGAGATCGTCGCCGAGCCGCTGCGGCTCTCCGGTAAGCGGATCACCCGCCGCGACCGGGCGGCCCGGGTCACCGAGGAACTCGGCCGGGTGGGGCTGCGGGCCGAGGTCGCCCGCCGGTATCCGCACGAACTCTCCGGCGGGCAACGCCAGCGGGTCAGCATCGCCCGCGCGCTGATCTCCGAGCCGAAGCTGCTCATCGCCGACGAGCCGACCAGCGCGCTCGACGTGTCGGTGCAGGCCTCCGTGCTCAACCTCCTCGCCGACCTGCAACGCGACATCGGGTTCGCCTGCCTCTTCATCACCCACGACCTGTCCGCGGTCGAGTACCTGGCCGACGACATCGCCGTCATGTACCTCGGCCAACTGGTGGAGCAGGGCCCGCGCGAGCGGATCTTCACCCGCCCGGCCCACCCGTACACCCAGGCGCTGCTGGCGGCCGCGCCGGTGGCCGACCCGGTGCGCCAGCGGCAGCGGCAACCGGTGCTGCTCGGCGACGACCTGCCGTCCGCGCTGGACCCGCCGTCGGGCTGCCGCTTCCGTACCCGGTGCCCGCTGGCCTTCGACCGGTGTGCCACCGAGGTGCCCGCCCAGGTGGCGTTCGGCGGCGGGATGGCCGCCTGCCACCTGGTCCAGCCCGACGGCACCCGGCCCGACGTCCGGGCCGCCGACCAGAGTGAGGTGTTGTCATGACGTTCACCACCAGGCCGACCCTGCAGGGAACCTTCGGGATGGTGTCCTCGACGCACTGGCTGGCCAGCCAGTCCGCGATGGGGATCCTCGAGCGCGGTGGGAACGCCTTCGACGCCGCGGTCACCGCCGGGTTCGTCCTGCACGTCGTCGAACCACACCTGAACGGGCCCGGCGGCGAGGTGCCGGCCATCGTGGCCACCGCGCAGGACCCGACCCCGAAGGTGCTCTGCGGGCAGGGGCCGGCGCCCGCCGGCGCCACCATCGCGCACTTCCGCTCCCTCGGGATGGACCTCATCCCCGGCTCCGGCCCGCTCGCCGCGGCCGTCCCCGGCGCCGTGGACGCCTGGCTGCTGCTGCTGCGCGACCACGGCACCTGCTCCCTGGAGGAGGTGCTGGAGCCGGCGATCGGCTACGCCGGCGCGGGCCACCCGCTGGTCGGCCGGGTCGGCGACACCGTGGCCGCCGTGCGGTCGCTCTTCGCCGAACACTGGCCGACCTCCGCCCAGCTCTGGCTCCGCGGCGGCCGGCCGCCGGCGGCGGGGGAGCTGTTCACCAACCGGGCGTACGCGCAGACCCTGCAACGACTGGTCGACGCCGGCGGGGCGGCGGGCGCGGACCGGGAGGCGCAGATCGAGGCCGCGCGCCGCGCCTGGGCCGAGGGGTTCGTCGCCGAGGCGATCGACCGGTTCAGCCGGCAGCCCTTCCAGGACTCCAGCGGACGCCCGCACGCCGGCCTGGTCACCGGCGCGGACCTGGCCGCGTTCCGGGCTAGCTGGGAGGAGCCGGCCACCCTGGACTGGCACGGCTGCACGGTGGCGAAGACCGGCTTCTGGGGGCAGGGCCCGGTGCTGTTGCAGACCCTGGCGATCCTCGACGCGCTCGACGACCCCGCGGTGTACGACCCGTCCACCGCGGCCGGGATCCACGCCCAGGCCGAAGCCCTCAAGCTCGCCTTCGCCGATCGGGAGGCCTGGTACGGCGACGGGCCCGCGCCCGCGAAGGCGCTGCTCTCCGGCGAGTACGCGCGGGAGCGCGCCGGCCTCGTCGGGGAACGCGCGTCGGCGCGGTTGCGACCGGGCCGCCCCGAGGGCGCCGAGCCGCGCCTCCCGGCGCACGTGCGGCGCGGCGGCGACGGCCGGGTCGACCCGGCGGACCCCACGACGGGCGAGCCGACGGTGCAGTCGGACGGGGTGACCCGGGGCGACACCTGTCACGTCGACGTGGTCGACCGGTGGGGCAACATGATCTCCGCGACCCCGAGCGGCGGCTGGCTGCAGAGCTCGCCCACCATCCCCGACCTCGGCTTCCCCCTCGGCAGCCGGCTGCAGATGTTCTGGTTGGAGGAGGGGCTGGCCTCGTCGCTGGCGCCGGGACGCCGGCCGCGTACCACGCTGAGCCCGACCATGGTGCACCGCGACGGGAAGCCCGTCCTGGCCTTCGGCACGCCCGGTGGGGACCAGCAGGACCAGTGGCAGCTGCTGTTCCTGCTGCGCCACCTGGTCGGCGGCCAGGGCCTGCAGGAGGCCATCGACGCGCCGATGTGGCACACCATCAGCCTGCCGGGCTCGTTCTATCCGCGCGACATCGAACCCGGCGTACTCGTGGCGGAGGACCGGCTGGACGAGGAGGTGCTGGCGGCGCTGCGCGCCCGGGGGCACGAGGTGCGGCTGTCCGGCGCGTGGACCCTGGGCCGCCTCTGCGCGGTGACCCGCGACCCGGGCACCGGCGTGCTGGCGGCCGGCGCGAATCCGCGGGGCATGCAGGGCTACGCCTGCGGCCGCTGACCCCTCAGCGGGCCCCGTATCCGGCCTCGGCGTTCTCGAACGCGGCGGCGGAGGCGGCGTCGAGGTGGGCCTGCGCGGCCCGCTCGGCCCGGTCACCGTCACCGGACTCGATGGCGTCGACCAGTTGGATGTGCTCGGCCCACGAGTGCGGTGCCCGTTCCGCGGCGCCCAGCCGGAAGACCCACTGCACATGGAGGTAGAGCGCCTTGGCGATCGACAACAGCCACGGGTTGCCGCTGATCTCGAGGATCCGCAGGTGCAGGGCGCTGTTCAGCTCGGCGACCCGGGCCAGGTCCTGCCGCTGCGTCGCCGCGCGGCCCTGCTCCAGCAGGCCCCGCAGGGCGGCCACGTCCGCCGCCGTGGCCCGCTCGGCCGCCAGCCGGGCGGCCAGCGACTCCAGGCGCTGGCGGACGGCGAACATGTCCGCGACGGTCGCGGTGCTCGGGGAGGCGACCACCGCGCCGCGGCGGGGCAGGATCACCACGAAACCCTCCGCCTCGGCGACGCGCAACGCCTCCCGGACCGGGTTGCGGGAGACCGCGAAGTCCTCCGCGAGCCGATCCTCGGTCAGCCGTTCGCCGGGCAGGTAGTGGCCGTCGATGATGGCGGTCCGCAGGGCGGCGAGGACCTGGTCGCGTAGCGGCAGGTGCTGAGCGCCGAGCTTGCCTCGCAGGTCATCAGCCAACCTGACCACCTCTCCATGAACCGTCCAGGCAGAGCGTATACGAAGAACAATTTGCGGAGGACAGCCGACCGTGCCGAAAACAGCGCCATCCGTCAGCCGCCCGCGCGCCGCGGCGCCGGGGAGCCCGGACCTCGCCCGCCGCCGGCAGGCCCTCGTCGTCGTGCTCACCTTCCTGACCGGGAGCGCCGACGCCATCGGCTTCCTGGCCCTCGGCGGGGCCTTCTCCAGCGTCATGACGGGCAACATGGTCCTGCTCGGGCTCTCCGCGGGCCGCGGCGACGCCGACCTCGCCCTCACCTCCGGCTGCGCCATCCTCAGCTTCATCACCGGGGTCCTGGCGGGCGCCCGCCTGGCCGGCCCGGCGCAGCCGGACGACCCGGTCTGGCCCCGCCGGGTCACCCACACCCTGGTCCTGGAACTGCTGGTGTTCGTCGTCTTCCTCGTCGTCTGGGTGGTCACCCTGCCGCACCGGTCGCCGCCGGTCGACCTCGGGCTGCTGATGCTGTCGGCGGCGGCGCTGGGCGTGCAGAGCAGCGCCATCCAGCGCTTCGGCGTGCCGGGCCTGTCCTCCACGTACCTGACCGGCACGCTCACCAGCCTGATCGCCGGGGTGGCCGCCCGCCGCCCGTGGCACCACCTGCGGCCCAAGGCCCACGTCCTGCTGGCCCTGATCACCGGCGCGGTCATCGGCTCGCTGCTGGCCCGGCAGCTGCCCGCCTGGTCGCCGGTGCTGTTGCTCGCACCCCTCGTGCTGGTCATCGCCGTGTCGGCCCGGATGGCGGAATAGCCTGGCCGGCGGCTCGCGGACCCACCGGCGCCGCCCGCGCCCCCCGACCGGTGCCGCCGACCGGCCGGCCGGACCGGTCAGGAATCGAGAAGCACCGGCGGTACGGCCGCGCCTAGCGTGATCGCCATGACCTCCATCAAGTCCCTCACCCTCGACGTCACCGACCCCGCCGGCGCCACCGCCTTCTACACCGACCTCGGCCTGGCCGACCACGTGCGGGTACGCGCCACGCAGGCGCCCACGTCCGGCTTCCGCGGCTTCGTGCTCTCCCTCGTGGTGTCCCAGCCCAGCACCGTCGACACCCTCGTCGGCGCCGCGCTGAGCGGCGGGGCCACCGAGCTGAAGCGGGTCAAGAAGAGCTTCTGGGGGTACGGCGGCGTCGTGCAGGCCCCGGACGGGACGATCTGGAAGGTCGCCACGTCGGCGAAGAAGGACACCGGCCCCGCCACCCGGCAGATCGACGACATCGTGCTGCTGCTCGGCGTGGCGGACGTGAAGGCGAGCCGGCAGTTCTACGTCGAGCGCGGGCTGGCCGTGGCGAAGAGCTTCGGCAGCAAGTACGTCGAGTTCGCCACCCCGGCCTCGTCGGTCAAGCTGGCGCTCTACGGGCGGCGCGCCGCCGCCAAGGACGCCGGCGTCTCCCCGGACGGCACCGGCTCGCACCGGCTCGTCATCGGCAGCGACGCCGGCCCCTTCACCGACCCGGACGGGTTCACGTGGGCGGCCTGAGGATCGCGGTCACCGGCGGCACCGGCCGGGTCGGCGGACAGGTGGCGCGGCTGCTGGCCGCCGACGGGCCGCACGACGTCGTCGCGCTGTCGAGCCGCACCGCCCCGTACGACGACCCGGCCGCGCTGCGGGCCGCGCTGACCGGGGTCGACACCCTGGTGTTCGTCTCCAGCGACGGCGAGGCCGCCCGGGTGATCGTCCACCACCAGCACGTGCTGGCCGCGGCGGAAGCGTCCGGCGTCCGGCACGTGGTGCTACTCAGCGGCGTGGACGCGGACGTGGACTCGCCGTTCTGCTACGCGCACACCAACGGGCACACCGAGCGGCTGCTGCGCGCCTCCGGCCTGCCGTACTCGATCGCCCGCGCCGGCCTGTTCACCGAGTTCTTCGTCGGCCTGATCCGGCAGGTCGGCGCGAGCCACGGCGGGACGGTGGCGCTCCCGGCCGGGGCCGGCCGGGTCGCCCTCGTCGCCCGGGACGACGTGGCGGGCTGCCTGGCCGCCCTGGCGCTCCGCGAACCCACCAACGGCCACCACGACGTGACCGGGCCGGAGAGCCTTCCCGTCGAGGCGGTCGTCGCGGCGGCCGGATACCGGTACGCCGACGCCACGCCGGCCGAGTTCGCCGGCGCGCTGCTGCGGCACGGCGAGCAGCCGTGGTGGACCTACGCGTACGCCAGCATGTTCGACTCCGTCCGGCAGGGCCGCTGGGCGGCGACCTCCGGCGCGGTGGCCGAGCTGACCGGCCGCGCCCCGACCCCGCTGCGGGACGTGCTGGCCGCCGCGAGCACCGGGGGGGTGTGACCGGCGCCCCGGGCACTCGGAGCCACCGACGTCAACGGAGAAAGCTCAGCTGCCGGTGTCGATCGGGGTGTCCACGGCGATCCAGTTCGTCTCCCACGTCACCCCGCCGTCGTCCGAGAAGGCCTGTTCGAATCTCGCCCGGTCCGGACCCTGCCGGAAGATGAGGAAGCGCACCTTGATCGCGCGTCCCCCGAGCTGGTCGTCGCCGTAGAACTCGCCCACACCGTCGTGGAACCGGCCGGACACGGACGGGGTGAGCAGTCCGTCGCGGAGGTTCACGAAGGTCAGGCTCCAGCGCCCCGCCTGGGGTTCATAGAGCCGCAGATTCAGGCCCTCGATTCGTCCGTCCGGCCCCGAGACCGTCAGTTCGACGACATTCGCGCGCCGGTCCAGCAGCCGACGCACGACGCTCGTACCCTCGAAATGGAGCCATTCATCCGCGGATCCGGAGAGCGGATCGGCGAGCACCCGCACCGTGGTATGCCAGGTACCGATCTCCCAGTCGAAGTCACGTTGCCCGTCCTCGACAGCCGCCGAAGCCCGGAGGGGAGCCGCCGCCGCGCCGCCCGACGCCGCCGTCGCGGCCAGCATGAGAAGCGACAGGCACGGGATCAGGACCCGGCGGTACGGCATGGTGTTCTTGGCGTGGAGGTTCATGATCCGACTATCTGAGCGGAGCACGCCCATGGACAAGAAGGCACCTGCGGGTAACCCCTCGCCGGCGCGCCCCAATCCGCTACCCGGCTGCCCGATGGCCGCCGCGTTCGCCGCGATCGGTGGGAAGTGGAAGCTGACCCTCGTGTACTGGCTGGCCCACGGCGAGTGCCACTTCGCCGGCCTGCGCCGTCTGGTCGCGCCGATCACGCCGAAGGTGCTGGCCGAGCAGCTACGCGAACTCGAGGCTGACGGGCTCGTCGAGCGCATCGTGACCGGACCCGTCCCGGCGCCGATCATCTACCGGCTCACCGCGTACGGCAGCACGGTGCTGCCCGTGGTGGAAGGCGTCCGGGTCTGGGGCGAGGCGCACCTGCGACGCACCCACGGCCGAGCCGCATCCGACGAGCCGATGCGCTGCGCGCACGCGATCGCGTAGGCCCGCGGCCGGCCATGCTCCGGCGACGTGGGGGAGTGCGTCAGCGGCCGCCGTAGAGGGCTGCGATGTCCGCGGCGCGCTGCTGCTGCACCGTCTCGCGTCTGACCTTCAACGTCGGGGTGAGTTCACCGTTGGCCTCGGTGAAGTCGTCGGGCAGGATCCGGAAGGCCTTGATCGCCTCGGCGTGCGAGACGGACCGGTTGGCCTGGTCGATCGCGCGTTGGACCTCGCCGCGCAGGGCGGGGTCCTCGCGCAACTCCGCCACCGACGCGTGCGGGCGGCCGTGCGCGTCGCCCCACCGGGTCAACGCCTGCGGGTCGATGGTGACCAGCGCGCCCACGTACGGCCGGCCGTTGCCGGTCAGCATGGACTGGCTGACCAGCGGGTGCGCGCGGACCTGGTCCTCGATCGGGGCGGGGGCGATGTTCTTGCCCTCCGCGGTCACCAGGATCTCCTTGGTGCGTCCGGTGATCCGCAGATAGCCGTCGTCGTCGAGGCTGCCCACGTCGCCGGTGCGGAACCAGCCGTCGGCGGTGAACGTCTCGCTGGTCGCGGCCGGGTTGTTCCAATAGCCCTGGAAGACGACGTCGCCGCGGACCAGGATCTCCCCGTCGTCGGCGATGGCCATCTGCACACCGGGCAGCGGCCGGCCGACGGTGCCGATCCGCATGGCCGAGGGCCGGTTCGCCGCCAGCGCCGGGGAGGTCTCCGTCAGTCCGTAGCCTTCGAGGGCGGTGAGGCCGGCGCCCCGGAAGAAGTGCCCGAGCCGCTCACCGAGGGGCGCCCCACCGACGACGGCGATCCGGCAGCGTCCGCCGAACCCCGCCCGCAGCTTCCGGTAGACCAGCAGGTCCATCAGGCCCCGCAGCAGCCGGAGGCCGGTTCCGGGCCCGGACGGCGTGTCGAGCGACCGGCTGTACCGCGCCGCCACCCGGTCCGCGGCGGCGAACAGCCACCCCAGATGCCGGTCGGCGGCCCGCTGCCGCGCCCCGGTGTACGCCTTCTCGAACACCCGCGGCACCGCGAGGACGAACGTCGGCCGGTACCGGCGCAGCTGCTGGAGCACGCCGCGCGGGTTCGGGCTGTGCACCATCGTCGCCCGGGTCCGCACCATCCCCACCTGGACCATCCGGGCGAACGCGTGCGCCAGCGGCAGGAAGAGGACCGTCGACGCCGCCTGGTTGAACAGCTCGGGCAGCGCGGCGACCGCGTTGGCCACGTCCAGGTGGATGTTCCGGTGCGTCAGCACGCAGCCCTTCGGCCGCCCGGTGGTCCCGCTGGTGTAGACGATCGTCGCCGGGTCCGCGCCCGACACCGCGGCCCGCCGGCGTTCCACGGCCCCGTCGTCGACGGCCCGGCCCCGCTCCGCCAGCCGGACCAGGTCACCGGAGTCGATCCGCCACACCTCGCGCAGCTCCGGCAACCGGTCGCGCACGCCGGCAAGCAGCGCCGCGTGGTCGGCCGTCTCCACCACGCACCCCACCGCGCCCGAGTCGGCGAGGATCCAGGCCAACTGCTCGGCGCTGGACGTGTCGTACACCGGAACGGTCACCGCGCCGACCGCCCAGAGCGCGTAGTCGACCAGGGTCCACTCGTAGCGGGTGCGGCTCATCAACGCCACCCGCGTCCCCGGCTCCACGCCCGCGGCGAGCAGCCCGCGCGCCACCGCGAGCACGTCGTCGCGGAACTGCCCGCAGGTCACCACGGACGGGTCGGCGGAGGGGTGCGGCCAGGCCCGGGCGTCCGGGTCCGGGCGGCGGAACTGCACCGCGTCCGGGTCGCGCCGCGCGTTGTCCCACACCGCGTCGGCCAGCCCGACGGCCTCGCCGCCGGTGATCTCCGGTGGCACGCTGACGGTGCGCCGCATCACGGCCCTCGGTCCAGCGGTACGTCCCGGTCGGCCGGCGGCGCGGCCGGCCCGGTCACCTCGTCGTCGTAGCGCCCCACGTCCCACCTCCGCTCCCGGCCCGTGATCCCGGCCGTGGCGTACCCGGCCCGGCACCGGCCATGCGGGCCAATCCGGGGCGGAGCCGCGGCACCCGGCCGGCCGGCCGGACCGGGCGGGGGGTGTGCCGCCGGCCGGAGCGGGTAGGCACCCGGCCGGACCGGGGAGGCGGGATGGCGAGCGAGGCACCGGACTACTTCCAGCCCGAGGCGGGGCTGGTGCTCACGCATCTGCTGATCGTGCGGGACGTGGACCGGTCCCGGGAGTTCTACCGGCGGGTGCTGGGCGCCACCGTGGTGCGGGAGCGCCAGCCGGCGATCCTGCGCCTGCACAACAGCTACCTGGTGCTCAACACCGAGGGCGGTCCGACCGACGACAAGCCGGACGTCCGGGCCCAGGCGCCGGCGGACTCGACGACGCTGAGCAGCGCGTTGAACATCCGGGTCGCCGACGTCCGGGCGGTGTACGAGCAGTGGCGGTCCCGGGGTGGGCAGTTCCTGACCGAGCCGAAGGACCACGGCGTCGAGATCCGCTGCTACCTGCGGGACCCGGACGGCTATCTGATCGAGGTCGGCCAGGGCACCGGGATCCTCGCCGAGATGGGCCGGGCCGTCGCGGCCTGAGCCCCGGCTCCGGCGGGCCGATCAGTCCCGGGGCGGGAAGAGCATCCGGGCCAGCACGAGCATCATCGCCGCGAAGCCGCCGACCAGGGCCAGCCACGACCAGGCCCAACCGACGGTGAAGCCCAGCACCACGAACGCCGCGATGGCGACCAGCCAGAGGGTGAGGGTGTAGATGCCGAACCGGGCGGCGGCGGCCGGGTCGGTCGTGAAGCGGTCGCCCACGTCCTGGTGGGCGGCCTGGTGGTGGCGTACCCACGGCTTGTGCCGGTTGGTCTGGGTGGCGCCGAGGTAGGTGAACGCGACGGCCGCGGCCACGACGGCGAGCACGCCGCCGATCAGCCAGGGCAGCTCCGCCCCGGTCAGGTAGCGCCAGGCGGCGCCGGCGCCGGCGAGGGCGACCGTCGTGGCGGCCCCGTAGCCGGCGGCGCGGCGGCCGGGCATCGGGTAGCTCATGGTGGTCTCCTGCCGCAGCGCGTCGGCCACGATCAGGCCGGCGGGCAGCGCGACGGCGGCGATCGCGGCGAGCCGCGCCGGGTCGGGCACCGCGACGTCGAGCGCGGCGAGCACGAGCACGGCGAGCGCGGCGACCGCGACGGCGGCGAGGACGACGGTGCGGACCAGGAAGCCGGGCTTGGGCCGGACCCGGAGCCGGGCCCACGCGGAGGCCGGCGAGTCGGGCGCCGACGCCATCTCGTCGATCAGCGACCGGACGTCGCCCAACTCGGCCGTCGCGCGCTGCACGGCGGCGGCGGGGGAGAGGCCGGCCCGTTCGAGGTCGGCCACCCGGGCCACCAGGTTCGCCCGGATCTCCTCCTTCAGGTCCTGGACCTCGGGGGTCATCTCGACGTCCGCGAAGGCCTGGTCGAGGAGGCGGTGGAGGTCGGTCGCCGGGCTGCGGGTGGTGCCGTCCGAGGTGGTCATGACGATGCCTTTCCGGTGGTCCGTTGCCGGGACGTGGGTTGATCGCCGAGGTCGAGCAGCGAGTCGATGAGGTCGCGGGTGACCACCCAGGCCGCGACGCTGCGCCGGTAGACGGCGTGGCCGGCGTCGGTGATCCGGTAGTACTTCCGCCGGCCGCCCTGGGTCTCGTCACCCCAGTAGGCCTCGACGAGCCCGTCCTTGGCCAGGCGCCGGTAGCTCGCGTACAGCGTCGCTTCCTTGATCTCGTACGCCCCGCCGGTCGCCTCGCGGACCGTCTTGAAGATCTCGAACCCGTAGCTGTCGCCGCGGCGCAGGATCCCCAACACGATCGTGTCGGTGTGGCCGCGGAGCAGGTCGGCGGCGAAGGCGTCACCGAGCAGGGCGGCGTCGCTCTCGCTTCCCTCAAACATGACTAGTACTTTATCAGATCTAGTACTAGGACAGCTATAGGCAGCGACGGCCGCCCTCCGCGGGGGAGGGCGGCCGTCGGCGGGCGGGCTCAGCCGAGCTTGGGCGTGGCCCGGGCGATGATCGCGGCGAAGTCCACGGCGGCCGGCAGGGTGCCGAAGGCCTGGCCGTGGTCGCCGCCGAGTCGCGAGGCGCAGAAGGCGTCGGCGACGGCCGGGTGCCCGTACCGGACCAGCAGGGCGCCCTGCAGGACCAGGGCGAGCCGCTCGACGACCCGGCGGGCGCGCAGTTCGAGGTCGGCGTGGTCGGCCAGCTCGGCCCGCAACTGGCGCAGCGCGGCGTCGAGTCGCCGGTCGGCGCCCTCCGCGGCGCTCACCTCGGTCTCGAACGCCGCCATCACCTCGGGCTCCCGGGCCAGGGCGCGCAGCACGTCCAGTGCCGCCACGTTGCCGGAGCCCTCCCAGATCGAGTTGAGCGGTGACTCGCGGAACAGCCGGGGCAGGCCCGACTCCTCGACGTAGCCGTTGCCGCCCAGGCATTCGAGGGCCTCGGCGGCGTGCCCCGGCCAGCGCTTGCAGACCCAGTACTTGCCGACGGCGAGGGCGAGCCGCTTGAACGCGGTCTCCCCGGCGTCCCCGCGCGCCGACCGGTCGGTGGCGCCGGCGAGCCGCATCATCAGCACGGTGGCGGCCTCGGACTCGACCGCGAGGTCGGCCAGGACGTTGCGCATCAGCGGCTGGTCGGCCAGGTAGCGGCCGAAGGCCTGCCGGTGGGTGGCGTGGTGGACGGCGGTGATCACGCCCTGCCGCATCCCGGCCGCCGCGCCGATCACGCAGTCCAGCCGGGTCAGGTTGACCATGTCGATGATGGTGCGCACGCCCCGGCCCTCGTCCCCGACCCGCCAGGCGACCGCGTGCTCGTACTCGACCTCGGCGGAGGCGTTGGACCGGTTGCCGAGCTTGTCCTTCAGCCGCATCAGCCGCATCGGGTTGCGGGCGCCGTCGGGCAGCACCCGCGGGACGAGGAAGCAGGTGAGCCCGCCCGGCGCCTGGGCCAGGGTCAGGAAGACGTCGCACATCGGCGCCGAGGTGAACCACTTGTGCCCGACCAGCCGGTAGCTGCCGTCCGGCTCGGGGTGCGCGGTGGTGCTGTTGGCGCGGACGTCCGAGCCGCCCTGCTTCTCCGTCATCGACATGCCGGCCAGCAGGCCCCGCTTGCCCAGCGGCGCGCGCAGCCCGAAGTCGTACGTCGTGGCGGTCAGCAGCGGTTCGTACCGGGCGGCCAGGTCCGGGGCGTGCCGCAGCGCGGGCACGGCCGCGTAGGTCATCGAGATCGGGCAGCCGTGCCCGGCGTCGGGACGCCAGACGTAGAACTTGGCCGCGCGGGCCACGTGCGCGCCGGGCCGGTCGTCGGCCCAGGGCGCCGCGTGCAGGCCGTGCCCGACCGCGGTACGCATCAGCTCGTGCCAGGCCGGGTGGAACTCGACCTCGTCGATGCGGTGGCCGTAGCGGTCGTGGGTACGCAGCACCGGCGGGTGCTCGTTGGCCAGCCGCCCCTGCTCGATCGCCTCCTCGCCGCCGCCGAGCCGGCCCAGCTCGTGCAGCTCGCCGGCGGCCCAGCCGGCGCCCTCGCGATCCAGCCCGCTGAGCAGCGCCGGGTCGTCGGCCGCGTCGTAGCCGACCAGCGGGGGAACCTGGTTGCGGACCTCGTGTGTCGTCACGGCGTTACTCCCAGCGCGCGGTGGATGAAGGTGACCAGGTCGGGGATGGTGTCGGGGCCGGCGACCCCGGCGGCGAGGGGGCCGACCATGGCCTCGGCCAGGGCGCCGACCAGGGCGGTCGCGGTCAGCTCCGGGTCCTGCGGGGGCAGCTCGCCGCGGGCCACTCCGGCCGCGACGTAGCCGGCGATCAGGTCGGCGTACGCGCGGCGGAAGACCAGCCGCTCGGCGTCGACCGCTGGGTCGACCGGCTCGGCCAGCAGGGCGTACGCCAGGCGGGGTGCGCGCAGCGCGCGACCGCAGAACGTCTCGGCCACGGCGGCGACCTGGGCGGCGGCGCTGCCCAGTGGCGCGGCGGCGCGGGCCACGGCGGCCACCTCGCGCCCGGACGCGGTGCGGAACACCTCGGCGAACAGCTCGGCCTTGGTGGGGAAGTGGCGGTAGACGCTGCCGGTGGCGACCCCGGCCCGCTCGGCGACGGCGGCGACCGAGCAGCCGGCGTAGCCGTGCCCGGCCATGATCTCGAGCGCGGCGGTGATGAGCCGCTCGCGGGAGGCGCTCAGCCGGGCCTTGACCCGCTCGGTGCTGCGGTACGGCACGCAAGAAGTGAACCACCGTTCATAGCTTGCTGGCAAGGCGGGCCCACGTCCCGTTCGGCGCCGCCTGCCGGGTTCCGCGCGGGGAATCGGTCACAGCTTGGCTGCGGTCCTTACTCCTGATCTTGGAGCGGCCCCGCCGATCGGGTAGCGTCCCCCGGCAACGCCGTCATTTGCACCAGCCCTGGCTGCGCGTTCGCCGGGGTCAAACGGAGGGACACTGCCGTGAAGGTCCGTAGCGCAGTCCGCAGGACTGGCCTCGTCGTGGCGATCGCCGCCCTCGCGGTGAGCGCGGGATGCGCCAAGAAGGAGCAGGGCGAGGTCCAGGCCGACGGGGTCAAGCTCGTCGAGAAGGGCAAGCTCACCGTCTGCACCCACCTGCCGTACGCGCCGTTCCAGTCCAAGGACGCCGCCGGCAAGGTGATCGGCTTCGACGTCGACCTCATGGACCTGGTCGCCAAGGACCTGGGCGTCGAGCAGACGATCATCGACACCCCGTTCGAGGGCATCAAGTCCGGCCAGGACCTCAACGCCGGCAAGTGCGACGCGGCCGCGGCCGGCATGACCATCACCGAGGAGCGGAAGAAGGTCATGGACTTCTCCGCCCCGTACTTCGACGCCACCCAAGCGCTGCTGGTCAAGACCGGCAAGCCGTACAAGTCGCTGGACGACCTCAAGGGCAAGAAGCTCGGCGTCCAGGCCGCGACCACCGGCCGCGACTACGCCAAGAAGTACGCCGACGAGAAGGGCCTGCAGCTCGTCGAGTTCGAGGACCTCGCCGCCGAGCAGCAGGCCCTCGCCAACGGCCAGATCGAGGCGGCCATCAACGACCTGCCGGTCTGGACCGAGTACATCAAGGAGCACCAGGGCGGCTTCGAGGTCGCGGCCGAGTTCGACACCGGCGAGCAGTACGGCTTCTCGGTGAAGAAGGACGGCAACCCGGAGCTGCTCAAGAAGATCAACGACGCGCTGGCCAAGGCCAAGCAGGACGGCACGTACGACACGATCTACGGCAAGTGGATCGGCAAGAAGCCGAACGCCTGATCGGTTTCCGGAGGGCGCGCCCCGACGGGCGCGCCCTCCGCGCCGTCAACCCCGCACAGTCAAGGAGCGTCGAACCGTGAAGCTGCGCCGTCGCCAGCGAGAACGGCTGTCCCTCTGGCTCCAGTACCTGGCCTTCGTCGCGGTCATCGCCGTGGTGCTCCTCGCCGCGGACTGGGGCCGGCTGCGGGAGGCCTTCTTCCGCGTCGACATCATCGAGTCGATGTTCCCGACGGTGATCACCGTCGCGCTGCGCAACACCATCCTCTACACCCTGGGCGCGTTCGCCTTCGGCCTGGTCTTCGGCACCATCCTGGCGCTCATGCGGCTGTCCCGGGTGGCGCCGTACCGCTGGGTCGCCACCGCGTACATCGAACTGTTCCGGGGCCTGCCCGCGCTGCTGGTGCTCTTCCTGGTCGGCTACGGCATCCCGATCGCCTTCCCGGAGCGGGAGATCCCCGGCGGGGTGTTCGGGTCCATCTCGATCGGTCTCGGCCTGACCGCCGCGGCCTACATGGCCGAGACCATCCGGGCCGGCATCCAGGCCGTGCCGAAGGGACAGATGGAGGCGGCCCGCACCCTGGGCATGTCGCACTTCACCGCGATGCGGACCATCGTCATCCCGCAGGCGTTCCGGATCGTGATCCCGCCGCTGACCAACGAGCTCATCCTGCTCACCAAGGACTCGTCGCTGGCCTACGTGCTCGGCGTCACGGCGCAGACCATCGAGGTCACCAAGTTCGGCCGGGACACCCTGAACGACCGGGTGAACGCCACCCCGCTGCTGGTGGCCGGCCTCACCTACCTGATCATCACTCTGCCCCTGTCCCAGGTGGTACGACGCCTCGAACTCCGCTACGCCAAGGCTCGGTGACCTGATGACGACTTCCCCGTCCCGGCCCGCCGTCGAGATCCGCGACCTGCACAAGTCCTTCGGTCCACTCGAGGTGCTCAAGGGCATCGACTTCGAGGTCGGCCACGGCGAGGTGGTCTGCGTGATCGGGCCCTCCGGCTCCGGCAAGTCGACCCTGCTGCGCTGCGTCAACCTCCTCGAGGAGCCGACCGCCGGCAAGATCTGGGTCGACGGGACCGAGATGACCGACCCGGACGTCGAGATCGACGCGGTCCGGCGCGGCATCGGCATGGTCTTCCAGTCGTTCAACCTCTTCCCGCACCTGACCGTGCTGGCCAACCTCACCATCGCCCAGCGCCGGGTGCTGCGCCGCGGCCGGGCCGAGGCCGAACGGGTCGCCCGGGCCAACCTGGCGCGGGTCGGCCTCACCGACAAGGCGGGCGCGTACCCGGCGCAGCTCTCCGGCGGCCAGCAGCAGCGGGCGGCGATCGCCCGGTCGCTGTCCATGGACCCGAAGCTGATGCTCTTCGACGAGCCGACCTCCGCGCTCGACCCGGAACTGGTCGGTGACGTCCTCACCGTCATGCGCCAGCTCGCCGAGGAGGGCATGACCATGATGGTGGTGACCCACGAGATGGCGTTCGCCCGCGACGTCGCCGACCGGGTGGTGTTCATGGACGGCGGCGTGGTGGTCGAGCAGGGGCCGCCGCGCGAGGTGCTCGGCGCGCCCCGGCACGAGCGCACCCGATCCTTCCTCTCCCGGGTGCTGGACCCGACCCACGTCGCGCAGCTCGACCCGCCCGGCCAGTCCGCCGAACCGCCCGCCTCACCCGGCCTGCCGGCCGACGACCGGCACCAGATCTGACCCGCCCGCCGGGCCGGCGCAGCGCCGCGCCGACCGCCGGGCGGTTCAGCGCGGTGCGGCCGGGCGGTCCCGCAGGCGGCCGGCCAGGTCGCGGACGGCGGCGGCGAAGCGGGGGTCGTACTCGCTGGGCCAGTGCCCGACGATCGGCGGCGGCACCGTGTCGCTGGGCGGCACCACCACCCCGGTCGGGTCCCGCAGCCGCCGGTCCACCGTCGCCGCCGGCCCGGTCACCGTGGCCGGCTCGCCCGGCCGGTGCGGCGAGAAGACCCAGCCGCCGATCGCGTCGGTGTCCCGCCACAGGTTGAGCCAGCGCCAGCCGACCCGCCGCCCCAGCTCGCCGAGCACCTCGTCGTGCACGTACGCGGGGAACCAGCGCGCGTACAGCCGGCGGATCGGAGCGCCGTAGGTCAGCAGGGCCACCCGGTCGGCGGCCGCCGGCGGTAGTTGCAGGACGGCCGCGGCGAGCAGCATCGAGCCGTGGCTGTGCCCGGTCAGCAGCACCCCGTGGCCCTGCCCGGTCAGGTAGCTGATCCGGCGGCTGAGTTCCGGCACGGCCCGCTCCGCGTAGCAGGGCGGCGCGAACGGGTGCGCGGCGCGCGGCCAGAAGGTGCCCACGTCCCACAGCACGCCGACGAAGCGGCGGAACTCCGGCGTCCGGTACGCGAAGAGACCGCCGATGATCAGGCCGAGGACCACGGCGGCGATGACGTAACTGCCGAGGAGCAGGCTGAAGTTGACCAGGTCGCCGGGGATCGGGGTCCAGCGCTCGATCAGGTCGCTGGGATACTCCCGGACCATGCCGAGGGTGCTGGTGGCCATGCCGACCCCGGCCAGCGCCGCGTAGATGAGGGCGAGCGGCGTCAGCCACTCGGTGAACCGGGCCCGGGCGATCATCCGGCGCACCTGCTGCCGGCGCAGGTCCGACTCGGGCGGCGCGGCGGGGAAGTCGCGGGCGACGATCTCCCGCGCGGCGCGCCGGCGGGCCGGCCCGGACGCCACCGCCACCACCGCGGCGGCCACCGCGGCCACCGCCACCGCCAGGAAGAACCCGAAGATCGCCCACTTGAAGGCCAGCGGGGGGCTGCTGGACAGCCGCTCGGCGGCCTGCGCGCCCCGGTCCAGCAGGTCCGCCACCCGGTAGACCGCCTCGCCGGAGAACGCGACCGCGAGCCCGGTGGCGACCGCGCCCATGACCGGGGCGCCGAGCGCCCGCAACCGGCTGCCGCCGGGCGCCCGCCCCCGGGCCCACCACACCGCCCCGGCGAGCACCACGAGCAGGACCGTCTGGCTCAGGAAGAGCAGACCCAGGATCGTCGGGTACGCGGGCAGACCGGTCGCGGCCGGCCAGGGCGCCGGCTCGACGGCCACCGCGACCAGCACCACCCCGGTGAGCGCCAGCGCCGCCGCCCGCAGGCCGCGTACGCTCCGGTCCAGGAGCCGGCTCGGCTCGGTCCGGTCCATCAGCGGGTACGCGCAGACCAGCCCGACGCAGGCGGCCAGGAGCAGTCCGGTGAGCCCGGCCAGCGGCAGCGCCCAGGGCACCGCCGCCGGGCCGGCGATCCGGGCGGCCAGCAGCACCGCGTCCAGGGTGGCCAGGGCGGCGGCCACGTGCACCGCGCGCAGCCGGGCCACGATCGGCGCGGCGTCCCACTGGCCGACCGCGGTGAGCTGGTGCTCGCCGGAGGTGGTCAACGTGCCGCGGAACTCCGCGAACGTCCAGCCCGGCCGGGTGCCCAGCCGCCAGACCAGCGCGACCGCCGCGACCGGCACCAGCGACATCAGCGCCAGTCGCACCCCCACCGGCCGGCCGCCCAGCCAGGACACCCAGCTCCGGCCGGCCACGCACCGGGGCGTGCCCATGCACCGCCAGGCGACCAGGTCCAGCGCCACCTCCGCCACGGTGAGCACGTACAGCGCCGTGAGGGTCAGCGCGAGCACCCGGCACAGGCCCTTCACCACGGCGGTGGACGCGGTCCCGCTGGCCGGGCGCATCCAGATCGCCATGTTGCAGAGCATGAACGGCAGCAGGAACACCAGCGACAGGGTGCGTACCGCCGTGCCCGACGGCAGGTCCCGCCACCGGTACGCCTCCAGGATCACCCCGCCCGCGCCCCGGGTGTCCGGGTAGCCGGGCCGGGGGCGGTAGAAGCCGCCGCTGCGGTCCCCGGCGACCTGCCGCACGTGCGGCCGGTCCAGCACCTGCTCCGCGCCGGCGCCGGAGACCCCGTGCACCCGCAGCTCGACGATCTCCGTCGCCGGGTCCGGCTGCGCTGGCGCGTCCGACATCGATCCCCCGCGTGGTGGTGGCACCGGTACCGCGAAGCCCGGTGGGGCGCGCACGGCGCGGCGGTCTACCCGTTCCGCGCCCGCTCACACGCCCCCGGCGGGGGTGCCGCCACGGCGCGGCTCAGGGCCGCGCGTCGGGTCCGGACTGCGGCACGACCGCCACCGGGCAGTGCGCGTGGTGCAGCACGGCGTGGCTGACCGAACCGAGCAGCAGCCCGGCGAGGGGCCCCCGGCCGCGGGCGCCGACGACCACGAGCTGGGCCGTCCGGGACGCCTCGACCAGGGCCCCGGCGGGGGAGCCGCGGACCAGCCGCTGCTGCACCGGCACCTCGGGGTGGCGCGCGGCGGGTCCTTCGACGGATTCGGCCAGCAGCCGCTGCCCGTCCGCCGCCAGCGCGTCCAGGTCGTGGCCGAGCGGCAGCACGTCGCCCGGGGTGACCGGCGTCGGGTAGAGCCAGGCGTGCACCGCGACCAGCGGGGCGCCGCGCCGGGCCGCCGCCTCGACCGCCCACCCGAGCGCCGCGGCGGCGGACTCGGAGCCGTCCACCCCGACCACCACCGGGCCGGCGGCGCGCGGCTCGCCGCGGACGACCAGCACCGGGCACTGGGCGCGGGTGGACACCTGCACGGTCACCGAGCCGATCAGCAGGCCGGCGAAGCCGCCGAGCCCTCGGTTGCCGAGCACCAGCAGCGCGCCCTGGCAGGCCTCGTCGAGCAGCACCCGGACGGCCGCGCCGTCGACCACCGCGCCGGTGACCGGCAGGTCCGGAGCCACCGCCGCGGCCTCGGCCACCGCCTCGGCGACGTACCGCTCGGCCTGGTGGCGCAGGCCACCGGTGGCCGGGCCGCTCGGGTCGGGGCCGAGCGGCACGTTCATCAGCGGCCAGATGAACGCGTGCACGATCCGCAGCGGTCGCCGCCGCAGCACCGCCTCCCGGGCGGCGGCGCGGACCGCCTCCAACGCGATCGCCGAACCGTCGACCCCCACCACCACCGGGTTGCCGTTGTCGCTGGTCATCGTGACTCACTTCCGTTGCGGTCCGCGCCGACCGGGGCCGGCCCGGCCGCCCTGTCATCGGTGCCCGGCGCGGTCGCGCCCGGCCCGTCCGTCGTGACCCGACCGCGCCCGGCCCGGGTCAGCCACAGCACCAGGCCGGGCAGCGTGCTCACCACGGCACAGGCCAGCAACTCCGCCGCGCCCAGCGGCTCGGTGCCGAGCAGGCCGCGCAGCGGCGGCAGCAGCACGCCGGCCAGTTGCAGCAGCGCCGAGAGCGCCACCGCGGCCGGCAGGGCGAGGTTGCGGTCCGCCGAGCCGGGCGTGCGGGGCGCCCGTACCGCCAGCGCGACGCCGAGCTGGGCCAGGCCGAGCACCACGAAGACCACCGACTGCCAGGGGCGGTCCCACCGGGCGGCGAGCGCTCCCGCGCCGAGCACCACCGCCGCGATCAGCCCACCGGTGAGCAGCACGTCGCGGCCGAGCCCGGCGCCGAGCACCGACTCCTGCGGGGACCGGGGCGCCCGGCGCAGGAGGCCCGGCTCCGCCGGCTCCGCGCCCAGCGCCACCCCCGGCACCCCGTGGGTGAGCAGGTTGACCCAGAGGATCTGCGCCGGCAGCAGCGGCACGGCCAGCCCGAACAGCGGGCCGAGCAGCATCACCGCGATCTCCGCGACGCCGCCGGAGAGGGCGTAGCGCAGGAAGCGCCGGATGTTGGCGTAGATCCGGCGGCCCTCACCGATCGCGGTCGCCACGGTGGCCAGGTCGTCGTCGACCAGCACCAGGTCGGCGGCCTGCCGGGCCACCTCACTGCCGCCGCCCATGGCCACCCCGATGTCGGCGCGGCGCAGCGCCGGTGCGTCGTTGACGCCGTCGCCGGTCATCGCCACCACGTGCCCCTGGGACTGCAACCCCGCGATGATGTCGAGCTTCTGCTCCGGCTGGGTCCGCGCGTACACCCGGGTGCGTGGGTGGGCCCGTGCCAGGTCGCCGTCGTCGCCGCAGGCCAACGGCTCGCCCTCGTGCCAGAGGCCCAGTTGGCCGCCGATCGCGGTGGCGGTGGCCGGGTGGTCGCCGGTGATCAGCACCAGGCGTACGCCGGCCGCGTCGAAGCTGCCGGCCACGTCGGTGGCGCCGGCGCGCAGCGGGTCGGCGATCGCCACCAGCCCGACCGGGTGCAGCCCGGTCGGCCGGGCCGGGTCGGCCGGCGGGGCGTCCCGCACGGCGGAGGCGACCGCGAGCACCCGGAGGCCCTCGCCGGCCAGCCGGCGCGCGGCGGCGATCAGCTCGGCGATCTCCGCGTCGGTGGCGTCGACCAGCGGCGCGCGCAGCACGTTCTCCGGCGCGCCCTTGCAGGCCACCAGGTACCGGCCGTCGTCCGCCCGGTGCACGGTGGTCATCCGGCGC
This sequence comes from Micromonospora sp. NPDC049836, assembly GCF_044465125.1. Lineage (NCBI taxonomy): Bacteria > Bacillati > Actinomycetota > Actinomycetes > Micromonosporales > Micromonosporaceae > Micromonospora > Micromonospora sp. NPDC049836. Next base: position 185,191 of record NZ_JBITLH010000004.1, read on the forward strand.
AGGTCCTGGTCGAACGGGTGCTCGGCGACCCGCGGCCAGGCGGCGCGGGTCTGCTCCGGGTCCAGGCCGCAGCGGGCGGCGAACGCCACCAGCGCCGCTTCGAGCGGGTCGCCGACGGCGGCCCAGTCCGGCCGTTCGCCGGTGGGCGGGGACAGCGTGGCGTCGTTGCAGAGCAGCCCGGCCCGTGCCAGCCGGCGCAGTTCCTCCGGCACGGTCACCGGCTGGCCGTGCCGCTGCACCGCGCCCTCCGGCTGGTATCCGTGGCCGGTGACCCCGTACCGGGTCCCGTCCCGGGTGATCGCGTGCTGGACCGCCATCCGGCCCTCGGTGAGCGTCCCGGTCTTGTCGGAGGCGATCACCGTGACCGAGCCGAGCGTCTCCACGGCGTGCAGCCGTCGGGGAATGGCCCGCGCCCCGGCCATCCGCCGGGCGCCGAGGGCCAGCGCGAGGGTGACCACGGCCGGCAGCGACTCGGGCACCGCCGCCACCACCAGACTGACCGCGGTGACCGCCATGTCCACCACCGGCCGGCCGCCGACCACGCCGATGACGAACACCAGGGCGGAGAGCACCACCGCGGCCAGGCCGAGGACCCGGCCGAGGGCGGCCAGCCGGCGTTGCAGCGGGGTGGCGGCCGGCCGGGTGGCGGAGACCAGCGCGGTGATCCGGCCCAGCGCGCTGGCCGCGCCGGTGCGCGCCACGGTGCCGGTGGCCCGGCCGGTGGTGACCACCGTGCCGGCGCTGACCTCGTCGCCGGCGTCCCGGGCGACCGGCACCGACTCGCCGGTCAGCGCCGACTCGTCGAGGTGCAGCCGGGCGGCCTCGGTGAGCAGCAGGTCGGCGGGGACCACGTCACCGGCCTCGACGCGGACCAGGTCGCCGCGGACCAGAGCGGCGGCGGGCAGGACGAGGTCCCGGCCGTCGCGGACCACCCGGGCGGTCGGCGCGGCGAGCCGGTCCAGCGCGGCGATCGCCCGGTCCGCCCGCACCTCCTGCACCACGCCGATCACGGTGTTGACCAGCACCACCAGCAGGATCACCGCGGTGTCCGGGTAGTCCCGCAGCACCGTGGTCACCACGGCGGCGGCCAGCAGCAGCGCGACCAGCGGGTCGGTGAGCTGGCGCAGGATCCGGGTGGCCAGGTGCCGGCGCTGCGGGGTGGCCGTGCTGTTCGGGCCGTCGGCGGTCAGCCGGGCCGCCGCCTCCGCCGAGCTGAGGCCGACCCCTTCGCCGGGCGTGCCGGGGCCGGGGCCGGGCGTGCCGGGGCCGGGGTCGGGACGGACCTCGGTCGCACTGGTCACCGGCCGTCCCGTCATCGCGCTCCACCCCTTCCGGCCCGCGCCGCCGTGGCCCGCCCGCACCTTTCATGGTGGTTCATCCGGCCCCGCGACGGCCAGTGAAGATCAGCACAGCCGAGCGGGCCGTTGGGCCCTTGCGCCGGCGGCACCGGCCTGCGCGGCCCGCTCAGCGGGAGGTCAGGGCCTGCTCCGCGTACGCCCAGAGCCGGTCGGCGGCGGCCGGGTCGACGGCGTGGGCGGCCACCCCGCCGGTCGCCTCCGGTCCACCCGCCACCACCTCGGCCTCCTGGTTGTCGTCGAAGTACCGGCCGGTGACCCCGTCCAGCAGCGGCGAGGCGGCGAGCAGCACCGAGGTCGCCGCGCCCTGGGCGGGAGTTTTGTAGTAGGGCGGTTCGACCCGGTTGCCGGCCTCGTCCATCGCCCCGAACGCGCGCAGCGTCGCCGCGTCCATGTGCCGTTGCAGGTTCGTGGTGATGTAGCCCGGGTTGAGCGCGTTGGCGGTGATCCCGTCACCGGCCCAGTGCCGGGCGATGCCCACCGCGAGTAGGACGCCGGCGGTCTTGGACCGGCCGTACGCCGCCCACGGGTCGTAGGGCTGCCGCGCGAACTGCGGGTCGTCGAAGTCGAACGCCTCGCGCAGGTGCGCCCCGGAGCTGACCACGACCACCCGGGCCGAGCCGGCGGCGCGCAGGTTGTCGTGCAGGCCGCGGGCGAGCGCGAAGTGGCCGAGGTAGTTCGTCGCCAGTTGCAGTTCCCAGCCGGCGTCGGTGAGCCGCCGCTCGGGCAGTGCCATGATCCCGGCGTTGGCGACCAGGGTGTGCAGCGGGCCCGGCCAGTCGGCGACGAAGGCGTCGACGGAGGCCAGGTCGGCCAGGTCGAGGGCGGCCCCCCGGACGCTGCCCGGGCCGGGGCCGGCGAACTCGGCCACCAGGTCCGCGGCGTGGGCGGGGTCGCGGGTGGCCACGGTGACCTCGGCGCCGGCTCCGGCCAGGGCCCGGACGGTCTCCCGGCCGATGCCGGAGGCGCCCCCGGTGACGATCATGCGGCGCCCGGCGAGGTCGACGCCGGTCAGGATCTCGGCGGCGGAGGTACGGGCGTGGAACGGTGTGGTGAGGCGGGCGCTGGGTGTCATGACCCGTACGCTACGGAGCGTGACCCTGGACCGCCGGTAGTTCGACGTCCGGCATTCTTGGTCGACCGTCCACCGGGAGGGGTGCCCTGGGCTGGCTGGCCGGCCCGGTGGTCGGCGCTGAGCGTCGCCGTCAAGCGGGTCACCGGCCGGGCCCCGGGCGTCTACCGGCAGTCCACGCGCTCCGGTGACCGTTACCCTTCCTGAGGCATCCCAACAGGGGGACCGCCCAGGACGAGGGAGACGGCGACGGTGCCGAAGGCCTACTGGATCACCACGTACCGGTCCATCAGCGACGAGGCGAAGGTCGCCGCGTACGCGGAGCTGGCGGGGCCGGCGCTGCGCGCGGCCGGCGGCACGTTCCTGGCGCGCGGCCTGCCGTCGCAGGCGTTCGAGGCCGGCCTGGTGGAGCGGACGACGCTGATCGAGTTCCCCAGCGTCGACGCCGCGCTCGCCGCCTACGCAAGCGCGGCCTACCAGGAGGCGCTGCGGGCGCTCGGCGACGGCGCCGAGCGCGATCTGCGCATCATCGAAGCCGTGGCCTGACGCCGGCCGGCGGTCGCCGCCGGGCCGCCACCGCGGGGTCGCCGGGCACGAACCCGTACCGGCGGCACCTCTAGGCTTGTCGGCATGCTTGCCCGGCACCGCGTACCCGCCCCGTCCGACGGTCCCGCCGTAAGCGCGGGCGGGTCGGGGCGGTGACCGGGCCCACCGTGCCGGTGCAACGGGGCGCGCCGACCGCGCCGCGGTCGAAGCTGGCGGACCGCTGCGCGCTGATCGCCGACTCGCGCGCCTTCGACGTGGTGATCGTCGTGGTGATCATGCTGAACGGGGCGGTGCTCGGCTTCGAGACCTACCGGGACCTCGGGGCGGCGCACCCGGCCCTGCGGTGGTTCGAATGGTTCTTCCGGCTCGTCTTCGTCGTCGAGATCGCGATCCGGGTGCTGGCCTACGGCCGCCGGCCACAGGACTTCTTCCGGCACGGCTGGAACGTCTTCGACTTCCTGGTCACCGCCACCATCTTCATTCCGGGCCTGCACGGCGACTCGGGGGTGCTGCGCTTCCTGCGGGTCGCCCGGGTGCTGCGCCTGGTGCGCTTCTCACCCGGGCTGCGCACCATCGTGGCGGCGCTGTGGCGCAGCCTGCCCGGGGTCGCGGGTTTCCTGGCGCTGGCCGCGGTGACCCTCTACATGTACGGCATGGCCGGCTGGCTGATCTTCGGGCAGCGCTACCCGGAGCAGTACGGCGACATCGGCCGCTCGCTGCTGACCCTGTTCGTGCTGCTGTCGCTGGAGACCCTGCCGGATCTGCTCGAGCAGGGCATGGCGGTGTCGCCGTGGACCCTGGTCTACTACGTCAGCTTCGTCCTGATCACCGTGAACCTGCTGCTCAACATCCTGATCGCGGTCATCGTCAACTCCATGGAGGAGGCTCGCCGGTTGGAGATGACCGAGCGGCTGGCCCCGGACTACGACGAGGACGGCGACGGGCTGCCCGACGAGTTGGACCGGATCGCGCTCACCCAGCGGCTGGACGACCTGCGCGCCGTCATCGCCGCGCTCGAGCGGGAGTTGCGGATCGACCGGGAGGACGCACCGGCCCGGCCGCGCCAGCAACGGGAGCCCACCGGCTGACGACCTCGCCCCCGGCGCACCCGGGCGAGGACGGCGCGCCGGCCCGCCGCCACCGCGCCGGCCCTCCCGCCCGGCGGAGCCGGCCGGCACCCGTGAGCGCCGGCCGGTCCGCCCGGCGGAGTCGGCCGGCACGGGCCGGTCCGCGCGGCGGTGACGCCGGCTACCCGGCCTGCCGTGCGGCGGGCGGGTCCGGCGGCAGCAGGTCGGCGAGGGGCACGTCCGGGTCGGCCAGCCGGTCGAGGTCGACCGGGTGGGCCGCCGTGACGAGCCGCCGGATCGCCGGGACGACGTCCCACACGTTGACGTTCATCCCGGCGAGCACCCGCCCGCCGGCGGTCCAGAACGCGATGAACTCGCGCTTGGCGAGGTCGCCCCGGACGACCACCCGGTCGGCCGCCCCGGGCGGGGCGTGCCCGATGTACTCCATGCCCAGCTCGTACTGGTCGGTGTAGAAGTAGGGCAGGTCGTCGTAGCTGACCGGCTGGCCGAGCATGGCCCGGGCCGCGGCGGGGCCGCCGTGCAGCGCGTTGGCCCAGTGCTCGACGCGCAGCCGCCGGCGCAGCACCGGATGGTAGGCGTTGGCCACGTCACCGGCGGCGTGCACGTCCGGGTCGGCGGTGCGCAGGGACGCGTCGACGTGGATGCCGTTCTCGACGGCGAGGCCGGCCGCGGTCGCCAGCTCGGTGTTCGGCCGCACGCCCACGGCGACCACCACGGCGTCGGCCGGCAACTCGGTGCCGTCGGCCAGCCGGACCGAGCAGACCCGATCGGTGCCGTGGATCTCGTGCACCTCCGCGCCGAAGTGGAAGGTGACGCCGTGGTCCCGGTGCAGGTCGGCGAAGACCCGGGCGATCTCGTCGCCGAGCACCCGGCGCAACGGCAGCGCGGCCGTCTCGACGACGTCGACGGTGGCGCCGCGTCGCCGGGCGGCGGCGGCCACCTCCAGGCCGATCCACCCCGCGCCGACGATCACCACGCGCGCGCCGTCGACCAGCGCGGCGCCGATCCGGCGGCTGTCGGCGAGGGTACGCAGCCGCAGCACCCCGGCCAGGTGCACGCCGGGCGCCGCGAGGTCACGGGCTGTGGCGCCGGTGGCCAGCAGCAGCTTGTCGTAGCGCAGCTGCTCGCCGTCGGCGAGCCGGACGGTCCGGGCGGCGCGGTCGACGGCGACCGCCCGGGTGGCGGTGCGCAGGTCGACGTCGTGCGCGGCGTACCACCCGGCGTCGTGCACGAACACGCTGTCGGGTTCGGCCGCGCCGGTCAGCAGCCCCTTGGACAGCGGTGGCCGCTCGTACGGCCGCTCGGGTTCGTCGCCGAGCACGACGACGCCGCCGGCGAAGCCCTCCTCCCGCAGCGTCTGGGCGGCCCGCGCACCGGCGAGCCCGGCGCCCACGATGACGAACCGGTCGGTTGTCGACATCGGTCCAGCTCCTTTCTGGCGGTACGCCGGTCAGCGGGGGCCGACGCCGGTGAGGGTGAAGAACTCGGCGCGGGAGCGGTGGTCGTCGCGCAGGGTGCCGAGCAGGGTGGAGGTGATGGTGCTGCTGCCGACGGCCTGCACGCCGCGCAGGGTCATGCACAGGTGTTCGGCCTCGATGACCACGCCGACGCCGCGCGGGCGCAGGTTCGCGGTCAGCCAGTCGGCGATCTGCTTGGTGAGGCGCTCCTGGACCTGGGGGCCGTGGGCGAACAGCTCGACCACCCGGGCCAGTTTGGACAGTCCGAGGATGCGGGCGCCGGGCAGGTAGCCCACGTGCGCGACGCCGACGAACGGCAGCAGGTGGTGTTCGCAGACCGACCGGATCGGGATGGCCCGGGCCAGCACCAGCTCGTCGTAGCCCTCGTCGTTGGCGAAGGTGGTGAGCTGGAACTCGCGCGGGGTGAGCAGTTCGGCGTAGGCGCGGGCCATCCGGCCCGGGGTGTCGGCGAGCCCGTCGGCGGAGAGGTCCACCCCGAGGGCGGCGAGGAACTGCGCCGCGGCCCGTTCGGCGGCGGCCGGGTCGGGGCGGGGACGCTGGTGCTGCACCCGCAGCGCGGTGACGGTCACCTCAGCGACCGCCCACGCCGAGGGCCGCGAGCGCGGTCAGCACCAGCGTGGCGACGGCGAACAGGCCGTGGCCGACGACCACCGGGACGGGGAAGCGGGATTCGGCGGTGCCGGACCGGCGGGCGGGGATCCAGCGGGCCAGCATGGTGAACCCGAGCAGGGCCACCGGCAGCAGCGCGGCGAACGCGACCCAGGCGAGCACGCGGTCGTCGAGGACCAGGTGGACGATCCACAGCACCAGCCCGATCGCGGCCAGCGCGAAGTGACCGAACACCAGGCCCGGCGCCAGGCGGCTGCCGCTGTCCGGTCGGTGGCCGCCCCGGCTGATCCAGGTGCCGAGCATGACGAAGCCACCGGCGGCCGTGATCAGCCAGGTGACGAGTGCGGCGATGCCCATCAGTCGTTCTCCTTGTCTGCGTGGTGGTAGCCGTGCGCCTGGGTGCGCTCGTCGGCGACCCGGACGCCGTAGCGGTAGGCCAGCTCGCCGCCGAGGTACCCGCCGACGGCGAGCCCGGCGAGGCCGACCGCGGAGAGCGCCAGCGGTCCCGCGCCGGGCGGGCCGGCGTCCCGGAGCGCGAAGTTGACCGCGTACCCGCCGGTGACCGCGAGGTTGATCGCCATGTGCGCGAGCGCGGTGCGGAAGGCGCGGGTGCCGGTGGGGATGGCGAACAGGTCGAGGAAGCCGACCAGCGCGGCGGCGAGCGCACCGACGACGCCGAGGCCGATGAGCCACCGCGCGCCGTCGGCGAGGTCCGGTGACCCGGGTACGAAGCGGGTGGCGAGGTCGAAGGCGAAGCTGGCCACCCAGGCGCCGATCGGCACCGCGACCAGCGCGGGATGCAGCGGGTGGCCGTAGCGGCCGGCCAGTGTGGTCACCGGGTGCTTGGCCTGATCCATGGGTCGCACGGGGAACCCCCAGGGGATTTTCACCAACGCTCATTGGTGATAGCGGTCATGCTGCCCCAGCGCGTCCGGAATTTCAATAGCCATCGTTGGTGATAACCTCGTGGCGTGAGCGGCGGAGAGCGCTGGAGCGCGATGGCCGCGCTCGTCGACCGGTCCCGACGGGCGCTCTACGACTACGTGTGCCGGGCCGACCATCCGGTCACCCGCGAGGAGGCGGCCGCGGCGCACGGGATGTCCCGCAACCTCACCGCGTTCCACCTCGACAAGCTCGTCGAGTCGGGACTGCTGCGGGCCCACTACGAGACGCCGGCCGACCAGCCCCGGGGGCGGGGCCGCACGCCGAAGGTCTACGAGGCGGCCGGCGACGGGCTGGCCATCACCGTCCCCGAGCGGCGCTACGAGCTGATCGCCGAGATCCTCGCCGACGCGGTCGCCGAGGACCCGCACGACGCCCCCGAGGCGGCGCGGCGGCACGCCCGGCGGCGCGGCCGGGACCTCGGCGTACGCATCCGCGAGGCCGACGAGGACCTGGTGGGCGTGCTCGGCGGCCTCGGCTTCGAACCGGAGTCGCTCGGCGACCAGGTGCTGCTGCGCAACTGCCCGTTCCACGCCCTGGCGGCCCGGCAGACCGCGCTGGTCTGCGGGCTCAACCACGCCTTCCTCGGCGGGCTGGTCGACGGCGCCGGCCGCACCGACCTGCTGCCCCGGCTCGCGCCCCGGCCCGGCGCCTGCTGCGTCCGGTTGGACGCCACGCCGGACCGCTAGCCGCCGCGACGCGGCCGAGCGCACGCCCAGCCAGCGCAGGCGTTCCCGGGGTCGCGGCGACGCGCGGTGACGCGCGAGCCGGGTCCGCCACGGCACTGCTCAGCTGTCAGGTCAGCACCGCACGGAAGGTCCGCTCGCCGATGCCGCGCATCAGCGGGTTGTCCGCCGAGTGGGTCAGGAAGACCAGGGACAGCACGAGCGCCCATCCCCGGGCCCGTTCCCAGGTCGCGTCGTCCGCGCCGCCATACGCGTGCCGAAAGGCGGCCCGCTGTTCCGCCGGAAACAGCATCCAGGCCACCGACAGGTCGGTGGCGGGGTCGCCGGAGGTGAGGTCACCGAAGTCGATCACGGCGCTGATCCGGCCGCGGTCGACCAGGATGTTGGCCGGGTGCAGGTCCCCGTGCAGCCACAGCGGCGGACCGTCCCAGGCGGGTGCGGCGGCGGCAGCCGCCCAGATCCGCCGCGCGACCGCGCGGTCGGCCGGCTCGAGGTGCGCCAGCGCGGTCCGGACTCCCTCGGCGCGTCCGGCCAGCGGGATCCCCCGAGACGGGTTCACGGGCGCCGCCGGAGGGGCCGGGGCGTGCAGCGCGCGGAGAAAACCGCCGAGTGTCGCCGCGGCCGAGCGGAGGTCGTCGGGCTCCGACCGCGCCGCGATCCGGCCGGGAAAGAACGGCACGACACTCCAGGACCACGGGAACTGGGTCGTCGGGCACCCGACCCGTACCGGGGCCGGCACCGGCAACGGCAGCCGGCCGGCCAACTCCGGCAGCCACCGCTGCTCGTGCGCGACGAGTGCGGCGGCCACGGTGCGCCGCGGCAACCGGACGAGGAACTCCTCGCCAAGCCGGCAGACGAGGTTGTCCCAGCCGTTGGCCAGGACCTCGACCGGCAGGTCCGCCAGATCGGGGTGCTGCTGTTGGAGCAGCCGGCGCACCAGTTCGACCGAGACCGGCACCTCGGCGGCGGGCATTCGCTGAGCGGTCACAGCCAGAACCCTACGGCCGCGCTGCGGTGCGCCCGGCCACCGCATCCGGTCAGTCGCGGTCGGCCACCAGCACCCGGCTGTGCCCCAGCGACCTGGCGTGCGCGACCGGCAGGTCCAGCCGACGCGCGGTGTCGAGCAGGCTCTCGTCCTCGGTGACCCGGTAGCCGTGCCGGGCGAGCAGGGCGGCCAGCGCGGCGGGGGTCCAGGTCGAGCGCCACGGCTCGTTGGCCCAGACGCTGCGCCGGCCGGTGGAGGCGGTCAGCAGCCGGGCCAGGACGCGGCCCGCGCGCGCGGAGCGGGACGGGCTCTGGTAGTTGACGATCAGGCGGCTGCCGGTTGCCGAGCCGGCGGCGAGCCCGGCCACGGTGGCGGCCACCTCGGCCCGGGTCAGGTAGGGCACCACGCCCTCCCAGATCCAGGTGGTGGGCAGGTGGGTGCGGTGCCCGTGGGCCGCCAGCGCCTCGGGCAGCCGGTCGCGGCCGAAGTCCACCGGGACGAACGTGGGCGGGGTGCCGGAGAGCCCGGCGGCCCGGTCCCGCTTGTCCTGCTGGGTCGCCGGCTGGTCGACCTCGAAGACCGTGACCCCGGCCAGCTCCGGCATCCGCCACGCCCGGCCGTCCAGCCCGGCGCCCAGGATCACCAGTTGCGGGCACGGGTGGGCGCGGACGGCGTCGTCGATGGCGATGGTCCGCGGCGCCATCAGCTCCGTGGTGGCCCGTACCGTCTCGTAGTCGACCCGGTGCCGCCACGTGTCGGGCACCGCGCCGTCGCGTACCCACTCGACGGCCTCGCGCTCGGCGGGCCGCAGCAGGACCATGGCGGTCGGGTCGGCGAAGCGGCCCGGCGCGATCCGTCCGTCGGCGGCGGCGCGGCCCTGGCACACCAGCACCGCGGTCCGGCTCACGGCCGCAGGTCTCGACATCGCGTCCCTCTCCCACCCGGACATCGGTTCCGCCGACGACGGTAGCGCGGACCGGTCGCGCCCGGTGCCCGGGTCGGGGCCGCACCCGCGCGGTCGCCACCGGGCGCGGGCCGGGGAGGCGGGGCTCCGCGCGCCTGCGGAGCCCCGCCCGGCCGTCACCGGCCCTGCAGGGACCGCACGTTGTCGCCGAAGGTCCAGCCCTTGGACCCGTCCCAGTTGACCGACCAGGTCATCAGCCCCTTGAGGCCGCCCTGGTAGGTGTTCCACGCCTGCGCGACCAGCGCGGGGCCCATGTACCCGCCACCGGCGCCGCTCTGCGCGGGCAGGCCGGGGACCTGCTTGTCGTACGGGACGCGGATGGTGACGCCCTGCACGATCAGGCCGGCGTTGAGGCAGCTGGTCTGCGCCACGAAGCCCTGCACGGTGCCGGCCGGGTAGGAGTCGCCGGCGCAGCCGTACATGCTGCCGTTGTAGTACTGCATGTTCAGCCACCAGAGCCGGCCGTTGTCGGCGTACCGCTTGATGATCGGCAGGTAGGCGCCCCAGATCGAGCCGTAGGTGACGCTGCCGCCGGTGACGTACGCGGTCTCCGGGGCCATGGTGAGCCCGAAGCCGGCGGGCATCTGGGCCAGCACCCCGTCGATGATCCGCACCAGGTTGGCCTGGGAGGTGGAGAGCTGGTTGATGTTGCCGCTGCCGGTGAGCCCGGTCTCGATGTCGATGTCGATGCCGTCGAAGTTGTACCGCTTGAGGATGGGCACCACGGTGGCGACGAACCGGTCGGCGACCGCGCTGGAGCCGAGGTCGATGCCGGCGGTCGCGCCGCCGATCGACAGCAGGACGGTCAGCCCGGCGGCCTTGGCCTGGCACACCTCGGTCGGGGTGGGCACCCGGACGCCGGCGTCCATGCCGTCCTCCCACAGCACGGTGCCGTCGGCGCGGATCACCGGGAAGGCGGCGGTGACCACGTTGTAGCCGTGGGTCCGGATCCGGCTGTCGGTGATCGGGATCCAGCCCATCCCCGGGTGTACGCCGTTGGCCGCGCCGTCCCAGTTCTCCCAGTAGCCCTGCAGCACCTTGCCGGTGGGCCGGGACCGGAGCGCGCAGGTGCTCCCGCCCGGGGGCGGGGTGCCGGTCGGCGTGGGTGTGGGCGTCGCGGTGGGGGACGGGGAGGACGTCGGCGTGGGCGTCGGGGTCGGTGACGGCGGCTTCGTGGTGGGGCTCGGCGACGGGGTGCCGGCGCCGCAGGCCCCGAGGTCGGTCCAGAGCGCCGGGGTGGCCGGCGGGGTCCAGCCGGCGCCCGCCGGTGGGGTGTGCGTCACCAGCGCCTGGTAGAGCCGGCCGGCGTAGCTGGCCTTGCTGCCGGCGGTCCAGGTCACCCCCTCGGCCCAGGCCGGCACGCCGGTGCAGGAGACCAGGGCGGTCGTGCCGGCGGTCGCCGCGCTGCCGGCGGCGGCGGGCAGGGCGGCGGTGGCGGCGAGCAGCGCGGCGCCGCCGAGCAGTGCGGTCATCCCGCGTCGAAGTCGCATGACATACCTCCTCGTCGATGCGCCGGAGGCTATCAGTTAACTTTGTTAAATGTAAATGTGTGACCCGCGGCCGACCCCGCCGACCAGCTTCTTCGACCCTTTGTTCACGGCATTAATCTGGGATGACGCATCCCGGGTGAGCCGCGCGGGTGGTGACAGGGGAAGGGTGGGCGGAGATGGACGCCAGGCGCACCACCGTGCGGGACATGCGTCGGGCCAACCGGTCGGTGCTGCTGACCCGGATCTGGCTGGACGGGCCGCTCAGCCGCCACGAGCTGGGGCAGAGCACGGCGCTGAGCCTGGCCAGCGTGAGCAACCTGGTCGGCGAGATGATCACCGAAGGGCTGGTCGAGGAGGCCGGCTCGGTCGAGTCCGACGGCGGCCGTCCCCGGGTGCTGCTGCGGGTCGCCCCCGCCTACGGCTACCTGGTCGGCGCCGACGTCGGTGAGACCCGGGTCCAGGTCGAGCTCTTCGACCTGGCGATGACCGCGCTGGCCAAGGCCGAGTACCCGATCGCCGCCGCCGAGCCCGACCCGCAGGACGTGGCGCGGCACCTGCTGCGCGGCCTCGACGCGGTCATCGAGCAGGCCGGCGTCGCGCCGGCCGCGGTGCTCGGCTTTGGCGTCGCCGTCGCCGGCACGGTCGAGCGGACCGCCGACGCGGTGGTGCACGCACAGACCCTCGGCTGGGAGGGGGTGCCGCTCGGCGCGATGCTGCGCGCCGGCACCGACATCCCCGTGCACATCGACAACGGCGCGAAGACCCTCGGCCAGGCCGAGATGTGGTTCGGCGCCGGCCGGGGCGTCCGGCACGCGGTGATCGCCCTGGTCGGCTCCGGCGTGGGCGCCTGCGTGGTCGCCGACGGCGTCGGCTACCGGGGCGCGCACAGCAGCGCCGGCGAGTGGGGGCACACCACCCTGGTGTACGGCGGCCGCCGCTGCCGCTGCGGCAACCAGGGCTGCCTGGAGGCGTACGTCGGGGCGGAGGGGGTGCTGGACCGGTTCCGCCAGGCCAACCGGGGCCGCCCGGCGCCCGGCGGCGACGAGGAGACCGCCTTCGCCGGACTGTTCCGCTCCGGCAGCCGCACGGCCGCCCGGGTGCTCGACGAGACCGTCGGCTACCTCGGCGCCGGGGTGGCGAACCTGGTCAACCTCTTCAACCCGGAGCGGGTGGTGCTCGGCGGCTGGGCCGGGCTGGCCCTGGGCGAGCGCTACCTGACGCAGATCCGCGCGGCCACCGGGCGGCACGCGTTGCGCCAGCCGTACGCCCAGACCTCGATCGAGCTGTGCCGGCTCGGACCGGACGCGGTCGCGATGGGCGCGGCCACCCTGCCGATGGCCCGGCTGCTGCGCGACGGCGGCGTGCCGCGCGAGCCGGCCGCGCGGCTCACCCCGGCGGTGGTGCGGCCGGCCCGCCGGCCCGTCGGCCAGCGGGCCGCCGGCCCTCTGGCCCGCGAGCGCTGAGGCTGCCTGCTGCCCGAGCGCTGCGCCGGCCTGCTGGCCGAGCGCTGAGCCGGCTTGCTGCCCGAGCGCTGCGCGGGTTTGCTGCCCGAGCCCGAGGGCTGGCGAGCGCCGAGCCGGCCGGCCGCCGCAGCCTGGCGCCAGCCCACGCTGAGCGCCGGGAGGGCGGGCCGGCCGGGGTGGCCGGGCCGGCGGTCGGCGCCGCCGGCCCGGCCGGGTTCAGGACGGCAGCGTCCACTTCTGGTTGGCGCCGCCGGTGCAGGTCCAGATCTGCGTCTTCGCGCCGTCGGTGGAGGTGTTGCCGGTGACGTCGAGGCACCGGTTCGCCTGGGGGTTGACCAGGTCCCGGCCGGCCGTCCAGGTCCACTGCTGGGCGGCGGTGCCGTTGCAGGTCCACAGCTGCACCCGCGTCCCGTCGGCGGTGCCGCCGCCGGAGACGTCGAGGCACTTGCCCAGCGCCCGCAGCGTGCCGTCGGTGGCCCGGGTCCACTGCTGGTTGGCGCCGCCGAAGCAGGTCCAGATCTGCGCCGGCGTGCCGTCGGCGGTGGCGTTGTCGGTGACGTCCAGGCACTTGCCGCCGATGCCGGTGACGAGGCCGGTCGGTCCGGTCGGCGAGCCGCCGCCGGACTGGGTGCCGGACCAGGTGAAGGTCGCGGTGGTGCGGGCCGGCAGCGAGTAGGTGAACGACTGGCCGCCCCAGAGCACCCGCACCGACTGCGCGGCGCTGCCGCCGTTGTGCGCGAGCAGCGCCTTGGATCCGTCCGGGTTGCGGTACGCCACGTTCTGCACCGTGCCGTTGGCGGTGGAGGCGATCCGGTACGCCCCGGGCCGGACGAACCTGGTCAGGTGCCCGGTGGTGTAGTACTCGACGGTGTAGTCGACCTGGCCGGCGCGGGCGCCGCCCTCCTGCACGGTGATCAGGCCGGTGCAGGTGCCGCAGCCGCCGTTGTGCGGGCCCATGAACTGGTTGACCGCCAGGCTCCACTTCACCACGCTCCGGCTCCAGTTCCGGGCGTAGGTCACGATGTCGGTCATGTCCTCGTTGTGCTGGTTGCCGATCCAGGTGCCACCGGAGTGCTCGGTGCTGAACTGCGGCACGGCCGGGTACTGGTCGTGGACCTGGCTGCCGACGGCCGGGTCGCCCCAGTAGCCGTGCCAGGCGATGCCGCCGAAGAGCGGGTCGGTACGGACGGCGGCGTCGGCGAGCAGCCCCTGGCCGATGGCGGCGTAGTCGCCGTAGTTCCAGTCGTGCACCAGCACCTTGGTGGTGATGCCGGCGGCGCGGAACGCCGGGTAGACGAAGTTCTTGGTCAGCTCGACCAGGCCGGAGGAGTTCCAGCTCATCCCGGGGTAGTCCATGGCGGTGGGGTTGCCGGCCTGGCAGCAGTTCGGCTCGTTCTGCACCGACAGGTAGTCGACCTTCACCCCGCGCGCCGCGTACGCCTGGATGGTCTTGACGAAGTACTGCGCGTAGCTGGCGTAGTACTCGTACTTCAGCCAACCCATCTGGTCCATCCGGCCGTTGTCCTTCATCCAGCCGGGCGCGCTCCACGGCACCACCATCACCCGCAGCCCGGGGTTGAGCTGCCGGGCCTGCGCGGTGAGCAGCTCGACGTCGGTGTCGTAGCCGTTGGCGCCGAAGTCGGTGAGGTCGCAGCAGGTGTCGTCCAGCGAGACGTTGCCGGGCCGGGACAGGTCGGACGCGCCGATCGGGTTGCGGAGGAAGGACAGCCCGATGCCGTCGGTGGGGCTGAACAGCTTGCGCATCACCTCGTCCTGGGTGGCGGCGCTGACCGGTCCGCCGCGCAGCAGGTGGGCGGTGGTGTCGGTGATAGACGCGCCGGCGCCCTCGAACTGCTGGTAGCGGGTGTTCTCGTCGACGGTGAGGGTGTGCGTGGCGGCGGCGCTGGACGGCGCGAAGCTCAGCGGGCTCTGCGGTTGCAGGCCGCGGGTGACGGTGCGGCCGCCGGCGTCGGAGGTGGTGGTGAGCCAGACGTTGACGGTCTCCCCGGCGGCCCGGGCGGCCGAGGGCGGGGCGAGGGCGGCGGCGCCGGCGGCGAGGCAGAGCGCCAGGGCGACGGGGCCGGCGCGGCGTGCGGTCGGCCGGGCCGGGTGGCGGGGTGGCGCCGATCCGGGGTGGTCCTCGGTGGTGGGGGACACCGGTGCTCCCTTCGATCGATGTTCTTCACTGAGAAAACCGTCCCCACCTGCTTATGTCAAGGCATGAAAAAAGCCCTCGGGAGGCTCCCGAGGGCAGGCCGGCGCGGCCGCCCGGGTCACGCCCCGGGCGGCCGCGCGCGGCGGCGGATCAGCGCTCCCCGCGCACCCGCCGCACCGTGTCGCGGTACCAGTGCGCGCTGCGCTTGAGGGTGCGCCGCTGCGTGTCGTAGTCGACCCGGACGATGCCGAACCGCTTGTCGTAGCCGTACGCCCACTCGAAGTTGTCCAGCAGCGACCAGGCGAAGTAGCCGCGTACGTCGGCGCCGGCCTGCCGGGCCCGGGCCACCGCCCGCAGGTGCTCGGTCAGGTACCCCACCCGGTCGTCGTCGGCCACGAAACCGTCGGCGTCCGGCTGGTCGTCGAACGCCGCGCCGTTCTCGGTGATCACCAGCGGCACGCCCGGGTAGTCCCGGTGCAGCCGGACCAGCAGCTCGGTGAAGGACTCCGGCACGATCTCCCAGTCCATCGCGGTCCGCGGCAGGTCCCGGCGGACCACCCGGCGCACCGGCCGGCCGTCGTCGTCCCGCTCCCGGCCCTGCTCGTCCACCCCGGAGTGGATCTGGCCGAAGTAGTAGTTCACCCCGAGCACGTCGATCGGGGCCGAGATGACCGCCAGGTCGCCCTCCTCGACCGGGATCCGCACCCCCTCGGCGGCGAGGTCGGCCACCACGTCCTGCGGGTAGGAGCCACGCAACACCGGGTCGAGGTAGAGCCGGTTGCCCAGCCCGTCGGCGGCCCGGGCGGCGTCCCGGTCGGCCGCGCTGTCGGTCGCCGGGTCGGCCGTGGTCAGGTTCAGCGTCAACCCCAGCTCGATCGGGGCGGTCGCCGCCGCGCGCAGCCGCTGCGCCGCCAGCCCGTGCCCGAGCAGCAGGTGGTGCGCGGCGGCGATGCCGGCGCCGAGGTCACGCCGGCCGGGCGCGTGCAGGCCGTACGCGTACCCGAGCATCGCCGAGCACCATGGCTCGTTCAGCGTGGTCCAGGTCTTCACCCGGTCGCCGAGCGCGGCGAAGACCAGCTCGGCGTAGTCGGCGAAGCGGTACGCGGTGTCCCGGTTCGGCCAGCCGCCCGCGTCCTCCAGCTCCTGCGGCAGGTCCCAGTGGTAGAGCGTGACCCACGGGTCGACGCCCCGGCCCAGCAGCTCGTCCACCAGCCGGTCGTAGAAGGCCAAGCCGGCCGGGTTGGCGGGACCCCGCCCACCCGGCTGCACCCGCGGCCAGGCCACCGAGAAGCGGTAGGTGTCCAGGCCCAGGTCGGCGATGAGGGCGACGTCCTGCGGCATCCGGTGGTAGTGGTCGCAGGCCACGTCACCGTTGTCGCCGTTGACCACCGCACCCGGCACCCGGCAGAAGGTGTCCCAGATGGACGGGGTGCGGCCGTCCTCGGCCACCGCGCCCTCGATCTGGTACGACGAGGTCGCCACCCCCCACCGGAAGGTCGGCGGCAGGGTGTCGATCGGGTCGGCCTGCCCGGTGCTGGTGGGTCGGGTGAGGTCGGTGTCCATGGTTCTCCTCGCGGGTCGCGGGTGTTCGGTGAGGTGGTGGTGGTCAGCGGGGGGTGGCGACCGGATGCAGCCAGCAGGCGACCGCCCGGTCCGGCCGGCCGTCGCCGGGCGGCCCGAGCGGCGGCACCGTCTCGTCGCACGGCTCGAACGCCTTCGGGCAGCGCGGGTGGAACGCGCACCCGGACGGCATCGCGCGCAGGTCCGGCGGCGAGCCCGGGATGCCGGTCAGCTCGCGGCGCGGCCCGTGCAGCGCCGGGAAGCTGTGCAGCAGACCCTCGGTGTACGGGTGCAGCGCGTCCCGGTAGAGCTGCCCGGCGGGCGCCTGTTCGATGATCCGGCCGCCGTACATGATGGCGATCCGGTCGGAGAACTCGACCAGCAGCGACAGGTCGTGGGTGATGAACAGCACCGCGAAGCCGAGCCGCTCGCGCAGCTCGGCGAGCTGCCCGAGGATCTGCCGCTGCATCACCACGTCCAGCGCGGTGGTCGGCTCGTCCATGATGACGACCTGCGGCTCCAACGCCAGCGCCATGGCGATCATCACGCGTTGCCGCATGCCGCCGGAGAGCTGGTGCGGGTAGCTGTCCAGCCGGTCGGTGGCGATGCCGACCAGCCGCAGCAGCTCCTTGGCCCGGGCCAGCCGGGCGGCCGCCGTGCTCTTCGGCTCGTGCGCCCTGATCACGTCCAGCAGCTGGGTGGCGACCTTGTGCACCGGGTTCAGCGAGTTCATCGCCCCTTGGAACACGATGGACGTCTCCGCCCAGCGGAACCGGCGCAGCTGCGCCGGGGTGAGCGACAGCACGTCGACCGGGGGGCCGTCGACCGGGTGATAGATCACCTGGCCGCCGCTGACCACGCCGGGCGGCGGCAGCAGCCGGGTCAGGCCGTACGCCAGGGTCGACTTGCCGCTGCCGCTCTCGCCGGCCAGCCCCAGCACCTCGCCCCGGTGCAGGGTCAGGTCGACGTCGCGGACCGCCCGTACCGCCTGGTCGCCGAGGCCGTAGTCGACGCGGAGGCCGCGGATCTCCAGGACCGGATCCGTCATCGGTACCTTCCTTCGTTCCGGACGGCGGGGCTCCGCTCCGCCGCAGTACGCGCGCTCACCGGGCGCCGTCCACCCGAGGCGCCGCCTCGCGGGGCGCCGGGACGGCCGGCTTCGGGGCCAGGACCGGGGTGAAGCCGACCCGCATCCGGACGGTGCGCCCGTCGGCGGTGCGGATCCGGGTACGGCCGCCGGTGCGCAGCCGGGGGCTGACGAACTCGTCGATGCCGAAGTTGATCAGCGCGAGGGCGGTGCCGAGCACCGCGATGGCCAACCCGGCCGGCACGAACCACCACCAGGCGCCCTGGGCCAGGGCCTGCTGGCCCTGCGCCCAGAACAGGATGGTGCCCCAGTTCCACGAGGAGATCGACGAGATGCCGATGAAGGCCAGGGTGATCTCCGACATCACCGCGAAGATGACGGTGCCGACGAAGCCGGAGGCGATGATCGCGGTGAGGTTCGGCAGGATCTCGAACAGGATGATCCGCCAGGTCCGCTCGCCGGTGGCCCGGGCCGCCTCGACGTAGTCGCGGCGGCGCAGCGACAGCGTCTGGGCGC
Source organism: Micromonospora sp. NPDC049836 (assembly GCF_044465125.1). NCBI lineage: Bacteria > Bacillati > Actinomycetota > Actinomycetes > Micromonosporales > Micromonosporaceae > Micromonospora > Micromonospora sp. NPDC049836. The sequence goes on from NZ_JBITLH010000004.1 coordinate 203,187, forward strand.
GCAGCACCCGGGCGCCCCACGCCCACGAGGTGAACCCGATGATGAGCGCGACCAGCGTGTCGCTGGCCTGCTCCACAATCGACGTCACGATGATGATCAGCGGCAGCGCCGGGATGACCAGGAAGACGTTCGACATGGCCGACAGGCCCTCGTCGGTCACCCCGCCGAGGTAGCCGGCGGTCACGCCGATCAGGATGGACAGGACGGTGGCCAGCACGCCGGCGATCAGCCCGACCACCATGACGCTGCGCGTGCCGACCAGGATCTGGCTGAAGATGTCCTGCCCCAGGTGGGTGGTGCCGAACCAGTGCCGCCCCGACGGCGGCTGGAGCACGTCGGCGCTGCGCGCGTCCGGGTCGTACGGCGCCACCCAGGGGCCGATGACCGCGAAGAGGCAGTAGAGGCCGAGGATGGCCAGCCCGGTGGCGGCCTTGGCGTTGGCCACGAACCGCAGCCGGCGACGCCTCGTCCGGCCCGGCGCGGCCGAGGGCTGGGCCATCGCCCCCTGGCCGGGGATGACCTGCTCGATGCTCGAGGGGGAGATTGTCATCGCTCAGCTCTTTCGGGTCCGCGGGTCGAGGAGCAGGTACGCCACGTCGGCGAGCAGGTTCGCCACCAGCACCGAGATCGTGATGATCAGGAAGATCCCCTGCATCAGCGGGTAGTCCTTGGACCCGACCGCCTGGAAGAGCTGGTAGCCGAGGCCCGGGTAGGAGAAGACGATCTCCACGAGCAGGGTGCCGCCGACGATGAACCCGAGGGACAGGGCGAAGCCCGAGACGTTCGGCAGCAGCGCGTTGCGGGCCGCGTAGCTGAGCGCCACCCGGCGCTCCGACAGGCCCTTGGCGTGGGCGACGGTGATGTAGTCCTCGGAGGAGACGGTGACCATCATGTTGCGCATGCTCAGGATCCAGCCGCTCATCGAGGAGACCAGGATGGTGGCGGCGGGCAGGATGCTGTGCTGGATCGCGCTCGGGATGAAGTACTGGTCGAACGCCGGCACCAGGCCCGGCTCGTAGCCGCCGGAGGACGGGAAGAAGCTGCCCGGCCCGGCGAACACGGCGATGGCGACCAGGCCCAGCCAGAAGTAGGGGATCGAGGAGAGGAACGTGGTGGCCGGCAGCAGCCCGTCGATCCACGAGCCGCGCCGCCAGCCGGCGCCGACACCGAGGGCGGTGCCGAGCAGGAAGCTGACGATGGTGGTGATGCCGACCAGGCCGACCGTCCACGGCAGGCTGTCGCCGATCACCGTCGACACCGGCGCCGGGAAGAAGGTGAACGACAGCCCGAGGTCACCGTGCAGGAGCTGCCGCCAGTAGTCGAGGTACTGCTCCCACATGCTGTCGTTGCGGTCCAGCCCGAACAGCACCCGCAGGGACTCGATGGCGTCGGCGCTGATCCGGCCCTGGTTGCGGGTGATGAGGGACTGCACCGGGTCGCCCGGGACCAGCCGCGGGATGAAGAAGTTGAGCGTGATCGCCGCCCAGGCGGTGAACAGGTAGAAGACGGTGCGCTGCAGGAGGAACCTCATCGTGCCTCCTCCAGGGGCGCGGTGTCGTCGGCCCGATCGGCCAGCGCCGGTGGCGGCGGCACGGCCGGGTCGGCGTCGGGGGCGGCGGAGCCGGGGACGTCGGCGGCGACGGTGGCCGGGTCGTAGAGCCAGCACGCCGCCCAGTGCCCGGGCCGGTCGTCGATGGTCAGCCGGGGCGGCAGGTCGGTGGTGCAGCGCCGCATGGCGTGCGGGCAGCGCGGGTGGAACCGGCAGCCGGCGGGCGGGGTGATCAGGCTGGGTGGCTCGCCCCGGCCGCGGTCGGCCCGCGCGGCCCGGTCGGCGCCGGCATTGTCGCCGGTGAGCCGCTCCGGATCCGGCGCCGACTCGGTGAGCAGCCGGGTGTACGGGTGGGCCGGGTGCTGGGTGACGGTCTCGCTGTCGCCGCCCTCGACCATCCGGCCGGCGTACATCACGATCGTCTCGTCGGCGAAGTAGCGGGCCGAGGCGATGTCGTGGGTGATGTAGAGGATCGCCAGGTTGAGCCGGTCCTTGAGATCCTGCAGCAGGTTGAGCACGCCGAGGCGGATCGAGACGTCGAGCATGGAGACCGGCTCGTCGGCGAGCAGCACCTCGGGGTCGGCGCCGAGCGCCCGGGCGATCGCGACACGCTGCCGCTGGCCACCGGAGAGCTCGTGCGGGAAGGCGTCCAGGTAGCGCTCGGCCGGGGTGAGACTGACCCGGGCCAGCAGGTCGGCGAGGGCCTTCTCCAGGTCCTCGGCGCCGCGACCGGCGTTGCCGTGGATCCGCAGCGACCGGGTGAGGTGGTAGCGGACGGTGTGCACCGGGTTCAACGAGGCGAACGGGTCCTGCAGGATCAACTGGACCTGCCGCACGTACGCCCGGAAGCGGCGACCGCCGCGCACCCGGGTCGGCGCGCCGTGCAGGCGGAGCTCGCCGGCGGTGCGCGGGTAGATCTGGGCCAGCAGCCGGGCCACCGTGGACTTGCCGGAGCCGGATTCCCCGACCAGCGCCGTCACCTGGCCGCGCCGCAGCGCGAACGAGACGTCGTCGACGGCGTGGACGACCGCCGGCGTCCGGGACAAGAGGTCACGCAGCCGTCTGCGGACGGGGAAGTGCTTGGTCAGGCCGACGGCCTCGAGCACCACCTCGCCGGCCGGTGCCGCCGCGCTCTCGCTCAACGTCATGCCGAGTTCCTGTCTGGGGGTTGCCGTGTCACGAACGGGAGGCGCCTCCCCGGCCGGTCGGAGCCGGCCGGGGAGGCGGTCACTGGTCAGCCGTTGGCGGGCTTGAGGTGCAGGACCACGTCCAGCGCGTTGGGCTGGGTGGGCTGCATCGCGCCGTACGGGTTCGCGTCGTCCGGCCAGCCGGTCCAGTTCTTCGTGCTGTACGCGCCGCCGATGTTGTCCGCGCCGACCGGGATCATCGGCATCTGCTCGACGAAGACCTTCTGCAGGGTGTTCATCGCGGCGGTACGCGCGGCGTCGTCGGTGGCGTTGGCGTACGCGACGAGGGCGTCGGTCGCCTGCTTGTTGTTGAAGCGGCCGAAGTTGCCGGCGGGGGAGGCGGTGCCGATCGGCTTGAGCTGCCGGCCGTCCATGATGGTCCGGTAGATGTCGTACGGCGTGGCGCCGCCCTCGGTCCACCGGAAGGTCGCCTCGAAGTTGCCCTGCTCGACGTTGCGGAACCAGGCGTCCTGGTTGGCCTTGTCGACGGTCGCGGCGATGCCGATCTTCGACAGGCCGTCCTTCACGATCTCCAGGCTGGTCTGGTAGTCGGACCAGCCGGCCGGGTCGGTCAGCTTGATCGTCACGGCCTTGCCGGTCTTGTCCTTGAGGGTGTTGCCGTCGAGCTTGTAGCCGGCGCCGGTGAGCAGCGCCTTGGCGCCGTCCACGTCGACCTTGTGCTCCTGGCCCTTGAACTCGGGCGCGACGAACGAGTCACCGGCCGGGCTGGGCAGGCCGGTCACGCTCTTGACCAGCGGGTGGAAGTAGCCGGCCTCGGCGGTGGTGAAGATGTCCTCGCGGTCGATGACCATGTTCATGGCGCGCCGCAGGGTCGGGTCGTCGAACGGCTTCTTCGTGGTGTTCAGGTAGAGGCCGTGGATGCCCAGGATGGCCGGCGCCCAGACCTTGTGGTGCTGCTGGTCCTTGGCGACGAAGACGGCCTGGTAGTTGGGGATGAAGACGAAGCTCCACTCCGACTCGCCGTTGGCCAGCGCCGTGGTCTGCGCGCTGTTGTCGGTGTAGGAGGTGTAGCGCAGCTCCTTGACCTTCGGCAGCTCCTGCCAGTAGCCGCTGTCCCGCACGGCCAGGGTCATGCTGGCCGGGGTGAACGACTTCAGCGTGTACGGGCCGCTGCCGACCGGCGCCTTGACGGCGTCGGTGGTCGGGTCGCTGATCTTCTCCCAGATGTGCTTGGGCACGATCGGCACCCGCCACAGCACCTTCTGCTGGTTGACGAACTGCGGGCTGGCCATCTTGATGGTGACCTCGTTGCCGCTGGCGGTCGCGTCGGTGTAGGGCACGCCCTGGTCGTTGAGGGCGGGGTACTTCTTGACCAGGTTGTAGGTGAACGCGACGTCCTCGGCGGTGAGCTTCTGGCCGTCGGACCAGGTGGCGTTGTCGCGGATGGTGACCTTCACCGAGGTGTAGTCGGCCGACCACTCGGCCTTGGTGGCCAGCCACGGCTTGAACGGCTCGGCCGGCTTGACCGGGTTCCACATCATCAGCGGCTCGAAGATCTGCCAGCGGTAGCCCAGCGAGGCGGCGGCCGAGGTGGTGAGGAACGGGTTGTTGTTCTCCGCCTGCGGGCCGTTCGGCATGCCGATGTTGAGCACCGTGGCCGCCGGGCCGCTCTTCTTGTTGGTGGCGTTCGGGCTGTCGCCGCAGGCGACGACCCCGGTGGCCAGGGCGCCGGCCAGCGCCACGGCGAGGAACTGCCTTCTTCTCATGGAGGTCTCCCTCGGTGGTCCCGCGTGTCCTCGAGCGGGATGTGGTGGATGGAGGGTGTGCGGTGTTACCACCGGCGGCGGTGTTGCCCGCCGGTGTGGGTGGTGGAGCGATCGGTGTGGGGTCAGGTGATGCCGGTCGAGGCGCGGACGGTGAAGCTGGTGGGGATGACGGTCGGCGCGTGGGGCAGCGGCCGGCCGGCGAGGTGGGCGATGAGGGTACGGGCGGCGACGGCTCCCATCTCCCGCAACGGCTGGCGCACCGAGCTCAACGGCGGGTGCGTGTGCCCGGCCAGCGGCAGGTCGTCGAAGCCGACGACGGCCACGTCGTCGGGGACGCGCCGGCCGGCGTCGCGCAGCGCCTGGAGCGCGCCGGCGGCGGAGAGGTCGTTGTGGGCGAACACGGCGTCGAACGGCACGCCGCCGGCCAGCAGCCGTTCCACCGCCGCCCGGCCGCACTCGAAGGTGAAGTCGCCCTCCACGACCAGGTCGGGGTCGATGGGCAGGCCGGCGTCGGCGTAGCCCTCCGCGAAGCCGGCCAGCCGTTCCCGGGTGCAGCCGAAGCGGCGCAGCCCGGTCACCACGAGCGGCCGGCGCCGGCCCAGCGCCAGCAGGTGGTTCGCCGCGGCCCGGGCGCCGGCGGTGTTGGTGGTCCGCACCGAGGGGAAGCCCGGCTGGTGGCCGCGGTCGTCGATGAGGATCACCGGCAGGCCGCGTTCGTGCAGCTCGGTGATGTAGTCGAGGGTGCCCTCCGGCTCGACGACCAGCAGCCCGTCGAAGGACTTCGCGGAGACCTGGGAGGCGAACCGGCGCATCGACTCGTCGCCGTGGGTGCAGGTGAACAGCAGCAGCCCGTACCCCTCGGACTCGACCACGTCGGCGGCGCCCTGCAGCACCTCGCCCATCCAGGGCCAGGTGAGCGCGGGCACCAGCATGCCGACCACCCGGGTGCGGCCCCGGGCCAGGCCGACGGCGCGGGCGCTCGGCACGTACCCGAGGTCGCTGATCACGGCCCGGACCCGGTCGGCGGTGCGGACGTGCACCTCGCCCTTGCCGTTGAGCACCCGCGAGACGGTCGTCTTGCTCACCCCCGCCCGGGTGGCGACATCGGCGATGGTGATCGGCACGGTGACCTTCCCGGGTCGCAGGGGCGGCAAGTGAGAGCGCTCTCGTAACCGGTTGCGGAACCGGTTCCACGCAGTCAACCCAAGTGGGTGCGGTCACGTCAATAACGAGCCGGTAACGAAACACGGCTAAATTCAAAACGCTAAAAAAGGCCCATGATCGACCTCGCGACCCCTGTGGACGGTGGCTCCGTCGGCGGCGGCGCTGACCTGGAACGACGCTCCCGGCGACCGAACGGGGTCACCGGGACGCGGTGCGGCAGTAGACGTCGCCCGAGTTCGCCTCGTGCGGCAGGGCGGCCAGATGTGCGGCCACCTCGGGCGCCGGCCGCCAGCCCGGCAGGGCGAGCCGCATCTCGTCACCGAGGGCGAGGTTGAACCGGGTGAAGCCGAGCGCGGTGAGCCGGTCCAGGCACCGCCCGGCCAGCTCCCGGGCGATGGTGGTGAACTCGAACGACAGCGCCGGCAGCGGGCGGCTCAGCCCGGCCAGCACGGCGTCCTCGAAGCCCTCCACGTCGATCTTCACGAAGGCCGGCACGCCGTGCGCGGTGATCAGCTCGTCCAGCGTGGTGGCGGCGACCTCGATCTGGTCGTCCCAGGTCTCGCGCTCCCAGCCGGGCGCTGCGGCCGCGGCCCGGACGAACCGGGCCGACGCCGTGGAGACCGTGGGATTGGCGGAGTTGAGGTGCAGCCGGAGCCGCTCCGGGCGGGCCCCGCAGGCGGCCTCGACCACGGTGACCGCCGCGTCGGCGCCGTAGAGGGCGCGCAGCGCCCGGGCGCAGAGCGGCTGCGGTTCGACGGCCACCACCCGGGCGCCGAGCCGGCGGAAGCTGCCGAGCCGGTCGCCGACGTGCGCGCCGACGTCGAAGACCAGGTCGCCGGGGCGGATGAGGGGGGCGTAGAAGGCGTCCAGCGCGGCGTCGCGGGCCGGGTCGCCGTAGTACCGCTCCAGCGAGCCGCGCAGGTCCGCGAGGGCCGGATCCGTCTTGAGGGCCTCGATCACCCCGTGCTGATCGCCCACCGTTCCGACGCTAGTCGCCCCGGCCCGACCACGAGTCTGATTCGCGTCCAATCGGCTCCACCCTGGTGGTCCAGCCTCCTAGGATGCCGTACGGGTGGGGTGGCCGGTCACGAAACCCGCTGGACGGTCCCCGACGATGATCGGAAGCTGTGGCCATGGAACCCACCGAGACCGCCCTGATCGTCACCGTCCCCGAGGCCGAGCCGGCGGTGGGCCGCTTCCGGTCCGCCCTCGACACGGCGGCCGGCTGGGGAGTGCCCGCGCACGTGACCGTGCTCTACCCGTTCCTGCCCCCGGATCGGATCACCGACGAGGTGATCGCCGATCTGGGCCGGATCTGCGCGGCCACCCCGCGGTTCGCGGTGTCCTTCGCGGAGGTGAAGTGGTTCGGTGACACGGTCGTCTGGCTCGCGCCGGACCCGGACGACGCGTTTCGTCAGCTCACCGCGGCCGTGTGGCGGCGGTTCCCGGAGGCGGCGCCCTATGGCGGCGCCCATGCCGAGGTCGTGCCGCACCTGACCATCGGCCACGACGCCCCGAAGCCGGTCCTGGCCGAGGCCGCCGAGGCGGTCGCCGGCCGGCTGCCGATCCGCGCCACCGTCGAGGCGGTCCGGCTCATCTCCGGCACGGCGGCACCCGACTCCTGGCACACCCGGCACGAGTTCGCGCTCGGTCGGGGCTAGCCCGGCCCGGTCAGCCGTAGAGGGTGCGGCGCGGGGCGACGCCGAAGGTGGCCCGGTAGCGGGCGGTGAACCGGCTGTGGCTGAGGAAGCCCCAGCGGAGGGCGATGCCGGCCACGGTCTCCCGGCCGGGGTCGGCGACCTGCAGCTCCCGGTGGGCGCGCCGCAGCCGGATGTCCCGCAGGTAGGCCATCGGGGTGGTGTCCAGGTGCCGACGGAAGGCCAGTTGCAGGGCGCGCGGTGAGACCCGGGCCGCCGCGGCCACCTGGGCGACGCTGACGTCCAGGTGGGCGTGCTCCTCCAGGTAGCCGATGGCGCGGCGGAGGGTGGCGCCGCCGGCGTCGGCGGTGTCCCGCCGGGTGGTCGAGGGCGGGATGGCGCCGCAGAGGGCCAGTGCCGAGGCGGCCAGCAGCCGGGCGGTGGCGCCGATCACCAGCGGGCTGCCCAGGGCGTCCGGTTCGGACAGCAGGGCCCGGCGGACGTAGGCGGTGGTGGTCCGCCAGTGCCGGGCCAGGTCCGGCGGGACCGCGCCGAGGCCGGCGGTGCGCAGCGCGTCGGCGGTTCCGTCCTCGCCGCTGACCTCGGCGAGCAGGGCGAGGTCGAGGACGCAGAGGGCCACCCGGCCGGGCTGCCAGTCCACTGTGCACGGCTGGTGCGGCCGGGTCACCACGTGCACGTCGCCGGGCAGGTAGCGGACCGCCTCGCCGTCGCAGGTCCGGTTGACCTCGCCGGTGAGCGGTTCGCAGACGACCAGGGTGTCGAGGCCGTCGATGCCCACCGCCAGGTCGGTGGACTGGCTGAGGTCGTCGAGGCGGACCGGGCCGAGGTCGGTGCGCCGGTGGGTGAGCCGGTAGTCGCCGTCGCGGGCGCGCAGGCGTAGCCGGGTGCCGTACGTGGTGGCGAGATGCTGGTGGATGTCGTCGGGGTCTCGGCTGTCGAACTGGTGGGTGGCCGGTGCCAGGGTCCTCACTCCGCCTCCGGGTGCCGGTGTCTTGAGGGCGCTGGGACGGTTGGTGGTGGCGAGCGAATCCCATTGCTGGGAATAGCGTCGACGTGGATTGTATTCGTGACTGACTGATTACACAGCCAGTTCCGGAGTTGGTTCGCATTTGGACTAATGGTCCGCGTGTCAGGTACTAGATCGCGTCGGCGGCGCGGTGAATCATGCGGGAACGGGTTGCCGAGTCCGGTCGCCGGACGGCAACGGGTCGACGGCGTGGGGAGGGGGACCGCGGTGGACACCAGGACCGCCCGGCAGATCGGGAGCGCGGCGGCGAGCGAGGCCGTGCGGCGGGCGACACGGGACGACCGGCTGCGCGGCCGGGTGGCGGAGCGAACACCGGCGTGGGAGTCGTGCCTGCGCGAGCTGCTCGCCGAGGCACTCGTGGCCGACGTGGCACCGGTGCCCGAACGACTGCTGCTGCTCTGCCGGCAGAGCCAGCTCAGCCGGGACGCCTTCGACGCGCTCGGCCATCACCTGCTCAGCGCGTTGCTGCCGCACCGGGTGGGCGCGGACGCGTTGATCCGGGTCGGCGCGCTGCTCGGCACCGTGCGAGGACGGCTGCACCCGGCCGGCCCGGCCCGCAACGGGCGCCGGGTGACGACCGGCCGGCCGGCGGGCAACGCCGCCGCCCGCCGGTACACGGCCCCCCGTCCCCCCGAGCACCTGCCCACCCCGCCGGGATGGTTCTGCACCGGGTGCGGCGCCGCCTGGCCCTGCCCGACCAAGCAGAGCCAGTTGCTGGTGGAGTTCGGCGGGGCGAGCGCCGGCCTGGCGGTCTACCTCGGCGCGTGCCTGGTCGCCGCGGTGCAGGACCTGCCGGCGCTGTCGCTGGCCCAGGCCCGCGAGCGGTTCCTGGGCTGGCTGCCCCGTACCCGGTTCTGACCGGCCTCAGCCGGCCGCGGGCGTGGCCCGGCGGGCGGCCGGCACCACCAGCGGGGCGCCGGTCTCCGGGTCCTCGATGACCCGGCAGGGCAGCCCGAAGACCTCCCGCACCAGCTCGGCGGTGACGATCCGGCGCGGATCGCCGGCGGCGACCACCCGCCCGTCGCGCATCGCCACCAGATGGGTGGCGTAGCGGGCCGCCTGGTGCAGGTCGTGCAGCACGGCGACCAGGGTGCGGCCCTGCTCCTCGTGCAGCCGGGCGCACAGGTCCAGCACCTCCACCTGGTGGGCGATGTCCAGGTAGGTGGTGGGCTCGTCGAGCAGCAGCAGCGGGGTCTGCTGGGCCAGCGCCATGGCGATCCAGACCCGCTGCCGTTGCCCGCCGGAGAGTTCGTCGACCGGGCGGTCGGCCAGCTCGGCGACGCCGGTGTCGGCCATCGCCCCGGCGACCACCCGCTCGTCCTCGCGGGACCACTGGCGCAGCAGGCCCTGGTGCGGGTAGCGGCCGCGGGCAACCAGCTCGGCCACGGTGAGGCCGTCCGGCGCGACCGCCGACTGGGGCAGGAGCCCGAGGGTACGGGCGACCTGGCGGGCCGGCCGGCGGTGGATGTCGGCGCCGTCGAGCAGCACCGTGCCGCGGGTGGGCCGCAGCAGCCGGGCCAGCGCCCGCAGCAGCGTCGACTTGCCGCACGCGTTCGGGCCGATGATCACGGTGAACGAGCCGTCCGGCACGGCCACGGTGAGGTCCTCGGCGACGATGCGCCGGTCGTACGCGAGGGTCAGCGCCGTGCCGACCAGCCGGCTGTCCGGTCCCATCCGGGGGATGTCCTTCCGATCCGGGCCGGTCATCGCCGGCCTCCGCGTTCGCCGGCGAGCAGCCAGGCCAGGTAGCCGCCGCCGAGCACCCCGGTGACCACACCGACGGGCAGTTGGTGTCCGGCGACCGCGTGCTGGGCGACCTGGTCGGCGGCGACCAGCAGCGCGGCGCCGAGCGCGGCCGCCGGCAGCAGGTTGGGGCCCGGGGCGCGGGTGAGCCGGCGGGCCAGGTGCGGGGCGGTCAGCGCGAGGAACGACACCGGGCCGGCGGCCGCCGCGGCCAGCGAGACCAGCAGCACCGCGGCGCCGAGGGCGGCGGCGCGGACCCGGCGGACCGGCACGCCCAGCGCCGCGGCGCTGTCGTCGCCCATCTCCAGCAGCCGCAGCGCCGGTGCCCGGGCCAGCAGCACGACCGGCACCAGCACGGCCAGCGCGCCGAGCACCGGCAGGGCGTTGGCCCAGCCGCGGCCGTCCAGGCTGCCGGTGATCCAGAGGGTGGCCCGCGCCGCGTCCATCAGCGGGGCGCGGGTGAGCAGCCAGCCGTTGACGCCGGTGAGGATGGCGGTCACCCCGATGCCCACCAGGACCAGCCGGTGACCGCCCACCCCGGAGCGCCCGGCCAGGGCGTACAGCAGCGCCCCGGTGGCCACGCCGCCGGCCGCCGCCGCGCCGGCCAGGGCGGCGCTGCTGCCGCCGAGCACCACCACGACCAGCGCGCCGGTGGCCGCGCCGGAGGTGACCCCGAGCACGTCCGGGCTGCCCAGCGGGTTGCGGGTCAGCGACTGGAAGACCGCGCCGGCCAGGCCGAGCGCGGCGCCGGCGGCGAGGGCGGTGACCAGCCGGGGCAGCCGCAGTTCGGTGACGATGAACCGGTCGGCCGGGCTGCCGCCGCCGGCCAGCACCCGCAGCACGTCGCCCGGGGCGATCGGGTGGTCGCCGGCGCCGACGGCGAGCACGCCGAGGGCCAGGGCGAGCAGGGCGCCGGCGGTGCCGACGGCGAGCGCCCGGGGGTGCAGGCGCAGCGACAGCCCGCCGGGCAGGCGCAGCACGATCACGGGCGGGCCACCCGTCCGCGCCGCACCAGGTACAGGAAGAGCGGCCCGCCGAGCACCGCGGTGACCAGGCCGACCTGGAGTTCGCCCGGGCGGCCCAGCAGCCGCCCGGCCACGTCGGCGGTGAGCAGCAGCACCGGGGCGAAGATCGCGCACCAGGGCAGCAGCCGGCGCGGGTCCGGGCCGGTGAACGCGCGTACCAGGTGCGGGGCGAGCAACCCGACGAAGACGATCGGGCCGCAGGCGGCGGTGGCCGCCCCGCAGAGCAGGGTGACCGCCGCGACGACCGCGGCCCGGACCAGGCCGGGGCGGGCGCCGAGGGCCCGGGCCGGGTCGTCGCCGAGGGCGAGGGCGCCCAGCGGGCGGGCGGTGGCCAGGGCGAGCAGCAGGCCGGCCAGGATGAAGGGGAGCAGGGCCGGCACGGTGTCGGTGCGCGCGCCGGCCAGCGAGCCGACGGTCCAGAACCGCAGCCGTTCCAGCGAGGTGCTGTCCAGCAGCATCACGGCGCTGACGTAGGAGTAGAGGGCGGCGTTGAGCGCCGCGCCGGCGAGGGCCATCCGGGCCGGGGTGGCCTGCCGCCCGCCGCCGACGGCCTGCACGGCGACGGTGACCAGGGCGGAGCCGAGCAGCGCGTACCACACCTGGTGGTCCAGGGCGGTGACGCCGAACAGGACGGTGGCGGTGGCCACCGCGGCGGAGGCGCCGGCGTTGATGCCGAGCAGGCCCGGGTCGGCCAGCGGATTGCGGGTGAGCACCTGCATGGCGGCGCCGGCCACGCCGAGGGCGGCCCCGGCGGCGAGGCCGAGCAGGGTGCGGGGCAGCCGCATCCGGTGCACCACGGCGTAGTCGACGGCGGTCGGGTCGGTGAGGCCCTGCCACACCTCGGTGAGGCTGAGCGGTTTCGCGCCGACGGCGACGCTGAGCACCGCGACCGCGCCGAGCAGGAGCAGGCCCAGCAGCAGGCCGGCGCCGCGCCGGCGGCGACGCCGGGACGCCGGGCCGGCGACGGCGGCGGGTGGGGTGGGTGCGATGACGGACAGGGTGGGCTCCGGGGCGGTGAACAGGCTTGACAGAAAGTTAGGTTAGGTTAACCTAAGCCCGCTGTCCATGGTCATCCGACCCGTACCGAAAGACGACACCATGCCCGAGACCCTGTCCGGCCGCCGCCTCACCCGCCGTGGCCTGCTCGCCGCCGGCGGCGCCGCCGGCCTCGCCGCCCTGCTCGCCGGCTGCGGTGGCGACGGCGACACCGCCACCGGCACCGCCGCCACCGGCGGCCCCTGGTCCTTCACCGACGACCGCCCGGAAAAGGTCGAGGCCGCCAGCCGGCCGTCGCGGATCGTCGCCTTCACCGGGGTGGCCGCCGCGCTGGTCGACTTCGGGGTGGACAAGCAGATCGTCGGCGTCTTCGGCGAGACCAGGAAGGCCGACGGCGGCAAGGAGCCGCAGGCCGGCGACCTCGACGTGGAGAGCGTCGAGATCCTCGGCAACGCCTGGGGCGAGTTCAACCTGGAGAAGTACGCCGGGCTGCGCCCCGACCTGCTGGTCACCCACATGTACGACCCGGGTGCGCTCTGGTACGTGCCGGACGAGAGCAAGACCAAGATCCTGCCGCTCGCGCCGAGCGTCGCCATCACCACCGCCCGGGTGCCGATGACCCGACCGATCGAGCGGTACGCCGAACTCGCCCGCTCGCTCGGCGCCGACCTGTCCGCCAAGAAGGTCACCGACGCGAAGGCGCGCTTCACCGCGGCCGCCGACGCCGTCCGGGCGGCCGTCAAGGCCAACCCCGGGATCAAGGTGATGGCCGCCTCCGGCAGCCCCGACCTGTTCTACGTCTCCAACCCGAAGGTCAGCACCGACCTGATGTACTTCGCCGAACTCGGCGTCGACCTGGTGCTGCCCACCAAGCTCGAGCAGGGGGACTACTTCGAGGCGCTGAGCTGGGAGAACACCGGCAAGTTCCCGGCCGACCTGATCCTGCTCGACAACCGCCCCACCGCGCTGCAGCCCAAGGACCTGGCCGCGAAGCCGACCTGGGCGCAACTGCCGGCGGTCAAGGCCAACCAGGTCACCCCGTGGGACGCGGTGCCCCGCTTCTCGTACGCCGGCGCCGTTCCGCTGCTGGAGAACCTGGCCGCCGCCATCCGCGGGGCGAAGAAGGTCAGCTCGTGAGCACGGCCGTCGCGCTGCGGTACCGGTTCTACGCCGCCCGGGTACGCGCCGCCCGCCCGGTCGGCGCGTCGCTGGTCCGGGTCACCTTCGGCGGCGAGGACCTGGTCGACTTCGCCGGCGGCGGCCGGGACCAGAGCGTCTCGCTGTTCCTGCCGCACCCCGGGCAGGCCGCCCCGGTCGTGCCGGTCGAGGCCGGGGACGACTGGCACCGGGCCTGGCGTGCCCTGGACCCGCGGGTGCGGGCGGTGATGCGCTCGTACACCATCCGGGCGCAGCGGCCCGAGCGCGGCGAGCTGGACATCGACTTCGTCCGGCACGGCGACACCGGCCCGGCCACCCGCTGGGCCGGACGGGCCGGCGCGGGCGACCCGGTGCTGATCCTCGGCCCGGCCGTGCCGGACGAGCGCAGCGTCCGCTTCCAGCCGCCGGCCGGCACCGACGGGGTGCTCCTGGTCGCCGACGAGACGGCGCTGCCGGCGGTCGGCGGCATCCTGGACTGGCTGCCCGCCGGCACCCCGGTCCGCGCGCTCGTCGAGGTGCCCGCTCCCGGCGACATCCAGCCGCTGCCCACCGCGGCGCGCGCCGAGGTGACCTGGCTGGTCCGCGGCACCACCGCCCCCGCCGGGACGCTGCTGCCCGACCCGCTGCGCGCCACCCGGCTGCCCGGCGCCACCCCGTACGCCTGGCTGGCCGGGGAGGCCGGCATGGTGCGCGCCGCGCGCCGGCACCTGGTCGGCGAGCGCGGCCTGGACCGCCGCCGGGTCACCTTCGCCGGCTACTGGCGGCGCGGCGCGTCCGAGGACGACCTGCGCGCCGAGGCCGCCGCCTGACCCTCCGGCCGGTGCCGGTGCCGGCGCCGGTGCCGGTGCCGGCGCGGATCCGGCACCGGCCGCGGCCGACGGGCGGAGACGGGACTACCCGTCCGGTGGGTGGGTAGAGGTGGGCGTGACCGCGCCCGAGCCGCCGCGCCGGTGCCGCCCGGACCACCCGGTGGTGCCGTGAGCCGTGCCGCGGCCGCCGCCGAGCGGCAGCTGCGGGAGGCGTACGAGCGGCTGCGCCGGTACTTCATCGTGGCCCTCCAGGCCGGGGTGGCGGCCGGGCTGTCCTGGTATGTCGCCAACACCCTGCTGCACAACCCGCAGCCGCTGTTCGCGCCCGCCGCCGCGGTCGGCACCATCGCCGCGGCCATCGGCAACCGGGTCCGCCGCACCGCCGAGCTGCTCGCCGGGGTGATCGTCGGCGTGCTCATCGGTGACCTGATCATCCAGGTGATCGGCAACGGGCCGGTGCAGACCGGGCTGGTCGTCGCGCTGGCCATCTCGGCGGCGGTGGCGTTCCGGGGCAGCGGGGCGGTGATGGTGCAGGCCGGCAGCACGGCCGTCCTGCTCGGCACGGTCGAGCCGAACGCGCCGGACCTCGCCGTGCCGCGTACCGCGAACGCGCTGGTCGGCGGCGGGGTGGCCGTGGTGGTGGCGCTGCTGCTGCTGCCGCTGAACCCGGTGCGGGTGGTGCACCGCGCGGCCGGCCCCACCCTCGACCTCTTCGCCGACCAGCTGACCCGCACCGCGCAGGCCCTCGCCGCTGGCGACGGCGGGCAGGCCGACGCGGCGCTGGAACGCCTCCGGGCCGCCGAGGCGGAGCGAAGACAGACCACCGAGATCGTCGCGGCGGCGGCGGAGGTGGCGTCGCTGTCCCCCTGGCGGCGGCGCAGCCGCTCCCAGCTGCGCCGCTACCAGCACGCCGCCGGCCACCTGGAGCTGGCCTTCACCAACAGCCGCAACATGGTCCGCCGGGCGGTCGCGCTGCTCGACACCCGGGAACCGGTCCCGCCCGAGCTGCCGGCCGCGATCGAGACCTTCGGGCAGTCGCTGCGCCTGCTGCACCGGGACTTCCTGGCCGGCCGGGATCCGGCGATCGCCCGGACCCGGGCGCTGCACGCGGCCGACGAGGCACGCCGGGCCCGGGCCCGGGGGCTCGGTTTCTCCGGCCTGATCGTCGCCTCGCAGCTCTTCATCGTGGTGAACGAGCTGCTCCAGGCGTCCGGGCTGAGCAAGCCCGAGGCGGACCGGTTGACCGGCTGCTGACCGCCGGCCGTGGCCCGTCGCGGCCGGCGGCCCGCCGCGGCCGGTGGCCCGCCGCAGCCGGTGGCCTGCCGTGCGCGGTGGCCGGCGGCGGGCGCGGGCACGGCCACGTCCGGCGCGGTCGCCCGTCGCCTAGGACTCCCCGGCGTCGCCGTCCAGGGTGCGCCGCTGCGGGTACGGGGTTTCACCGCGAGCCAGCATGGCGACGAACTCGGCGATCCGCCGGCGACGGGTGTCGGCCCGTTTGGCGCTGTCGATCCGGTAGATCACCGCGAAGCGGTTCCGGGAGGTGAGCAGGTCGTACATCCGTTGGGCCCGGGGCTCGGCGGCCAGCGCGGCCAGCAGGTCCGCCGGGGGTTCTGAGCTGGCCTGCCCGGCGTACGCGGCGTCCCAGCGACCGTCGGCCCGGGCCCGCTCCACCTCGGCCAGGCCGGCCGGGTGCATCCGGTCCTGCGCGGTCAGCCGCGCCACGATGCCGACGTTCCGCGCCGACCAGGGGCTGCGCGGGCGGCGCGGGGTGAACCGCTGCCGGTAGGTGGCCTCGTCGCGGCGGCGGACCTGGCCGTCGATCCAGCCGTGGCAGAGTGCCTCGTCGAGCGCCTCGTCGTAGCCGAGCCGGGTGGGGCTGGTGGTGCCCCGCTTGGCCAGCACCAGCCAGACCCCGACCGGATCGGTGTGGTGGGCGGCGAGCCAGTCCCGCCATGCCTGCGCGTCGGGGACGATCAGCTCGGGCGGCTCCGCCGTCATCGCCCGGTGTCGGCCGCGCCGACCCCGCCGAGGGGGACGACGTCCACCCGCTCGGGCGGCCCGGCCAGCATCGCCAGCACGTCGGCGACGCTCGGGCCGGTCGGGTCGGCGGCGGGCGCGGCCAGCGCCGCCTGTGCGGCGGCCTCGTCGGCCCACACCTCGGTCACCCGCACCGTGTCGGACGCCGACCGGTCCTGGCTGACCAGATAGAGCTCGCAGCCGGGAAAGCCGCGCAGCCCTTCGGCCACCCGCAGCAGCGCGTCGGCGAGTTCGCTCCCGCGCCCGGGCTGGGCCCGCATGGTCATCAACCGGCCGATCCGCCCGGTGCCGTCCATTCCGCTCCCTCCGCCAGAACCGTGTCAGGCCGAGCCTAGCGGCGGCGGGCTGGGCACAGGGGGCGGCCGTCGCGCCGGCCTGCCGGCCGACCCCGCCGGGCTCGGGCGCGGGGCCGGCCGTCGCGCCGGGCTGCCGGCGGGCCCTGGCGGGTTCCGAAGCGGCAGGGCCGGCCCTCCGCGCCGTCACGAGGTCGCGCCAGTCGGCTTACCGGCTCCCGTACCGACCCAAACGACCGTTAAGCTCTGGGGGTGGGACTCGACGAGCTGTACCCGACCGCGCGGCTGACCGCCGCGCAGCGCGCCACCGCCGCGGCGGGCCTGGACGCGCTGCTGCTCAGCCCCGGTTCCGACCTGCGCTACCTGACCGGCTACGACGCCCACGCGGGGGAGCGGCTGACCTGCCTCGTGCTCCCCGCCGAGGGCGAACCCACCCTGATCGTGCCGACCCTGGAGCGGCCGGCCGCCGAGGCCGCCCCGGGCGTCGCGGCGGTGCGCCTGGTCGACCACGCCGACGGCACCGACCCGTACCCGCTGGTCCGGGCCGCGCTGCCCGGGCCGGTGGCCGCGGTCGGGCTCGCCGACCGGATGTGGGCCGCGCAGGTCCTCGCGCTGCGCGCCGCGCTGCCCGAGGCCACCCAGCGCCTCGCCTCCGAGGTGCTGCGCGAGCTGCGGATGCGCAAGTCCCCGGCCGAGGTGGCCGCGCTGGCCGAGGCCGGCGCCGCGATCGACGCCGTGCACGCCGCGATGGGGCGGTGGCTACGCCCGGGCCGCACCGAGGCGCAGGTGGCCGCCGACGTCGCCGCCGCGATCCGGGCGGCCGGCCACGTCACCGTGGACTTCGTCATCGTCGCCGCGGGCCCCCACGGCGCCAGCCCGCACCACGGCACCTCCGACCGGCCGATCCGGGCCGGGGAGCCGGTCGTCGTCGACATCGGCGGCACCATGCCGTCCGGCTACCGCTCCGACTGCACCCGCACCTATGTCGCCGGTCGGCCGGCGCCGGCCGAGTTCACCGACTACTACGCGGTGCTGTACGAGGCCCAGCGCGCGGCGGTGGCCGCGGTCCGGCCCGGGATCACCGCCGAGGCGGTCGACGCGGCCGCCCGCCAGGTGATCACCGCCGCCGGCTACGGCGACGCCTTCCTGCACCGCACCGGCCACGGCATCGGCCTCGACACCCACGAGGAGCCGTACGTGGTGGCCGGCAACCGCCGACCCCTGGAGGCCGGCATGGCCTTCTCGGTCGAACCCGGGATCTATCTCGCCGGGCGGCACGGCGCCCGGATCGAGGACATCGTCGTCTGCACGACGGACGGCGGGCAACGGCTCAACACCACCCCCACGGAGCTCATCGCGCTATGAACGTCGACCGGATCCTGCCCACCGACGAGGCCCGCGACCTGCTGGACCTCGCCACCGAGCTCGCCGACCGCGAGCTGGCCCCGCGGGCCGCCGACTTCGAGGAGCGCGGCGAGTTCCCCCGCGAGGTGCTGCGCACCCTGGGCCGCTCCGGCCTGCTCGGGCTGCCCTACCCCGAGGAGTACGGCGGGGCCGCCCAGCCGTACGAGGTCTACCTGCAGGTGCTGGAGATCCTCGCCAGCCGCTGGCTCGCCGTCGCCGAGGCGGTCAGCGTGCACACCCTGTCCTGCCACCCGGTCGCCCGGTTCGGCACCGACGAGCAGCGCAAGCTGCTGCCCGACATGATCGGCGGCGAGCTGCTCGGGGCGTACTGCCTCTCCGAGCCGCAGGGCGGCTCCGACGCGGCGGCGCTGACCACGAAGGCGGTTCGCGACGGCGAGGACTACGTGGTGACCGGCACCAAGGCGTGGATCACGCACGCCCGGGTCGCCGACTTCTACAACATCTTCTGCCGTACCGGCGGCCCCGGCCCGAAGGGCATCTCCTGCCTGCTCGCCGACCGGAACACGCCCGGCATCGTCCCGCAGGCCGCCGAGCGGACCATGGGGCTGCGCGCCTCCCCGATCGCGCAGATCGCCTTCGACGACGCCCGGGTGCCCGCCGAGCGGCTGATCGGCGGGGACGGGGCCGGTTTCCGGATCGCCATGTCCGCGCTGGACTCCGGCCGGCTCGGCATCGCCGCCTGCGCGGTCGGCCTGGCCCAGGCCGCCCTCGACTACGCCGTCGACTACGCCGGGCAGCGGCAGCAGTTCGGCCGGGCGATCATCGAGTTCCAGGGGCTCGGCTTCAACCTCGCCGACCACGCCACCCAGATCTCCGCGGCCCGCGCGCTGACCCTGGCCGCCGCGCGGCTGCGCGACGCCGGCCGGCCGTACTCGATCGAGGCGGCGAAGGCGAAGCTGTTCGCCACCGACATGGCGATGCGGGTGACCACCGACGCGGTGCAGGTGCTCGGCGGCGCCGGCTACGTCGCCGACCACCCGGTCGAGCGGTACATGCGGGAGGCGAAGGTGCTGCAGATCGTGGAGGGCACCAACCAGATCCAGCGGCTGGTCATCTCCCGGGCGCTCGGCAGGGGGTGAGCGGGCCGCCGGCGTCGATGATCGTGGGCGGGGCCAACGAGTTGCTAGATTGACTGCCGTGGAGACCGCAGAGGGGACGCCGCGGCGGTTGCGGGCGCTGCCGAGCAGGCTGACCAACCAGGCCGCGCTGAGCGCCAACCGGATCGTGGACCGCACCCTCGCCGCGGCCGGCGTCCGGCGCTACCACTACGCGCTGCTCGCCGCCTTGGCGGAGTTCGGGCCGGCCAGCCAGGCCGCGCTGGGCCGGCGCACCGGCATCGACCGCAGCGACATGGTGGCGACCGTCAACGAACTCGCCGACCGGCGGCTGCTCGAGCGCGCCCCCGATCCGGCGGACCGGCGACGCAACATCGTCAGCATCACGGCGGCGGGCCGCAGCCGGCTCACCGACCTCGACCGGCTGGTCGCCGACGCCCAAGAGGAGTTCCTCGCCCCGCTGCCCGCCGCCGACCGGCGGAGACTGGTCGACCTGCTGACCCGCCTCGTCGAGCATCACGGCGACCGGCGGCGCGCCGAGCCCGAGACGTGAGGCCGGCCGCCGGCCCTGAGGGGGCCGGTGTGGCCGGTCCCGGCCCTGCCCGCCTGGAGGCGGCCGGCGCGGCCGGTGTGGCCGTCCCGGCCCGCGGGCCGGGTGCGGCGCACCGGGCCGCGCTCCGGTAGGTTGCAGCGCGTGGAGGAGATCGACCGGGCCATCGTCGCCGCGCTGACCGGTGACGGTCGGCTGTCGTACACCGACCTCGCCGAGCGGGTGGGGCTGTCGGTGTCGGCCGTGCACCAGCGGGTCCGCCGGCTGGAGCAGCGCGGGGTGATCAAGGGGTACGCCGCGCGGGTGTCGTTCGAGGCGCTGGACCTGCCGTTGACCGCGTTCGTGGCGATCCGCCCCTTCGACCCGTCGCAGCCGGACGACGCGCCGGAGCGGCTGGCCCACCTGCCGGAGATCGACTCGTGCTACTCGGTGGCGGGGGAGGATTTCTACCTGCTGCTGGTGCGGGTGGCCGGCCCGACGGACCTGGAGCGGCTGCTGCAGGAGATCCGTACGGCCGCCAACGTCACGACCCGCACGACCGTGGTGCTCTCCACGCCGTACGAGAACCGGCCGCCCCGGATCAGTGCCGAGCAGCCCGGTCGGGGGCGGCTGCGGGGGGCTGCGGAACCGGCTGGTTCCAGCGCAGGATGACCCGCCGGCCGTGCTCGTGACCGAGCAGGCTCAGGGTGGCGGTGTCCAGCCGCAGCAGCCCGCCGGCGGCCGGTGGCAGCCCGATCCAGCGGGCGCCGAGCACCCGCAGGCTGTGCGCGTGCCCGACCAGGGCGACGGTGCCGGCGTCGAGCAGGGGAGTGATCCGGGCGAGCACCCGGTCGAGGCGCTCACCGACCTGCGCCGGTGACTCACCGCCGGGGCAGCCGTCGGTCCAGATGTTCCACCCCGGGTCGGTCTGGTGGATGTCCGCGGTGGTGCGTCCCTCGTAGTCGCCGTAGTTCCACTCGGCGAGGTCCTCATCGGTGGCGTCGATGCGCAGGCCGGCGAGGTCCGCGGTGCGCAGCGCGCGCCGGCGGGGGCTGGCCAGCACCCGGGCCAGGTCGCGTCCGGCCAGTGCCGTGGCGAGCGCGCGGGCCTGTCGTTCGCCGTGGGGGGTGAGCTCCAGATCGGTGTACGAGGTGTGCCGCCGGCTGGCGCTCCAGGCGGTCTCACCGTGGCGGATCAGCAGGATCTCTCCCATGCCGCCCAGTTAACCAGCCACTCCGCTCCCACACTTCCCCTAGTATCCTAGGATGCCTTACGGGTAGTGCGGCCGGTCACCGAAACCAACCGGGTTTCGGCACCGAGCCGGCGGGGACGCGACAGGGGGACCGGGCCGGCTGGCCCGGCGTACCGGCAGCGAGGGGAATCCGATGAGCTTCACCGACAAGGCGAAGAACAAGGCCCAGGAGCTGAGCGGCGCCGCCAAGCAGCGGATCGGCGACGTGACCGACAACGAACGGTTGCGGGCCGAGGGTGCCAACGAGCAGAGCACGGCGCGCGCCCGGCAGGCCGGGGAGAACGTCAAGGGCGCCGGCCGCGACGTGAAGGACGCGTTCGAGAAGTGACCGGCGCGCGGCGGCGCAGACGACGGCGCCCGGCACCCCTGGACGGGGTGCCGGGCGCCGTGGTCGGTGCGGGGGTCAGTCGTCGCGGTGGGCCGCCCACCAGGCCTGGCCGGACTCGGGCAGGGTGTCGATCGGGTCGTAGTAGGCGTAGCGCTTGTTGAGCGCTTCGAGGTCGGCGGACTCGATCGAGGTGCGGTAGTTCTTGGTCCAGTAGGAGATGCCGCGGTCGCGGTCGTAGTCGGTGAGCATGTGCACCCAGCGCTTGCCGACGAACGGGACGTCGCAGACGATCCGCGGGGTGGCGTAGCCGGGCAGGTAGCCCATGATGTCGTGCTGGAGCTGCTGGGCGTGCCAGACGGGGACCCGCCAGTGCTCGGCGTTGGGGATCATGTCGCACATGTAGAAGTAGTACGGCAGGATGCCGGCCTCGCCCTGCAGCGCGAAGCAGAGGTCGAGCAGGTCGGCGTTGGTGGCGTTCACGCCGCGCATGAGCACGCCCTGGTTGCGTACGTCACGGACGCCCACGTCGAGGGCCGTCTGGGCGGCCTTGGCGACCAGCGGGGTCAGCGACTGGGCGTGGTTGACGTGGGTGTGGATGGCCAGGTTGACGCCGCGGCGGGCGGCGGTGCGGGCGACGCGTTCGAGGCCCTCGACGACGTCGGGCTGGAGCCAGTGCTGCGGCAGGCCCATGAGGGCCTTGGTGGCGAGCCGGATGTCGCGGATGGTTTCGATCTCCAGCAGCCGCATCAGATAGGACTCGAGGTTGCGCCACGGCACGTTGGCGACGTCGCCGCCGGAGACGACCACGTCGCGGACGCCGGGGTGGGCCTTGAGGTAGCCGATGTGGGCGTCGTAGCGGTCGACCGGCTTGAGGGAGAGTTTGAGCTTGTCGACCGCGGGGGTGGAGTTGCCGACGAGGTCCATCCGGGTGCAGTGCCCGCAGTACTGCGGGCAGGTGGAGAGCAGTTCGGCGAGGACCTTGGTGGGGTAGCGGTGGGTGAGGCCTTCGGCGACCCACATGTCGTGCTCGTGCAGGCTGTCGCGGCTGGCATACGGGTGGGAGGGCCAGTCGGTGCGCCGGTCGGAGGCGACCGGGATCATGTAGCGGCGGATCGGGTCGGCGAGGAAGGCCTCGGTGCTCATCGGCTGGTGCGGGACCATGGTGTTGAGCATCTGCGGCGGCACCAGCATGGACATGGTGGCCAGGGCCTTCTGGTCGGCCTCGAGGTCGGCGTAGAAGCGCTCGTCGACGGTGTCGCCGAGCACGGTGCGCAGCTGCTTGATGTTCTTGACGCAGTTGACCCGCTGCCACTGGGCGCTCTCCCACTGGTCCCGGGTGACGTGGCGCCAGCCGGGGAAGCGGGTCCAGTCGGGTTCGACCAGGGGGCTGCGGCGGTATTCGTACGGCTGCCCGGCGGTCGGAACGGCGACCGGGGCGTGACGGGGTTGAGGGATGGTCTCAACCGGTTGGGTCTGGGTCACGGCCCCTCCTGAGGTGCTGCGGGTGATCAACGATCTCGAAGGCTACTGGAAAATATCCGGTGAAGAAATTAGTCTGCCGTAAGTTTTCCCGCGACGCGAGCCCAGACCGGGGTTTCGGGCGGCTGGACATAGGGGGTCGGCGTGACGTCACCGGTGGGTCTGCACCGAGTCGTGGAACCGGCGGGGGTGCTGCCGCAGGCGGCGTGGCGGCTGGACGCCGACCCGCGGATCGCCGCCAACGAGGTGCGGATCCGGGTGGAGCGGCTGAACCTGGACGCGGCCAGCTTCCGGCAGCTGTCGGAGAAGCACGGCGGGGACGGGGAGAAGGTCCGCGCCGAGGTGCTGGAGATCATCTCGACCCGAGGGAAGATGCAGAACCCCGTGACCGGCTCCGGCGGCATGCTCATCGGCACCGTGGAGGAGGCCGGGAAGCGGTCCCCGCTGGGGCTGCGCCCGGGTGACCGGGTGGCGACCCTGGTGTCGCTGACGCTGACCCCGCTGACGATCCTGGACGGGCTGGCGGCCTGGGACGGGCGCAGCGAGCAGGTGCCGTGCGACGGGTACGCGATCCTGTTCGCCCGGTCGATCGCCGCGGTGCTCCCGGACGACCTGCACCCGGAGCTGTCGCTGGCGGTGCTCGACGTGTGCGGGGCGCCCGCGCTGACCGCCCGGGTGGTCGGCGAGCAGGTGGCGCGGCGCCGCCGCGAGGGGGACCCCCGGCCGGTGAGCGTGGCGGTGATCGGCGGCGCCGGCAAGAGCGGCTCGCTGTCGCTGGCCGCCGCGCGGCGGGCCGGCGCCGGCCGTACCGTCGGGGTGGTGCCGGTGGCGGCGGAGCGGGACGCGCTGGAGGCGGCCGGCCTGGCCGATGTGGTGGCGCTGGCCGACGCGCGGGATCCGGTGGGGTTGTCCACGGCGGTGACCGGGGCGCTGAACGCCCCCGCGGACGTCACGGTGGTCTGCGTGGACGTGCCGGGCTGCGAGCACGGTGCGGTGCTCGCCACCGAGGACGGCGGCACGGTGATCTTCTTCTCGATGGCGACGAGTTTCGCGGCGGCGGCGTTGGGTGCGGAGGGCCTGGCGGCGGACGTGACGATGCTGGTCGGCAACGGGTACGTGCCGGGGCACGCCGCCCTGGCGCTGGACCTGCTGCGCGGCGAGCCGGGGGTGCGTCGTCTGTTCGAGGCCCGGCTGGCGGCAGACTGAGCGTCATGACGAACCCCTCGACCCTGTACCGCGGCGGAGTGCTGCACTGTCCGGCCGACCCGAGCGCGACGGCGTTGCTGGTGCGTGACGGGCGGATCGCCTGGTTGGGCGCCGACGCCGACGCGCCGGCCGCCGATCGGGTGGTGGAGTTGGGCGGGGCGCTGGTGACCCCGGCGTTCGTGGACGCGCACGTGCACGCCACGGACACCGGGTTAGCCCTGTCGGGGCTGGACCTGTCGGCGGTGCGGTCCGCGGCCGGGCTACTGGACGCGGTGGCGGCGTTCGCGGCCGGCCTGCCGTCGGACGCGGTGGTGTTGGGACACGGCTGGGACGAGTCGTCCTGGCCGCAGCCGGCGCTGCCCGACGCGGCCGCGTTGGACCGGGCGGCGGGGGGCCGACGGGTGTACCTGTCGCAGGCGTCGATCCACTCGGCGCTGGTGTCGGCGGCGCTGCTGGCGGCCTGCCCGGACGCGGCGGCCGCCGCCGGTTACGACCCGTCGGGCTGGCTGCGCCGCGACGCCCACCACGTGGTGCGGGCGGCGGCGTTGGGCTCGGTGACCACGGCGCAGCGGGTGGCCGCGCAGCGTGCCGCGCTGCGGCACGCGGCGTCGCTGGGCATCGCGGCGGTGCACGAGTGCGGCGGCCCGGGTACCTCCGACGAGAGCGACTTCACCGGCCTGTTGGCGATCTCCGGCGACGGCGTGCCCGAGGTGTACGGGTACTGGGGTGAGCTGCTGGGCGCGGCGAAGGCCCGGGAGTTGGGCGCGGTGGGCGCCGGCGGTGACCTGTACGCCGACGGGGCGCTGGGCTCCCGCACGGCGCACGTGTCGGCGGCCTACCTGGACGGGGAGCCCGGGGCCTGCGGGCACGGCTACGTCACCGCGGAGCAGGTGCGTGACCATCTGCTGGACTGCGCGGCTCATGGGTTGCAGGGCGGTTTCCACGCGATCGGTGACGCGGCCATCGGCACGGTGCTTGACGGGTTCGCGTTGGCCGCGCGGACGGTGGGTGTGGATCGGCTGCGGGCGGCCCGGCACCGGGTGGAGCACGCGGAGATCATGAGCAAGCGGCTCATCGCCGGGTTCGTGGAGTACGGGATCGTGGCGTCGATGCAGCCGGCGTTCGACCGGTTGTGGGGCGGGGCGGGGCGGATGTACGAGGCGCGGTTGGGGCTGGCGCGGTCGTTGGAGTCCAACCCGATGGGGGCGATGCACACGGTGGGCGTGGCGTTGGCGTTCGGGTCGGACTCGCCGGTGACGCCGCTGGATCCGTGGGGGTCGGTGCGGGCGGCGGTGGCGCATCACAGTCCGGCGCAGCGGATGACGGTGCGGTCGGCGTTCGCGGCGCACACCCGGGGCGGGTGGCGGGCCGTGCACCTGGACAACGAGGGGGTGCTCGCGCTAGGCGCGCCGGCGACGTTCGCGGTGTGGGACGCCCCGGCGGGGGTGGAGCGGGGTCTGCCGGTGTTGCAGGCCGAGGATCCGGAGGCGCGGGGCGCGGAGGATCCGACGCCGTTGCCGGTGTGCCGGGCCACGGTGCTGCGCGGTGACGTGATCTATCAGAAAGGCGTTTCGTGAGCGAGTGGGCGAGCGGGCGATCGGCACGGGGTGGCGCCGGCACGGCGTCGCCGAGCGGAGCGAGGGTGACGGCGTGACGGGCAAGCTTGGGCTGGATCCGGCGTTGGTGGCGCGGGCGCGGGAGTTGGCGCGCCGCGCCGGGCAGCCGGTGGTGGATCTGGCGCGCAGCCACACCACGGTGTCGGTGGAGCGGGCGGTGCTGCGGCTGGCCGGGGTGAGCGGCGCCGACCCGGACGGCATCCCGTGGGTGAACCGGCTCGTCGACGCGGTCGTGGCCGACGTCGGTCTCGGGCACGGGGTGGCCGCGCCGGTGTTCGACGCCCTGGCCCGGGAGCAGATCGGCGACGTGACGTTGTTGGCGCAGAAGGCCGCCGCGGGGTCGGTGCGGTTCGCGCAGCCCACCGGCAGGGCCGCTACCGCGGCCCGCCGGGCCGCCCGGAGGGCGGTCGCCGCGGGGGTGCGGCAGATCGATCGGCGCCGCGTCGAGCGGGACCGGCTGGTGAAGCGGTACGGGGATCCGAAGCAGCGGCCGTGGATCTATCTGATCGTGGCGACGGGCGACATCTATGAGGACATTCCGCAGGCGCAGGCGGCTGCCCGGGCCGGGGCGGATGTCATCGCGGTGATCCGGTCGACGGGGCAGTCGTTGCTGGACTACGTGCCGGAGGGGGCGACCCGGGAGGGTTTCGCGGGCACGTACGCGACGCAGGAGAACTTCCGGTTGATGCGGGCGGCGTTGGACGTGTCGTCGAAGGAGTTGGGCCGGTACGTGCGGTTGACGAATTACGCGTCGGGGTTGTGCATGCCGGAGATGGCCACGCTGGCGGGGCTGGAGCGGCTGGACATGATGCTCAACGACTCGATGTACGGGATCCTGTTCCGCGACATCAACCCGATCCGTACGTTCGTGGACCAGCGGTTCTCGCGGCAGGTGCACGCGCGGGCGGGGATCATCATCAACACCGGTGAGGACAACTACCTGACCACCGCGGACGCGGTGGACGAGGCGCACACGGTGACGGTGTCGCAGCTGCTCAACGAGTATTTCGCGCACGAGGCGGGGTTGGCGGACTGGCAGTTGGGGTTGGGGCACGCGTTCGAGATCAACCCGGATCTGCCGGAGTCGTTCCGGTTGGAGTTGGCGCACGCGTTGCTGGCGCGGGAGTTGTTCCCGGACGCGCCGTTGAAGTGGATGCCGCCGACGAAGCACATGACCGGGGACGTGTTCCGGGGCAACCTGCTCGACGGGTTCTTCAACCTGGTGGGCGCCATGACCGGGCAGGGCATCCTGCTGGTGGGGATGATGACCGAGGCGGTGGTGACGCCGTGGCTGTCGGACCGGGACATCGCGTTGCAGAACGTGCGGTACGTGTTGGGCGCGGCCGGGGGGTTGCACGAGGATTTCGTGCCGGCGCCGGGCGGGTTCATCCAGCAGCGGGCGCACCGGGTGCTGGGTGAGGCGGTGGATCTGTTGGCGCGCATCGGGGACCAGTCGCTGCTGACGGCGATCGCCGAGGGCACCTTCGGGATCATGAAGCGGCCGGCGGATCGAGGCAAGGGCCTCGACGGTGTCGCGCGGCACGAGGCCGACTACTACAACCCGGCCACGGAGATCCTGGAAGGGGAGCGGGCGTGACGGCGTCGGGGGAGAAGAAGATCGTCCGGCCGTACGGGGACACCACCGGTGACGGCATGGTGCAGGTGTCGTTCACGCTGCCGGTGCCGTTGGACAAGCGCGCCGAGGGCGCGGCGGTGCAGTTGGCCAACAAGATGGGCATCGACCCGGCGATGCTGGTGCACGGCAAGCAGATGGGTGACGGGTTCAGCTTCTTCGTGGTCTACGGCCGGGTGAACCACCTGGTGGACCTGTCGGCGGTGCAGGTGGTGGAGCGGGACTTTCCGCTGCTGTCGGCCAAGGAGGTCAACGCGGTGGTGAAGCAGCGGCTGCGGCGCAAGTTGTCGGTGGTGGGGGCGTGCATCGGCACCGACGCGCACACCGTCGGCATCGACGCGATCCTCAACGTCAAGGGCATCGCCGGGGAGAAGGGCCTGGAGTACTACCGGGAGTTGAAGGTGACGAACCTGGGCGCGCAGGTGAGTGTGCCGGAGTTGGTGGAGGCGGCGCGGCGGGAGCGGGCCGACGCGGTGCTGGTGTCGCAGGTGGTCACCCAGCGCGACGCGCACCTGCACAACACCCGGGAGATGTCGGCGGCGTTCCGGGAGGCGATGCCGGCCGGGCGGCGGCCCCTGCTGATCGTGGGTGGGCCGCGTTTCGACGAGTCGATGACCGGGGAGCTGGGGGTGGACCGGATCTTCGGTCGGGGCACCACGCCGGGTGAGGTGGCGTCGTATCTGGTCCATGCGCTGATCACGGAGAAGAAGGCGAGAGCATGAGCGACGCGCGGCTGGGTGTGACGGTCACCCATCGACGGTATGTGCCGTACTCGCACGCCCACTACGCGGGCAACCTGGTCGACGGGGCGTACGCGTTGGGTCTGTTCGGGGATGTGGCCACGGAGGTGTGTATCCGTACCGACGGCGACGAGGGGTTGTTCGCCTCCTATTCGGACGTGCAGTTCCGGGCGCCGATGAAGGCCGGGGACGTGCTGGAGGTGGTGGCCACGGTCACCCGGGTCGGCACGCGTAGCCGCACCCTGGACTTCGAGGCGCGGGTGGTGTGCCGGGGCCGACCGGAGCGGGGTGAGTCGGCCGCGCAGGTGCTGGCGGAGCCGATCGTGGCGGTCACCGCGACCGGCACGGTGGTCGTGCCGCCGGCGGCGTGAACGTCGCGGTCTGCGCCGACGTCGGGTCGACGTACACCAAGGCCGCGGTGGTGGACCTCGACGGCGGCCGGCTGGTCGCGGCGGCGTCGGCGCCGACGACGGTGGGCAGCGACGTGCTGCACGGCCTCGACGCCGCCGTCGCGGCGGCCACCGCCGGGCTGGGTGTGCGCGACGTGCCGTGGTACGTCTGCTCGTCGGCCGGCGGTGGCCTGCGCCTGGCGGTGGTGGGCTACGAGCCGCTGGTCACCGCGCAGGCGGGCCGGCGGGTGGGCCTGTCGGCGGGGGCGAACGTGGTGCATGTGGCCGGTGGGCGGCTCGGGCGGGCCGAGCTGGCCGGGCTGCGCGCCGCCCGCCCGGACGTGGTGCTGCTGGTCGGGGGCACCGACGGCGGTGACGCGGAGACGCTGACGCACAACGCCACCCGGTTGGCCCGGGCCCGGTTCCGGGTGCCGGTGGTGCTCGCCGGCAACGCCGACGCCCGCGACGGGCTGCGGGCGCTGCTGGCGGCGGCGGGGGTGCCGGTCACGGTCGCGGACAACGTGTTGCCCCGCATCGGAGTGCTGGCCCCGGCGCCGGCCCGGGCGGCGATCCGGGAGGTGTTCCTGCGGCACGTCATCGGCGGCAAGAAGCTGTCCCGGGGTGCACGGTTCGCCCGCCTGGTGCGGGCCGCCACCCCGGACGCGGTGCTCACCGGGGTGGAGGTGCTGGCCGACGCGCTCGGTGGTGACCTGGCCGTGGTGGACGTCGGTGGGGCGACCACCGACGTGTACTCGGTGCTGACCCCCGACGAGCGGGACAGCGGCCCCGGCCAGGAGGTGGCGGGCACGCTGTGGCGGGCCCGCACCGTGGAGGGCGATCTCGGCATGCGGTGGAGCGCCCCCGGGGTGGTCCGCGCCGCCGCCGAGGAGCGCCTGCTGACGCCGGGCGAGCAGGACGGGTTGGCGGCCGCGGCGGCGGTGCGGGCCGCGGATCCGGGCTTCCTGCCCGCCGACGCGGCCGAGCGGGCCGCGGAGCGGCGCATCGCCGCGCTGGCCGCGACCGTGGCGGTGCGCCGGCACGCCCGGGGCGCCGCCACCGGGGAACGCGCCGGTCGGGACCTGCGGGACGTGCGGCTGATGGTGGGTTCGGGCGGGGTGCTGCGGCACGCCGACCCGGGGGACGCCGCCGGTGTGCTGGCCGCGGTGCTCGCCGACCACGCCGGCGGGTGGCCGCTGCCGCGCGCCGCCCGCCCGGTCGTCGACGTCGACTACGTGCTGGCCGCCGGGGGGCTGCTCGCGGCGGATCATCCGCGGGCGGCGGCGGCGTTGCTGCACCGTCACCTCGGCGGCTGAGCCGCCGGCGCGGCCACGCATCGAGACGCGCCGACGCGACACGCCGTGGTGCAACACACGACAGGCCCGGGTGGGTTGACAGCGGCGGGGGTCGACGCCGTACCGTCTTTGAGTCCTACTACGGGAAGCGGCTGTTGTTCGCTTCGTCCCTTCGCCTGCTGGCCGAGTGACCGGAAGGTTGCGGCGGCCAGGTCCAGCGGGCGGGGGTCGGCGGGGCGGCGCGGACCGGCCGCGGTTACCGGTGTACGGGCAGGATGAGCGGCACGGCCAGTAGACAACGGCCAGGCGGGGGCAGCCAGTCCACGTCGGGTCGGTCCGAAGGTCGCCGTCGCTTTTCCTCGCCCCACCGGCCGGGAAGGGCCTGGGAGCATCGGGGCGCGGCGCGAGCCGCGCCCCGATTTCCGTTCCGGCCCGCCGTTGCGGGCGCTGCCCGGCCGGCAGCGGGGTGACGGTCACGCCGGTGGGCCGGTGAGTTTGGCGGCCACGGCGTCGAGGACCCAGTCCAAACCGGTCGCGAAGGACACGTCGGGGGCGACGTCCGTGCCGTCGTGCACGGCCTTGCTCAGGGTCGGGTAGCGGCCGGTGGCCAACATTCTCGTCACGTGCGGGCCGTGGGCGCGCTGCCAGTCGCGTTCGGACAGACCGGTGGCCCGCTCGGCCCGCAGGTTCGCGATCTCGCGCCGGATCGCGCCGGTGAAGTAGGCGGCCACCGTCTCCACGGCGCGCAGCACGGTGTCGATGTCGGCCAGGCCGTCGAGGGCGGCCAGGGTGGCCTCGGTCACGGCGAGGCCGTGCGGGCCCAGGGCCGGGCGGCCGCCGAGCAGGTCGGCCAGCCAGTGGTGGCGCAGCGCGGCCTGCCGGGTGCGGTGGGCCAGCACGGACAGCGCCTCCCGCCAGTCACCGGGCTGCTCCTCGGGGAGGATCTCGGCCTGGACCTCGTCGAGCATGAGGTCGAACAACTCCTGCTTGGTGGCGATGTGCCCGTACAGGCGCATCGGGCCGGCGTTGAGCCGGGCGGCGACCTTGCGCACCGACACCGCCGCGAGGCCGCCCTCGTCGGCCAGCGCGACGGCGGCGGCGACGATCCGCTGCCGGTCCAGCGGCACGGGGGGAGTCGGCGGCTCCGGCCGGTCCCAGACAGTCACGGTCACCCCTCTTCTTGGCCGCACCCCAACCCAGCCAATACAGTGTATCGGCATGAGACACCGTATCGCCGTGGTGGGTTGCGGTCCCGCCGGCCTCACCTTCGCCCGGGTCCTGCACCGCCACGGCCACCCCGTCACCGTCCTCGAACGCGACCCCGCCCCCGACGCCCGCCCGCCGGGCGGCACCCTGGACCTGCACGAAGGGCTGGGCCAGCGGGCGCTGGACAAGGCGGGGCTGCTGGCCGAGTTCCAGGCCCTGGCGCGTCCCGAGGGGCAGGCCATGCGCATCCTGGACCCGGACGGGACCGTGCTGCGCGACTGGCGACCCGGCCCCGACGAGCGGGCCAATCCCGAAATCGACCGCGGGCAGCTGCGGGACCTGCTGCTCGGCCCCCTCGACGTCCAGTGGGGGCGGGCCGTCACGCGGGTCGTGCCGGGGACACCGGACGGCGTCCTGGTCCACGTCGCCGACGGGCGAGCCGAGACGTTCGACCTCGTCGTCGGCGCGGACGGCGCCTGGTCCCGGACCCGCCCGGCGGTCTCCCCGGCGACCCCGCACTACACCGGCGTCACCTCCGTCGAGACCTCCCTCGACGACGTCGACACCCGCCACCCGGAGCTGGCCCGGCTGATCGGCGACGGCTCGGTGGCCGTGTACGGGGTGAACCGGTCGCTGGTCGCCCAGCGCAACAGCGGCGGCCACGTCAAGGTGTACGCCCGGTTCCGCGCGCCGCTGGACTGGCACACCGACCTGGACCTGGCCGACGTCGAGGCCGTGCGGTCGCACCTGACGGCGCTGTTCCCCGGCTGGGCCGCGCCCGCCCTCGACCTGCTCCGCCACGGCACCGCGTTCGCGCACCGGCCCCTCTACGTCCTGCCCGTGGGCCACACCTGGCCGCACGTGCCCGGGGTGACGCTGCTGGGCGACGCCGCCCACCTGATGCCCCCGCTGGGGGTGGGCGCGAACCTGGCGATGCTGGAGGGCGCCGAACTCGCCGAGGCCATCGCCGCCGACCCCGCGGACCTCGACGAGGTGGTGCGCGCCTTCGAGGAACAGATGTGCGCGCGGGCCGGCGGGTGGGCGCAGATCACGGCGGCCGGCCTGGAACGCCTGGTGAGCCCGGACCCCGCCGACGCCCTCGCCGTCTTCGACCAGGTCCAGCCGACCTGACCGGTCGGTTCGCGGGGCTCGAGCCGGCGCCGGGGCGAGTTGTGCGGTGGGCCCGGTTCATCCGTTACCCTCATCCGCATCACCGGGGTCTCGATCCACAACGCGGTCGCCGGCCCCCGGTCAGTCGGCGACGAGAGGCAGAGGACAGCATGGCGGCGGTGTCAGGCCAGCGGCGTGCCGCCGCGGATCCGGCCGCTGCCCGGCACGGGGCCGAGGAGGATCTGCGGGCCCTGTTCGGGCAGTCCACCGCCGTGTTCGCGTCGCTGGCCGGGCCGACGCACCGGGTGGAGACCGCGAACCCGGCGTTCTTCGCCACGATCGGCGAGGAGCGGGCCCGCACCGGAGTCGCCCTCGCCGAACTGATGCCCGAACTGTCCGATCAGGGCTTCATCGCGCTGCTGGACGAGGTCTACCGCACCGGCGAGCCCTACACCGGCCGGGACGTCCGGGTCGTGCTCGGCTCCGGCCTACGCGCCCGCGAGGCGTACTTCGACTTCACCTACGAGCCGCGCCGCGCCGCCGACGGCACGGTCTCCGGGATCCGGGTGATCGGCGTGGAGACCACCCAGGTCAAGCAGGCCCAACGGCTGATGGCCGAGCACCGCGCCCTGGTGGAGCAGATCGCCCGGCAGGCGCCGCTGGCCGAGGTGCTCGACGGCATGGCCCGCTGCATCGAGAAGCTCGCCCCGCACCAGGTGCTCGTCTCGGTGCTGCTGGCCGACCCCGACGGCCGGCACCTGCGCCACGGCGCCGCGCCCAGCCTGCCCGACTTCTACAACGAGGCCATCGACGGCATCGCCACCGGCGAGGGCGTCGGCTCCTGCGGCACCGCGGCGCACCGCCGGGAACCGGTCATCGTCACCGACATCGCCACCGACCCGTTCTGGGACGACTTCCGGGACCTGGCGCAGCAGGCCGGGGTGGCGGCCTGCTGGTCGACGCCGATCCTGGCCCGCGACGGCAGCCTGCTGGGCACCTTCGCCATGTACCACCGCACCCCCCGGGTGCCGCAGGACGCGGACCTCGCCCTCGCCCGGGTCTTCGCCGGCACCGCGGCGCTGGCCATCGAACGCCACCACATCGAACAGGCGAAGGCGGCCGCCGACGCCCGGGCCCGAGCCGCCCACGACGAACTGGCCAGGGTGGTACGCGCCGAGCGGGAGCTGCGCGCCGAGGCCGAGCAGCGGGCCGCCGCCGCCGCGGAACTCACCGCGCGGATGCGCGCCGCCGCCGCCGCGCAGGCCGCCCGGCCCCGCCCCGAGCAGTGCCAGCTCGGCGGCGCCGCCGGCTGCACCGCACCGGCCGAAATC
This sequence comes from Micromonospora sp. NPDC049836, assembly GCF_044465125.1. Taxonomy (NCBI): domain Bacteria; kingdom Bacillati; phylum Actinomycetota; class Actinomycetes; order Micromonosporales; family Micromonosporaceae; genus Micromonospora; species Micromonospora sp. NPDC049836. The sequence continues at coordinate 236,151 of NZ_JBITLH010000004.1, forward strand.
AAGATCGCCGACTCGTGGGGCGACTCGGCGTGGGGCTGCCCCATCCACGTCGAGGAAGCCATCATCAACGTGCGCTCGGTCTTCATCGCCAACGAGGACCTCGGCGGCCTCGGCGCCTACCTGAACCGCTGACCCGCTCCCGGACCCGCCGCCGCGCCACCCGCCGCGCCCTTCAGCGACCCTGGCGGCCCACCCACCGGCGGCCCGCGCGGCACCCGCCCGGGCCCCACCAGCCCACCGCGGGCGGACGCGCCGACCGGCCGGGTAGCCTTCGGCGCGTGATCGTGGTGAGGTGCCGGTGACGACGCTCGACCGGGAACAGCCCCGTGCCACCGCCGGGGCACGCGACGGCGCGGACCCGCGCCCGCTGCCGCTGGCCGCGGCCCTGCCGATGGCCCTCGCGGCCGGCGTGGCGCTGCTGGCCGCGTTCCCCCCGTACGGCAAATGGGCGCTCGCGCCGGTCGGGGTGGCGCTGCTGGCCGCCGCGACGCACCGGCGGCGGCTGCGCGCCGGCGCCGGGCTGGGTTTCCTGGCCGGGGTGACGCTGTTCGCGCCGCTGCTGGAGTGGACCAACCTGCACACCGGCTACCTGCCGTGGCTGCTGTTGTCGCTGTTGCAGGCGGGCTACCTGGCGCTGCTCGGCGCGGCCGGAGCCTGGGCGTCGCCGCTGGCCGACCGGTGGCGCTGGGGCTGGCCGGCGCTGACCGGGCTGCTCTGGGTGGGGCAGGAGGCGCTGCGCGACCGCACCCCGTTCGGCGGCTTCCCGTGGGGGCGGCTGGCGTTCAGCCAGGACACCTCCCCGCTGCTGCGGCTGGCCGCCCTGGGCGGCGCCCCGCTGGTCACCTTCGCCGTGGCGTTCACCGGTGGGCTGCTGCTCACCGCCGCCTGGCGGGACTGGCGGCGCCCCGCCGGACAGTGGCGGCCGGTGGCCGCCCTGGCCGCCGCGCTCGCCACGCTGCTGGCCGCCGCCGGCGGCGTGCCCACCGGGGTACGCGGCGGCGGGGACACCGTCACGGTGGCCATCGTGCAGGGCAACGTGCCCCGCCTGGGGCTGGACTTCAACGCCCAGCGGCAGGCGGTGCTAAACAACCACGTCGACGCCACCCTGAAACTGGCCGCCGAGGTCACCGCCGGCACCCGGGCCCGCCCCGACCTGGTGGTGTGGCCGGAGAACTCCAGCGACATCGACCCGCTGCGCAACCCCGACGCCGGGGCGCGGATCTCCCAGGCCGCCGACGCGGTCGGCGCGCCGATCCTGGTCGGCGCGGTGCTGCTCGGACCCGGCGAAGGGCAGGTCCGCAACGCCGGCCTGCTGTGGCGCCCCGGCAGCGGCGCCGACCTGGACCAGCTCTACACCAAACGCCACCCGGTGCCGTTCGCCGAGTACATCCCGCTGCGCCGCATCGCCCGGATGGTCAGCGCCGAGGTCGACCGGGTCCGCTCCGACTTCGTCCCCGGGGAGCGCGCCGGGGTCCTGGACGCCGGCGCGGTCACCCTCGGCGACGTGATCTGCTTCGAGGTCGCCTACGACGGCCTGGTCCGGGACACCGTCACCGGCGGCGGGCAACTGCTCGTGGTGCAGACCAACAACGCCACCTTCGACGTGGCGGAGGCCCGCCAGCAACTGGCCATGGTGCGGTTGCGTGCCGTCGAGCACGGCCGGGCCGCCCTGATGGCCTCCACGGTCGGGGTGTCCGGGTTCGTTTCCCCCGACGGGCGGGTAGACGGGGCGACCGGGTTCAACACCGCCGAGGTGGTGGTGCGGCAGATGCGGCTCGGTGACGGTTCCACCCCGGCCACCCGGGCGGGGGTGTGGCCGGAGGTGGCCCTCGCGGCGCTCGCCGTCGCGGCCCTGGCCGGCGCGGCCGTGCTGCGCCGCCGCCGGGAGGTCGCCCCCGGGTAGGACGACGGTGCCGGTACGCCGGCGGGGAGGCGGTACGACGGTGGGCGTGGCAGCCGACAGGCGGACGGCCGGCCATCCCGGGGTGGGGCGGGTGCTGGTGGTCGTCCCCACCTACAACGAGGCCGACAACGTCAGCCGGATCGTGACGCGGATCCGGGCGGCCGCCCCGGCGGTGGACATCCTCGTCGCCGACGACAACAGCCCGGACGGCACCGGGGCGATCGCCGACGCGCTGGCCGGCGGCGACCCGCAGGTGCACGTGCTGCACCGCCAGGGCAAGGAAGGGCTGGGCGCGGCGTACCTGGCCGGGTTCGCCTGGGCCCGCCGGCGCGGCTACGACGCCGTGGTGGAGATGGACGCCGACGGCTCGCACGCCCCGGAGGACCTTCCGGCGCTGCTGGCGGCCGCCCGTAACGCCGACGTGGTGATCGGTTCGCGGTGGACCCGGGGCGCGCAGGTGGTGAACTGGCCGCTGCGGCGGCTGCTGCTGTCGCGCTGCGGCAACCTGTACGCGCGGCTGGCGCTGGGCATGCCCGTCTCCGACGCCACCGGCGGCTACCGGGTGTACCGGTCGAGCGCGCTGGACGCCATCGACCTGGCGTCGGTGCGCTCCCAGGGGTACGCGTTCCAGGTGGAGCTGTCCCGGCTGGCGCACCGGGCCGGGGCGCGCATCGTCGAGGTGCCGATCACCTTCGCCGAGCGGGAGCACGGCGACAGCAAGATGAGCCCGCTGATCGTGGTCGAGGCGCTGTGGCGGATCACCAGTTGGGCGCTGCGGGACCGGCGGGTCGTGGCGCGTCGCCGTCCCGCCGCGCTGGCCCGGTGGCCGTGACCCGCCGGCGTGTCATGCTGGAGGGGCGTGAGGACACCGCCGGCTGATGAGGTGAGATGCGCCGAGGACTGAGGTACGTACCACCGGCCCTGCTGCTGCTCGCGGTGCTGGAGTTGACCGTGTTCATCCTGGTGGGCCGGGCGGTGGGTTTCGGCGCCGCGGTGCTGCTGGTGTTCGCGGCGTCGCTGCTGGGCCTGGTGCTGCTGCGTCGCGAGGGGATGCGGGCGTGGCGGGGCTTCCGGGCCGCCGTGGAGTCCCGGCAGCCGCCCGGCCAGCAGGTCACCGACGGTCTGGTGGGCCTGGTCGGTGCGCTGCTGCTGGCGCTGCCCGGCCTGGTCAGCGGCGTGGTGGGGTTGCTGTTGCTGGTGCCGCCGCTGCGGCGGCTGGCCCGGGGCGGGGCGCAGCGCGCCGCGGAGCGCCGGGTGTCGTCGGTGGTCGCCGGTGACCTGTTCGGCCCGCGCCGGGTGCGGGTGCGCCGCGACGCCCCGCCGTCGGACGCCGGGCCGCCGCCGCCCGCGGCGGGGCAGCCGGGCGGTGCGGTGCCGGGCGTGGCACAGCCGGTGGAGCCGGGCCGGGCCATCGAGGGCGAGATCATCGAGCCCGGCCGGTCCTGACACCGGTACGGACATGACGAAACGCCCCCGGGGGATCCCCGGGGGCGTTTCGGTTGACCGGTGCGCTCAGGCGCGGCCGCGGCGGGTGCGAACCTCCTGCAGCCGCTCGGCCAGGATGTCTTCCAGTTCGGCGATCGAACGCCGCTCCAGCAGCATGTCCCAGTGGGTACGCGGCGGCTTGGCCTTCTTCTGCTCCGGCTCGCTGCCGTCGACCAGCCGGGCGACGCTGCCGTCGAACTTGCACTCCCAGGTCGTCGGGACCTCGGCGTCGACGGCGAACGGCACCTCGAACTGGTGGCCCTTGGCGCAGAGGTACTCGCGGGTCTGACGCGGCGCGAGCTCCGTGTTGCGGTCGGATTCGTAGCTGACCGCGCCCAGGCGGCTCCCGCGCAGCATGCGCTCGCCCATGATCGACTTCCCCTCGCTCGTGGTGCTGGTCTTCTCGGTGTAACGGTCCGTCTCCGCCGGGCCATTCCCGCCCACGCGGGCAAGGTCCGCGCGGGTCGGAACCCTGCAAGGGTAGCCGGACAGAACGGCGGCCCGGCGGGCTCGTCCCCGGCCGGGCGAATAGGTGGAGTGATTCGACTGCCAACGGGGATGTTAACCGCCTGGACGGGTGCGGAGGTGACGATGAGCAGTGACGCGCCGATCGAGGCCCGACCGCCCGGGGGAAAGACCTTCTTCGGCCACCCCCGGGCGTTGTCGACCTTGTTCCTCACCGAGATGTGGGAGCGGTTCAGCTTCTACGGCATGCGGGCCATCCTGGTGCTGTATCTGACCGCGTCGGTCGCCGACGAGGGCCTGGGGATCAGCGAGTCCACCGCCAACGCCGTCTACGGCACCTACAACGCGATGGTGTACCTGATGGCGCTGCCCGGCGGCTGGATCGCCGACCGGCTGCTGGGGGCCCGGCGCAGCGTGCTCTGGGGCGGCGTGGTCATCGCCGCCGGCCACTACGTGATGGCCGTGCCCACCCGGTGGAGCGTGTTCGCCGGCATGGCGCTGATCGTGCTCGGCACCGGCCTGCTCAAGCCGAACATCTCGACCATGGTCGGCGACCTGTACGACCGGGACTCCCCGCGCCGCGACGCCGGCTTCTCGATCTTCTACATGGGCATCAACCTGGGCGCGTTCATCGCCCCGCTGATCACCGGCTTCCTCGGCGAGAAGATCAACTGGCATCTGGGCTTCGGCGCGGCGGCCATCGGGATGACCTTCGGCGTCATCCAGTACGTGCTGGGCCGGCGCAACCTCGGCGACGCCGGCGCCCGGCCGGCCGACCCGCTGCTTGGCGCGGACCGGCGGCGGGCGCTGACCCGCATCGCGGTGGTCACCGTCGCGGTGCTGGTCGTCCTCGCCGTGCTCGCGCTGATCGGGCTGTTCACCGTCGACACCGTGGTCAACCTGCTCACCCTGGTCACCGTGCTGGTGACCATCGCGTACTTCGCCCGGATCCTGACCGACCGGGAGATCAGCAGGACCGAGCGCAGCCGGATGAAGGCGTACCTGTGGCTGTTCGTCTTCGCCGCCGCGTTCTGGCTGATCTACGACCAGGCCGGATCGGTGCTGAACATCTTCGCCGCGGACCGGACCGACCGGAACGTGAGCGGCTTCACCTTCCCGGCCTCGTGGCTGCAGTCGGTCAACCCGATCCTGATCATCATCGGTGCGCCGCTGGCCGCCTGGCTCTGGCTCAAGCTCGGCCACCGGGTGTCCACGCCGATGAAGTTCGCCGTCGGCCTGGTGCTCAACGGCCTGTCGTTCGTGCTCATGGCCGCCGCCGCGCAGGCCGCCGTCGGCGGCGACCTGGTCTCCCCGTGGTGGCTGGTCGCCGTCTACGCCATCCAGGTCGCCGGCGAGCTGTCGCTGAGCCCGGTCGGCCTGTCCGCCACCACCAAGCTGGCCCCGGTCAAGTACGCCAGCCAGATGCTGGGCCTGTGGTTCCTGGCCACCGCCGTCGGCGACGCGATCGGGGGACAGGTGGCCCGGCTGGCGCAGAGCTGGTCCGAGCCGACGTACTTCCTGACCTTCGGGCTGGCGTCGGTCGTGCTGGGGCTGGCCGCGGTGATGTTCACCCGGCAGATCCGCGGCCTGATGGCCGGCATCCACTGACCGGTGCGGCCATCAGGCGGCCGGGGCCGGCGGCAGCGGCAGCGGCAGGCCGGGCAGCCCGTCGATGCTGCTCGCCACGTGCTCCTTGCCGGCGAAGTAGGCGCTCAGCGACGCGTCGTCCTCCCGGGCGAAGCGCCGCCCGTGCAGGTCCCGGTCGGCCTGGTAGGTCATCAGCGGCACCGCGTACCCGCAGGTGTCGCGGATCAGCTCGGCGCGCACCAGGATGATCGCCCGCAGGCCGTGCTCGCTCGGGTCGATGGCGAAGTGCGCCAGCAGCGCCGGCCAGCGGGGATCGTCGCGGAACACCGGCTCGCCGCGCCCGTGCACCCGCACGATGTTCGGCGGGCCGTCGAACGCGCACCACATCAGCGTGATCCGGCCGTTCTCCCGCAGGTGCGCGATGGTCTCGGCGTTGCTGCCGGCGAAGTCCAGGTAGGCGACGGTGTGCTCGTCGAGGACCGCGAAGCAGCCGCGCAGGCCCTTGGGGGAGAGGTTGACCGTGCCGTCGCCGGCGAGCGGGGCGGTGGCGGTGAAGAACATCGGCTGCGCCTCGATGAAGGTCCGCAGCCGGCCGTCGATTCGCTCATACGTCTTGCCCACGCCTTGATCATCCTCCGGGATCGGCTGCTGGCGCTGCCCCGTCCCAGGTAGTGGCCGGTGCCGGGGCATCTCCTGAGCCGGGCGCACGAGTAGGTTCTGGTGCATGCAGGACGCACCACGCGGCAGGATCGCCGACCGGCCCGCTGATCTCACCGCGGCGGTCCCGCCCGTACGGGTCTTCGTCGCCGGTGCGACCGGCGTGCTCGGCGCCCGCATTCTGCCCCTGCTCACGCGGGCCGGACACACCGTCGCCGGGATGACCCGCACCCCCGGGAAGGCCGAGCTGGTCCGGTCCCTCGGCGCCGAACCGGTCGTGTGCGACGTGTACGACGCCGGTGCCCTCACGTCCGCTGTCGAGAGGTTCCGGCCCGACCTGCTGCTGCACGAGCTCACGGATCTGCCCGACACCGCCGAGGAGTTGCCGGCCCGACGCGCCGGAAACGCCCGTATCCGGGTCGAGGGGACGCGCAACCTCATCGACGCGGCGATCGCGAGCGGGTGTTCCCGGCTTCTCGCCCAGAGCATCGCCTGGGCGCTACCGCCCGGGGACGGCGCCGCCGCCGTGCAGACCCTGGAGGACGCCGTCCTCGGTTTCGGCGGGGTCGTGTTGCGCTACGGCCAGTTCTACGGCCCCGGCACCTTCTACCCCGACGCGCCGCCGGGTGCCCCGCGCATTCACGTCGACGCCGCCGCCGCACGCACCGTCGCGGCGCTCAACCAGCCGAGCGGCATCATCACGATCGTCGAACACGAGCAGCGCAGTCCCGCGGGTTGAGCCGTCGACGGCGGGGGCCGCAGCCACCCCGTCGGCGCCCCCGAGGCGGTGGTCCCGCCGATGCCCGGCCACCGGCCTAGGTGGGCCCGCTGGGGTGGGAGCCGAGCCGGGCCAGGGCGGTGGCCAGGTCGCTGACCTGGTCGGCGAGCTGCGCGGCCCGCCGCTGGGCGGCGTCGCGGTCGGCTTCGGCGGCGGTCAGCCGTACCGTCAGCTCGGCCAGCCGGGCCTCGACGGTGGCGGTGGCCTGCCGCGCGGCGGTCAGGTCGGCGGCGAGCGTGTCCCGCTCAGCGGCGCGTGCCGCCAACTCCTCGCGGGTGGCGGCGACGGCGGCGACCGCGGCCGCGCGGTCGGCCTCGGCCCGGTCCCGCGCGGTTCGGGCCTCCGCGCCGGCCCGCCGGGCCCCGGCGGCCTCCGCGCGGGCCTGCTCGGCCGCCGTCCGGGCGGCCTCGGCGTGGTCGCGGGCCCGGTCGGCCTCGGCCCGCCACCGCTCGGCGCGCTCCACGGCCTCGGCGGCCGAGCGGGTGGCCCGTTCGGCGTCGCCGCGGGCGGCGTCCCGCTCGGCGGTCAGGTCGGCGGCGCGCCGGCGCTCGCCCTCCAGTTCCGCCCGCCCGGTACGCAGCTCGTGGCGGGCCGCGTCCCGGTCCCGCTCGGCCTGCGCCCGCAGCGCCTGCGCGGCACCGGCCTCGGCGCGGGCCTCGTCCCGGGCGGCCTCGGCGCGGGCCGCCCGGTCGACGGCCGCGGTGGCCGACGCCTCCGCGCGCTCGGCCCGCTCGGCGGCGGCGTCGCGCTCGGCGCGGGCCGTCTGGGCGTCCTGCCGGGTCCGGGCGGCGCTCGCGGCGGCGTCCTCGGCGTCGCGGCGGGCCTCGTCGCGTTCGGTGTGCGCGGCGGCGACCTGGGCGGCGGTCTCGGCGCGGACCTCGGCGAGCTGCCGCTCCACGCCGGCGGGGGAGAGTTCGGCGTGCAGCGCCTCGGTGAGCGTCGCCACGATCTGGTCGAGCCGGTCCACCGCCTCCCAGGTGCGGGCCACCTGCCCGGGCAGGCCCGGGGCGTTGCGGTGGCGCATCCGCGAGTTGCGCGAGGCCCGCTGGCAGGCACCGTCGTTGTCCCGGCAGTAGCGGAACGGCCGGCCGGCGCCGGGGCGCTGCGGCACCTCCCGTCCGCAGTGGGCGCAGGGACGGGTCTCGGGGGCGGGCTGGGCGTCCATCGGCGGCGAAGTCTAGTTGTCCCGGGCCGTCGCGGCGGTGCGCGGGTGCCGCCCGGTCAGCCGGCGGCCGCCGCGCCGGCGTCGGCGTGTGCCGTCCGGTCGGCGTCGGCGCGGGCCGCCGAGTCCAGTGTGTAGCGGCGTTGCAGCAGCACCGCCAGCACCATCAGCGCGGCGGGCAGCAGGCCGAAGCCGTACCGGATGGCGGCCAGCGCGGCCGGCGACTGGATCACCGTCTGCCCGGCGGTGGAGGCGACGAACCCGCCGGCGGCCAGGCAGAGCGCGTAGGCGTACGCGCCGAGGGCGCCGCCGGTGGCGTCGACGGCCGTCCACACCCCGGTGTACGTGCCGGCCCGGTCGCCGCCGGCGGCCCGGATCACGTCGGGCAGCATCGAGAACGGCAGCAGTTGCATGCCGGCGAAGGCCACCCCGAGCACCGCCACCACGGCGACCAGCACGGGCAGCCCGGCCGGCCGGCCGACGGCGAGCACCAGCGAGCCGACCGCGAAGACCGACTGCGCGGCCAGCAACGCCCGCTGCTTGCCGATCCGGCCGGCCACCACGAGCCAGGCGGGGGTGACCAGCAGCGCGGGCGCCAGGAACGCGGCCATCAGCACCGTGGTCAGGGTCGGGCGGCCCAGCTCGTACTCGGCGTAGTAGGGCGTCCCGGCGAGCACCAGGTGGGTGGTGGTGGACATGGCCAGGTAGGCGGCGACCAGCCAGCGGAACTGCCGGTCGCGCAGGCTCGCCGCCAGCGCCGGCCAGCCGCCGGGCGCGTGCGGGGCGGCCGGGGCCGCGGCGGTGCGCCGCAGCCGGCCGATCCCGCCGACGCCGACCAGCATGGCGACCAGCATCCCGGCCGCCAGCACCACCCCCATCCGCAGGTAGCCGGCGCGGCTGGCGGTGTCCCCGCCGGTCAGCAGCGGCGCCAGCAGCCCGGAGGCGAGGATGCCGACGGTGAGCACCACCATCCGGAAGGCCATCAGCCGGGTGCGTTCGTGGTAGCCGATCCGCAGGTCCGCCGGGGTGGCCAGATAGGGCACCTGGTAGGCGGCGAACAGCAGGTTGCCGGCGATGAACAGCACCGCCACCCAGGCCGCGGCGGGCGCGCCGGTGAGGCCGCCGGGCACCGCGAAGAGCGCGGCGAAGGCCAGCGGCAGTGCGCAGCCGGCCAGCAGCAGGCGTCGCCGGTGGCCGCGGCGGGCCTGCTCGACGTCGCAGCGGTGCCCGATCCACGGGTGCAGCAGCACGTCGGCGATCTTGGGCAGCAGCAGGGTCAGCCCGGCCAGCCACGGGGCCACCCCGAGGATGTCGGTGAGGAAGTAGAGCAGCAGCAGGCCGGGTACGGTGAGCCAGACGCCCATGCCGAGCGAGCCGGTGGCGAAGCCGGCGAGCGGCCCGCGGGGCAGGGTCGCGGCGGCGTGCCGCTGGTCGAGCCCGGTCATGTCGGTGTCCTCCCCGGGCACACGCCCCACCCAATCCAACGGATGATGGATTGTAGGGGGAACAATGGCGGGATGACCATGCCCCGACGGCGGCCGGGCCGGCCGCGCCGCGACGACCAGCGACCCACCCGCGACCTGGTGCTCGCCGCCGCCACCGCGCTCTTCGCCGAGCGCGGCTTCGACGCGGTCAGCCTGCGCGACGTCGCCGCCGCGGCGGGCGTCGACGTGGCCACGGTCGCCCACCACACCGGTACGAAGGGACAGCTCTACGACGCCTGCTTCGCCCGCGTCTTCGCCGCCGAGCGGCAGGTCGTCGAGGCCGCCGGCGAGCGGGCCCGGGCCGCTCTGGCCGCCGGGCCGGCCCGGGCGCTGCGGGCCCTGCACGACCTGGTGGACGTGTTCGTGGACTTCCTGGAGGACCGGCCGGAGACCACCGCGCTGTGGCTGCGCCGCTGGCTGGAGCCGCAGCGGCACGCCGAGCTGGACCAGCGCTACGCCGAGCCGCTCTACACGCTGGTCGAGCGGCTGCTGGCCGCGGCGGCGGCCGGCGGGGCGCTGGTCGAGCCCACCCCGCACGTCACGGTGCGCAGCCTGGTCTGGGCGGTGCACGGGCACGTGGTGGCGCTCGCCGCCGGCGGTGGCTCCGGGGCCCGGGAGCGGCGGGAGTTCCGGGCGTTCGTGCACCGCCTGCTCGACGGGCTGTACCCGCCGGCCACCCCTTGACGCCGGTCGCCGCGCCGGGGATTATCCATCGGGCGTTGGATTAAGGAGGCGGGCATGACGGCAGCACCCACGGTCGCGGTGGTCGGCGCCGGCGCGGCCGGGCTGGCCACCCTCAAGGCCCTCGCCGACGCCGGGGTACCGGCCGTCGCGTTCGACAGCGCCGACACCGTCGGCGGCCTCTGGGTGTACGGCGCGCCCGACTCGCCCGCGTACCGGACGCTGCACCTGAACACCAGCCGGGGCCGCACCGAGTTCGCCGACCACCCGATGCCCGCGCACTGGCCCGACTACCCCGACCACCGCCGGGTCGCCGGCTACCTGGCCGACTACGCCGACCGGTTCGGGCTGCGCGAGGCGGTGCGGCTGCGGCACACCGTGCACCGGGTCGAGCGGGTCGACGGCGGCTGGACCGTGCACGCCACCGGACCGGACGGGCCGGTCCGCGTCGACGTGCCGGCCGTGGTGGTGGCCAACGGGCACAACCGGGTGCCCCGGCTGCCGGCGGCGTACCCGGGCGAGTGCACCGCCGAGCAACTGCACAGCCACGACTACCGCGGACCCGAACAGCTCGCCGGGCGGCGGGTGCTGGTCGTCGGCGGCGGGAACTCCGCCATGGACATCGCCGTGGACGCCTCGTACGCGGCCACCCGCACCCTGCTGTCGCTGCGCCGCGGCGTCTGGGTGGTGCCCAAGTACCTGCTGGGCCGCCCCTCGGACACCCTCAACGGGGCGCTGGCCCGCCGGCTGCCCTGGCGGGTGCGCCAGCGGATCAGCCAGGCGATGATCACCGCGACGGTGGGCCGACCCGGCCGGTACGGGCTGCCCGACCCCGCCCACGGTTTCCTCCAGGACCACCCGACCCTCTCCGACGGGCTGCTGTCCCGGCTCACCCACGGTGACGTCGAGGCCCGCCCCGGCATCGCCCGCTTCGCCGGCAACCGGGTCGAGTTCACCGACGGGCGCACCGACGAGATCGACCTGGTGGTCTGGTGCACCGGCTACCGGGTGGAGATCCCCTTGCTCGCCCCCGAGCTGCTCGGCGACGGCGCCGACCGGCTGCCGCTGTACCGGCACGTGTTCCACCTCGACGCCCCCGGCCTGGCCTTCGTCGGGTTGATGCAGTCCACCGGCTCGGCGTTCCCGCTGGTCGAAGCGCAGGCGCGGCTGGTCGCCGGACGGCTCGCCGGCACCTGGACGCCACCGGACCGGGACCGGCAGGCGGCCGCCTGCCGCGCCGAACTGCGCGCCGCCACCGCCCGCTGGGGCCAGCGCCGCCCGCACATGCGGGTGGACTTCGACGCGTACCTGGCCGAGCTGGGGCGGGAACTGGCCGCCGGGCGCCGCCGGGCGCAGGTGCCGGCATGAGCGGGCTGGCCGGCCGCCGGGTGCTGGTCACCGGCGCGCGGGGCACGTTCGGCCGACACCTGAGCGCCGCGCTGACCGGCGCCGGCGCCCGGGTGGTCGGGCTCGACCTGCACCCGGACCAGGACGCCGAGGTGCCGGTGCTCGGCTGCGACCTGACCGACCCGGCCGCCGTGCCGCCGGCGGTGGCCGCCGCCGTCGACCGGCTCGGCGGGCTGGACCTGCTGGTCAACAACGCCGGGGTGGGCGGCCCCGCGCCGGCCGAGCTGCCGCCCGACGAGGTGGTCCGGCAGCAGCTCGAGGTCAACCTGCTCGCCGCCTGGCGGACCACCGCGGCGGCACTGCCCGCCCTGGTGGCCGACCGCGGCCGGGTGGTCTTCGTGGCCAGCCGGATGGCCGTGCTGCCGCTGCCGCTGGCCGCCGCCTACGGGGTCAGCAAGCGCGCCCTGGTCGCGTACGCCGACGCGCTGCGCCACGAGGTCGGCACGCACGTCGGGGTCAGCGTCGTCTACCCGAGCATGGTCGCCTCACCGATCCACGACAGCACCGTCGAGGCGGGACTGTCCCTGAACGGGGTGTCCCGGCCGGAACCGGTCGAGGGCGTGGTGGCCGCGATCCTGCACGCCGCCACCGCCCGCCGCGCGCCCCGCGACGTCGCCACCACCGGGCGGGGACGCGTCGAGCTGGCCCTGGCCCGGCACGCGCCCGCCCTCGCCGACCGGCTGGTACGCCGTACCGTGGCCGGACGGATCGCCGCCGGCGACCTGGACGGCGCGCCGCTGGCCGCCGGCATGGTGTCCCGGCACCGGGAGGCCCGCCGGTAGGGTGCCGCCATGCCCCTGTCGCCCTACATCGCCCGGATGCGCCAGCACATCGGACCCGAGCTGCTCCTGCTCTACGGCGTCAGCGCCGTGGTGACCGACGACGCCGGACAGGTGCTGCTGGCCCGACGCGGCGACAACGGCCGCTGGTCCGTACCGGCCGGCACGGTCGACCCCGGCGAGCAGCCGGCCGACGCGCTGGTCCGCGAGGTCCACGAGGAGACCGGCATCCGGATCGAGATCGAGCGGGTCGCCGGGGTGGCCACCCACCCGGTCGTCTACCCCAACGGCGACGCCTGCGAATACCTCAACGTCTGGTTCCGCTGCCGGGCGGTCGGCGGCACCGCCACCCCGGACGGCGACGAGTCCCTCGCCGTCGGCTGGTTCGCCCCCGATCAGCTGCCGGAGCTGGACGACTGGTCCCGGCTGCGGATCACCACGGCGCTGCGCCCGGAGCAGACCGCCTGGCACGCCACGCCCGGCGAGCGCCACCCGGCGCTGGGCCAGCCCGACAACCTCTGAGCGCCGGCCGTCACCGGCCGGCCGGGGCCGTGCTGTCCCGCACGGTCAGCCGCGGTTCCAGCAGCGTCACCCGCGGTACGGGCTCCTCCCGCAGCCGCCGCATCAGCAGGGTCACCGCCTGCCGGCCCACCTCCTCGGCCGGCACCGGCACGCAGGTGAGCCCGGACTGCTCGGCGAACTGGTCGGGGCAGATCGCCACCACCGACACGTCCTGCGGCACCCGGCGGCCCAGCAGCGGCAGGGTGGCCAGGACCGGCGCGACCGCCGACTCGTTCTGCACCACCAGGGCGGACACGTCCGGGTGGCGCTCCAGCAGCTCCGCCAGGTCCCGGCGGACCGCCGCCGGGCCCTCCTCGACCGGCAGCGTGACCGCCTCGACGCCGAGCCGGGCGGCGGCCGCCACCACCCCGGCGCGGGTGCGGTGGGCGAAGCCGGTGCCGCGCGCGTAGACGGCGCCCGGGGCGCCCAGCAACGCGATCCGCCGGTGCCCGGCGCCGGCCAGGTGCTCCACGCAGACCTCCCCGGCCCGGTGGAAGTCCAGGTCCACACAGGCCAGCCCGGTCGGGTCGGTGGGGTGGCCGATCAGCACGCTGGGCAGCGCCAGGTCCCGCAGCAGCGGCACCCGGGAGTCCTCCAGCTCGACGTCCATCAGCAGCACCCCGTCGACCAGCGCGCTGCCGGCGATCCGGCGCAGCCCGGCGGGCCCCTCGTCGGAGGTCACCAGCAGCACGTCGTGGTCGTAGCCGCGGGCGGTGGTGACCACGGCGGTGGCGAACTGCATCACCACGGGCACCTGCATCCCGGTGCGCAGCGGCAGCACCAGGGCGATCACGTTGGCCTTGCGGCTGGCCAGTGCCCGGGCCCCGGCGTTCGGGTGGTAGCCGAGGGCGCGCACGCTGGCCAGCACCCGGTCCCGGGTGCCCGCCGAGATGGTCCGCTTGCCGCTGAGCACGTACGACACGGTGCTCGCCGCGACGCCCGCGTGCCGGGCCACGTCGGCGATGGTGACCTGCTCCCCGGCGGCGCGGCCGCTCATCGGGCCGCCCCGAGGCCGTCACCGGTGACCGCGCCGGCCGGCGCGGCGCCGCCGTGCACGGTGACCGCGCCGACCAGCCGGACGTCCCGGGCCGAGCGGCCGACCAGCAGCGAGTGGGTGGCGTCCTCGACCACCATGGCCTGCCGGTCGGCGTCCCACCAGGCCAGCTCGGCGGTACGCAGCCGCAGGGTGACGGTGGCCCGCTCGCCCGGAGCGAGGGTGACCCGGGCGGCGTCGCGCAACTGCCGCAGCGGCTGCTTGACCCGGGAGCGCCGCTGCCGGGTGTAGAGCTGCACCACCTCGGTGCCGGTACGGGAGCCGGTGTTGGTGACCTCGACGTGCACCTCGACCTCCTCGCCGGCGCGCACCGCGGCGGCGCCCGGGCGGAGCCGAGCGTAGTCGAAGCGGGCGTAGCTCAACCCGTGCCCGAACGGGTACAGCGGCTCACCCCGGTGGTACAGGTAGGTGGCGTCCGCGCCGATGATGTCGTAGTCGAGCAGGTCGGGCAGGTCGGCGGCGTCGGCGTACCAGGTCTGGGTGAGCCGGCCCACCGGGTCGGCGTCGCCGAGCAGCACGTCGGCCAGCCCGTTGCCGTGCTCCTGCCCGCCGTGCGCGCACCACAGCACCGCCGGCAGGTGCTCCTGCGCCCAGCCCACCGCGTACGGGTAGCTGCTGGTCACCACCAGCACGGTGCGCGGGTTGGCGGCGTGCACCGCCCGCAGCAGCGCCTCCTGCCCGCCCGGCAGGGCCAGGTCGGCCCGGTCCTCGGTCTCCCGGCCGTTGACCATCGGGTGGTTGCCGAGCACGACCACGGCCACGTCGGCGGCGGCGGCCAGCGCGGCGGCCTCGGCGGGCCCGTCGGCGACCAGTTCGGCGACGACCGTCGCGGCGCTGTCCCGGTCGGCCGTGACGGTGAGCCGTCCCGCCGCGTCGACGGTGACGTACCGGTCGGTGGCCAGGTGGTGCAGCAGGGCGGTGCCGTCGGCGCGGTGCTGGAACCGGAAGGTCTCCCGGACCACCCAGCCGCCCGGGCCGGACCGGTCGTTGACCAGTACGCCGTTGTCGTCGGCGCCGACGTGCCGGCCGTTGCCGACCGCGCGCAGCGCCACCACGTCGCGTCCCCAGTCGAACACGTCGAACCAGGTGGGCTCGTCACCGAGCGCCAGCGGCCCACCGTCCGGCCCGTCCGGGCAGCGCACGTACCGCTGGCCGAGGCGCAGCGCGATGCGGTCGGCGCCGGGGTGGGTGCTGACCTCGGGCAGCCGCGCGGCCAGCCCGGCGTACGCGCTGACCGCGTACGGCAGGGTGCCGGAGTACCAGTCGGTGTGCACGGCGTCGGCCAGCGGGCCGAGCACCGCGACCCGCGGTGGCGTGGCGGGGGAGAGGGGGAGCAGGCCGTCGTTGCGCAGCAGCACCACCGACTGGCGGGCCGCCGCGCGGGCCAGTTCCCGGTGCGCCGCGCAGTTCACCACCTCGGCCGGCACGCCCGCGTGCGGGTCGTCGCCGGGCGGGTCGAGGTCGCCCAGGCGCAACCGCAGGCCGAGGACGCGGCGGACCGCGCGGTCCACGTCGGACTCGCTGATCAGGCCACGGTGCAGCGCGTCGGTCAGCCGCCGCACGGTGGGGCCGGAGTCGGCGTCGTCCTCGGTGAAGCTGTCGATCCCGGCGCGCAGCGCGGCGGCGAAGCCCGCCACGTGCTCGGGCAGGTGCCGCTGCACGCCGGCGATGTTGCCCACCGCGCCGGCGTCGCCGACCACCAGCACCTCGCCGTCGGCGAAGCCGCGCAGCTCGGCCTCGATGAGCGGGCTCAGGTGCGCGGGTATGCCGTTGACCCGGTTGTAGGAGGCCATCACGGCCACCGCGGCGCCGGCCTCGAGCGGGGCCCGGAAGGCGGGCAGTTCGTACTCGTGCAGCACCCGGGGCGGCAGGTCGCTGGAGG
Organism: Micromonospora sp. NPDC049836; assembly: GCF_044465125.1. NCBI lineage: Bacteria > Bacillati > Actinomycetota > Actinomycetes > Micromonosporales > Micromonosporaceae > Micromonospora > Micromonospora sp. NPDC049836. The sequence continues at coordinate 252,036 of NZ_JBITLH010000004.1, forward strand.
TGGTGGCCCGGTCGGTCTCGTTGTTGTAGCCGAGGAAGTGCTTGAGGGTGGGCGCGGTACGCAGCCGGGTCGGGTGCTCGCCGCGCAGCCCTCGCGCGTACGCGGTGGCCAGCCGGCCGGTGAGCCAGGGGTCCTCGGACCAGCCCTCCTCGTTGCGGCCCCAGCGCGGGTCGCGCAGCGGGTTGACCACGGGCGCCCACACGTTCAGACCCACCCGGTCCGGGTCGGCCTGGTGCTTGGCGCGGACCTCGTCGCCGACGGCGGCGCCCACCGCCCGGATCAGCTCGGGGTTCCAGGTCGCGGCCAGCCCGATCGCCTGCGGGAAGACCGTCGCCGGGCCGAGCCAGGCGACGCCGTGCAGCGCCTCGGTGCCGGTGCGGAACGGGGGCAGGCCGAGCCGGGGCACCGGCGCCTGCCACTGGTGCAGCAGGCCGAGCTTCTCCGGCAGGGTGAGCCGGGCCAGTAGGTCGTCCGGGCGGTGGGGGGTGCGGTCGGTCATGGGCGGGGTGCCTTCCGTGGCGTGCGGTGCCGTCCGGCGGGGTCGAAGCGCTTCGACGACCGTGCCGACGAGCGGCGGCGCGCGTGCTGGCGGGAGCGGTGGTCGGCCCGGACGCTGGTGAAGCGCTTCGACAACCGCGGAAAAAGATGCCGCTCGGGCTGCCCTTGCCAGAGCCGGCGCTACCGAGGTTGGCACCCCCGGGCCGCCCGGTCAAGAGGGGCGACGGCAGTCGGAGCGGCCCACCTCCGGGCGGTTCGGCGGGTCAGCCGGCCGGGAGCCGGCCCGCCTCCACCGTGGCCAGTGCGGCGGTCGCCCCGCCGAGCGCGGTCGCGGCGGAGCCGAGGCTGCTCGCCTCCAGCCGGCAGCCGCCCTCGGCCGGGGCCAGCGTGCGGGCGGCGAGCTCGGCGCGGGCGGCCGGCAGCAGCCACTCCGCGAGGGCCGCGAAGTGCCCGCCGACCACCACCACCCGCGGGTCGAGCAGGTTGGCCAGGACGGAGACGCCGTGCCCGAGCTGTCGGCCGAGTTCGGTCAGCCCGGCCAGCACGGCGTCGTCACCGCCGCGGGCCAGGGCCTGGATCCGGTCGAGCTCCGGCAGGTAGTCGATGACCGGCCCGTCCTGCTCGGCGTCGGGCAGCAGGCGGCGGACCACGGCGTCCACCCCGGTGAGCGCGGCGAGGCAGCCGCGCCGACCGCACGCGCAGACCGGCCCCGCCGGGTCCAGCGGCACGTGCCCGATCTCGCCGGCGAAGCCCCGGCCACCGCGCAGCAGCCGGCCGCCGCTGACCAGGCCGGCGCCGACCGCCACCCCGCCGGTCAGGTGGATCAGGTCGGCCGTGCCGGCGTACCGGCCGTGGCGCTGCTCGGCCAGCACGGCGAGGTTGGCGTCGGTGTCGACGGCCACGGTGAAGCCCGGCTGCCGCAGCGCGCGGCGCAGCTCGGCGGCGAGCGGCACGTCCCGCCAGCCCAGGGCGGGCGCCAGCGGCACCGCGTCGTCGGTGTCGACCAGTCCGGGCACGCCGACGGTGAGGCCGAGCACGGTGCGGCCCTGCCCGCCGATGCGGGTGATCGCGCGGCGGGCCAGCGCGGCGAGCGCCTGCACGGTCTCCGCGGCGGTGGCGGCCGGCGCGGCGAAGGCCCGCCGCCAGGTGAGCAGCCGGTTGCCGCCGAGGTCGACGGCGACCACCACCAGCTCGTCGGCGCCGATCTGCAGGCCGAGCCCGGCGTACGGCGCGCCGTCGAGGACGAGCATGGTGGCCGGGCGGCCGACCCGGTTCTCGGTCAGCCCGGTCTCGCGCAGCAGCCGCCGGTCGATCAGCTCGGTGACCAGGCTGGAGACGGTGGCCTTGTTGAGGCCGGTGTGCGCCGCGATGTCGGCCCGCGAGCAGGGGGCGTGCAGGCGGACGTGCCGCAGGACCACGGCCCGGTTGGCCACCCGCACATCGCCCAGGTCGGTGGCTCGGGGTGGGGTGTGGATGCTGATCACGCGCTGCCCGCTTCCTGCGCCGACGGTCCCGGTGGTGCGGACCTCATCATCGCCTACCTCCGTGGCCGACCCGGGCCCGCCACCACCGGCTGTCTTGTGGGCGGCATCACCGTCGTCTAATTTGTTCGGCTAGAACCCCAACTAATCCTATGCGGATCCCCAGTCCTCACGAAACCCGTACCCACGAAGGGAGTGCGCCGTGAAGCCGTCCCTGCCGGGCGTATCCACCGACCGCCGGAGCGTGCTGCGGCTGATCGGCCTCGGCACCGCCGCCACCCTGGGCGGCGGCACCCTGGCCGCCTGCAGCAAGGAGGCGGGCAGCAAGGGCACCGCCACCAAGGCCGACGCCATCCGGTCGGTGCTGCCCACCTACAAGCCGGCCGAGCTGCTCAAGCCGGACATCCCGGGCGACGGGCCGATCCCCGACGGCTACCTCGCCTACCCCCGCCAGCTCGTGGACGCGGTCACCGAACAGCCCGGCCGTGGCGGCCCGGCGATCCGCACCATGAGCCCCTGGTGGGGGCCGACCCCGCCGACCCTGGGCAAGAACTCCTACCTCGCCGCCGTCAACGCCAAGCTCGGCGTCGACGTCGACCCGAGCCTGCAGGACGGCACCACCTACGCCGACAAGCTCAACGCCATGCTCGGCGCCCGCGACGTACCGGACCTGCTCAGCATCCCGAACTGGGAGGTCGACAAGATCGCCCGGTTCTCCGACGCCGCCAAGGCGCTCTTCGAGGACCTCACCGACCACCTCAAGGGCGACGCCGCCGCGACGTACCCGTACCTGGCGTCGCTGCCCACCGGGGCCTGGGAGTACTCGGTGTGGGGCGGCCGGCTCGCCGCGGTGCCGTTCCCCACCGACGGGCCGTTCGGCTGGGCGCTGTTTCATCGCAAGGACCTGCTCGACAAGGCCGGGCTGGCCGCCCCGACGTCCCCCGAGGAACTGCACGAGCTGGGGAGGAAGCTCACCGATCCGGCCAAGGGTGTGTGGGCCTTCGGCACCGTGTTCGACATGGTCCAGCAGTTCTTCGGCTGCCAGCAGATCTGGCGCAAGAAGCCCGACGGCGGCCTGGAGCACAAGTACGAGAACCCGGCCTTCGCCGCCGCGCTGGAGTTCACCGCGAAGCTGTTCGCCGACGGCCTGGTCCACCCGGACACCGTGTCCAGCAAGGGCGCCGACGAGAAGCAGCTGTTCAAATCCGGCAAGATCACCATGTTCCAGGACGGCCTCGGTGCCTGGCAGGGCATGCAGAGCGAGCAGACCAAGGTGCTGCCCAGCTTCAACATGCAGCCGCTGCCGGTCTTCGGCGCCAACGGGAACAAGCCGCTGATCTGGGGCAGCGAGAAGCCGATCTTCTTCACCTTCGTCAAGAAGGGCCTCGGCAAGGACCGCACCGAGGAGCTGCTGCGGGTGCTCAACTGGTGCGCCGCCCCGTTCGGCAGCCGCGAGTTCGAGCTGCGCGAGTACGGCGTGGAGGGCAAGCACTTCACCCGCGCGGCCGACGGCAGCCCGGCGCTGACCGAACTGGGCCGCCGGGAGATGGGCGCCCAGTACACCCACATCGGCGGCCGGGTCCCGGTCAAGGTACGCAGCGCCGACACCCCCAACTACGTGCAGGAGTACCTCGGCTACTACAACAAGAACATCGGGCTCATGGAGAAGGACCTGTTCGCCGGGATCAAGCTGGAGTTGCCCGCCAACTGGTCGAAGCTCCTCCAGCCCACCGAGGACAAGCTGCGCGACATCCTGCGCGGGCGGCGGCCTCTCAGTGACCTGGAGGCGGTCAAGAAGGAGTTCTTCGCCACCGGCGGCGAGGAGGGGCGCGCGTTCCACGAGAAGGCGCTCGCCGACAACGGCCGATGAGCGGGACCCTGCTCCTGGCCGCGCCGGCGGTCGCCGGGCGCCGTGCGGTGACCGCATGAGCGCCCGAGGGACCGCCGGCGTGGTCGACACGCCGGCGACCGAGGTGCCCGTACCGCCGCGACCCAGGCCGCGGCGGCGCCGGTTGCGGGCCCGGCTGGCCCGCGACTGGCCGCTGCTGGCGATGACCGCGCCGGCCGCCGCGCTGCTGCTGGTCTTCCACTACCTGCCGACCCTGGGCAATGTCATCGCCTTCCAGGACTACAACCCGTTCCTCGGCGACGGCCCGCTCGACGCGTTCCTGGGCAGCGAGTGGATCGGCTTCGGCAACTTCGAGGTCCTCTTCACCGACCCGCTGTTCTGGGACGCGGTCCGCAACACCCTCACCATCACCGCGTTCCAGCTGGTGTTCTTCTTCCCGCTGCCCATCCTGCTGGCGATCCTGCTCAACAGCGTGGTCTCCGGCCGGGTGCGGGCCTTCGTGCAGAGCGTGGTCTACCTGCCGCACTTCTTCAGCTGGGTGCTGGTGGTCACGTTCTTCGTGCAGATGCTCGGCGGCGCCGGCCTGCTCGCCCAGCAGATGCGCGAGCTCGGGATGCAGCCGTGGGCGATCATGACCAACCCGGACACCTTCATCGTCCTGGTCACCGGCGAGGCGGTGTGGAAGGACCTCGGCTGGGGCGCGATCGTCTTCCTGGCCGCCCTCGCCGCCATCGACCCCAACCTGTACGAGGCGGCGGCCGCCGACGGCGCCGGACGGTGGCGGCGGCTGTGGCACATCACCCTGCCCGGCCTGCGGCCGGTGATCGTGCTGCTGCTCATCATGCGCCTCGGCGACGCCCTGTCGGTCGGCTTCGAGCAGTTCATCCTCCAGCGGGACGCAGTCGGCCGGGACGCCGCCGAGGTGCTCGACACGTTCGTCTACTACCAGGCCATCGTCACCCAGCAGTGGGGACTGGGCGCGGCCGCCGGCCTGTTCAAGGCGGTGGTGGGCCTGGCGCTGATCCTCACCGCCAACCACGTCGCGCACCGGCTCGGCGAGCAGGGGGTGTACTCGAAATCATGACTGTGACCACCGAGCCCGCGGCGCGGCGACGTCCGCGGTCCGGGCGAGCACCGTGGGAGGAGCCCCCGTCGCCGCTCGGCGCGGCCAGCAAGGCGGTGCTGCTGGCCCTGCTGGTGGCGGCCGTGCTGGTGCCACTGTGGGCGGTGCTGGTGACCAGCCTCGCCTCCCGGGAGACCATCGACGCCGCCGGCGGGATGGTGCTGGTGCCCCGCGAGGTCGACCCGTCGGCGTACCTGACCATCTTCAACGGCGGGCAGATCAGCCGGGCGGTCTGGATCAGCACGCTGGTCACCGTGGTCGGCACCGCGCTGAGCCTGACGCTGACCGTGCTGGCCGCGTACGGGCTGTCCCGGCCCGGCTCGGTGGGGCACCGGGGGCTGCTCTTCTTCTTCCTGCTGACCTTCCTGATCTTCCCGGGGCTGGTGCCCAGCTACCTGGTGGTCGCCGGGCTCGGCCTCAAGGACAGCATCTGGTCGCTGATCCTGCCCAGCGCGATCAGCGTGTTCAACCTGGTGGTCATCCGGGCGTTCTTCCTGAACATCCCCGCCGAGCTGCTCGACAGCGCCCGCGTCGACGGGGCCGGGGAGCTGCGCATCCTCTGGCGGATCGCGTTGCCGCTGTCCCGGGCGGTGGTCGCCGTGGTCGGCCTCTTCTACGCCGTCGGCTACTGGAACGCCTACTTCAACTCGGTGCTCTACATCGACGACAACGACATGTTCCCGATCCAGCGGGTGCTGCAGAGCTACATCCTGGCCGGGCAGCCGCCGAGCGTCTCCGGCGGCGCGGTCAGCCTGCCCGGGATCACCGCCTACCCGCCGACGCTCGCGGTGAAGATGGCCGTCGTGGTGGTCACCGTGATTCCCGCGGTGATCGTCTTCCCGTTCGTGCAGCGACACTTCACCAAGGGTGTGATCACCGGAGCGGTGAAGGGCTGAGCGGCCCGGGTGGCGCCCGACCGTCCGGGCGTCGGGCGCCACCCGGGCGTCAGGCCGGGAACCAGCCGTCGAACGGGGTCACCGGCACCGGCGAGCCGTCGAGCAGCACCCGCCGTGGGGTGTCCCCGCCGACCACGCTCACCCGGCGTACGTCCAGCGGACCGTCGACCCGTACCCGCAGGGTGTCCCCGTCGCGAACCGCGGTGACCAGGGTGTCACCGCCCTCGTCGGAGACCACGGCGCGGCCGTCCACCCCACCCCAGGAGACCAGGGTGACGTCCCGGAACGGACCCTCCGCGACGGTGCCGGCCGGGGGCAGCACCGGGATCAGCGCGCCATGGCGGACGTAGAGCGGCAGCCGGTCGATCGGCACGTCGACGCGCAGGTGACGGCCGCCGGGATGGCGCTGTCCGGTGGCCGCGTCGAGCCAGTCGGCACCGGTGGGCAGGTAGACGTCGCGCCGCCCGGACGGGTCGAGCACCGGGGCGACCAGCAGATCGGCGCCGAGCCGGTACTGCAGGTCGACGGTCCAGGCCGTCGGGTCCTCGGGGGTGTCGAGCAGCAGCGCCCGCAGCATCGGCGTGCCGGTCCGGGCGGCCACCACCGCCGCCGACCACAGGTACGGTAGCAGCCGGTAGCGCAGCCGCAGCGCGGCCACCGCGTGTCGTTCCGCCTCGGGCGGGAAGTCCCACGGCAGCCGGCTGGTGGTGCCGTGCAGCCGGACCAGGGGGGACAGCGCGCCGAACTGGGTCCAGCGCACGTACAGGTCCGGCTCGGGCGTGCCGTGGAAGCCGCCGGTGTCGTGGCTCCAGAACGGCACCCCGGACAGCCCGTGCGACAGGCCGCCGCGCAGCGTGCTGGCCATGCCGGGCCAGGTGGCGTTGACGTCGCCGCTCCACTGCGCGCTGTGCCGTTGCCCGCCCAGGTAGGAGGAGCGCGCCCACACCGTGCGGTGCCCGGCCACCTCCTCGGTGACGCGGGCGACCACGTCGTTGAAGAGCAGCGCGTACACGTTGTGCAGCTCGACGCCGGTCATCCCGTTGTGCGCCACCGCGTCGGCGGGCACCCCCTCGGCGAAGTCGGTCTTGAACACGGCCACGCCCTGTTCCAGCAGCGGGCGCAGCAGCCCGGTGAACCAGCGCACCGCCGCCGGGTTGGTGAGGTCGACGATGGCGCAGACCGGATAGCTGCCGTGCCAGGTGTCGGCGACGTACGTGCTGCCGTCGGCGCGGCGCAGGAAGTAGCCGGCGGCCTCCGCCTCGGCGTACAGCGGGCTGCCGGTCATCAGGTACGGGTTCATCCAGAGGCAGACCCGGAAGCCCTGCTCGCTGAGGGTCTTGAGCATCCCGGCCGGGTCGGGGAAGGCCTCCTCGTCCCAGCGCAGGTCCGACCAGTTCCCGGCGACCTGCCAGTAGCAGTCCAGGTGCAGCACGTCGCAGGGGATGTCCCGCTCCCGGATCAGCCGGGCCCGTTCGAGCACCCGCTGCTGGCTGTCGGGGAAGAAGCCGGAGGAGATCCACGCGCCGAACGCCCAGCGCGGCGGCAGGTACGGCCGACCGGTCAGCCGGTCGAACCGGTCCAGCACCTCGGCCGGGGTCGGCCCGGCCAGCACGTAGTAGTCGAGCAGGTCGTCGGGGACCAGCAGTTGCACGCTGCTGTGGGTGGTGGCGCAGACGTCGAACTGCACCGGCAGCCCGCTGTCGACCAGCACCCCGTAGCCCCGGTCGGAGAGGTAGAACGGCACGTTCTTGTGCGAGCGGTCCGACTCGCCGCCGAAGGCGTCGAAGTTCCACATCAGCGGCCGCTGGCCACGCTTGTCCAGCGGGGTGAACTTCTCCCCGAACCCGACGAACCGTTCGTCGCCGGGGGCGGTGAAGCTCTCGTGCCAGGCCGCCGGCGCGCCAGCCACGTACGAGCGCCCGAGCGGCAGGGTGCGCCGGCGGCCGCTGATGTCGTGGGTGCCGGGGTCGGCGGCGAGCAGCAGCCGCCCGTCCGGGGCGAGGAACCGCAGCCCCCAGGGGTCGAGCCGGATCTCGGCGAGCACGCCGCCGGCGTCCACGCGCACGTACCCGCCGCCGACGGTGACGCGGGCGGGCCCGGGCTGGGGGTGGACCAGGGTGAGCGCGCGGGCCGAGCGGCTGCGGGCGGCGAGGTCCTCGGCGAGGCGTACCCGGATGATCCCGTCCCCGGCGGACTCCACCCGGGCGGCCAGCGTGGCGCCGTCGTCGGTGGTGGCCGCGAGGGTGACCCCGTGCGGGTCGGTGCCGACCACCTCGGCCCGGGTGACGACGGCGGCCCCCTGCTCGCCGGGCGCCCGGGCCGGCAGCTCGGGCGGGTCGGCCACGAAGGTCTCATACGGGACCAGGGGCGGGCGGTACGGCATGGGCGTCTCCTCGAAGGCCGGCCGGGGCGGTACCGCCAGTTTCTTTGGACTCCCAACTAACTGTCAATGTTGTAGCGCATTGACTTGCCCCCTTGCGGTTTCTACTTTGTACGGGATGTCAACCAACCCGGTGTGGGACGGCGAGCGGCTCTGCTACGGCGGGGACTGGAACCCGGAACAGTGGCCGGCCGAGGTGTGGCGGGAGGACGTCACGCTGATGCGCCGCGCCGGGGTCAACCTGGTCACCGTCGGCGTGTTCGCCTGGTCCCGGCTCGAACCGACCCCCGGCCGGCACACCGCCGACTGGCTCGACCGGGTGCTCGACCTGCTGCACGACAACGGCATCCGGGCCGCCCTGGCCACCCCCACCGCCGCCCCGCCGCCGTGGTTCACGCTGGCCCACCCCGACGCGCTGCCGGTCACCGCCGACGGCGTACGCCTGCACCACGGCAGCCGCGACACCTACTGCGCCGCCGCGCCCGCGTACCGGGCCGCCGCCCGGGACATCGCCGGGTTCCTCGCCGACCGGTACGCCCACCACCCCGCCCTGGCCCTGTGGCACGTGCACAACGAGTACGGCACCAGCTGCCACTGCCCGCACGCCGACGCGGCGTTCCGCCGCTGGCTGGCCGACCGGTACGGCGACTTCGACGCGCTCAACGCCGCCTGGGTGACCAGCTTCTGGAGCCAGCACTACTCGGACTGGGCGCAGCTGGCCACCCCACGCGCCACCCAGTACCTAAGCAACCCGGGCCAGCTGCTCGACTTCCGCCGGTTCTGGTCGGACACCCTGCTGGCCGCGTACACCGAGCAGCGGGACCTGCTGCGGGCGGCCAACCCGGCGGTGCCGGTCACCACCAACTACGTCCTCGGCGACTGGGTGCCGGTCGACCACGCCCGCTGGGCGTCCGAGGTGGACCTCGTCGCCATCGACCACTACCCGTCGGCGGTCGACGGCGGCGCGGAGGAGCAGACCGCGCTCGCCGCCGACCTGGCGCGCGGCTGGGCCCGGCACGGCGCGTACCGGCGCGGGGCCGGCGACGACTCGTGGCTGCTGATGGAGAGCGCCCCCAACCAGATCCACACCGCCGGTCGGATGCACACCAAGGAACCCGGCCGGCTGGCCCGGCACAGCCTCGGGCACGTCGCCCGCGGCTCTCGCGGGGTGATGTTCTTCCAGTGGCGCGCCCCGGCCGGCGGCGCGGAACGCTTCCACTCCGCCGTGGTCCCGCACGCCGGACCGGACAGCCGGGTGTTCCGGGAGGCGGCACAGCTCGGCGACCTGCTCGGCCGGATCACCGAGGCCACCGCCGGGCGGGTGGCCGCCGCCGTGGCGCTGGGCTGGGACGCGGCCAGCGCCTGGGCGCTGCGCCACCCCGGCATGCCGTCCCGGGCGCCCGACCACCACGCCGAGGTGGCCGCCGCGCACCGGGCGCTGTGGCGGGCCGGCGTCGCCTGCGACCTGGTACCGCCCGGCGACCCGCTGGACGGCCACCGACTGCTCGTGCTGCCCGCCCTCTACCTGGCCGCCGACGCCACCGTCGACTGGGTACGCCGGCACGTCGACGCCGGTGGGCACCTGCTGGTGACCTGGCTCAGCGGCGTCGCCGACGAGCACGCCCGGATCCGCCTCGGCGGCTACCCCGGCGCGTTCCGCGACCTGCTCGGCGTCCGGGTCGAGGAGTTCCACCCGCTGGCCGACGGCGACCGGGTCGCGCTGACCGGCGGCGGGTACGGCGAGCTCTGGACCGAGACCGTCCACCTCGCCGGGGCCGAGCCGGTCGCCGGGTACCGCGGCGGTGTGCTCGACGGCCGACCCGCGATCACCCGGCACCGCCGCGGCGACGCGCTCGCCTGGTACGTCTCCACCCGCCCCGACGACGGCACCTACCAGCGGCTGCTGGCCGGGGCGGCCCGCGACGCCGGCGTCGCTCCGGTCTGCCCGGCGGTGCCGCCCGGGGTGGAGGCGGTCCGCCGCCACGACGGTGACCGCAGCTGGCTGTTCCTGCTCAACCACACCGACCGGCCGCAGCGGGTCCCGGCCACCGGGACGGAACTGGTCACCGGTGAACAGGTTGACGAGGCGCTGACCGTCCCGGCCGGCGGGGTGGCCGTGCTCCGCGAGCCGCCGCGGTGAGCTGACGGGCGCGGACCCGGTCAGGGGGCGGCGACGGCGCGGGAGCGGTCCGCGGCGATCCGCACCGCGAGGCCGGCCAGGACGCTGCCCATCACGTACCGCTGCACCTTCGCCCACGTCGGGCGGCGGGTGAGGAAGGTGGCGACGCTGCCGGCGCTGAGCACGATCAGCCCGTTCACGGTCAGCGCGACGATGATCTGGGTCAGCCCGAGCAACAGGCTCTGTACCGCCACGGAACCGCGCACCGGGTCGACGAACTGCGGCAGCAGCGACACGTACAGGATGGCGATCTTCGGGTTCAGCAGGCAGGTGACCAGGCCCATGGTGAACAGCCGGCGGGGCCGGTCCGGCGGCAGCGGCGTCGGAGTGAACACCGACGTGCCGCCCGGGCGCAGCGTCCGCCACGCCAGCCACAGCAGGTACACCGCCCCGCCCAGCTTCACCGCCAGATACAGCGGCGGCACCAGCACGAACACCGTGGCGATCCCGGCGGCCGCGGCGACCAGGTAGATCAGGAAGCCGACGGCCACTCCGAGCAGCGACAGCAGCCCGGCCCGGCGCCCCTGGGTGATCGACCGGGAGACCAGGTAGATCATGTTCGGGCCGGGGGTGAGCACCAGACCCAACGCCACCAGGGCGATACCTACCACCGCGCCGGCAGCGACCACGACGACCCCCGTTTCCCGTGGATGTGGTAACGACTCTAGGACAGCCGTCTGTCCGGTCCCGCCCACTATGACGATCTTCACGCGACTGCCGCCGCGGCACCCGGGGCCGTGCCCCGGCCACCGTTGCCTGCCAGGAGCCGGCCGGGGTGAGAATGCCAGGGTGTCGATCCTCCTGCGTGCCCCGGCTACGCCCGTCGCTCCCGAACTGTTGCTGCGGCCGTGGTGCGGCGGTGACGTCGAGGCGCTGCTGGTCGCGTACCGGGACCCGGTGCTGCTGAACTGGACCCGGAATCCGGTAACCACTCGGGGCGAGGCCCGCGCGTTCGTGCGGCGCAGCCGGCAGGGCTGGGCCGCCGGGTGCCGGTTCAGCTTCGCCGTGCTGGAACCGACCGACACCGGGGAGCGGCTGGTGGCGCACGTGCTGCTCAAGGAGGTCACCCCGGGCCGGCCGTACGCCGAGGTGGGCTACTGGACGGCGGCGCCGGCCCGGGGGCGCGGGGTGGCGCCGCGCGCCGTCGACGCGGTCAGCGCCTGGGCGTTCGCCCGCTTCGCGGCCGCCGGGCTGACCCGCCTGGAACTGCTGCACCAGGTCGACAACCCGGCCTCCTGCCGGGTGGCGCAGAAGAGCGGGTACGCCTTCGCCGAGGTGCTGCCGGCCCGGCCGCCGTTTCCCCGCGACGGGCACCGCCACGTCCGGCACCGGCCCTGAGCGCCGCCGCCGGTCCTGGGCCCGGGTGGATCAGCGGTCAGCGGTCGGTGCACCGGTCTCGGCGTCGATGGCGCGCGCCGGGCCGAGCAGGCGCAGCAGCAGCCGCGGTTCGCCCGGCCACGCCTCCAGCAGCACCGGGCGGGGCACCCGCCGGCCGGCGTAGCGCAGCGCCAGGGCCACCACGACGATGTCGTCGAGCAGGCCGATCACCGGCAGGAACTCGGGGATCAGGTCGATCGGGCTGGCCAGCCAGAGCCCGGCCAGCACGACGGCGACCCTGGCCCGGCGGGGCACCCGGGGATCGCGGCGCAGCCGCCGCACCGCGGTCAGGCAGTCGGGAATGAACGCGGCCAGGTCCCGCAGCAGGCCCGGCGGCAGCCGGCGGGCCAGCAGCACCAGCAGCGCCCAGCTCGCCAGCAGGCCGGCCACCGCCACCGCCAGCCCGATCAGCCAGTCGCGCCACACCGTCGGTCCTCCCGCAGGGGTACGGCCGCTCACCGGCCCACCCGGAATGTACGCCGCGCCGGACCCACCCGCGCGGCGGGAATGCCGGGGCTCCGGCAGGCGCTGACCCTGGTCAGGACCAGCGGATACGGTGGTACGTGGAGGTGACAGGGTGCCGACTGGTTGGGAGGCGGCGGTCGAGGCGCAGATCCGCTCGGCCCAGGAGCGGGGCGAGTTCGACAACCTGCCCGGCGCCGGCAAGCCGATCCCCGGGCGTGACCTGCCGTACGACGAGTCCTGGTGGATCAAGAGCTTCCTGGAGCGGGAGAAGCTCCCCGGCGACCTGCTGCTGCCCACGCCGCTGCAGTTGCGCCGCCGGGTCGAGCGGCTGCCCGACGAGGTGCGCGACCTGCCCACCGAGGAGTCGGTCCGGGCGTACGTGGCCGAGCTGAACACGCAGATCGTGTCCTGGCTGCGCACCCCGACCGGGCCGCGGGTGGCGGTCCGCCCGGTCAACGCCGACGAGACCGTACGCCGCTGGCGCGCCGACCGACAGCGTCCCGCGACCACCGCGACGCCGGCCGCCGGCGACGCCGCGGCTGCCCTGGCCGCCTCGGACGCCGCGCCGCCGTACGTCGAGCGGACCCCCGGGGAGGCCGGGCGACGGCGCTGGTGGCGGCTGCCCTGGCGACGCCGCTGACGGACGGGCCGGCCCGCGCCCTCAGCGCAGGGTGAGCGCGGTCTCGGCGCCGACGCGGGTCAGCTTCTCCGGGTTGCGGACGTAGTAGAGGCCGGTGATCCGGCCGCCCTCGATCCGGGCCGCCATGATGCCGTCGAGCTCGCCGTCCAGGTGGACGACGAGCGCCGGGCTGCCGTTGACCACGGTCGGCCCGGCGGTGATCGTGCCGGTGAGCTTGCCCAGCCCGCCGACGAACATGCGGGCCACCTTCCCGGCGCTGCTGACCGGTCGCGGCACCGCCTGCTTCACGCCGCCGCCGTCGCCGACCAGGACGACGTCCGGGGCGAGCACGTCCAGCAGGCCCTGCAGGTCCCGGGTTTCGAGCGCGCGCTGGAACGACTCCAGCACGACGCGGGCCTCGCCGGGGGAGACCACCTGCCGGGGGCGGCGGGCGTCGACGTGCTGGCGGGCGCGGTGCGCGATCTGGCGGACCGCCGCCGGGCTCTTGTCCACGGCGGCCGCGATCTCGTCGTAGTCGACGTCGAAGGCCTCGCGGAGCACGAACACGGCGCGCTCGGTCGGCGAGAGGGTCTCGAGGACGAGCAGCAGCGCCATCGACACGCTCTCGGCGAGCTCGACGTCCTCGGCCACGTCCGGGGTGGTGAGCAGCGGCTCGGGCAGCCAGGAGCCGACGTATGCCTCCTTGCGGCGTTTCATCGTCCGCAGCCGGTTCAGCGCCTGCCGGGTGGTGATCCGGACCAGGTACGCCCGCTGGTCGCGCACCCGCGCCAGGTCCACGGTGACCCACCGCAGCCAGGTCTCCTGGAGGACGTCCTCCGCGTCGGCCGCCGAGCCGAGCAGCTCGTACGCCACGGTGAAGAGCAGGTTGCGGTACGCCACGAAGGCGTCGGTCGCCGCGTCGGTGGCGTGGTCGCTCGTGTCGCCGGTCATCCGGAGGCCTCCGCTTCGCTGGGGTACGCCCTCAGGACACCAGGGGAGCGGCCGGTGTGACAGTGACGCCCCTCACGACGCCCGGGGACAACTGTGCCGGCATTGCTCGATAACCGGTTACATCAATCCGATAATTGGTCTCCACAAAAGGGACAGAACGGCGCTACACCATAATGACAGTTATGTGCATCGCCCGGTCGGCGGCGAGGCAGTGCGTCGACGACGGTCGACCGGTGACGTGGTGCGCGACGGGCTGCTATCGCTTGGCGCTGTCGGTGGTGAGGGAGCCACCCGCCGTGCCACGCTCGACGGCGGCCTGGGTGAAGGCGACCCGTCGTTGCACCATCAGCGCGGCCGACATGACGATCGCCGCCGCAGCCGCCACGAGGCTCGCCGCTGCGGTCAGCGTCGTCCAGTCCGCATTCGGTCCACCGCCGTACGAGATGACGGCGAGTTCTTCGGCCAGCGGATGCAGCCACAGCATGCCGATCGGGCAGAGCAGCACCAGCAGTGCCCAAGCGCCACGAAGGTCGTTGCGCGCCGCCAGCCCTACGCCGACCAGCAACGTCACCAGGAAAAGTGCCGTCCCCGCGCCGGGCAGGACCTGGACGGCCGGCCAGCCGTAGTACCCGGTGAGCACGTCGCCACCGTTACGGGCAAACGTCGCCGCTACGGGTAGAGCCGCGGCGATGCCGGCCACGGGCACCAGTCGAAGCCACACGGGCGGCTGGCCGGGAACGCCGAGCGCCACCAGTCCGAGGCAGATCTGTGCGAGTAGGACGAACAGCGGAGGCCGGGACCGGTCGACGACGGCGGCAAGCGGTACGACGCCGACGGTGAGGACAAGGGCGAGACCGATCGTCAGGCGGGTCCACCGGCCGGGTGTCACCACGTGCACCACCGCGGCGAGCAGCCATGCCGTCCACACGCCGAGACCGAGCGAGACGGACGTGCCGTGCTGCTCGAAGCCGAACCACGCCGTCGTCCACGGATTGAGCTCCAGCACGGCCCAGCCGCCGGCAAGAGCCGTGGCGGTCAACAACGCCAGCGTCGCGGCCAGCCGCACTCCAGGGTCGATTCCGGTGGCGCCGATCCCGCGCAGGCGCTGGCGTAGCCCGCCGCCGGCCACGTCGGTCACGTCGGCGATGGACGGCCACCGCCGGTCCGGCGAGGACAGGGCGAGGTACGTACCCACCAGCTCGGTGCCGCGCGCGTCTCGGTAGCCGGCCGGATAGAAGATCCGGACCAGTCGCAGGTAGCGGCGCTCCAGGTCGCTCATGCGATCCCTCCGTTGAGTCGAGGCGTGCCTCGACGGGTACGTGTGTTCAACCGCGCGGTCGCGGCCTCGACGTTGCGGCGCATCCGCTCGGTCTCGCTGGCGAGCAGGTCCCCGCCGTGCTCGGTGAGCCGGTAGTAGCGGCGCAGCCGGCTGTCCACCACTTCCTCCCGCTCGACGGTGACCAGACCCGCGTCGAGCAGCCGGTCGAGGGCGCCGTAGAGCGTGCCGGGGCGCAGCGACACGCGGCCGTCGGAAAGCCGGGCCACCTCGGTGATCAGTCCGTAGCCATGAAGCGGCTCGGCGGCCAACGCCGTGAGGATCAGGAATGTGGGTTCGCGTACTGGTGTCTCCACGCCATTAATATATCGGGTGCGAAGATATAACGTCAGAGGCATGAGGAGGGTGTCGCGGACAGCGCGACGGCACTGCCGTCCGGTTTGGCCGTGCCGCCACGGGCCCCTGGTCGGCGCGTTCTGCTGCCCGCAGGCAAACTCGCTGAGCCGGCGGGGCAGCAGCACGTTCTGCCGTACCGGGAATGTCAGCTGCCGCGGGACAGGACCAGGAGGTCCAGGGCGTCCACCACGGGACCGGTCTCGGACTGCGCCGCCGCGCGCAACCGGGCCATGCCCGCGGCGTACTCGTCGTCGTTGATCAGTTGCAGCGGGGTGTGCGCCTCCCGGCGCAGCGCCGCCGCAGCTTCGCGCAGGGAGGCGGCGCTCACCTGCGGGACCTGTTCGAGGCCGACGGTGCCGAACCCCGCCGCGGCGAAGGCCGCCTCGACCTCAGCCACGCTCGGGTAGCCGTCGAGCACGCGGACGGCTTCGGGAAAGTAGCGGAACAGGGTGATCGCCTGGTGTCGGCCGGCGAACGCGGCGCGGATCAGCACCCGGCCGCCGGGGCGCAGCACCCGACGCAGCTCCCGGGCCGCACGGGTCAGGTCCGGCACGTGGTGGATGACCGTGGAGATCCAGGCGGCGTCGACGCTGCCGTCGTCGAGCGGGATGCGCTCGGCGTCGCCCGGCACCACCGGCTGGAACACCGAGCGGGCGCGCATCGCCTCGGCGGGCTCGACCGCGATGACCTCGATGCGGTCGTACCAGGCGGTGAAGGCTCGCGCCCACATCCCGGTGCCGGAACCCAGGTCGAGCAGCCGCATGCCCGGCGGGGGATCCAGGTGCCGGGTCACCGCCTCCCGCCAGGCCGTAAGCCCGTCGTCGCTGAGGTGCCGGGTCGCCTCGAACGCTGCGGCACCCGCAGTGTCGTACGCGATTCGCGCCATGCCTGTCACCCAACTGCCTGGGCACCCGAGGCGGCAAGGGTACGGCGGTGTGACGAACCGCCCACGCTGAAGGGCTGCCGGTCGGACGGGGCCTACGTAAGGTCAGGCCATGGGCGCGGACTCCGATGTGCGGCGCTGGCTCCGGCAGCGTGGAGCCGAGACGATCCCGCACCCCGGCGGCACTCTCTACACCCACCTGTGCCGGGTGCACGACCGCCTGGCTGAGCTGGGATGTGGCGTTGACGCGCAACTGGCCGGTCTCGCGCACGCCGTCTACGGCACGGACGGCTTCGATGTGACGCTGCTCGACCGGACCGACCGAGCCACGCTGCGAGAGCTCATCGGCGACGACGCGGAGGCCCTGGTCTACCTGTACGGGGCCTGCGACCGCGGGCGGACCTGGCGGAAGCTGGCAGCGACCGGTGAGGTCGTCGACCGCTTCACCGACCAGACCTGGACCCTCGGCCCCGGGCAGGTGCGACCCTTCGTGGATCTCAGCATCGTCAACGAGCTGGACGTCATCGAGCAGGATCCGGCTACCGCCGACCGGTACGGCGAGTACTTCCGCTCGCTGTTCGCCGCCTGGGCACCGATCGCTTCCCCGCAGGTCACCAGCGAGGCGCAGCGACTCCTCGGCGAAGGTGACCGAAGCTCTTCGGCGTAGGCCCAGCTTGACGGTCCGTACCGGGGCGGGAAATCGATGTCGCTGACGAGCGGTGATCGGTACGAAGATCCGGTGCCCGTCCTCGCGCTCGCCACCGCCGTCCTGCTGCTCGGCATCGCGGACTCGATGGTCAATTCCTACCTCGTCCTGTTCGGCGCCGATGCGGTCGGACTGACGCCGCTGCAGATCGGCGTGTGGGCCTCGGTGGCCGCCATCGCCGGGATCACGATCAGCTGGTGGCTGGGACGGCTGTTCGACCGCCGGCCCGCGCGAACGTACGCGATCATCGTGATCCTCCTGGGCGCGGCGGGTTACCTGCTGCTGCCCGAGGTTTCGAGCTTTCCCGTGCTGCTCCTGATGGCGGCGACGGTGCTGGGGGCGATGGGGGCGGCCTTTCCGCAGCTGTTCGCCCTGGCCCGCGCGGTGTTCGGCGAGGGCGCCGGGCAGCGTTCCGCGCCGCTGCTGCGCTCGGCCTGGTCCCTCGCGTGGGCCGTCGGGCCGTTGCTGGGCACGCTCGTGCTGTCCAGGGGTGGCTATTCGTGGCTGATGTGGACGGCCGCCGGGGTGTTCGTCGCCGCCGCGCTGACCGTTGTCGTCGTGCCGCGGCCCGGGTCGGTGGCGGTTGCGAACGCGTCGCCGGGCGGCACGCCGATCCTGCTCACCGTGAGCGTCACCCTCTTCTTCACCGCGATGTTCGCCGGTGGTCTGGCGCTGCCGCTGTACGTCACCCGTGCCCTGCATCAGCAGCCCGCGTCGGTCGGCGTGCTGTTCAGCGCCTGCGCCGCGGTCGAGGTGGTGGCCACGCTGGGGTTGGCCGTCGCCCCCGCCCGGGTCGATCAGCGAATGCTGATCCTGGGCGGCTTCGGCTCGCTCACCTGCTATCACGTGCTGACCGTCGTGTCCTCGGGCCTGCCGATGCTCCTGCTCGGGCAGGTCCTGCGCGGCGTGGGGATCGCGATCGTCGGGGCGGCCGGCATCCGCTACTTCCAGGACGTCCTCGCCCCGGCGACCGGCCGCGCCACCACGCTCTTCGCCAACGCGTCCACCGCCGGGCTCCTGGTTTCCGGCATCCTGTCCGGGGTGGCGGTCGAGCACTTCGGCTATCGGACGACGCTGCTGCTCTGCGCGGTGGCGGCCGCGTCGGGCGGGGTCGCTTTCGGCCTGGGTTCCCGCCGCCGGGTCGGTAGCCGGCGCCCGGAGAAGATACCCAGTAACGCTTGAGGGGTACGCGAGCAGCGCTCCGCAACCTCGGGGAGAGCCGGGTGCGTTGGTTGCTGGCGTCAGCTGCCGAGGCGGCAGTGGGGCACCGATCCGGGTGGGGCGCGGTGCTCGCGCCGCCGGTTCTCCGCCAGCGCCACATCGAGGAATGCACCCACGCCGACCTGGATGGCGTCGGCCAGGCGGTGGATCAGGAGGAGTCGGCGCCGCAGCTGTTCGGGCGGGCCGGCCACCTCGACCGCCGGCGGCCGGCGCGCGCCGAGCTGGTACGACCTCCGGTGCGTCCCGTCGCTGCGGGGCGGCGGGAGGTCGGCGGCGGGTGCGATGAGGAACGGCCAGAGCTCC
Source organism: Micromonospora sp. NPDC049836 (assembly GCF_044465125.1). Lineage (NCBI taxonomy): Bacteria > Bacillati > Actinomycetota > Actinomycetes > Micromonosporales > Micromonosporaceae > Micromonospora > Micromonospora sp. NPDC049836. The sequence continues at coordinate 270,639 of NZ_JBITLH010000004.1, forward strand.
TCCCCGGTCGGGTCGAGTTCCTCGACCAGCAGGGCGGCAGTGTCCTCGAGGACCCGGCAGGTCCACGGATGGGGCAGCCGGGACAACCGGCCGACGGCGGCCCGCACGCCCGCCTCGTCCGAATCGTCGGCCGCGCGTGCGCCGGCGACCACGGCGTTCCACAGTTCCTGCTCCGCCGGGGACGGCGGCTGTCTCAGCACCATCTCTGCTCCGCTTCTGGCGACTGTCCGGGGTGCGGCGACCGTGATCCCGGCCGGTTCGAGGGTGGCCGGCACGGGCCCGTAGGAGGGCGAGACCCGTGCCGGCCGCGGTGATCACCCCAATCACCGTTCTCCCGCCGGCGCCGGGTCGACCGGATGGTGTCCGGGAGACCTGCGCCGGCGAGGGTCCATGTCGGACACCGTCTGCCGGGTGTCCGGGTGGCGAGCCGGGATTCCGCGGTCCCGGGAGTCGCCAAGGTGAATCAAGTATGCGATATCTTTAACGAATTATGACGATTTGAAACGCCACGAGTTCGCGTGTCGGGTCGTCAGCGGAGGGCGGTCATGTCGGCCTCCCGCCGTTCGGGGTGGGCAAGCGGATGCTCCGGCCCCCGCGCGTCCGGGCGTACCGGGCGCGGCCAGGGCAGCAGCCGGGGAGCCCGTCGGGCGCTCAGGTCCTCGATCCAGCCGAGAGCCAGCACCAGGCCGGTGAGCAGCACCAGCGCCACCGCCAGGTAGCCGAGCTGACCGATCCGCCAGATCCCGGCGAGGTCCCCCACGGCGAAGCAGACCGCGATGGCGGCGTTGTGCCAGAGGTAGATGGTCAGGGCGCGGCTGTTCAGCGCCGTGACCAGGCGGTCCAACGGTCCGATCCGGGCCAGCCAGCCCATCGGCGGAGCGCCGCGCAGCAGCACCAGCACCACCCCGAGCGACCAGAACGCCTGCGCCACCGGGATGTCGTTGAGGTCGCGACCGGCCGCCGGGTGGGTGAGGACCCAGCCGGCCGCGATGGCGAGGCAGAGCGCCGACCCGGCCAGCAGGGCCGGCAGAGCGATCCGCCGCAGCCGCCCGTCCCGGTGCGCGAAGCCCGCGATCCAGCACGCGCCGAAGGTGGCCAGGTCGGTGAGCACCGACTCGGCCCGGGAATCCGTCGTGGACACCGCCGTCTGCAGCAGCAGCACACCGCCCAGCGGGACCAGCACCGACCACACCGGCCACCGCCGGTACAGCGCCAGCAACACGGGGGACAGGAGCACCAGCCAGAGGTACGTGACGAGGTACCACAGCACGCCGGTCACGTCGGCCGCCCAGCCGCTGCCCGGCGGCTGCACGAGCGGGACCACCCAGGTCAGCAGTGCCGGCCAGGCGGGCCGGTCGGACCAGCCGTGCCACAGCATCAGCGGCACCAGCACGAGCCCCAGCGCCCAGAGCGCCGGCAGCAGGCGGCGCAGCCGGCTGCCGACCGCGCGCTCCGGGGAGCGGTCCAGCGAGGCGGCCATCAGCGAGCCGCCGAGGGCGAACATCACCCCCATCGCGGGGAAGGCGAAGCTCAGCCAGGCGGCCCCGAACATGTGGTACGCGATGACCCGACCCAGCGCCAACGCCCGCAGGGTGTCGAACCAGCGGTCCCGTCCGCCCGGTGCGGTGGCGGTCGGCGTCCCGGCGGGACGGGTGTGCCCCACCGCGTCACCGGCCCGCTTCAGCTTGCGCCAGCCCAACCGCCGGCCGGTCAGGGCGGTCAGCAGGGACCGGGCCAGCACCAGGTACATCAGCTGTCGGTACGCGAACTGCTGCAACGGCAGGGTGAGCAGCGGGCGGACCGGTTCCCGGTCGAGCCGGAAGGCGATCAGGGCGGTGGCGGCCTGCACCGCGAGCATGACCAGCCACGCCACCGCCGTCTTGCGGGTGTCCAGGAAGAACAGGCCGTAGACGGCGAGCAGGTCGAGCACCGGGCCGAACAGCGGGAGCAGCACGCCGAAGAGGGCGAGCATCGGCAGGCCGAATCGGCCGAACCGGCCCGAGGCGCCCCGGTCGAACACCGCGCCGCGGTGCTTCCACATGGCCTGGAGGGTGCCGTAGCTCCACCGGTAGCGTTGCCGCCAGAGGTCACTCAGCGAGGCGGGCGCCTCGGTCCAGGCGCGGGCCCGGTCCTGGTACACCACCCGCCACCCGGCCCGCAGGATCGCCATGGTGACGTCGGTGTCTTCGGCCAGTGTGTCGCCGCTCATGCCGCCGATCATGGTGAGGGCGCGGCGGCGGAAGGCGCCGATGGCGCCGGGCACGGTGGGGATGCAGCCCAGCATCTCGTAGAAGCGGCGGTCCAGGTTGAAGCCGACGACGTACTCGATGTGCTGCCACTGCCCGAGCAGCCGGCGCCGGTTGGTCACCTTGACGTTGCCGGCCACCGCACCGATGCGCGGATCGGTGAACGGCTCGACCAGCCGCCGGATCGCGTCCGGTTCGAAGACGGTGTCGGCGTCGACGGTGACGATGATGTCGTGTGACGCGTACAGGAGGCCGGTGTTCAAAGCGCTGGCCTTGCCGCCGTTGGGTTTGCGGATCACCCGGACGCCGGGCAGGCCCAGCGCGTCGACCAGGTCGGCGGTGCCGTCGGTGGAGCCGTCGTCGACCACGATGACCTCGACGCCGGGGTGGTCGTTGGCCACCAGCGACCGGACCGTGGCGACGATGCCGGCGCGTTCGTTGTACGCGGGCACGATCACCGACACCGGCGCGCTGGTCACGCCCCAGGGCCAGCGGTGCGCCCGGCGGCGCCGGGCGAGCCGGCTGGCGAGCAGCAGCAGCGGCAGCGTTCGGGCCAGCACGAGGATCCCGACCCCCACGAAGAGCAGGGTGAGGCCGCCCAGGATCAGGTCCGCCAGCCGGATCGCCCAGATGACCGGGGCTGCCCGCCAGTGGTCCATCGTCGACGCCGGGACGTTGCCGGCGAACAACGGGCCCGGTCCCGCCTGGTTCATGCCACCGCTGACGGTGGTGAAGGTGTAGCCGCGGGCCTGCATCAACGGGATGAATCGGTCCAGCGCCGCGACGGTCTGCGACCGGTCGCCGCCGGCGTCGTGCAGCAGGACCACGGCCCCGGCGTCGCCCACCGGGGTCAGGTTCCGCACCACGGCGTCCACGCCCGGTCGGGCCCAGTCCTCGCCGTCGAGGTCGTTGACCACCGACAGGTAGCCGAGCCGGGCGGCCTCGCGGATCACCGGCCAGTTCGCGTCGTCGACCGCACTGGGCATTGACGAGTACGGGAAGCGCAGCAGGCTCGTCCGCACCCCGGCGGCGTGCACGATCGCCATCTGGGTCTGTGCGTACTCCATCCGCCGCCGCCATCCGGGCAGCAGGGTGACGTCCGGGTGGGTGAAGGTGTGCACGCCCAGCTCGTGGCCCTCGGTGGCGATCCGCCGGACCAGGTCCGGGTGGCGGGCGACCTCCGAGCCGATCACGAAGAAGGTGGCCGGGGCCCGGTGCCGGCGCAGGACATCGAGCACCCGCGGGGTCCAGACCGGGTCGGGTCCGTCGTCGAAGGTCAGCGCGATGGTCCGCGCCGGCAGCCGGTACGAGCGCGGCGGGTCGCTGCGGGCGTCGAGCACCGGCCCGCCGCGCAGGACCTCCGCCGGCACGGTGCCCTGGTCTTCGGCGGCGCGCACCTGGTCGGGCCGGAACCGGTTGTTGGCGTACGCCTCGACCAGCAGCACGGACCCGACCACGAGCGCCAGGGAGGCGCAGACGAACCGGCCGGCGAGGCGACCTCTCGGCCGGGTCATCCCGCGGTTCCGGCGTCAGGCGGCGACGACGGGGCGGAGTCGGCCGCTGGCGGCGGCGTGGTGGGTGCCGCGGTGGCCGACGGTGCGGGCTTCTCGGGCAGCCGCACCGGCGGTACGGCGGGCACCCGCGGCACCTTCACCGGCGGCACCACCGGGGCGGGGATCCCGGCGCCGGCGACCGGCGGCGGGCTGGTCTTCCGGGTCGTGGTCGGCCGGGGCGCGGCGAGTGCCGGACCGGGTGCGTGCCGGGTGTCCCCCTGCTCCGGCTCGGGGCTCGGAACGTCCGATGGGGATGGCGTGGGACCGGGCTGGATCGTCGGTGGGGTCTCCGGTGTGCCGCCCACCGACAGCCGGCCGGGCAGCAACGGCGCGGCGGGAGCGGGGAGCAGGCCGCTCGCGGCCATCGGCAGGTAGCTCAGGGAGGCCACGGCGACCAGCACGCCCGTGCGCCGGACCCGTCGGCGCCGGGAGCCGGTCGCGTCCACGAACACCGGTCGGGCGGGCGGGACGGCTGCGGGGATGGCGGGCTGGCCGCCGGCGGCGGCGTCGAACCACTCGGGAGATGACACCCGCTGAGGTTATTGGTGAGGTTGTTACTGAATGTGCTGATTTAAACGTGCGGATCACGCCGAATGTTTCACTATTCGCATATCAGGATGATCAAGCTCTTTGGCCCCACAGGACGCAGTCGTGCCGCGATGGACCAAACAGGACGGCGGGGCACTTTCTCCATCGACGCGGCGCCGCCCCGGGTACCGACCCCGGAGCGGCGCCGGTGTGCTCAGCTCTCCGTACGGTCGTCGATCTCGGTGTCGGACTCCCCGGGCCGGGCGCCGATCGCCTCCTCGGCTGCGCGCCCGCCGGTGCTCTCGTCGCCCAGCGTCAGGCTGCTGCGGGGCAGGCCCGCCAGCCCGGCCGGATCCCGGATCTCGCCCTGCACGCCCCGGTCGTCCTGGCGGCGATCCTCGATCTCCGTGCCCGATTCCCCGGGTCGGGCGCCGATCGCCTCCTCCGCGGCGCGCCCGCCGGTGCTCTCGTCGCCCAGCGTCAGGCTGCTGCGGGGCAGACCGGACAGGCCCGCCGGGTCCTGCGTCGGCTGGTCCGGCCAGTCGGCGTTCTGCGCGCCGGCGCCACCGACGGACTCGCGGCGTCCGGCACCTCGCGCGTGGTACCGGCCGGCGTCGGTGCCCGGATCACCCGGGTCGGCCAGGCTCGTGTCCACCGGTCGGCTGTCCGGATCGGCCAGCCCGGCCCGGCGCAACATGTCGACAAGCTCATCGTGCGGCATGCGCTCGGTGTCCGTAATGCCGGCACCGCGCGCGATCGACCGCAGGGTGGTCAGGTCCTGATCAGCGAAGGTCTCGGCCATGCCGGTGGCTTCCCGCCGGGCCGGCAGCGGAAACCTGCCCCGCTCAGGCGCGTGCCCCGCCCAGGCCGAGCAGCACCGCCAGGCCCAGGGCGCTGCGCGGGGCGTACGGCACCCGCCACAGCCCGCCGTGCGCGGCCGCGTACGCCTCGTCCCGCCACGGGTGCTCGTGCGCCGGACCGCCCCCGGTGCGCAGGTCGTGCACCAGCAGGGCCGTCATCAGGGTGTTGCTGGTCGCCGGCTCGAACACCTCGATGCCGAACCGGTGCGCGCCCGCGTACGCGGCGGCCAGGACCCGGTTGCGCAACACCGACCGGGTCCGGGTCGGCGGCGCCACGGTGAACGACACCGTCGCCCCGGCGTCGCGGGCCACCGCCGCCCGCCACCGCTGCAGCCGCTTGGCCAGCGCATAGTTGGGCCCCTGCTGCGGCACGAGACTGTCGTTGATGCCCGGGTCGGCCTGCGGCGGATAGTTGCGGTGCAGCAGCCGGCCGCCGGAGAGCACCCGCAGCGACCGGCGGGCCGGCCCCCGGGCGGCGTAGCCGCGTTCGGCGTGCGCGACGGCCTCGGCCGGGACGGCGTACACGTCGGTGGGGGTGGCCAGGAAGGCGAGCGCGACGTCCGGGCGTTGCTGCCGCAGGTGGACGGTGAGCGCGTCCACGGCGGTGGCGACCCGGACGTTGGTGGCGCCGTCGGCGTACACGTAGTTGCCCAGCACCAGCCGGCCGTCCAGGCCGCGCAGCCACGCGGCAGCCTGGGGGAGGCGGTGCAGCAGGTCCGCGCCGGCGCCGGCGGTCAGGGCGGCGTCGTCCCGGCCGGTGCCGGGGCGTACCGGCAGGTGCAGCCGACCGCCGTGCCGGTGCGCGGTGCGCAGCACCCGGCGCCAGATCTCCGGGCGGGGCAGGTCGACCGCCACCACGTCACCGCCCCAGCGCAGCAGCGACGGCAACGGACCCATCTCGGCGCCCGCGCCGAGCACCACCACCTGCTGGTCGCGCAGGTCCAGCCAGTCCGGGTTGGCCAGCACCGCGCCGACGGCCTCGGCGCAGCTCGGCTCCACCACCCCCGCGGCCACCCAGGCGTCGAGCCGCCGGCGCAGGTCGTCGCCGCGCAGCCGCTGGCCCCGGTACGGCACGGACAGCTCCCGCTCCACCTCGCCGGCCCCGACCACCGTGGCGGTCTCCAGCGGCTCCGCCTCCGCCAGGTCGAATGCCTCGCCCAGCGGCACTTCCGGGCCACCGGCGGGCAGGTAGCGCATCCGCGCGTGCAGGGCGGCCAGCCCGTCCCGGGCGATGGTCATCGCCGACTCCCGGGCGGGCAGACCGGCCTCGACCAGCCGCCGGAAGTGTCCCAGGTAGCCGTGCCGCCAGTTGGTCTCGTGCTCGGCGGCGCGCGCACCGACCGGGTCGACGGCGCGCAGCGCGTCGGCCACCACGGTCCGGCCCAGCGCGCTCGTGCTGCGCGTGCCACCGGTCTCGGGGAACACCACCCCGCTCGGCCCTTCCACGCTCGCCCTCCTCGCGTCGTCCCGGACGCCGGGGCCCACTCTGCCCCATCCCGGGCGGGTCCGCAGCCGGGCCCGCCCGGGGCGAGGTAACGGCCCGCGCACGAAATGGTCACGGAACTCACGTCCGGGTCTCGGTCCGGGCGCCAGGCTCACGCTTGGGTCTCGGCTCGGCCACGGCGGGAGCCGCCAGCACGTCGGTCTGCGTCAATGACCGAAACGGATCCGGTGCGCCCCGGCCGGATCACCCACCCCCAACCCCGCCGGGAGGATCTGATGCTCCACTGGAGACGGTCACCGCTGCTGTTGGTGGTGCTGGTCGCCGCGACCGCGATCAGTGCCTGCACCGCCGCCGACACCGGCGCCCACAGCGGCACCGCCGGGGCACCGCCCCGCCCGTACGACGGCACCCCCTGGTCGGGCGGCGCCGACACCTCCACCGAGCGGGACCCGCTGTCGACCTTCGCCGTCGACGTCGACACCGCCTCCTACGGCTACGCCCGGCGGCTCATCGCCGACGGCCGGCTGCCGGAGCGGACCTCCGTGCGGCCCGAGGAGTTCGTCAACTCGTTCCGCCAGGGCTACTCCGAGCCGGCCGGCGACGGTTTCGCGGTGCACGTCGACGGCGCCCGCCCGCCCCGCACCCGGGAGGGCGGCGACGGCACCCGGCTGATGCGGGTCGGGCTGCAGACCCGCGCCGAGGACCGGGCATCCCGGCCGGACGCCGCGCTCACCTTCGTCATCGACGTGTCCGGGTCGATGGACGAACCCGGCCGGCTCGACCTGGTCAAGGACGCCCTGCACACGCTGGTCGACCAGCTGCGCCCCACCGACTCCATCGCGGTCGTCGAGTTCAGCAGCGAAGCCCGGGTGCTGCGGGAGATGACGCCCGTCTCGGACGCGCGGCGGCTGCACGACGCCGTGGACTCGCTGCGTACCCGGGACAGCACGAACCTCGAGGCGGGCCTGGTGCTGGGCTACCGGGTGGCCCGCGACGGGTTCCGCGCCGGCCGGACCAACCGGGTGATCGTGCTCTCCGACGGGCTGGCCAACGTCGGCAGCACCGACGCCGAACCCATCCTGCGCCGGGTACGCGACGAGGCGGAGAAGGAGATCGCCCTGCTCGGCGTGGGGGTCGGCAGCGACTACGGCGACCGGCTGATGGAGCAGCTCGCCGACCGGGGCGACGGGTTCGTCGTCTACGTCAGCGAGCGCGAGCAGGCCCGGAAGATGTTCGTGGACCAGTTGCCGGCCGCCCTCAGCGTCCGGGCCCTCGACGCCAAGGTGCAGGTGAGCTTCGACCCGGCGGCGGTGCGCTCCTACCGGTTGATCGGCTACGACAACCGGGCCGTCGCCGACGAGGACTTCCGCGACGACCGGGCGGACGGCGGCGAGGTCGGCCCCGGCCACAGCGTCACGGCGCTGTACGCCGTCCAGCTCGCCGAGGGCGCGCCGGCCTCGGCCCGGGCGGCCCGGGTGCAGGTGCGCTGGACCGATCCGGGCGACCACCGGCCGGCCGAGACGTACCAGTCGGTCCGGGTCGCCGACCTCGACCCGGCCTTCGACGCCGCGTCGCCGCGCCTGCGCACCTGCTACGCGGCGGCCTTCTTCGCCGAGGCGCTGCGCGGCTCCGACGACGGCGCGCAGCCGCGGCTGGGCGACCTGGCGACGATCGCCGACCGCGCGGCCACCGCGACCGAGGACCCGGACGTGCGGGAACTGGCCCGCACCATCCGGGCGGCCGAGGAGCTGCGCCGGTAGCCCGGGCGCCGGCGCCGGGGGTGAGGTCCTCAGCCGGTCCCGGCGCGCAGGCTCCGGGCCAGGGTGGGGATCATCACCGCCGCCGGGACGAGGTGCAGCCCGAGGAGGGTGGCGACGGTGGCGGTGTCCGCCCCGGAGAGGAAGGGCGGGACCAGCGAGATCGCGGTCAGCGCCACCGCCGTCCACCGGAACCGTTCGGCGGGGCGGGCGGCCCACCGCAGCAGCGCGGCGGCGATGACCACGCCCACGATCGAGAAGAAGCCGGTCACCACGGCGAAGCCGGGCAGCGGGATCGCCTCCCCGCCGGCGGGGATCTCGAAGTCGACGCCGCCGGCCCGGGCGAGCGCGGCGGCGAGGGTGGTGGCGGCCGTCGCCGCGAGGGCGGCGATCAGGCCGGTGCCGGCGAGCCGGCGGAATCGGTGGCCGCGGTAGGCCCGGCGCGGGGCCGGGCCGGCGATGGTGTCGCTGCTGCTGTCCATGGCGCTGCTCCCGGTCGGTCGCGGGGGTCGGAGTGGGTGGACGGGCGGGGGAGGGTCCTGGCGCGGGGTCACTCGGTGCCGTCCGCGGGCAGGCGTTGCGGCAGCCCGAGCCGCGGGAACTGGTCGGCGTGGAAGATGATGATCTCGGTGATCGCCCCGCCGGTGATGCGCAGCACGTCGATGGTCAGCGGCAGGTACCCGCCCGCCGACTCCCGCCAGTGGTAGAAGGCGATGGCCGGCTGCCGGTTCACCGCGGTGGGGACGGCGCGCAGTCCTGTCATGCCCTCGAAGCCGTCGGCGATCCAGTTGGTCACCACCGCGTCCCGGCCGACCTGCAGGCCCGGCGTGGGTGGCATCGCGGAGCGGACGTCGTCGCGCAGCAGTGTGCTGAGCGTGGCGATGTCGGTGGCCACGCTGGCGTCGGTGAAGCGGCGCACCAGCTCCCGCGTGCCGGCGTCGTCCTCGGCGCCGGTCCAGTCCTGCCGCTCGGCGGGCAGGTGCTCCCGCATGCCGGCGCGGGCCCGCTGCAGCGCGCTGTTCACCGAGTTGACGGAGTCCCCGAGCAGCTCCGCGACGTCCCGGGCCGGCCAGCCGAGCACGTCCCGCAGGATCAGCACGGCCCGCGGGCGCGGCGCGAGGTGCTGGACCGCCACCAGGTACGCCAGTTCGATCGTCTCCCGGGCGAGGGCGACGGTCTCCGGCTCGTCCGCGTCGGCCGCGGGCAGCTCGTCGAGCAGCCGGTCCGGGTAGGGCTGCAGCCACCGCACCTCGCCGCCGGTCGCCGGCTCCGGGCGGCGCCGGGCGAGCAGGTCCAGGCAGGTGTTGGTGGCGATCCGGTACAGCCAGGCCCGGAACGGCGCGCGCCCCTCGAAGGTCTCCCGCCGCCGCCAGGCGCGCAGGAACGTCTCCTGCACGGCGTCCTCGGCGTCCTCGAACGACCCGAGCATCCGGTAGCAGTGCACGTGCAGCTCCCGCCGGTGCCGCTCGGCCAGCCCGGAGAACGCCGGCTCGTCGACCTCGCCCAACCCGCTCACGCCCAGCTCCTCCAGCCGTGTGTCCAGCCTCATCCCGGGCCATCCTTCCGTCCCGTCGTGTCCTGTCACAGGTGTGACGGGCGCGGGCGGCACAACTCATCACCGGGCGGGCCGGCGGGGCGATGCCGGCTCTTTATGCCGCCCATATGTGACGGTTCGTAGGGTCAGGTCCATGCGCGTGTCAATTGTCGAGGACCAACCAGTTCGTCGGCCCGCCCCGGCCTCCGCCGGAAAGCGGCCTCGGCCCGCCGGACTCGGCGGCGCCGCGCCGTCGGCCAGCCCGCCGCGGCTGCCCGGCCCGGCGCGCGGGCCCCGTCCGGAACCGGGGACGCCGCGGTGACCGGCGCCGAGCGGGGACAACTGGACACGGCGGAGATCCGCCCGGCCGGTGGCGGTCGGGCCGGCGGCGCCGGGGCGTGGCGCGCCGGCATCCGGCGGGCGGTACGCGCCGCCGCCCGGCCCGGCCCCTGGCGGCGCGGTCGGCTGCTGGCCGCGGCGGCGCTGCTGCTGGGGCTGGTCCTGCTGCTGCACGCGAGGATCCCCAACCGGATCGGGAACCTCGGCAGCCTGGTGGAGACGTTCCTGCCGTGGTTCGGCCTGCTCATCCCGGTGTTGCTGGCCGGGGCGCTGTGGCGCCGGTCCGCCGCCGCGGTGGCCGCGCTGCTGCTGCCGGCCCTGGTGTGGCTGAGCCTCTTCGGCGGGCTGCTCGGCGACCGGTCCCGGCCGGGCGGCTATCTCACGCTGGGCGAGCACAACGTCGGCGCGGAGAACCCCGACCCGGCCGGCACCGCCCGCGACCTGGCCGCCTCCGGGCTGGACGTGCTGGCCCTGGTGGAGCTGACCGAGCAGGCCCGCGGCACGTACGAGGAGGCGCTGGCGGCCGCGTACCCGTACCACACGGTGCAGGGCACGGTCGGGCTGTGGAGCAGGCTGCCGCTGTCGGACACCCGGCCGGTCGACATCAAGATGGACTACGGGCCGCTGGCGGCCACCAAGCCGGCCGAGGTCACGATGTCCTACACCCGGGCGCTGGCCGCCACGGTGAACACCGGCCGGGGTCCGGTGACGGTGTACGTGGCCCACCTGGGCTCGGCCCGGGTCAATCCGCGGGCGGGGTTCTGGACGACCCACCGGGACCGCAACGCGCAGGCGCTCGGCGAGGCCCTCGCCGCCGAGCGGAGCGAGCGGGTGGTGCTGCTCGGCGACCTGAACGGCACCACGGACGACCGCGCGTTCGCCGGCATCACCGGGCACCTGCGCCCGGTCCAGGACGCGGCCGGGGACGGCTTCGGCTTCAGCTGGCCGGCCTGGTTCCCGGTGGTGCGGATCGACCAGATCCTGGTCCGCGGCGTGACGCCGACCAGTTCGTGGGTGCTGCCGGCCACCGGCAGCGACCACCTGCCGGTGGCCGCGAGAATCGGCTGGTGACCGTCGGGTACGGCGGCGGACCCGACGCGGGCGGCAGGTGCGCCGGACAGCGGCCGGTCAGCGCCGGGCGAGCTTCGGCGGCTGCCTCGGCCGGGTGCCCTCCGGATCGACGCCGACCCGCACCGCGAACCGGGGATCGACGGCCAGCAGCGGGCGCGGCCCGAACAGCGCCATCGCGGTCAGCAACTCGTCGGTGCCGCGCTCGCTCCACGCCGGCCGCAGTTCCGGGTCCAGGTCGGCGTGCGCCCGGCGCATCCGGCGCAGCAGCCGCCGGGCCGCCGCCCCGGTCTCCGGCACCTCGCACAGCCACCAGCCGCCGAGCGCGGTGGCCAGGCAGCACAGCAGCAGGCCGGCCACCGAGGCGGGCCCGCCGGCGTCACGGCCCTCGACGGCGCTGTCCACCAGCCGGGTCAGCCCGACCGCGGCGACCGCGAACAGCGGCAGCGTGCCCAGCGCGACGCGCCGCCGCTGCGCCGGGGTGAGCAGCCAGCCGTCGCGGACCAGCCGACCGACCAGGCGGCGCAGCGCCCGGCCGACGTGCGGGTCGGCCAGCGTCGCGGCCCAGGTCTGCGGCCGGCGCAGCGCGGCGTGCAGGGCCCGGACCAGCGCCGCCGAGCGGGGCGGGAGCGGGCCGTCCACCGACAGGGTGCCCAGCTCGCCGAGCTGCGCCACTCCCGCCCGGCGCAGCACGGCGACGCCCACCTGGCAGGCCAGGCCGGCCCGGTCGGTCAGGTACGCCAGCTCGATGGTGTCCGGCCGCTCGCCCCGGGCGCGGCGGCCGGTCAGCTCGCGTACCGCCAGGGCGATCGCCAGCGCCGCGGCGACCGCCGTGACGTAGTCGAGCAGGAAGAGCGGTCCGCTGACACCCCAGAGCATGGCGCCAAGTATCGCGCGGCGGCGCGGAGCGCCGGCGGCGGCCGACCACCATGATCAGGAAGCGTGCCGTACCTCGGTGTCCCAGATCTGCGACCACGGTCGAGGCATGCCCCGGCAGACGAAGATCGGCAGGCCGTTCTCGTCGTTGTCGACCGCCACCCGTTGGTCGACCCGGCCGGCCTCGGTGACCTCCGTGAACCAGGTCCGCAGCTGGTCGGGGCGCTCCCAGCCGACGGCGATCACCACGTCGGCACCGTCCGGGGGCCGGCCGAAGCGGGTCATGCTGTTGTGCCCCGAGTACGCCCGTGGCAGGCCCCGGGCCGGCCCGTACCGGGCCAGCGCCCCGGCCTCGCCGTAGTTGCCGGTGAGCAGCACGGCCCGGGCCTGCTCGGCCGGCGGCAGGGCGCGGTGCACGGCGGCCATCGAGTCGGCGAACGCCGGCCAGCCGATGGTCTCGCCCGCGTCGTAGTTGACGTCGACCACGAAGCCGGGCAGCCGCTGCGCCGGCAGGGTGGGCAGCAGCAGCACCGCGCTGCCGGCGAGGGTGACCGCGGCGCCCACGGCCAGCAGGGCTCGCCGCAGGGGCGCGCCGCGCCGGGCGGCCCAGTCGACGGTCACCACGGCCCCGGCGGCGGTGAGCACCAGCAGCAGCGGGGCGTCGTAGTAGCCCTTGCCGCCGACGAGCAGCACCAGCGCGAAGACCACCAGCCAGGCCCAGCCCAGCGCCCGGTACGCCGCCCAGGCCGGCCGGCGCAGCAGCGCCACCAGCCCGGCGATCCAGATCGGCGTCGCGTACGGGCTGATGATCATCAGTTGCAGCACGGCCGCGTCGAGCCGGCCGCTGTAGGAGCTGTCGCCGCCGGCGATCGACGCGGCCACCGACAGCTGCGGGAACCCGTGGGCGGCCTGCCAGGCCAGGTAGGGCACGGCGAACAGGGCGGCCACGGCGGCGCCGGCCAGCACCCAGCGGTCCCGCAGCAGCCGGCGCGGGCCGGCGATCGCCACCCCGGCCAGCAGGCCGATCCCGAGCAGCCCGGGCAGCAGCTTGTTGAGCAGGCCGACGCCGAGCGCGAGGCCGATGCCGAGGGCCCACCGGGTGTCCCGGGTGCGCAGCATCCGGATCGCGCACCAGGCCGCGACGAGCCAGACCAGCAGGTCGACCGTGGTGGTGCTGAGCAGGTGCCCGCCGGCCAGCACGATGCCGGCGGTGGCGGCGAGGAACGCGGCGAACAGTTGGGCCGCCCGGCCGGCGCCGAGTTCGCGGGCGATCGCGGCGACCAGCACCACCGCGGCCCCGCCCAGCAGCGCCGACGGGGTACGCAGCACCACCAGGTTGCCGGGTGCGACGGTGTCGGCGAGCCGGGCCAGCGCCGGCACCAGGGGCCCCTGGTCGACGTAGCCCCAGTCGAGGTGCCGGCCGCAGAGCAGGAAGTACAGCTCGTCGCGGTGGTAGCCGTACCGGCCGGCGAGCAGCAGCAGCACGGCGCTGGCGGCGAGGCCGAGCAGCCACGGCCCGACGGTGCGCGGCCCGGCCGGCGGCGGTGGCGTCGGGGACGACGGCGCCGGGGCGGGGCGGTCGAGGTCGGTGACGGGTTCGGCCACGCCGTCCATCATGGCCCTCCGGCGCCGCCCGTGGGGGGCACCGGGCGGTGCGGCACGCCGGCGCCGGAAACCCGGTGACCGGCGGGCGGGCGCCGCACTAGCCTGCACCGGATGCGGATGCGTGCGTTCACCGAGGCCGACTGGGCGCAGGTCGGGCCGATCGTCGAGGCGGTCGTCGCGGCCGGCGACACCTTCCCGTACGACCCGGCCTGGCCGGCCGACGTCCTGCACGACGTGTGGGTGGAGCGGGCCCCGGGGCACACCATGGTCGCCGAGGAGGACGGGACGATTCTGGGCACCGCCAAGATGGGCCCGAACCGGCCGGGCCCGGGCTCGCACGTGGCCACCGCCAGCTTCATGGTGGCCGGCACGGCCCGGGGGCGCGGCGTGGGGCGCGCCCTGGTCGGCTACGCCCTGGACTGGGCGCGCCGCGAGGGCTACGCGGCCATGCAGTTCAACGCCGTGGCGGAGACGAACGTGGCGGCCGTGGCGCTGTACCGCTCGGTCGGGTTCGCCGTGGTCGGCACCGTGCCCGAGGCGTTCACGCATCCGGTCGAGGGCCGGGTAGGGCTGCACGTGCTGCACCGTCGGCTGTGACTGGCCAGGATGGGCGATCATGGGCGGATGAGCAGTGAACCGATCGAGCTGGCCGCCGCCCTGGCGCGCTTCGACCAGTTGTGGAGTCCGCGCATCGTCACCACCGTCAACGACTACGACGTCCGCGTCGCCAAGGTGGCCGGCGAGCACGTCTGGCACACCCACGAGCACACCGACGAGTTCTTCCTGGTGCTCGACGGGCAGTTGCGCATCGCGTTGCGCGACGGCGCCGACGGCGGGCAGCGGGAGGTGGTGCTGCCCCGCGGTGCGGTGTACGTGGTGCCGCGCGGGGTCGAGCACCGGCCGTCCGCGCCGGACGGGGCCTCGATCCTGATGTTCGAGCCGTCCGGCACCTCCTCGGTGGGGGACCGGCACGAGGAGGTGCCCGGGCACGTCGACGCCACCACCGGGCACCGGCTCTGACCAGCGGGCTCAGCGCGCCGCCGGCGCCCGCGTCGGCGACGTGACCGGCGCGGGCGCCGGCCAGCCGATCCGCCGTACGCCGGGCACCAGGGCGGTGCCGGCGCAGGCGACCAGCACCAGCGCCCCGGCGACGGCCAGCGGAACCGGCGGTCCCCAGGCGCGGGCGGCGAGCGGGGCCAGGGCGTACCCGAGCGGCATGGCGCCCAGCGACATCAGCCAGTCGTACGAGGTGACCCGGGCGAGCACCGCCGGCGGGAACTGTCCCTGCACCACCGTCTCCCAGACCGGGTTGAGGAACCCGAGGGCGGTCAACGCGAGGCAGTAGGCGGCGACGACCAGTGGGGCGGGTGCCGCCCCGGCGAGCAGCAGCAGCGGGGCCGCGTACGCGGCCAGCGCGAGGTTGCCCAGCAGCACCGGCCGGCGTGGGCGGAGCCGGGCGGCCAGCAGCGAGCCGGCGAGCATGCCGACGGCGCCCACCTGCTGCAGCAGCACCCACACCCCCTCGCCGCCGAGCCGCTGCACGGCGACCACGGGACCGATGGTGAGCAGCACCGCGGCGGCGCCGTTCCACACCCCGTGGGCCAGCAGGCTGCTCCAGTACCAGTCCCGGGACCGCACCTCCCGCCAGCCGAGGGTCAGGTCGGCGCGCAGCGACCGGCGCGGCACGGGCACGTGCCGGACCCGGATGAGCGACAGCGCCGCGGCGCTGACCGCGAACGTGGCCGCGTCGATCACGAACGCCCAGCCCGGGCCGACGGTCCAGATCAGCAGGCCGGCCAGGCCCGGACCGGCGAGCCGGCTGGCGTTGGCGGTGACGCCCATCAGGGCGTTGGCTCGCTGCCGGCCGGCGGCGTCGACGGTGCCGGCGACCAGCGGGGACGCGGTCGGCATGGCGAACGCCGAGGCCGCGCCGCCGAGGGCGGAGGCCGCCGCGAGGTGGGCCAGGGCGGGCGCGCCGCCGAGCAGCTCCGCGCCGACGACCAGCTGGGCGGCGCAGCGCACCAGGTCGGTGACGAGGGCGACCCGGCGGGCGTCGAACCGGTCGGCGACCACCCCGCCGAGCGGGAGCAGCAGCAGTCGGGGCAGCATGGCGCAGCCGAGCACCACGGCGAGTGCGGCGGTGGAGCCGGTGGCCCGCAGCACCGCCAGGGCCAGCGCGGTGGGCACCACCGCGTCGCCGACGGCGGAGACCGTGCGGCCGAGGAAGAGCAGACGGAAGGCGGGTAGTCGGAGGGGAGACGTCATGACCGGAGGCTAGTTCGACGTCGAATATTTCGTCAACGAAATATTGCACGTGCGCGTACGGTGGTCGGGTGACCGCCCGTGATCGCACCGACCGACACGTCGAACGCTGGCTGCCCGTCCTGCCCGACCTGGACCCGGACGTCGAGGGCGCGGTCACCCGCATGTCGGTGCTCACCCGCCACCTGCGCGAGGTCAAGGACCGCGCGCTGGCCGAGCTGGACCTCCAGGAGAAGGAGTACGGCACCCTGCACGCCCTGGCCGGTCGGGGCGGCCGGGCCGCGCCCTCCGAGATCGCCGACGACCTGCGGATGGCGCCCGCCTCGATCACCGCCCGGGTCGACGCGCTGGTGCGCCGCGGGTACGTGCGGCGGATCCCCTCGACCGTGGACCGGCGGCGCATCGACGTGGAGCTGACCGCCGCCGGGCGGGACGCCTGGCGGCGCGGCATGGAGGTGGTCGGCGACGAGGAGTGGCGGGTGCTCGGCGTGCTCAGCCCGGACGAGCGGCGTCTCCTGGCCGACCTGCTGCGCCGGGTCTGCCGGGCCGCCGAGGGCGCGCCGGGGCCGGGAAGTGTCGGCGGCCGGGTCTAGATTGGCCCTGGCAGGCCCAGCCGTCCCGTCCGAGGAGTCGCCATGACCACACTCGCCGACCGGCCGCACACCGCCCTACTCGTCATCGACGTCCAGAACGGCGTGGTGGCCCACGCCCACGACCGGGACCGGGTCGTGGCCAACATCGCCACCCTCGTCGACCGGGCCCGCGCCGCCGGCGTCGCGGTCGTCTGGGTGCAGCACCGCAGCGACGACCTGCCCACCGGCAGCCAACCCTGGGAATACGTACCCGAGCTGGTGCGGGGCGACGCCGAGCCGCTCGTGCACAAGGCGTACGGCGACTCCTTCGAGGAGACCGACCTGGAGCGGGTGCTCGCCGAGCGGGGGATCGGCCGGCTCGTCGTCGCGGGCGCGCAGACCGACGCGTGCATCCGATCGACCCTGCACGGCGCGATCGCCCGGGGCTACGACGCCACCCTGGTCGCCGACGCGCACACCACGGAGGACCTCAGCGACTACGGCGCGCCGCCGCCGGACCAGGTCATCGCCCACACCAACCTGTACTGGGGAGAGCACCGCGCGCCCGGGCGCACCGCCGGCACCGTCGACACCGCCGAGGTCGACTTCGCGGTCCCGGCCCGGACCTGACCGGCCGGCGAAATTGCCTGGCCGGTGGCGGGCGCGGCTGCCAGGCTGCGGCGTATGAGTTCACAGGCCCTGGCGGGTGCGCTCGCCGACGACCGCCGCCGTGCCGTCTTCGCCGCCATCGTGCTCGGCGCGGCCGACCTGCCCGCCGTCGCGTCCCGTGCCGAGCTGTCCACCCGCGACGCCGCCACCGCCGTTCGCCGGCTGGCCGACCTGGGCGTGGTGACCGACAACGGCACCGGGCTGCGCGTCGACGGGCGGTGGCTGCGCGAGCAGGCCAGGGCGAGCGCGCCGGCGACCGCCGCACCCGCCGCGAATCCCCGGGAGTCGATCCTGCGCACCTTCCTGCGCGACGGGGCGCTGACCCGGCTGCCCGCCCAGCGGGGCCGCCGCCGCGTGCTGCTGGAGCACATCACCGAGCGGTCCTTCGAACCCGGCGTCCGGTATCCGGAACGCGCCGTCGACGACGCGCTGCGCGGCTGGTGCGAAGGCGGTGCGGCCGACCACGTCACGCTGCGCCGCTACCTGGTCGACGAGCGGCTGCTCAGCCGCGACCACGGCGTCTACTGGCGGCCCTGACCCCCCGCCGGCCCGTTGACCGTCCGGCGAGGACCGGCCGTCCCGCCTGCGCCCCGCCCGGCGGCCTCCCGCCCCGGACGCCGGATCCGGCCCGCTCCCGGTACGCCCGGCAGCCGCTCCCGGTACGCCCGGCAGCCGCTCCCGCCGGCCCGGGTTGACGACGCCGTCCGGGCGCGCTAAACAAGAAATCGGGAACTTGAGTCAACCAGACTCAACTTGACACCCTGGGTTGAGGAGAACCGAGGAGGCACCGCCATGTTGATGCGTACCGACCCGTTCCGTGAGATCGACCGGCTCGCCGAGCAGCTCTTCGGCACCACCGCGCGGCCGGCGGTCATGCACCTGGACGCCTACCGCGACGGGGACTTCTTCTACGCCGCCTTCGACCTGCCCGGCGTCGACCCGGACAGCATCGACTGCACGGTCGAGCGCAACGTGCTGACGGTGCGCGCCGAGCGGCGCCGGCCCAGCGGCGAGGGTGTCGAGCTGGTCGCGGCCGAGCGGCCGATGGGCACCTTCACCCGGCAGCTGTTCCTGGGCGACACCCTCGACACCGAGAAGCTGGAGGCCGGCTACGAGAACGGCGTACTGACCCTGCGCATCCCGATCGCCGAACGCGCCAAGCCGCGCCGGATCAGCGTCTCCACGACCGGCAACGGCCACCGGGAGATCAGCGCCTGACCGGGCGCCGGCCGGGAGATCAGCGCCTGACCAGGCGCCGGTCGGGTGATTCAGCGCCGGGCCAGGCGCCGGCCGGGAGACCGGCGCCCGACCGGGCGCCGGCTGGGAGATCGCACCTGACCGGGCGCCGGTCCGGATCGCGGCGCCGCCAGGGCGCGGGCAGGAGCAGCAGCGCCGATGGGGCGCCGCCGGGGGATCAGCGCCCGACGGCGGGACCGGTGGGGGCGTCCTCGACGGACGTCCCCACCGCCGGGTCCGGGGCGGCCGGATAGAGCCGGGCCAGCGCGTGCGCGGTGCTGGCCAGCTGGTCCCGCAGCTCGGCCGGCTCCAGCACCTCCACCTCCGCGCCGAGCTTGAGCAGCTCGGTGTGGGCGTGGCGGACCGACTCGATCGGCACGGTGGTCTCCAGCCAGCCGTGCTCGTCGGGCGGGCCGGCCGCCGCGCGGGCCGCGCGGCTCATCTCCGGCGGGAAGACGTACGGCATGAACTCCAGGGCGGCCACCGTCAGTCGGATCCGCGCCCGGGCGCGGTAGACGTCCTGTTCGTAGCGGCGGGTCCAGTCCCGCCAGTAGCCGGCCAGGTCGAAGTCGGCCGGCCGCTCGTACCGCTCGTCGCGCGGCAGCACGTCCAGCACGGCGCCGACCCGGTAGGTGCGGACCTGCTCGTCGCAGCGAGCCACCAGGTACCAGCGGCCCGCCTTGAGCACCACGCCCAGCGGGGCCACCACCCGGGTCACCTCGCGCGGCGCCCGCCACCGCCGGTAGCGCATCTGCACCAGCCGGTCCTCCCACACGGCGCGGGCCAGCGCGGCCAGGTGTGGGGTGGGTTCGGGGTGCCGGAACCAGCCCGGCGCGTCGAGGTGGAACCGCTGCCGCATCCGGCCGCCCCGGTCGGCCAGCTCGTCGGGGAGCGCGGCGAGCACCTTCAGCTCGGCCGCCGCCACCACCGGGCCCAGCCCCAGCTCGGCCGCGGGGCCGGGCATGCCGGCCAGGAACAGCGCCTCGGCCTCCGGCGCGGTCAACCCGGTCAGCCGGGTCCGGTACCCGTCGAGCAGCCGGTAGCCGCCGGCCGGTCCCCGGTCGGCGTACACCGGCACCCCGGCCGCGCCGAGCGACTCCACGTCCCGGTAGACGGTCCGGACGGAGACCTCCAGCTCGTCGGCGAGCTCCTGGGCGGTCATCCGGCCCCGGGTCTGCAGGAGCAGGAGCAGGGAGACCAGGCGGCTGGCACGCACCCGCCGACGGTAACGCGCCAGGAACACCGGTCGGGGTCCGGCCCGCGGACGGGCGGCGGTGTTTCGGCTACCCCTCAAGCTCGGCGTGGCCGCCGGGGCAGGACACCGGCGAGCACCGTGGTCACGAGCTTGTTGACGGTGGCCGTGGTCGGCGGGTCCGGGTCGCGGTCCGCGAACAGCAGATGCCCGCCGCCGACCAGGGAGAGGGTGAGGGAGTCGAGGTCGGCGTCGGCCGCGATCCGGCCCAGCTCGCGCTCGTCGGCCAGGTAGGCGGCGACCGCGGTCGTGACCTCGGCGAGGATCGCGATGCCGCCTCCGGGCCGGGCTTGCCGCAGCCGGGCGCGCAGCTCGTCCCGGAAGGTGATGAGCGGGATGATCGCCACCGGAACCGGTCCGAACAGGGTGGTCAGCGCGCCGGTCAGGTTGTCGGCCACCGTGCCGGTGCCGGCGGCCGCGCGCAGCGCATCCGCCTGTCTCTCCAGCTGCGCGGCCCGGTCGAGCACGAGCTCGGCCAGGAAGGCGTCGAAGTCGGTGAAGTGCCGGTGCAGGACGCCTTTGGCGCAGCCCGCCTCGTCGGTGACGGCCCGGCTGGTCAGCCCGTTCGGGCCGGCGCGCAGCAGCACGCGCTCGGCGGCGTCGAACAGCTGTTGCCGCGCGTCGCGAAGGTGCATCCCGGTCGGCACTGTCAGATCCTCTCGTCCCGTGCGGCGCCCGGCATCGGTTGCCGTAGTGGGCGCTTGCCCACTAAAGTGAACGCATGCCCACTCTACCGGGGACGCAGCCGGAGCCGGCGCAGCCGCATCAGGCCCGGCAGACGGCCGAATCGTTCGGCACCGACGCGCGCCGCTACGACCAGGCCCGACCCGGCTACCCCGAGGGCCTGGTGGCCCGGATCGTCGCCGGGAGTCCCGGGCCGGACGTGCTCGACGTCGGCTGCGGCACCGGCATCGCGGCCCGCCAGTTCCAGGCCGCCGGCTGCGCCGTGCTCGGCATCGAGCCGGATGCGCGGATGGCCGACCTCGCGCACACCCGCGGCCTGCCGGTCGAGGTGGCGACCTTCGAAGCCTGGGAGCCGGCCGGCCGGACGTTCGACGCGGTGATCGCCGCCCAGTCGTGGCACTGGGTGGATCCCGTCGTCGGCGCGGTGAAGGCGGCCCAGGTGCTGCGTCCGAACGGGCGGCTGGCGATCTTCGGGCACGTATTCGAACCGCCTGTGGAGGTGGCCGAGCCCTTCGCCGCCGCCTACCGGCGGGTGGCGCCCGACTCCCCGTTCGGCAGGCAGCCGGCGCGACGTCCACTGGAGATCTACCAAGCGGGGTACGCACAGATCGCCGACCAGATCCGCGAGACGGGCCGGTTCGAAGACCCGGAGCAGTGGCAGGTCGACTGGGAACGGTCCTACACCCGCGACCAGTGGCTGGAACTGCTCCCCACCACCGGCGGCCTCACCCGACTGCGGTCCGACCAGCTGAACGAGATACTAGGCGCGGTCGGGGCCGCCGTCGACGCGCTGGGCGGCCGCTTCACGATGCACTACACCACTCTGGCGACCACCGCCGTCCGCGCCGGCGCCCCTTGATCCGCTGCCGTACCGGACGAGTCGGTGTGCCGGCTGTCGCATTCC
Source organism: Micromonospora sp. NPDC049836 (assembly GCF_044465125.1). Lineage (NCBI taxonomy): Bacteria > Bacillati > Actinomycetota > Actinomycetes > Micromonosporales > Micromonosporaceae > Micromonospora > Micromonospora sp. NPDC049836. The sequence continues at coordinate 292,028 of NZ_JBITLH010000004.1, forward strand.
GTCGGGCGCGCCTCGTCGCGAATCGCCCCGCCGACTGAGAGCCTTTTTCACATGCTGCGTCCCGAGGTGCTACCCCGCGGGTCGGCGCGGCCCGCCCTGCCCGGCGGCCCGGTCGACTTCACCGAGGCGTGGCTGCGCAACCGCCGGCTGTCGGAGCACACCCGCGACGCGTACCGGCGGGACGTCGGCGGGTGGCTGGCCTGGTGCGCGGGGCACGAGGTCGACCCGCTGCGGGCCACCTTCCTGGACGTCAACGCCTACGGCCGGGCGCTGGAGGCCACCGTGGCCGCGCGCAGCGGCCGGCCGCTCACCCCGGCCACCGTGGCCCGCCGGCTGTCCGCCCTGTCCAGCTGGTACGACTTCCTGGTCAAGCTGCGCGCGGTGGACGCCAACCCGGTCACCGCCGCCGACCGGCCCCGGGTCGACCGGGACCACTCGGCCACCGTCGGGTTGACCCCCGACGAGGTGGACGCGCTGCTGGCGGCCGCCGAGGCGGAGACCGGCCCGACGGCCGCGCGCAACCGTGCCGCCATCGCGCTCCTGGCCGACCTGGGGCTGCGGGTCGGTGAGCTGATCTCGCTGGACGTGGCCGACCTCGGGACGGAACGCGGGCACCGCAGCGTGCGGTTCGTCGGCAAGGGCGGCAAGGTGCGCCGCCGGGCACTGACCCCCGGCACCGCGTACGCGGTCGACGCCTACCTGACCGCGCGGGCCGCCGCCCAGCGGGTGACGGTGCCGGAGTTGACCGGCCCGCTGCTGGTCACCGCCACCGGCGCCCGGCTGGACCGGCACTCGGTGTTCCGGCTGGTACGCCGGCTGGCCCGCACCGCCGGCATCGCGGCCTGGGCGAAGCTGTCGCCGCACTCGCTGCGGCACGCGTTCGCCACCACCGCGCGCGCCGAGGGGGTGCCGTTGGAGGACGTGCAGGACGCGATGGGGCACGCCGACCCGCGCACCACCCGCCGCTACGACCGGGACCGGCACAACCTGGACCGCGACCCGGCGTACGCCATCTGGGCGGCCCGGGCCCGCCGGCGCGGCTGATCCTGTCGCACGCCCGTCGCGCCGGGCGCCGGTACCTGGGGGGCTGGCGGCGGCCGGGACGCTCAGCGGGCCAGGCCCGATGCCGGGCACGCCGGGGGCCAGGGCCGCCGGCGTGCCCGGTCGGCGCTCAGCCCTGCGGGCGGGGGCAGAGGCAGAACGGCTGGCCGATCGGGTCGAGCAGCACGGTCCACCGCTCGCCGCCCGGCTGGAACTCCGGCTTCGTCGCGCCGGCGGCCAGGAACTCCTTCTCCGCGACGGTCACGTCGTCGACGTGGAAGTCGAGGTGGTAGCGCTTGCCGGCGGCCTCGTCCGGCCAGCCCGGCGGCGCGTACCCGGGCACCAGGCCGAAGCCGATCGAGGTCCCGTCCTTGCTGATCATCGCGTACTCGGCGTGGCTGTGGGTGACCTCCCAGCCGAGGACGCGGGAGTAGAACCTGGCGTGGGCGGCCGGGTCGGAGCTGTCGAGGTTGACCATCGCGAGGTCGGCGTGCATCGTCATGCCGCCATCCTCCCGGCGGTACCTGACACCCTGTGGCAGGTACCTGGGCGGCAAGTTCCTGCGCCCACCCGGTTCGGGTCTCTACCGTCTACAGGTGATGGGCAGGGAGCGGGCGTACCACCGGCCGGCCCGGCGTCGCCGGCCGGTACGCGGCGGTGTGCTGGTCGCCGGCCTGGGGCTGGGCACCTGCCTGGTCGGGGTGGCCGGCCTCGGGCTGTGGAACGTGCAGCTGGTGTTGCAGGCCCACGGCCCGGTCCGGGAGACCGCCGACACGTTCTTCCAGGAGATCGTCACCGGCGACCCCGACCAGGCGTACGGAAAGCTGTGCCGCGACGCGCGCGGCAAGTGGAGCCAGGTCGGCTTCGCCAGCTGGGTACGCACCCCGCCGCAGGTCACCGGCTACGAGATCGTCGACGTGTCGGTCGCCACCCGGGGCGGGCGCCCGCGCGGCACGGTCACCGTGCGGCTGACCCGCGAGGGCGGCGCCAGCGAGCAGCGGGACCTGCCGGTGGTGCAGGAGGACGGCCGGTGGCGGGTCTGCGGGGATCCGTTCTGAAGGGCGGGACGGCTCAGCCGCGCGGGCCCAGGTCGCCGGAGCGGTAGTGCCGGCGGCAGAGCACCTGGTAGCGCACGTCGGCGCTGTCCACCGTGTCGCCGATGACCACCTGCTCGCCCTCGCGGGCCACCCGCCCGTCGACGACCCGGGCGTTGAGCAGCCCTTCCCGGCCGCACCAGCAGAGCACCTCGACCTGGATGCGGGCCACCTCGTCGGCGAGTTCGAACAGCCGCTGCGCGGCCGGGAACAGGCAGGAGCGAAAGTCGGTGGCCAGGCCGAACGCGTACACGTCGACGTCGTACTCGTCGACCAGTTCGGCCATCTGCTCGATGTGCTCCAGGTTGTAGAAGGACGCCTCGTCGCAGATCAGGTAGTCCACGCGTACCCCGTCGGCGAGGCCGTCGCGGACCAGGTCGCGCAGGTCCAGCTCGTCGGTGACCTCGATGGCCGAGTGGGCCAGCCCGATGCGGGTGGTGACCTGCGGGCCCAGCGAGCGGTCGATGCGGGTGGTGACCAGCCCCCGGCGGCCCTGCCGGCCGTGGTTGTAGTTCATCTGCAGGGCCATGGTGGACTTGCCGCAGTCCATCGGCCCCCAGAAGAACTTCAACGCGGCGGCGTGCAGCGGGCGCCCGTGCACGCCGCGCGCGGCGGCGCAGCCGCCGGCACCGTCGCCACCGGAACGGGGCAGGGGCCGGGCCAGGCAGATCGGGGCGGCGTCGTCGGTCACGTCGGGGCAGCCTAGCCCATCGACGCGAGAGGATCTTGCGGGCGCGGCGTCCGGCTACAGCACCCGGGGCGGGGTGTTGCCGGCCGCGATGATGGCCCGGCGGATCGGTACGGCCGCCAGCAGCGCGAACCCGACCACGAAGAAGATCAGCAGGGAGACCAGGCCCACCCGGTAGGAGGAGGTGAGCTGGAACACCAGGCCGAAGGCGAGCGGCCCGAGCCAGCTGGTGCCCTTGTCGCTGATCTCGTAGAAGCCGTAGTACTCGCCCTCCTTGCCGGTGGGGATGAGCTGGCTGAACAGTGACCGGCTCAGCGCCTGGCTGCCGCCGAGCACCAGGCCGATGCAGCCGCCGAGGATCATGAACGGCACCGGCGCCTCGGCGGGCAGCCGGAACGCCGCGATGATCACCCCGGTCCAGAGCACCAGCGACAGCAGCACGGTCTTCCAGGCGCCGATGCGCCGGGCCAGGGCGCCCAGGGCGAGCGCGCCGCCGAAGGCCAGGAACTGCACCAGCAGGATCGTCACGATCAGGGTGCTCTGCTCCAGCCGCAGTTCCTCGGTGCCGTACTGGCTGGCCAGGGTGATGACGGTCTGGATGCCGTCGTTGAAGACCAGGAAGGCGAGCAGGAAGAACAGCGTCAGCGGGTACGCCTTGATCTCCCGCAGGGTGCGGCCGAGCTGGCGGAACCCGTCGGTGAGCACGTTGCCGCCGCCGCGCAGCGCGGCGGCGGTGGGGTGCTCGCGCAGCCAGCGCAGCGGCAGCAGGGTGAACGCCGCCCACCACACCCCGGCCGACACGATCGACCAGCGGGCCAGGTCCAGGGTGCGCTGGTCGTTGCCCTCCTCGCTGAGCAGCGTGACCGCCACCAGGTTCAGCGCGAGCAGCAGGCCGCCGCCGAGGTAGCCGATGGCCCAGCCGCGGCTGGAGATGGCGTCGCGTTCGTCCGGGCCGCCCAGCTGCGGCAGGAACGAGTTGTAGACCACGACGGCCGCGCCGAAGGAGATGTTGGCGATCAGGAACAGCACGCCGCCGAGCAGGTAGCGCTCGCCGGTGACGAAGGCGAAGCCGATGGTGGCCGCCGCGCCGGTGAACGCGGCCAGGGCCAGCAGCCGCTTCTTGTGCCGGGAGCGGTCGGCGACCGCACCGACCACCGGCAGCACGAACACGGTCAGGAACACCGACAGCGAGATCAGGTACGGGTAGTAGGAGCCGGCGGCGACCCGGATGCCCAGCGGGTGCACGGACCCGTCGCAGCTGTCCGCGCCCAGCTCGCAACCGGCCGCCAGTTCGGCCACGGTGGTGAGGAACGGCCCGAGGAACACCGTGATGACGGTGGTCTGGAAGGCGGAGTTCGCCCAGTCGTAGAGGTACCAGCCGGTGCGTTCGCGGCGGGTACTGCCCGGGCGGGCGGGCTCGGCGACGGCGGGGGTGACCGTTTCGGCCATCAGGGTCCTCGGGGCTCAGGCGGCCCAGTGGCCGCGGCTGCGGTAGACGTCGCGCAGCACGCCGACGTGATCGGTCATGATGCCATCCACACCAAGATCAAGTAAGTGGTGCATCTGGGCGGGTTCGTCGATCGTCCAGACGTGCACCTGCAACCCCAATCGGTGGCAGTACGCGACGAACCGCCGGTCCACCACCGGGATGCGCCCGTACCGGGGCGGCACCTGGGCGGCCACCACGGACGGGGGCAGCCGCAGCGAGCGCCCGTGCAGGCTGGCCATCCGGATCCGGGCCACTCCGCGCATGCCGAGGCTGGTGGCGACCTTCGGGCCGGCCAGGGCGCGCAGCCGGGCCAGCCGGGCGTCGCTGAACGAGGCGAGCAGCACCCGGTCGGCGGCGCCGGTGCGGGTGATCGTGTCGACGGTCGGCTCGACGCCGCCGTCGGCCTTGACGTCGACGTTGAACCGGACCTCCGGCCAGGCGGCGAGCACCTCGTCCAGGCGGGGGACGACGGCGGCGCCGCCGACGCGTACCGAGGCGAGGTCGGACCAGCGCAGGTCGGCGATGCGGCCGGGTTCGCCGGTGACCCGGCGCAGGGTCGGATCGTGGAAGATCACCGCCACCCCGTCGGCGGTGGCGTGCACGTCGGTCTCCACGTACCGGTAGCCCAGGTCGATGGCCCGGGCGAACGCGGCGGCGGTGTTCTCGTCCCCGTCGGCCGCGCCGCCCCGGTGGGCGAAGGCCAGCGGCGGCGGGGCGTCGAGGTAGCCGTGACGGGGCTGCACGCCGGAAGTATGCCGGGTCCGGGTGGCCCGCTAGTGACCGGCCGGTGTCACCCGAACCAATTTCCCTATCCTTCCCTATCCTGCCTAGGATAGGGAGCAATGAGTGATGACCTGTACTCGGCCGAGCAGGTGGCGGACCTGCTCGGCCTGCACGTACGCACCGTGCGCGGCTACATCCGCACCGGCCGGCTGCGCGCGGTGCGGATCGGCAAGCAGTACCGGATCGCCCGGGCCGACCTCGACGCGTTGACCGGCCGGCCGGGACCGCCGGCCGGGACCGCCGCGCTGGAGGTGTCCAGCGTCGTGCGGGTCGACGGCGTGGACCGGCGCACCGTCGACCGGATCACCACCCTGGTGCACGCCGCCGCCAACACGGGCCACGACCCCGCCCACCCGCTACGCGTGCAGACCGTCCACGACGAGGAGCGCCACCGCATGACGATCGTGATCCTGGGCGACGCCGTCGCCACCGCCGACCTGCTGCGGCTGGTCGACGCCGTGCTGCGCGACGGCGGCCTGCTCACCGCGACGGTGCGCGATGCCTGACCTGATCGAGGAGCGCGCCGGGGTGCCGGTGCTGGTCTGCGACCCGGCCGGCCCGCCGCTGAGCACCGAGCGCGACGCCCTGGACCTGATCGGCGCGGCCTTCGCCGGCGCCGAGGTGGTCGTGGTGCCCGCCGAGCGGCTCGATCCGGCCTTCTTCTCCCTCGGCAACCGGTTCGCCGGGGAGATCATGCAGAAGTTCGTCAACTACCGGCTGCGGCTGGTCGTCGTCGGCGACATCAGCACCCACCTGGCGGCCAGCGCCGCGCTGCGCGCCCTGGTCGCCGAGTCCAACCGGCACGACCACGTCTGGTTCGTGCCGGACCTGGCCGCCCTCGACGGGCGGCTCCGGGCTCCGGGCTGACCCCACGATGTCACCCCCGGGCGGTACGGTCCGAACCCACCGGACGGGGAGGCGACACGATGGTGGACGGACCGGGCTGGACCGGGCTCGGCTACCGGTCCTGGGCGGACGCGGCGCAGGTCCGGGACCGGCTGGCGGCCGGCGCGGACCCCGACGCGGAGCTCGACTGGCGCGACACGCCGCTGCACCGGGCCGCCGTCACGGGCACGCCGGAGGTGATCGCGCTGCTGGCCGCCCGCGTCCGCGACGTCGATGCCCTGCGCGCCGGCCGGACCGCGCTGTGGCAGGCGGTCGACGACGGCCGCCACGACAACGCCCGCGCCCTGGCCGCGGCCGGCGCGGATCCGTGGCTGCCGATGATGGCCGGCTGGTCGCCGGGGCGGCTGGCGCTGGCCGGCCCGGAGCCGGAGCTGTTCGGCCCGCCGCCGCCCGGCGCCGGGCTGACCGACGCCGAGCGCGACGCCGTGGTCGAGGCCCGCCGGCTGACCGCCGCCATGGGCGAGATCTGGTACGACGGCATTGGCCTGGCCTGCGTGGCGCGGCTCGACGCGGCAGAGGCGGTGCGCCGGCTCGATGCGACCCCGGTGCCCGAGGCCGAGGCGACCGACGCGGCCACGCTGGACATCGTGGGGGTCACCGACGTGCCGGGCGGCTGTGTGGTCACTCAGCCGTGGGGTTACGCCCCGCAGCAGCCGGGCGTGCTGGGGGCCCTCTCGGTGGGCACTCGCTGCTACGGCCTGTACGCCAACCCGAAGAGCGGCAACCAGGGCAGCATCGCCGTGGACGGCGTCATCGAGGGCTGGGACCTGCACCCCGGTGGTTGGGCCGGCGAGGACGACCCGCCGGAGCTGGTGCTGGCCTCCTACCTCTACCGGCACCGGGCGGAGGCCTACAGCTGCGCGTACGCCGGGCTGCGGTTGACCGACGCGCGGGCGGTCACCGGCCCGCCCGACGTCTGGGTGCGGCTGCCGGAGCGGGACTGGTGGGCCTGGCGCTGACCCTCGGCGCACCCCGGCGCCGGTCGGGCGTCGGCGCGGGCCGTACCGGCGGATTTCAGGCCGGTCGGCGGCGGTGACTGCGGCTGGTGTCGACCGGGCGGCCGGGGTCGACGTGGCGGGGCCGGTCCGGCTCGTCGAGGCGCAGCGGGGCCAGGCTGTCGGTGATCGCGTCGATGATCCGGTCGGTGGCCCGCCGGGCGGCCCCGGGGGTGTCGGGGCGCAGGTCCCGCAGCGGCACCGGGGCGCCGAAGTGCACCCGGATCACCGGCCGCCGCGCCACGGCGCGGGCGAGCCCGCGCAGCATCCCCTTGGGCGTCCGGTACGGCAGCACCTCGTGCGAGCCCCACTGGGCGACCGGTACGACGGCGGCGCCGCAGGCCAGGGCGAGGCGGGCGGTGCCGGTCTTGCCGCGCTCGGGCCACATGCCCGGATCCAGCCCGATGCGCCCCTCGGGGTAGACCAGCACCACCGACCCGGCGGCGACCGCGTCGGCGGCGGCCGGCAGGGAGTGGTGCACGGCGTCGGTGCCCCGGTCGACCCGGATGTGTCCGGCGCGGCGCATCAGCGGCCCGACGACGGGGGCGCGGAACAGCCCGCCGGTGGCCATGATCCGCGGGGCGACGCGGCGGGCCCGGCAGGCGGCGGCGAGCACCACCGGGTCGAACGGGCTGATGTGGTTGGCGGCCAGGATCAGCGGTCCGCGCCGCAGCGCGTCCGGCACGTCCCCGGTGACCTCGAGCCGGCCGAGCAGGCCGACGACGGCGCGGGCGAGTGCCTGGGCGGCGCGCCAGACCAGGGGTGGCTGCCATGGGGTGCTGTTCATCAGTGCTGGATGGTCGCACGCGCCGGGGTGAGCGGGGCACCCGATCCCGGTCACCCGCGGGGCTCGCGGCGGGCGAGGCGGTCGGCGTGCGGCCGCGAGGGCGCGCCGACCGCCTCGTCTCCGGGGTCACTCCGCGTAGGGCTGGTTCTCGCCCTGGGCGCTGTAGCCGAGGCTCCAGATGTAGCCGTCGAGGTCGGCGAAGGAGCCGCCGTAGCCGCCCCAGGGCAGCGGGCCGGCGGGCTTGAGGATCGTGGCGCCGGCCTTCTCGGCCTCCGCCATGACCTCGTCGACCCGCGCCTCGCTGCGGACCACGTAGGTGAGGACCAGCCCGCTGAAGCCGCTGCCCTGCGGGCTCGTGCCGACCTGCTCGGCCAGGCCGTCGCGGCCGTAGAAGCCGACCGGCGAGCCGCCGTCGGAGGCGAAGAACACCGAGACGCCGTAGTCCTGCGCGACCTGCCAGCCGAGGCCTTCGGTGTAGAACCGCTTGGTCCGCTCCATGTCCCGGACGCCGAGGAGGATCGCGCTCACGTGCGCTTTCATACCTTGTCTCCTTTTCCGTGCTTTCTGATCATCCAGACGTCAGTCACGCTACGGAGCGGCCCGGGAACCGCGCTTCTCGAATCCTGACCGGTTGGTCCACCGGCCCCGGGTGATCAGGGTCATTGGTCCCGGGTCGGATCGGGCCCCACGGCCCTGCCGATTCTTCTACGACGGCGAGTAGTATTTACTACGTCTCGTAGTATGCACAGCTGGGGGTTTCAGGTGGACGCGTTGGACGTCGCCCGCTGGCAGTTCGGTGTCACCACCGTCTACCACTTTCTCTTCGTACCGTTGACCATCGGCCTGTCCGTGCTGGTGGCCATCCTGCAGACCCTCTGGCACCGCAGCGGCAACGAGCGCTACCTCAAGCTCACCAAGTTCTACGGCAAGCTCTTCCTGATCAACTTCGCGATGGGCGTGGTCACCGGCATCGTGCAGGAGTTCCAGTTCGGCATGAACTGGTCGGACTACTCGCGCTTCGTCGGCGACATCTTCGGCGCGCCGCTGGCGATCGAGGCGCTGGTCGCGTTCTTCCTCGAGTCCACCTTCATCGGCCTGTGGATCTTCGGCTGGGACCGGCTGCCCAAGCGGCTGCACCTGGCCGCCATCTGGGCCGCGGCGATCGGCACCAACCTGTCCGCCTACTTCATCCTGGCCGCCAACTCGTTCATGCAGAACCCGGTCGGCTACCGGATCAACCCGGACACCGGCCGCGCCGAGCTGACCGACTTCGTCGCGGTGCTCACCAACAAGGTCGCCCTGATCACCTTCCCGCACACCCTGGCCGGGTCGTTCCTGGTCGCCGGGTCGCTGATCGTCGCCGTCGGGCTCTGGCACGTCATCCGCAACCGGGGCAGCGCCGACACCGGCGGCTACCGCTTCGCCACCCGGTTCGGCTCCTGGGTGGTGCTGATCTCCTCGGCGCTGGTCATCCTGACCGGTGACATCCAGGGCAAGATCATGACCGACGTGCAGCCGATGAAGATGGCCGCCGCCGAGGGCCTCTACACCACCGAGAGCCCCGCCTCGTTCTCCGTGCTCACCGTCGGCAGCCTCGACGGCAGCCGCGAGCTGTTCGCCATCAAGATCCCGTACCTGCTGTCGTTCCTCGGCACCGGCGACCCGAACGGCACCGTGCAGGGCATCAACGACCTGCAGGCCCAGTACGCCAGCCAGTACGGCGCCGGCAGCTACACCCCGATCATCCCGGTCACCTACTGGAGCTTCCGCTTCATGATCGCCTTCGGGCTGGCCGCCGCCGCGATCGCGCTGCTGGTGCTCTGGAGCCAACGCAGGGGCCGCACCCCGCGCAGCCGGTGGCTGCTGCGCGCCGGCCTGGTCATGCCCGTGCTGCCGCTGCTGGCCAACTCCTTCGGCTGGATCTTCACCGAGATGGGCCGCCAGCCGTGGATCGTCTTCGGCGAGATGCTCACCCGCAACGGCGTGTCCCGCAGCGTCTCGCTGACCGAGGTGCTCACCTCCTTCACCGCGTTCACCCTGATCTACGCCACCCTCGCGGTGATCGAGTTCAAACTGCTGGTCCGCTACGCCAAGGCCGGCGTGCCCGACGACGCCCCGCAACCGACCGACGACGACACCGACGACGCCGAGCGCCCGCTCGCCTTCGCCTACTGACCCCCGGAGCCCATCGTGGAACTGACCACCATCTGGTTTCTCCTCGTCGCCGTGCTCTTCACCGGCTACTTCATCCTCGAAGGCTTCGACTTCGGCGTCGGCATGCTGCTGCCCGTGCTCGGCCGCGACGACCGGGAACGCCGCGTCCTGATCAACACCATCGGCCCGGTCTGGGACGGCAACGAGGTCTGGCTGATCACCGCCGGCGGCGCCATGTTCGCCGCCTTCCCCGAGTGGTACGCCACCCTGTTCTCCGGGTTCTACCTGCCGCTGCTGCTCATCCTGCTCGCGCTCATCGCCCGCGGGGTGGCCTTCGAATACCGGCACAAGCGCCCCGAGGCGTCCTGGAAACGCCGCTGGGACCAGGCCATCTTCTTCGGCTCGCTGATCCCGGCGATCCTGTGGGGCGTGGCCTTCGCCAACATCCTGCGCGGCGTGCCGCTCGACGCCCAGCACGAGTACGTCGGCGGCCTCACCGACCTGCTCAACCCGTACGCCCTGCTCGGCGGCCTGACCACCCTGGGCCTGTTCCTCACCCACGGCGCGGTGTTCATCGCCCTCAAGACCACCGACGACATCCGCCGGCGCGCGGGCGCCCTCGCCGTGAAGCTCGGCGTCGGCACCGCGGTGATCGCGGTGGCGTTCCTGACCTGGACGTTGACCATCCGGTCCAGCGCGGCCGCCGTCGTGCTCGCCGTCGCCGCCGCGCTCGCCCTGCTCGGCGGTCTGGCCGCCGCCGCGGCACGCCGGGAGGGCTGGGCGTTCACCGGCACCGCCCTGGCCATCGCGCTGGCCGTGGCGACCCTGTTCGCGGCGCTGTTCCCGAACGTGCTGCCGTCCACCCTCGACGCCGCCGGCACGCTGACCGCCACCAACGCCGCCTCCACCCCCTACACCCTGAAGATCATGACCTGGGTGGCGGTGATCTTCACCCCGATCGTGCTGGCCTACCAGGGCTGGACCTACTGGGTGTTCCGCAAGCGGATCGGGGTGCGGCACATCCCGCAACACTGATCCGACCCGCGGCCACGACAAGGCGGGGCCGGCGCGATCCCTCGCGCCGGCCCCGCTCCGCCGGCCCTCAGTGGGCCTCGCGCAGCTCCGCCAGGCGGGCCTCGATCTCGGCCAGCTCGGCGCGCAGCTTCTCCGCCTGCTGCTCGGCCTCGGCGCGCTCGGCGGCCAGGATCTGCTCCACCGCCTCCTGCACCCCCGGCACGTCCACCAGCGCCACCATCCGCAGCGCCTCCGCCGGCTTGACCACGTACGGCTTGGCGAGCGCCTTGGCGCCCTGCTGCGCGGCCACCGTCCACTCGCCCTCGGCGTACGCCAGCGTCACGGTCAGCCCGGCCGGGCCCTTCGGCTTCGCCGCCTTCACCGCCCGCCGCGCCGGCTTCGGCTCCGCCTGCTGCTGCTCCACCCTCGGCTCCTCCCGGCGCGGCGCCGGCACCGGCGGCGCGTCCAACACGAACTCCGGCTCCGCCGGCGCCGGCGGCTCCTCGACCGGCGGCTTCGCCTCGGCCGGCTTACGCCCGGCGCCCTTGGGCGCGATCGCCACGTCGGCGGGGGAGAAGGGCAACTCGTCGCGGCCGAAGCGCACCACCACGAACTCCTCCGACAGCTCCGGGTCGGTCAGCTCCACCACCTGCCCGAGCTGCCCGGCCATCTGACCCGCCGCCGCCGTGAACACCACCCGCGGCTTGCGGCCCGCCGCCAACGCTTCCCGGATGCCCTGCACCTCGTCAGTGGACAAACCCTGACCCGCCATCACGCCCTCTTCCGTACACCTGTCTGATTGCAGCCTTGATACCAGCCAGCTGCGACAACCGGAAGATCAACCCCCCAGCGCGCGCAGCGCCGCGTCGGCGTGCTCGTTCATACTCAGCTCGCTGTGCACCACGGCGAGCACCCGCCGGTCCGGCCCGATCACGAACGTCATCCGCCGCGTGCTCAACGCCCCCAGCGGCAGCCGCCGGCGCACCCCGAACGCGTCCGCCACCGTCCCGTCGACGTCGGACAGCAGCGGATAGTCGAAGCCGTGCCGCCGGGAGAACTCCGCCTGCCGGTCCACCGGATCCCGGCTGATCCCCACCCGCTGCGCGCCGACCGCGGCGAACTCCGCCGCCAGATCCCGGAAGTGGCAGCTCTCCGCCGTGCACCCGCGGGTCATCGCCGCCGGGTAGAAGAACAGCACCACCGGGCCGGCCGCCAGGAACTCCGACAACCGCCGCAGCGTGCCCGTCTCGTCCGGCAGCGCGAAATCCGCCACCTGATCCCCGACACCCACACCCACCTGGCACCTCCGCCGTCGCGCCGACCCGGTGAGCCTAGGCGATCAACCCCACATCGCGGCCACCTCGGCGGCCACCGCCGCCGCCTGCGCGTGCCCGGCCCGCGCCGCCCCGGCCCGCCGCGCCGGATCCAGCACGTTACGCCCGATCGCCCGCCGCGACCCGCCGTCCGGGGTCACCACCGCCACCCGCGACCCGGCCGACCGCAGCTGCGCGACCTGCGCCGCCAGCCGCGGCCCCGGACCGAACCCGGCCGTCACCGGCGCCAGCACCAGCACCGCCGCCGCGCCGGCCGCCAGGTCCGCGTTCACCGACGAGCGCACGCCGCCGTCGACGTAGCGGCGCGCCCCGATGGTCACCGGCGGCCACACCCCGGGCACCGCGCAGCTGGCCCCGACCGCGTCCACCAGCGACACCCCGGCGTCGGCGTCGAAGACCACGAACTCACCCGAGGCCGCGTCGACCGCCGTCACCAGCAGCCGCCGCGCCGGCCAGTCACGCACCGGCAACCGGGCCTCCAGCACCGCCCGCCGCGACGCCTCCGACGGGGTACGCGCCGCCAGCGCCATCGCACCGACCCGGGCCCGCGCCCGCGCCGGGTCCCCGCCCCGGCCGCCCGCCCACGCCCAGCGCAGCAGCACCGCCACCCCCAGCCGGGCCGCCGGGTCACCGCGCGGCGGGCGCAACTGCGCCGCGTACAGCTCGGCCAGCGGGGTGCCGGAGCACACCTGCGCCCCGACCACGGAGCCCGCCGAGGTGCCCACCACCAGGTCCGCGCCGGCCAGGTCCAGCCCCCGTTCGGCCAGCCCGGCCAGCAGCCCCAACTCCCACGCCACGCCGGTCACCCCGCCACCGCCCAGCACCAACGCCCGCGTCATGGTGTGACCGTCCTCTCCACCCGTGTCCCGTCCCGGCCACGGTAACGTCACCTCCACCATCGGGGCAGGGGAGAGGGCATTGACGTCCGTCACCATCGTCACCGGCGGCGGCCGTGGCATCGGCGCCGCCACCGCCCGGCGGCTGGCCGCCGCCGGCCACCGCGTCGCCATCGGCTACCGCAGCGACCACGCCGCCGCCCGGGCGGTGCTGGCCGACATCGAGGCCACCGGCGGCCGGGGGGTGGCCGTCGCGGCCGACACCACCGACCCCGACCAGGTGCGGCGTCTCTTCGACGCCGCCGCCGACCTCGGCCCCCTCACCGGCCTGGTCAACAACGCCGGCATCACCAGCCCGATCGGCCCGTTCACCGACCTGCGCGCCGACGACCTGCGCCGCGTCGTCGACGTCAACCTGGTCGGGTACGTGCTCTGCGCCCAGCAGGCGGCCCGCCGGATGGCCGACGGCGGCGCCATCGTCAACGTCTCCTCCGCCGCGGCCACCCTCGGCAGCCCCGGCGAATACGTCCACTACGCCGCCGTCAAGGCCGCCACCGACACCCTCACCGTCGGCCTCGCCAAGGAACTCGCCCCCCGCGGCATCCGGGTCAACGCCGTGGCCCCCGGCATCATCCGCACCGAGATCCACGCCCTCTCCGGGGTGCCCGACCGGCCCGACACCGCCGCCGGCCGCATCCCGCTGGGCCGGGCCGGGGAGCCCGACGAGATCGCCGGCGCCATCGCCTTCCTCCTCGGCCCCGACTCCTCCTACACCACCGGCGCGGTGCTGCGCATCGCCGGCGGCCTCTGACCGGCACCGGCCCGCCGACGTCCGCGATGATCGACCCATGCCCCTGCTGACCACCCCGGCACTGGCCCGGGGCGCCCTGGCCCGCCACCCGCAACCCACCATCGACGCCGGCGACCTGCGGTTGCGGCCCTGGCAGCCCACCGACCACCCCGCCGTCGTCGCCGCCTACGCCGACCCGGCCGTGCAGCGCTGGCACTGCCGCACCCTGACCGACGACGAGGCGCACGCCTGGATCGCCGCCTGGCCCGGCCGCTGGCAGCAGGAGACCGGCGCCGGCTGGGCCGTCACCGACGACTCCGGCGTGCTCGGCCAGATCAGCCTGCGCGCCATCGACCTCGACGATGCGCAGGGCGAGGTGTCGTACTGGGTGCTGCCCGCCGCCCGCGGCCGGGGCGTCGCCGCCCGCGCCCTGAGCGCCCTGACCACCTTCAGCTTCGACCGGCTCGGGCTGCACCGGATCTGGCTGCGCCACTCCACCGCCAATCCGGCGTCCTGCCGGGTCGCCGAGCTGGCCGGCCTGCCCGCCGAGGGCACCAACCGCGGCGGCGCCCGGCACGCCGACGGCTGGCACGACATGCACCTGCACGCCCGCCTGCGCACCGACACGTGATCCCGGCAACCCTGCCGCTCGCGCGACCCGGAAACCGCGGGATGCGACGATGAGCGGGTGAAGATCCTGTCCGTGCAGTCCTCGGTCGCCTACGGCTACGTCGGCAACTCCGCCGCCGTGTTCCCCCTGCAACGACTCGGGCACGAGGTCTGGCCGGTGCTCACCGTGCACTTCTCCAACCACACCGGCTACGGCGCCTGGCGCGGCCCGCTGCTGGCCCCGGCCGACGTCGCCGACGTCATCGCCGGCATCGAGGACCGGGGCGTCCTCGGCACCGCCGACGCGGTGCTCTCCGGCTACCAGGGCGACCCGGCGGTGGGCGCGGTCATCCTCGACGCCGTCGACCGGGTCAAGGCCGCCAACCCCGACGCGGTCTACTGCTGCGACCCGGTGATGGGCGACGTCGGCCGCGGCATGTTCGTCCGCCCCGGCATCCCCGAGTACCTGCGTGACACCGTCGTGCCGCGCGCCGACATCGTCACCCCCAACCAGTTCGAGCTGGAGTTCCTCGCCGGCCGCCGCACCGACACCCTCGCCGACCTGCTCGCCGCCGTCGACACCGTACGTGCCGCCGGCCCGCGGCACGTGCTGGTCACCAGCGTCCTGCACGGCGACCTGCCCGCCGGCCACCTGGAGGTCGTCGCCGTCTCCGACGAGGGCGCCTGGGCGGTCACCACCCCGCTGCTGCCGATCACCCCCAACGGCGGCGGCGACGTCACCGCCGCGCTGTACCTGGCCCACCTGTGCAGCACCGGGTCACCGGCCGCGGCGCTGGAGAAGACCACCAACTCGATCTTCGCGGTGCTCGACGCGACGCTCGCGGCGGGCACCCGCGAGCTGCAACTGGTCGCCGCCCAGGACGCCATCGCCGACCCGCCCACCCGGTTCACCGCCCGCCGGCTGCGCTAGCACCCCGGCGAACCGGACAGGCCGCCGCACGCCGGACACGACGGTCGACGCGGCCCGCCCGGTGGTGGGCAACCCGGGCCCGCCGTGGCACGATCACGAAGGTGACCAGCAGACCCGACGCCGAGCAGCGCCTGCACGACCTCGCGCGGCTGCGCCGGGTCCGCGACCGGATCGACCGGGAGTACGCGCAGCCGCTGGACGTCGAGGCGCTCGCCCGCGGGGTGCACATGTCCGCCGGGCACCTCAGCCGCCAGTTCCGCGCCGCCTACGGGGAGTCCCCCTACTCGTACCTGATGACCCGGCGCATCGAGCGCGCCATGGCGTTGCTGCGCCGCGGTGACCTGAGCGTCACGGAGGTCTGCTTCGCGGTCGGCTGCTCCTCGCTGGGCACGTTCAGCACCCGGTTCAGCGAGCTGGTCGGCGTGCCGCCCAGCGTCTACCGCGACGACGCCGCCCGCGCCACCGCCGGCCTGCCGGCGTGCCTGGCCAAGCAGGTCACCCGGCCGGTCAGGAATCGAGAAGCGCAGGCCGCGGGGCCGCGACTAGCCTGACTCCGGACCGTCCCGGGCCCCGCCCGGGAAGCCGCAGGCCCGCCGCACACAGGGAGACCGGAATGAGCAGCGCCACGAGGACCGAGCGGTCGCCCGCCCGGCACGCCGCCGACAGCCACGACCTGATCCGCGTGCAGGGCGCACGGGTGAACAACCTCAAGGACGTCAGCGTCGAGATCCCCAAGCGCCGGCTCACGGTCTTCACCGGGGTCTCCGGCTCGGGCAAGAGTTCGCTGGTGTTCGGCACCATCGCCGCCGAGTCCCAGCGGATGATCAACGAGACCTACAGCGCGTTCGTGCAGGGCTTCATGCCGACGCTGGCCCGGCCCGAGGTCGACGTCCTCGACGGCCTCACCACCGCGATCATCGTGGACCAGGAACGGATGGGCGCCAACGCCCGCTCCACGGTCGGCACCGCCACCGACGCCAACGCCATGCTGCGGATCGTGTTCAGCCGCCTCGGCCAGCCGCACATCGGCTCGGCCCAGGCCTTCTCCTTCAACGTCGCCTCGATGAGCGGCGCCGGCGCGGTCAGCGTCGAACGCGGCGGCAAGACCGTCAAGGAGCGGCGCAGCTTCACCGTCACCGGCGGCATGTGCCCCCGCTGCGAGGGCATGGGCTCGGTCACCGACTTCGACCTCTCCGCGCTCTACGACGACAGCCTCTCGCTCAACGAGGGCGCGTTGACCATCCCCGGCTACAGCATGGACGGCTGGTACGGGCGCATCTTCCGCGGCTGCGGCTTCTTCGACCCGGACAAGCCGATCCGCGCCTACACCAAGAAGGAACTGCACGACCTGCTCCACAAGGAACCGACCAAGATCAAGGTCGAGGGCATCAACCTGACGTACGAAGGCCTGATCCCCAAGATCCAGAAGTCGTTCCTGGCCAAGGACGTCGACACCCTGCAACCCCACATCCGCGCCTTCGTGGAGCGGGCCGTGACCTTTACGACCTGCCCGGACTGCGCCGGCACCCGGCTCAACGAGACCGCCCGCTCCTCGAAGATCAAGGGCATCAACATCGCCGACGCCTGCGCCATGCAGATCAGCGACCTCGCCGACTGGGTCCACGGCCTCGACGAACCCTCGGTGGCCCCGCTGCTCACCGGCCTGCGACACCTGCTCGACTCGTTCGTCGAGATCGGACTCGGCTACCTCTCCCTCGACCGGCCCTCCGGCACCCTCTCCGGCGGCGAGGCCCAGCGCACCAAGATGATCCGCCACCTCGGCTCCGCGCTCACCGACGTCACCTACGTCTTCGACGAACCCACCATCGGCCTGCACCCGCACGACATCCAGCGGATGAACGACCTGCTGCTGCGGCTGCGCGACAAGGGCAACACCGTCCTCGTGGTCGAACACAAACCGGAAGTCATGGCCATCGCCGACCACCTCGTCGACCTCGGCCCCGCCGCCGGCACCGAAGGCGGCGAAGTCGTCTTCGAGGGCACCATCGAGGGCCTACGCGCCAGCGGCACCCGCACCGGCCGGCACCTCGACGACCGGGCCGCCCTCAAGCCCGCGGTACGCACCCCCTCCGGCGCGCTCGAGGTACGCGGCGCCGACACCCACAACCTGCGCGACGTCGACGTCGACATCCCCCTCGGCGTGCTCGTCGTGGTCACCGGCGTGGCCGGATCCGGCAAGAGTTCCCTGATCCACGGCTCGGTCGCCGGCCGCGACGGCGTCGTGTCGGTCGACCAGACCGCGATCCGCGGCTCCCGCCGCAGCAACCCGGCCACCTACACCGGCCTGCTCGAGCCCGTCCGCAAGGCCTTCGCCAAGGCCAACGGCGTCAAGCCCGCCCTGTTCAGCCCCAACTCCGAGGGCGCCTGCCCCTCCTGCAACGGCGCCGGCGTCATCTACACCGACCTGGCCATGATGGCCGGGGTCGCCACCACCTGCGAGGAGTGCGAGGGCCGGCGGTTCCAGGCCTCCGTGCTGGAATACCGCCTCGGCGGCCGCGACATCAGCGAGGTCCTCGCCATGTCGGTGACCGAGGCCGAGGAGTTCTTCGCCGACGGCGAGGCCCGCACCCCCACCGCACACGCCATCCTCAACCGGCTCGCCGACGTCGGTCTCGGCTACCTGCGGCTCGGCCAGCCCCTCACCACCCTCTCCGGCGGCGAACGGCAACGGCTCAAGCTGGCCACCCGGATGGCCGACAAGGGCGGCGTCTACGTCCTCGACGAACCCACCACCGGCCTGCACCTCGCCGACGTCGAGCAACTGCTCGGCCTGCTCGACCGCCTCGTCGACGCCGGCAAGTCGGTCATCGTCATCGAGCACCACCAGGCCGTCATGGCGCACGCCGACTGGATCATCGACCTCGGCCCCGGCGCCGGCCACGACGGCGGCCGGGTCGTCTTCGAAGGCACCCCCGCCGACCTCGTCGCCACCCGCGCCACCCTCACCGGCGAACACCTCGCGGCCTACGTCGGCAACCGCGCCTGAGACGAGCGGGTGTGCGGCGCCCCTCCGGGGTGCCGCACACCCGGCTCCCGGCGGGCGACCCCCGCACACCCGGTTAGCAGCAGGCGACCCCGCACACCCGGCGCGGTCGGGAGCCACCCGCACCGGCACGGCCGGGGGAGCGGCTCACCCGCGCCCCGCAACCGGCCCCCGGCACACCGCGCTACGGACGCAGGTCCACCGACACGGTCGGCGACAGCGCCCGCAGGAAGTCGGCCGCGTCGAAGATCTCCCCGGCGGAGGCCACCCCGACCGTCCTGGTCCGCCCGGTGAGGATGCGCTCGACCGCCTCCACCACCAACGGCGCCGTGACGGCGTAGATGTCCTGCCCGGACGCCACCGCCCGCCGTTCCCGGCCGCCGGCGCGCACCACCACGTCGACCAGGAACGTCTGCGCGGACCGCCCACTCTCGTCGGCCGGCGCCGGCCCCGGCGTGTCCGGGGCCGCGAGGTCCCGGGCCGCCTCCACCGTCATGTAGGTCCGCACCTCGGGGATGGCCAGGTGACTGGGAATGGTGACCACGTCGGCCATCGAGAACTCCCCGATGACGGCCCGGGAACCCAGCGGGTCGGGGAAGGACCAGTCCAGCGTCGGCGCCGCGTCGTCGCGGTACTCCAACCGCCCGCCGGCGTACCGGACGCGCCGCCCGTCGCGGCGCTGCCGGGAGACCACGCCCGCGGCCCGCGTCCCCGGCGTCGGGTGCCAACTGCTCAACCCGTACGCCACGTGCGCCTCGTCGGCCGCCGACCAGTCACCCAGCGCGGCGGTGGCCAGCAGATCGCCCAGACCGCCGTAGAAGGCCATCGCCGGCACGATCACCGCCCCCGCGGCCCGCGCCCGCTCGCCGAAGTGCGCGAACGTGTCGAGGTTCGCCTCGATCTCGGCCGCCACATCCACATACGGGATGCCGGCCCGCAGCGCCGCCTCGATCACCGGCGCGGCCGTCGTCGCGAACGGCCCGGCGCAGTTGACCACGGCCGACGTGCCGGCCAGCGCCCGGTCCAGCGCCGCCGGGTCGTCCACCGACGCCGGGCGGGCCTCCAGCCCGGACTCGTACGCCAGCGCCTTCAGCTTGTCCGCGTCCCGTCCGCTCAGCACCGGCACGAAGCCGCGTTCGCGCAACCGCGCCACCACGAACCGCCCGGTGTGCCCGTACGCACCGAACACCGCCACCGCAAGCCCCGAAGTCATCGTCTTCTCCTGTGCTCAGATCAACCGTCCCCACCATCCTCGCGGCCGGCGACGATCCCCACGAGTGTCCGGAACGCCATCACCCGTACAATTCCGGACGTGGACACCGTCGCGCTGGCCGTCACCGACGGCATGCTGCACTTCGAGCTCTCCCTGGCCTACGAGGTCTTCGGCGCCGACCTCACCGCCGCCGGCATCGTCGACCACTGGTACCGCCTCGTCGTCTGCGGTCCGGGCCCGGTACGCGCCGGCCGGTTCCGGGTGGAACCCGATCACGGCCTCGACCATCTCCCGCACGCCGACACCGTGATCGTCCCCGGCTGGGTCGACGTGGACGTCGCCCCACCCGCCGACCTGGTCGACGCCGTCCGCGCCGCCCATGACGCCGGCGCCCGGGTCGCCTCCCTCTGCACCGGCGCGTTCGTGCTCGCCGCCGCCGGCCTGCTCGACGGCAAGCGCGCCACCACCCACTGGGCCCACGCCCGCGACCTCGCCACCCGCTATCCCCACGTGCAGGTGGACCCGGACGTCCTGTACGTCGACAACGGCCGCGTGCTCACCTCCGCCGGCAAGGCCGCCGCCATGGACCTGTGCCTGCACCTGGTCCGCCTCGACCACGGCTCCTCGGTCGCCAACGCGGTCGCCCGTCGCCTGGTCGTGCCGCCGCACCGCGACGGCGGCCAGGCCCAGTTCGTCACCACCCCCGTGCCCGCCCCGGATCACCACCCGCTCGCCGACCTGTTCCCCTGGGTGATGCAGCGGCTGGACCACCCGCTGACCGTCGAGGACCTGGCCCGCCAGGCCCGGATGAGTTCCCGCAACCTGGGCCGCCACTTCAGGTCGGTGACCGGCACCACCCCGCTGCAATGGCTGCTCACCCAGCGGATCCGCCACGCCCAGGAACTGCTGGAGAGCAGCGACGACAGCATCGACAGCATCGCGGCGGCCACCGGCATGGGCACCGCCACCACCCTGCGCCGACACTTCAACCGCACGGTCGGCGTACCCCCGGACACCTACCGCCGCACCTTCCGCGCGCGGACCTGCCCCGGCCCGGACGGCAGCGGACCTCCACGCCCGGCGGGGTGATGTTCCTGGTGCGGTTGCTCGCGGGTGTCTTGTCAGTGGCCCCTGCCAGGATGCGCCCATGGAGCCGACAGAGATCGTTCAACAGTTGTGGGACCGCATGCAGGCCCGGGACTGGCCCGGGCTCGGCGAGTTGCTGGCGGACGACCTGGTGGTGGAGTGGCCGGTCAGCGCGGAGCGGATCGTGGGCCGCGAGAACTACGTGATGATCAACGCGGAGTATCCGGAGGGGTGGTCGATCAGGGTGCTCCGGATCGTGGCAGACGGTGAGGTGGTGGTCTCCGAGGTGGAGGTCCCGCACGACACCATGGGAGTCCACCGGGTCGCCTCGTTCTGGACCGTACGGGACGGAAAGGTCGTCGACGGTCGCGAGTACTGGACGTGCCTGGGCTCGGACCCGTCGCCGCAGTGGCGGGCCGCCTACGTGCAGCGGGTCTGAGCGGGCGTAACCGACCGCGTGCGGGCGCCCAGGGCGGGCGCCCGCACGGTCGCCCCTGCCGGGCCGGGTGGTGATCCGGTCCTCCGTCCCGGATCACCACCGTGATCCGGGACGCGTTCAGCGTGGGGCGCCGGAGCCGGGATGAACCTTGTCGATGAGGTCGGCGTACTCCGGGTTGCGGGCGATGACCTCACCCACGACCGGGCAGCTGATCGTGATCTTCTTCCCGCTCTCGCGGATCTCGTCCAGGACGCGAGAGACGAGTTCCGTGGCTACCCGATGGTTGCGGTAGGCGGGATCCACCCAGGTCGTCAGGAGAACGACCCGGCCGCCCACCAACCGGTACGACAGCTCGCCGATCGCTTCGGCACCGAGGGCGGCGACCCATCGCCCGTGCTCCGCGTCGTTGACGACATCGAGCTCCCAACTGGACTCCTTCTCGCCGAGACCGGACCTGCCGAGAGCGGCGATGATCGCCGCGTTGTTCTCCGCACGGGCGGCCGCCCCGACCGCACGATCGATCGTCATCGTCGCGCCCCCTTCGGCGAGCTGACACCTGGGTTCGGGACCGGCGTGAACCCTTTGGTCACTCCCGGGTGCTCCGGATCGATGAGGTCGGCATACTCGGGGTAGTGCTCGATGAAGGTGCGCACGATCGGGCACAGGATGGTGACGGTCTTGCCTTGCGCGCGCACGTCGTCCAGCACCCGTCGGATCAGTTCGGTGGCGATGCCCTTCTTGCGGAACTCGGGGTACACCAGAGCGGCCAGCAGCACGAGTCGGTCATCGCCGGCGACGTTGTAGGTCAGCCCGCCGATCTCACGATCGCCGGCGACGGCGTCGTAGATGCCCTTCTCCTCGTCCTTGACGACGGTGAAGTCGAATGCGGGGGCGTGGGGATCATCGAGGACCTCGTCGATGACGACGGCCTGGTCCTGGCTGAGGGTGCCTTTCCCGTCGGGGTGCACGGCCTCGTCGGGGTGCTCGGAGGCGTAACGGGTCGGCTCGGCTGAGCTGGTCATGTGGGTGTCCCTTCGTTGATGGTCATCGGATCGGCCCGCTTGCGTCCCGGCGTGCCGCCTTCTCATGGGCGTACCCGGATGATGATCGTCTTTCCCCTTGACGCGCTCGGTCGCGCTGAGGGCGCGACGGCATCATCGAGGGTGGCCACGGCGCCGGTGACTGGCCGCGGCCGCCGTCGCGCACCGCGCGTACGGCAGGAACAGGGCGCCGGCCCGGGTCTGTGCCAGCACGCCGACCCACCCGAGGGTGGGTGTCGACGAAAACGGTCAGCGCCGCGCCCACGGCCCGGTGAGGTCGGGACGGCGATCAGGTCCGTCGTCCCATGATCACTCACCGTGCCGGCCGTTCCCGGCCGGGTCGGTCCGCGCGCCGCGCAGGGCGATGCCGGTGAACAGGGTGGCGACGAGGGCAAGAGCACCGTAACCGAGCGCGATCTGCGGCAGCGAGAAGGTGTGGGAAAGCTCGCCGGCGATGAGGGCCGGGACCGTGGCGCAGCTGTAGCAGAGCAGATAGATCACGCTGAAGATCGATGCCCGGTCGGCCGGTGTGCTGCCGTGCAGCAGAGCGCGGGTGGCGGCGCTGACCGCGATCCCTTGCGCGACACCGGCGACGACCGTCGCGGCGACGAACAACACCAGTGCGCCGGTGGCGATCGCGGTGCTGATGCCGATCATTCCGGCCAGGAAGGCGACCATGCCGAGACGTTGGCCTGCCGTCGTGGTGAACCGGCCGCCGAGGGGAGCGCCGAGAACACCGGGAGCCAGGTAGGCGGCGAACACCAACCCGACGATGAGGGGGCTGCTGGTGTGCAGCTCATCCTCGACCAGCGCCGGCACGAACGCCTGATAGAAGGCCCCGGCCGCCCAGGTGGCCAGGAACACCGCCGCCGCGACGGGGAGCCGATGCCTGACCCGGACCGGCACGTGGACGCGGGGGCGCAGCGATCGCCAAGCACCCGGCATCCGCGCCACGGTCTCCGGACTGACGGCCAGCAGACCGACGGACAGCAGGAGAAGACCGATGACCACCAGGAAGACCAGGTCGCGTGGCCACGGCCCGAACTGAACCAGGGCCCCAGAGGCCACCGCGCCGACGGCGAGGCCGAGCATGACCGTCTGGCTGGAGGCGACAGCGGCCAACCAGGCGGGCCGGGCGGGCGCGGCATCGACGATGTACGCCGTGAGGCTGCTACTGGCCAGCCCGGCACCAAGACCCATCAGGAGACGGCCGGTGATCAGAGTGCCGATGTCGTGCACGCTCAACAGCAGCACACAGCCCAACAGGAGCAGGACGAGGCTGGCGATCGAGGTGGGCCGCCGGCCCAGATGACCGGACAGCCTCCCCAGCAGCAGCAGCGTGGCCAGGGTGGCGACCGAGTACGCGACGACGGTCATCGAGATACCGGCGTTGGTGAACCCGTCCTCGGCCCGATAGATGTTGAACAGCGGGATCGTCGAGCCGACCGCGGCGAACGCGGCCACCAGGGAGACCACCGCGGATATGAAGGCCAGCCGGAGCATTCCGCCCCGGCCGGCCACGTCGGTCACCGGCGCCGTGTCGAGCATCGAGCACGCCTTCCTGTCGTCCTGGCGATTGCGGGTGTCAGGCGGCCGGGCCCGGGCCCCCGGGCCGCCTGGACGTCGGGAGTTTGTCGACCACGAGCCGGTAGGAGTCGGTGACGAGTTCCTTCACCAGGTTCTCGTCGAGGCTGGGCCCACCCGCTGCCGTGATCCAGTGCTTCTTGTCCATGTGGTAGCCGGCCGTGATCTCCGCGTACCGCTCGCGCAGCCCGACGGCCTCGTCCGGATCGGCCTTGAGGATCACGACGGGGTGTCCCGGCAGGTCGGTCATGAGCATGAAGACCTTGCCGCCCACCTTGTACAGCTCCCAGTTCGGGCCGACACGATGCTCGAACGTCACGTCCGGCAGCCCCGTCGCGTACTCGTTCGCGACCTTCTGAAGTTCCTGTCCGTCCATCGCTGATCAACCCCTCCCGGGTCTGTTTCACAGGTTTCATACCGGCGGTCGAGCCGAGGCGGCGCTCCGGCGAGGCGCGGTCTGGTGCGGACACCGGCGTGGCATCCGGGCCACCCGCACCGCGACCGTTCGCCGCCCGGGCCGCTCAGGCGAAGGTGAACAAACGCTCGGGCTCGAACCGGGACACCGGGGTCTTGTACTGCTTCGCCTCGTCGGGGTAGCCGAGCGCGAGCAGCACCGTGGTGGTGTATCCGGTCGCGCGGATGTCGAAGGCCCTGTCCACGGTGATCGGGTCGAACCCTTCCAGCGGCATGGCCTCGACGCCGAGCTCGGCGGCGGCCATCATCGTCAGACCCATCACCATGTAGGTCTGCTTCTCCATCCAGTGGTACGTGTCCTTGTAGCTGTACTTGCGCAAGCTCACGAAGTCACGGGTCATCGACTCCCACCGCTCGTGCTTGGCCGCGTCGGCGAACCGGCCGTCGGCCCGCTCCTTGGCGAACACCGCTTCGAGGTGGTCCTCGGGCACATCGGCCCGAGTGGTGAGGATGATGGTGTGCGAGGCCTTGAGGATCTTCTCGGCGTTGTCCTGGAACCGCTCGCCGAGGTTGGTCGCCAGCCGCTCCTTGCCCTCCTGCGTGGACACGACGTAGAAGTGATTCGGCTGGATGTTCGTCGACGTGGGAGCCGAGCGCAGGAACCTCAGCAGCTGCTGAAGAGTCTCCTCCGGGATCGTCCTGCTGCCGTCGAAATACCGGCTGAGGTGCTTGCTCATGAGCTTGTCGAGATCCATGTCATCGTGCTTTCTGTGCGTGACGGATTGGCGGGTTGTCGATGGTGGAGTCGGCTACGGCTTGCGGGCGAGGAGTTCACTCACCCGGTCGAAGCTGATGCCTGTCGTGGCCGAGGCGATGTCGCCGGCCTTGAGCGCGATGGCCGCCTGTTCGAGAGCACCCATCGCATGCGTGTAGAGCGCAGGACCCAGGCTGATCCGCTTGACCCCGGCCTTCTGCAGGTCCGAGACGGTCAGCACCTGGTCCGCCGGTGAGATGAGAACGTTCACGGGTGTCGGCGCGACGGCGGTGACGATCGCGACCAGGGACTCCAGGTCGGGCGGGAACGGCGCGTACAGCACGTCGGCGCCGACCTCGGCGAACGCCGTCAGCCGTCGGATGGTGTCGTCGAGGTCGGGCCGCCCCTGGATGAAGTTGTCGGTGCGAGCGGTGACGACGATGCGTCGCTTCGCCGCGCCGACCGCACTGCGAACCCGTCCCACCGCGTCGTCGAAGTCGCGGATCGGGTCGTCGGGATTCCCGGTGGTGTCCTCGATCCCGATGCCGGCCAGCGCGTTCGCGACGGCGCGGTGCACCGTCACGGCGACGTCCTCGGCGGTGCGGCCGTAGCCGTCCTCGAAGTCACCGTTGACGGGCAACCCCGTGACCCGGCCGAGCAACCGCGCGTGGTCGAGGTGCTCGTCACGGGTGACGCTGTGGCGTCCGTCGACCCGCCCGAGCGCGGCCGCCAGTGCCGCCGACGACGTGCCGATGGCCTCGAAGCCGGCAGCCGCCAGCACCAGTGCCGACACGCCGTCCCAGGCGTTCGGCATGACCAGGCCCCCGTCTCGGGTGTGCAAGGCCATGAACGTCTCGTAGAGCTCAGAACCGGGCATGTCGTTCCTTCCAGTGCGGTCGATCAGGGCGCGGGGCCGACCGGCCAAGCCGCTGTTTTCGCAAGGTCGCTGAGCGCTGATGCGAGATCGGGGACCGGAACATCGACGGCGGTCAGGTGCACGTCGTCGAGGCAGTGCGTCAGCAGAGTCGGGATCTCGTCCCCGCCGTGCCAGCGCTGCCGCACCGGAGCCGCGCATGGTGAGCAGCGCGCCGGAGACCAGCGCGCGTCAACTTTCATTGATAAGCGGCCGTCCTGGCCCGACCCACGTCGGCCCGGGCCGGTGCGCGGACCCGGGGTCCGCGCACCGCCGGTGTCAGGCCGTCGTCCGCTTCGGGAGTTTCCAGCCGGGGCGGGGGAAGTGGCAGGTGTAGCCGTGCGGGTAGGTCTGCAGGTAGTTCTGGTGCTCGGGCTCGGCCTGCCAGAAGTCACCCGCCGGGGTGACCTCGGTGACGACCGGGCCGGGCCACAGGCCCGAGGCGTCGACGTCGGCGATGGTGTCCTCGGCGACCCGCTTCTGCTCGTCACTGGTGTAGAAGATCGCCGAGCGGTAACTGGTACCGATGTCGTTGCCCTGACGGTTCCTCGTCGACGGATCGTGGACCTGGAAGAAGAACTCGAGCAGAGCCCGGAAGTCGGTCTTCCCGGTGTCGTAGACCACCTCGATCGACTCCGCATGGCCGCCGTGGTTGCGGTAGGTCGCGTTCGGCACGTCACCACCGCTGTAACCGACCCGCGTGGACACCACGCCGGGCTGGTGCCGGAACAACTCCTCCATACCCCAGAAACAGCCCCCGGCCAGAATCGCCCGCTCAGTGCTCACGCCGTCCCCCTTGAATGTTGTCGGTGTCACTCGTGAACAGGCCCGGTATTCGCCGTGGCCTGCGTCCTTCAGGTCGTCGAGGTGGAGCAACCGCACCGCCTCAGGAGTCGATGCGGTAACGCAGTCCACCCCGTGCCGGGGACCGTCGTTGGAGACGTGCCCGAGGTGGCTGCCTCCGTGCGGGGGGGCAGGCCTCAGTCCCGATCATCCGGCGGCCAGAGTCTTCGCCCTCGGCGACGCTCGTCGTGGCGACCGGCTTCGGTGAAGCGCGACCAGCCCGTACGGCGCCGTCGTGACACATCTATAGACGCCCTGCGAGCCGGTTGCATTCCCGCGGGGATCTCCACTACGTGGACCATACGGTCCGTCGAAGATCCTCCGCAAACGTCCGCTCCCTATGCCGTCGCAGCAGGTGAGCCTAGCAGGGCCGCCCCGAGCGTAGCATCCGCCTGACCGCAAGAATGGACCCGATAGGCCAGTTATACCGCGAGCGGATGGGCGGCGTCCGACCCGCCCGGCTCCGCAACGACGACGGCGAGATCGCCAGCCAGGCACCTGCCATCTGCCCGCCGGCTCGAGCAGCCACCGGAAGGACGAGACGAGGCAGGCGCGACGTCGCCACGGGGGGAGTGGTTGACCTTGGAGAGCGGCGGGACGAGCGCGGCCGGCCAGGAGGGAGCCTCCGACTGGACCGGCCCGCCCGGGGGCCTGGGGATTCGGCGCGCAAGCCCGCGCTGCAGCGACCCGTAGAAGCCGGATAAGTCGGTCGGTGCGGCGCCGTCGAATCCTCGACATCCGTTGCGCGGTGCCGATTGGGCAGGGGCCCGAGATGCACGTGCCGTGCCGCACGACGTCGGCGAACAGGCGGCCCACCAGTGATTCGATAATGTACATTATGTCAAGTAACCAGGAACCGACCCTCCTCCGGCAGGATCAGCGGGGCGGAGATCTGGAAGTCCCGGTCGATGGCCGCGGCGAGAGCCGTCCCTCTCGCGTCCAGGCCGGCGGTACGCGTCCACGCGTCGAGCCGGTCGAGAAATCCCACGAGGTCGGCGTGGACGCGCGCCAGCAGTCCCGGCAGGTCGGCCCCCGCGAACTCGACAACCGGTCCGCTCCGGCGCGGGCCGCCGTGCTGCCATACGCGGATCAGCGCGCCGCACACCTCGACCTCCGGGCCGGGATCGTGTCCCAGCCAGGGCTGGCCGCCGTCCAGGACGGACGCCCACTCCCGCCAGTCCTCCAGCCCGGCGCAGCAGCCGGGTGTCACCGACGCCCCGGTGGCCGTGTCATGCAGGCGTAGTCCGCCGGCGGCCAGCAGCAGTTCCTCGCCCAGCAGGGTGTCCACCACCTGGTCCCGGCCGCCGGGCGGCTCGACGTCGAGCTGGGCGGCCAGGCTTGCCAGGAACAGTTCGATCTCCTGCGTCGGGCACTGCGGTCCCAGCGTCAGCCATCCTCCGGTTACCGCCTCGATGCCCGGCCGCAACGTGATCACAGCGCCGGTTCTACCGGTTGTGACCGCTCCCCTGCCACCCAGCCCTACGTGAATATGAATATTCGTGCATAATGTCCCTTATGCACGATATCGTGGACGGATCGGTAGCCAGGTTCATCGAGGAGTTCCTGACCGACCGGGCCACCCGCAAGCCCTCCCCGCACACCCTCGCGGCCTACCGGCGGGACCTGACCATCGTCGCGGCGCTGACCGGCCCGGACGGCACCACTCCCCTCCCCCTCGACCGGGTGTCGATCACCGCCCTCTCCCCCCAGGTCATGCGGCGGGCGTTCGCCCGGTTCGCGGTGCCCCGCGCCATCGCGTCGGTGCACCGGGCCTGGTCCACCTGGAACAGCTTCTTCACGTTCCTGGTCGCCGAGGGCGTCGTAGCCGGGAATCCGATGCCGGCGGTGGGCCGGCCGCGCGCGCCGCTCCCCCGCCCGAAGCCGCTGCGCGGCGAGGACACGCCGGAGGAACTGCTGGCCGCCGTCGCGCGCGAGCCGGGCCGGCAGCGTGACCCGTGGCCGGAGCGGGACCTGGCGGTGCTGGCCCTGGCGCTCTGTGCCGGGCTGCGCCTGTCCGAGTTGTTGGCGCTGCGGGTGGCGTCGGTGGCCGGCCGGGACGGTGAGCGGCGGGTGGACGTGGCCGGCAAGGGCGGGCGCCCGCGTACGGTGCCGATCGAGGCCGGGGTGGACCGGGTGCTCGCGGAGTATGTGGAGAGCCGGCGGCGGCGTTTCGGGGCGCGCAGCGTACGCCCGGACTCGCCGCTGCTGGTGGACCGGCGGGGTGAGCCGCTGCGCCGGGGCGGTCTGCAGTACCTGGTGGAGTCGTGCTACCGGCGGGCGGGCATCGGTGACCGGGTGCCGAAGGGGGCGCGGCTGCACGCGTTGCGGCACACGTTCGCCACCCGGTTGGCCGAGGACGGGGCGAGCGCGGCGGAGATCATGCGGTTGCTGGGGCACGCGTCGTTGGCGTCGTCGCAGACGTACATCGAGGTGACGGCGGGTCAGCAGCGCGCGGCGGTGCGGTCGAACCGCACCAATCAGGCGTTGGCCATGCTTGTTAAGGGGCGACCGGTCTGATTTATCGCGAGGACGAGGTATCGACCAGTGCCCAGAACCGGGTGACGGGCGCCAGTTCCGGGTCCCGTTGCAGCAAGGCGATGGGGAGGGTCTGGAAGCGCAGCCGGAATTTGCGGGAGCCGCCGGCCTGGATCTGGGTCAGGACGGCGACGCCGGAGCGCTCAAGTAGTTTGACGAACTCCGACCAGTATCCGTACTTGGAAGTCCAGGTGACGTGCTCGTTGACCACGGAGTAGTCCTGTTTGACGACGATGGTGTCGCCGCGCTCGACGATCCGGCCGAGGTAGTAGAGCACGGCCTCGGTCAACGGGCTGAGCACTTCGCTCTCCGGTTGGCTTGGGAGC
Organism: Micromonospora sp. NPDC049836; assembly: GCF_044465125.1. Taxonomy (NCBI): domain Bacteria; kingdom Bacillati; phylum Actinomycetota; class Actinomycetes; order Micromonosporales; family Micromonosporaceae; genus Micromonospora; species Micromonospora sp. NPDC049836. The sequence goes on from NZ_JBITLH010000004.1 coordinate 321,630, forward strand.
TCGACGCCGAGGGTGCGCAGCGCGGCCTTGACCTCGCGCGGAGTGTCGCTTAGTTGCCCTCCCGCAGCGACGACCTGGACGATGGTAGATGTGGCGGCACCTCTGAGGCCGCTGAGGTCGGCGTTGCGAGAGCGGATATCGAGGATCTCCAGCCTGCACCCTTCCAGCCCGATATCCCAGGTGCCGCTGGGCGGCATGGAGAGCTTCTGGAAGTGGCAGTTCTGAAAGCGGGAAAACCTACAGTCGACCGCGGTGAGGTCGAGCACGTCGAAGACGGCGTCGTGGATGGTCTCGTTGCGTAGTTGACCGGTCTGGTCGATGAGGGAGGTCCAGAGTGCGCCGATGTTGGCACGGAATGCGGCGGCGCGCTGTTCGCTGAGCGTCCCGGCTTGGCCGTTGGCCACGCGCAGCGTCTGGAGGGCCGCGTCGGGCGCCCGTCTGACGATGCGTTTGATGGTGGCGGTTCGCCACTGTGAGGCGCCGAGTGCGCCGACGACCTGTCGTATGTTGCCCTCTTGGAGGGACGCGAGCATGGCGTCGGCGAGGAAGTAGTCGTAGAACAGTTCGTGGGAGAAGGCGAAGCGGCGCTCGCTGCCGGCGGAGGTGACGGCCATGCCGCACAGCGCGGTGAGTCGTCGTCGGAGGCCACGGCGCTGGTCGAGGTCCTCGTCACCAATCGCGATCGTGGCTGCCAGCTCCAGCTCCGTGGTGGTAACCAGTCGCTCGTGCTCGACTGCCATGAGTTCGGCGAGAGTCTGAAATAGGCACCGAAGTTCGGCCATGGACATGAGGGAGCCCTGGTCCCCGCCGGCGGAAAGCTTGAGTGATTCGCGGCTGATGTACTGGTCGAGAACCAGGTCAGGAAGCTCGTCGGCGATGCCCTTGCCTGTCGAGGCTCCGGACCGGAGCCGCGGCCGATACGCCTCGACGTAAACCTTGGCGAAGAATGGCAGATACAGCAGATCGCGGTCGTCGGGCGGAATCCCGTCGAGCACCTGCGGGGCGACCTCGTGTCGGACCAGGAACTCCTGTAGTTGTTCGTCGGTCCACCGTTGAACCAGCGCCACCCGGTGGGTGACGGCCAGGTCGAGGTTCTGGGCGTTGTTCTGCAGGTCGAAGCGGTACTGGCTCAGGTAGTAGGAGGAGCGTGCCGAGACGACGAGGACGCCGCGGCCGCCGAGGTCGGCGATCCAAGCGCGCAGTGAACTCAGGGCGTCGCCGTACCCGATGCCGCCGCGCAGTTCATCAAAGCCGTCGATGAACACGGCCATCAAGCCGTTGCGGCAGAGGGCGCGGACCGCTTCGTCGTTGACGTTCGGTACGTCCACGACGGCGGAGCCCACCGCCTTCTGGAGGTCGTCCAGGCCGGTCGATCGGACGTAGAGGAACAGGGGCATCTGTTCCCCCGAAGCGGGGTCGTCGGCCTCACCTTCGACCAGCCTGGCGCGTTCCAAGGTCGTTCGCAGCAGGGCACGGGTCTTGCCAATGCCGGCCTCGCCGGCCACGAAGAAAACCTCGGTCTGGGGGCCGCGGACGTCCAGTCGGTCGTCGATGTCTTGAATAAGTGCGGTGAAGGGTTTGGAGCGGTCGGGCAGAGCCGATCCCCCGAGATCAGTCATCTGGACCCAAGGCTCGATCTGGGTGGTCGATGGCCGGGACCAGCCGAGCAGGGCCTGCTCCTCGGTGAGCATCTGCCGTTCCAGGCCTTGCAAGTACTGGCGGATGCGTTTGGCCACCATCGGCCAGTTGGTGATGTGCCGCAGGAAGGAGGCGTAGGGCAGCCAGACGGTGTCCTCTGCACGCCACTGGGGAACCTCGCCCGGACCGAGCCGGAAGCTGTCGACGCGTTCTTCTACACCGGCTTCGCGCCGCTTCATCCAGAAGAAGGTGACAATGCCGCCGCTCTCGTAGTGATGCAGTTCGAAGTCGGGGTCCCTGAATCCGGAAAGGTCGTGGCGCAAACCCTCCACGAACGCGGCGAACGCGCTGTCCTCTGGCCGGGGCGTGCGGGCATTGTTCAGTCCGTTGACGAGGTCGTCGTCGCGTCCGGGCACGCGGACATCGCTGCGGCCGGGACGGATATAGACCGGGTGATGGGAGGTGTACTGGGCATACAGACACCAGCGGCCGAGGTGGTCGGCAACGATGAATGGCCACAGTGCCAGTCGCCGATCTGGCCAGCGGAGGGCGAGTCGCCGGAACGCACGCTCGGTGGCGTGAGCATCCACGTCGATCGTGGCCCTGTCGAGGAAGGCACGTACAGCGACGTTGACGGCTAGGAGTACCTCCTCGACCTGCTTGGTGAGCTCGTCCCTCCTCGGCCCAGTGGGGATTGGCCCACCGTGACTGGTGTGGTTGCGAAGTTGTTCGAGGGTGGCGAACTCAGGGCTGCCGCTTCGGTAGGCGCGGACGACGCCAAGGGTGTGCCGGAGCAGTTCCAGGGTGGACGCATACTGCGGGTCGGCGGTGCTGCCGAGCAGGGAGTGTGCTGTCTTGAGGTAGGCGAGATAGCCGCCGAATCCGGGAGCGCGGGCGATGTTGACCTGTTGGGGGTCGCGGTCGTTCATGGTGGCGGCGGCGCAGAGCATGACGAATCGCAGTGCGAAATCTAGGGCGGCAAGGTTCTCGTAGAGCGTGGGCCGGTCGTTGTCCAGGTAGCCAGCGAGCAACTCGTCGTACTGCTCGCCGGCGGTCCTCACCTCAGGACTCATGCACCCAGTGTTGATGGCGGCTTTCTGTGTGTAATCGGCCGGACGGGTGAACGCCGGGTAGCCGGCGGATGACCGTATCGGTGATAGTCGGTGGCGAGTCGGCCGTCTTGATTGGCAGCATGGTCAGGTGCGGGTGGGTGAGGCGCGGGCGGTGGCGGTCGACTGGGTGCGGGAGCAGGTCCGCCGGGACGGCGGGATCGAGGGGGCGTTCTTCTCGGGTTCGACGGTGGGGTTGCCGGATGACGCGGTGCTGCCGGAGTCGTCGGATGTGGACGTGTTGCTGGTGCGGGACGGTCCGGGCGGGAAGCTGGGCAAGTTCCGGCATCGGGGGGTGCTGCTGGAGGTCAGTACGGTCGGCTGGAGTGAGCTGGGTTCGCCGCAGGACGTCCTGGGGTCGTGGGTGTTCGCACCGTTCTTCCGTACCGATGCGGTGATCGTGGATCCGACGGGGCGGCTGGCGGTGCTGCGGGAGCGGGTGTCGGCGGCCTTCGCGGATCCGGTGTGGGTGCGGCGGCGGGTGGCCGGGGTGCGGCGGCGCGTCGAGGAGGGGCTGGCCCGGTTGGACGGCGACGGGCCGTTGCACGGTCAGGTGTTGGCGTGGGTGTTCCCGACGTCGGTGTTGGCGTTGCTGCCGGTGGTGGCGGGGTTGCGGGATCCGACGGTGCGGCGGCGGTACGTGCGGGCGCGGGAGGTGTTGGCCGGGTACGGGTTCGCCGACCGGTACGAGGAGTTGCTGGCGTCGCTGGACGGGGGCGGGGTGGGTGCGGGTCGGGTGCGGGAGCACCTGGCGGGGTTGGCGGGGACGTTCGACGAGGCGGCGCGGGTGGCGGCGGGTACCGGGTTCGCGTTTAGGGCGGATCTGAGTGCGGCGGGGCGGCCGGTGGTGGTGGACGGCAGCGCGGAGCTGATCGGTGCGGGCGCGCACCGGGAGGCGATGTTCTGGATCGTGGTGACGTACGCGCGGTGTCATGCGGTGTTGGCGGCGGTGGCGCCGGGGCGGGAGCGGGTGTTGCGGCCGCGGTTCGCGGCGGCGGTGGCGGATCTGGGGGTGGGGTCGGCGGTGGCGCGGCGGCGGCGGGCGGATGCGCTGCTGGGGTCGTTGCCGCGGTGGCAGGTGGTGGCGGATGCGGTGGCGCGGCGGGCTGTGGCAGGCTGAGGGCGGACGCGACTGGCGGCACGGGGATGGCAGCAACCATCGGGGAGCTCGTCGTGGGGGTCGACCGCCTGGGCCTCCGCGGGGGGTGTGGCATGTCTTCTTCGGGTACGACGGCTCGGTTGTTGCCGGGTGGGCCGGTGGCGGAGCAGGTGCTGGCGGAGGTCGCGGAGGCGGTGGCCGGGTTGCGGGCGTCGGGGGTGACGCCGGCGCTGGCGACGGTGCTGGTGGGTGACGACGACGCGAGCGCCGGGTACATCCGGATCAAGCAGCGGCAGGCGGCCGAGTTGGGGTTCGCGTCGCCGCATGTGCATCTGCCGGGGTCGGCGTCGCAGGCGGATCTGCACGCGGTGCTGGAGGATTTCAACGCGGACAAGGGTGTGCACGGGGTGCTGGTGCAGTATCCGATTCCGGGGCACCTGGACTATGACCGGGGGTTGGCCGTGCTGGATCCGGACAAGGACGTCGACGGGATGCACCCGGTGAACATGGGGCGTCTGGCGTTGGGGCTGCCGGGTCCGTTGCCGTGTACGCCGGCGGGGATCGAGGCGTTGCTGGCGTTCCACGGGGTGCCGGTGTCGGGGCGCGAGGTGGTGATCCTGGGTCGGGGTGCGACGTTGGGTCGGCCGTTGGCGATGTTGTTGGCGCAGAAGCGGCCGACGGCGAACGCCGCGGTGACGGTGGTGCACACCGGGGTGGCGGACTGGCCGCGGTACACGCGGCGGGCGGAGATCCTGGTGGCGGCGGCGGGGGTGCCGGGGATCGTCCAGCCGGAGCATGTGCGTCCGGGTGCGGTGGTGGTCGGTGGTGGGGTGCGGTACGAGGGGCGGCGGTTGTTGCCGGACGTGGACGAGTCGTGTGCCGAGGTGGCGGGGGCGATCACGCCGCGGGTCGGTGGGGTGGGTCCGACGACGGTGGCGATGTTGTTCCGGAACGCGGTGCGGGCGGCGCAGCGGGCGTCCGGGTTGGGCTGAGGTGGCGAGGCCACGGGGCCGGCCCGGGTGGGTCCCGTGGTGCCGTCAGCCGAGGTCGACGATGAGGGGCCGGTGGTCGGAGATGGTCGACAGCGGGGTGTGTACGGCGGTGACGGGTGGCAGCCGGTCGAGGCCGCGGCGGTCGGCGAGGACGTGGTCGAGTTGGACGCGGGGCTGCCCGGCCGGGTAGGTGGGGCGGCGGCCGAGCGGCCGCCAGCCGGTGAGCAGGCGGGCGGCGCCGGCGGGGAGGTTGAGGTCGCCCAGGAGGATGCGTGGGGCGGGCAGGGCGCGCAGGGCGCGCACGACGCGGCGTAGTTGCAGCATGTTCCAGCCGGGGACGAAGGACAGGTGGGTGGCGGCGACGGTGAGTGGGCCGTGTGGGGTGTCGAGCACGGCGGCGAGGACGACGCGGGGTTCGTCGCGCAGCAGGACCAGTCCGCCGCCGGGGCCGGGGGCGTAGATCGGTGAGCGGACCGGGGCGGGGCGCAGTCGGGTGACCTGCCAGGTGCGTACGGGGTGGCGGCTGACCAGGCCGACGCCGTAGAGGGGTTCGCCGTGTCCGTCGTCGTCGTGGGTGAGGGGGCGGAATCGTTCGCCGGGGGTGCCGACGACGGCGGCGGCGAAGCGGTGTTCGGGGGCGTCGAGGGCGCGGGCGGCGATGGCGGTGAGGTCGAGGTTGCCGCTGCGGGACTGGTCCCGGTCGACTTCCTGCAGGGCGAGGACGTCGGCGTCGAGGGTGGTGACGGCGGCGGCGAGCCGGTCGGGGTCGACGAGCCCGTCGGTGAGGGAGCGGCCGTGCAGCAGGTTGAAGGTGGCCAGGCGCACCTGGACACCCTACGTCGCTGTGGCAGGCTTGCCGGGTGCTGAAGGCGCTGGTCTGTTCGATGCTGGTGTTCGTGGCGGTGGCGTGGCTGGGCCTGTGGTTGCGGCGTCGGCGCCGCTGGTGAGTGGGGTCGCCGTCCTGGTGGGGGGCGGTGAGGCTGGCCACAGGGCGGCTCGGTGGGCCGGTGTGGGTGGGCAGAATGGCGGCCCGTGGATCCTCTGTCGCTGAGCACCCTGTTGACCGCGGCCGCCCTGGCGGGCTGGGTGGATGCCGTGGTCGGCGGTGGCGGGTTGTTGTTGCTGCCGGCGTTGCTGGTGGCCGCGCCGGGGGTGCCGGTGGCCACGGCGTTGGGCACGAACAAGTTGGCGGCGATCTTCGGTACGTCCACGGCGGCGGTGACGTATGCGCGGCGCACGAAGCTGGACTGGGTGGTGGCCGGGCCGTCTGCCGGGTTGGCGGTGCTGACGGCGGGGTTGGGCGCGGCGTTGGCGGGGGCCGTTCCGGCGGGTGCGTACCGGCCGGTGGTGCTGGTGGTGTTGCTGTCGGTGGCGGTGTTCGTGTTGACCCGGCCGCGGTTGGGGGTGGTGGCGCGGCCGCACCGGCGTACCGCGGCGCGGGTGGGTGTGGCGGTGGCGGTGGCGGGGTTGGGTATCGCCCTGTACGACGGGTTGATCGGTCCGGGCACCGGCACGTTCCTGGTGGTGGCGTTCACCGCGCTGGTGGGGGCGGATTTCGTGCATGCCTCGGCGATGGCGAAGGTGGTCAACGCGGGTACGAACCTGGGTGCGCTGGTGGTGTTCGCGGCGACGGGGCACGTGTGGTGGCTGTTGGGGGCGGCGATGGCGGTGTGCAACGTGGCGGGGGCGGCGGTGGGCGCGCGGATGGCGTTGCGGCGGGGTTCGGGTTTCGTGCGGGTGGTGCTGCTGGTGGTGGTGGCGGCGCTGGTGGCCAAGTTGGGCTACGACCAGTGGTTGGCGGGCTGACGGTGGGCCGACGGCCGGCTGTGTGATCATCAGCGGGTGCCCGTACGCGCCGAACACGACCGGTCGGTCCTGGCCGGGCTGCTGAGCCGGGATCCGGTGCTGCACGCCTACCAGCTCGGGGATCTGGACGACTTCTTCTGGCCGTTCACGTCGTGGTTCCGCCGCGGCGAGGAGGTGGCGCTGCTGTATCACGGCGTTGACCTGCCGACGCTGCTGGCGTTCGCGGCGCCGGAGCGTACCGGGGAGTTGGCGGAGCTGGTGACGGAGTTGGCGCCGGTGTTGCCGGCGCGGCTGTGGGCGCACCTGTCCCCCCGGTTGGACGCCACGGTGGCGCGCTGGTACGAGTTGTCCGACGCCGCCGCGCATCACCGGATGGCGTTGACCGATCGGGCCCGGCTGGCCCGGACCAGCCCGCTCGGGCGGCCGCTGGATCGCGGCGATCTGCCGGCGTTGCGCCGTCTCTACGCCGCCGGGTATCCGGGTAACTGGTTCGACCCGCGGATGGTGGACACCGGTCAGTACGTGGGCGTCGACGACGGCGGTGAGCTGGTGGCCGTGGCCGGGGTGCACGTGTGGTCGCCGACCTGGCGGGTGGCCGCGCTGGGCAACGTCACCACCCATCCGCGGGTGCGCGGCCGGGGCCTGGCCGCCGGCGTGGTGGCCGCGCTGTGTGCCCGGCTGGCGGACACGGTCGACCATGTCACCCTCAACGTGCGGGCCGACAACACCGCGGCGGTGCGGCTCTACGAGCGGCTGGGTTTCACCCGGGTCGCCGAGTTCACCGAGTGCGGGCTGCGTCGCCGACTGTGACGGCCTGATCGGTCAGTCTGTCTTGTCCAGCCGCCACGCCGGGTCAACAACCCGACCGTGAGCTGCGCTGATGTCGGACCGGCCGGGGCCGGCCGGGCCCTTAGCGTCAGCCTCCGAGGCCGCGCCCGGGGCGGGCGCGGCGGAGCTGGAGGAGACACGATGGGTTTCACAGCAGTGCCCCGAGGGCGACGAAGGGCGGTGACCGTGGCCGCCGCCGTGACCGCGCTGACGACGGCGGTGGCGGCGCCCGCGTGGGCCGCGCCGGGCGTTGACCCGGCCACGGTGGACCGGTCCGCCGACCCGGGCAGCACGATCGCGATCAGCAAGGTGGTCTCGACGCCGCCGATCCCGCCGAAGCCGGACGTGGTGCTGGTGGTCGACACGACCGGCAGCATGGGCCCGGCCATCGCCAACGTCCGCACCAACCTGCAACAGGTGATCAACAATGTGCGCGGGGCGCAGCCCAGCGCCGAGTTCGCGGTCGCCTCGTACCGGGACGAGGGTGACGGGTCGGAGCTGTTCCGGGTCCGGCAGGACCTCACCGGCGACGCGACCGCGTTGCAGAACGCGGTCGACGGGCTGGACGCCGCCGGGGGTGGCGACACCCCGGAGGCCTGGGTGAACGCCCTGTTCCAGGTCTCCGACGGCGCGATCACCTACCGGTCCGGCAGCAGCCGCCTGGTGGTGCTGGTCGGTGACGCTCCCAGCCACGACCCGAGCGCCGGGCACACCCTGGCGCAGGCCAGCGCCGCGCTGCTGGCCGACGAGGCGCGGGTCCTCGCGGTCGACGTCAGCGGCGGGGGCGGTGGCCTGGACGCGTCCGGCCAGGCCACCGACGTGGTCGCCGCCACCGGCGGTCAGGTGGTCGGCAGCGCCCCGGACACGGTCACCGCGGCGATCCTGTCCGGGTTGCGGGACCTCGACGTCACGGTCACCCCGCAGGTGGTCTGCGACGCCGGGTTGTCGGTGAGTTTCGACGCGGCGTCGAGGACGCAGCAGAGCGGCACGGACGTGCCGTTCGCCGAGACGATCACCGTGGCCGGGGACGCCCCGCAGGGCGCCACCCTGCACTGCACGGTCGACTTCCTGCTCAACGGCCTGTCCGGCGGGGCCGCGTTCGTCGAGCACATCGCCGTGACGGTCAACGACGTCACCCCGCCGACCGTGGTTGTCGACGACCGGACGGTGGAGGCGACCAGCCCGGCCGGCGCGGTGATCGCCTACCCGGCCAGCGCGACCGACAACGTCGACGGTCCGCTCACCCCGAGCTGCGCGCCGCCGCCCGGCAGCACCTTCCCGCTGGGCGCCACCACGGTCACCTGCACGGCCACCGACGCCGCCGGCAACACCGGCAGTGACACCGCGGTGATGCGGGTGGTCGACACCACCGCGCCGAGCACGGCGTGCGTGCCGACGAACAACCCCGGTGGCGACAACGAGCCCGGCTCTTACAACCCGGACGGCTTCTACCAGCTCACCGCCACGGACGTCGTCGACACCCGGGTGGACGTGTTCATCGGTGACGCCGCGGACCCGTCGGTGCGGTTCGGGCCGTTCCCGGCCGGTACGAAGATCAAGCTGGTGCAGGCGCCGGGTGCGCAGTCGCGGGTCAAGGACGGCACCGGCGACATCGACTACAAGGTGACGTTGCGCGGCGACGCGGTGATCACCGCGGTGGACAACTTCGGTAACGCCTCGACGGCGATCTGCCTGGTGGCTCCGCCGCCGAAGTGAGGTTTGCGCGCTGACGCGGGGGTGGCCGGCGGCGCCGGTCACCCCCGCCCGCGTGTCACAGGCCGCGGCTGGGCGAGTGGAACCGGCCGGCGCGGATCTCGCGCAGCGCCCGGCGGCGGGTGTCGCCGCGCAGGGTGTCGACGTAGAGGCGGCCGTGCAGGTGGTCGGTCTCGTGCTGCAGGGCGCGGGCCAGGAATCCCCGGCCGGAGATGGTCAGCGGTTCGCCGTGCTGGTCGAAGCCGTGCGCGGTGGCCTGCAGGGCGCGGGGGGTCGGGAAGTACAGGCCGGGGATGGACAGGCAGCCCTCGTCGTCGTCCTGGCGTTCCTCGGACAGCTCCAGCGTCGGGTTGATCATGTGGCCGCGGTGGCCGTCGGCGTCGTAGACGAACACCTGGGCGTTGACCCCGATCTGCGGGGCGGCCACTCCGGCGCGGCCGGGCGCGCCGAGCAGGGTGTCCATCAGGTCCTGCACCAGGGCGCGCAGGTCGGCGTCGAAGCTGGTCACCGGCTCGCTGGGGGTACGCAGCACGGGGTCGCCGATGATCCGGATCGGGCGCATAGTCATGCCCGGAAGGCTATCCGTCCGTTACCCGGGGCGGGGTGCGCACCCGTGGGTCAGCCGGCGTGGCGCTGTCCGATCAGCGTCTGTACGCCGTCGAGGAGGCGGGCCAGCCCGAACTCGAAGGCCCGCTGCGGGTCGGCGGCGGCCTGGTACTCCTCGCCGGCGGCGGTCCCGACGCGGGCGGCCAGGGGGAATCGCCGCGCGTCCAGGGCCCGCTCCAGGTAGGGGGCGTGGGCGTGCCACCACTGCTGCTCGGTCAGGCCGGTGCGCTGGGCGGCCTGGGCCATTTCGACGGCGGCGCGCACCGCGCCGTGCACGTAGTTGTCGACGAGGGTGACCACGGCGTCCATCTCGAGGTCGGTCAGGCCGATGCCGTCGACGGCGCGCAGTTCGTACTCGTACTTGGCGATGAGGTTCGGGCCCAGCGGGGGGCGGGTGGTGGCGACCTGCAGCAGCCACGGGTGGCGCAGGTACAGCGCGCGGTTCTCCCGGGCGACCAGTTCGAGGCGGCCGCGCCAGCCGCCGGGCACGTCGTCGGGGCGGGCGGTCTCGCCGTAGACGGTGTCGAGCATGAGGTCGAGCAGTTCGCCCTTGCCGGGCACGTGGGTGTAGAGGCTCATGGTGCCGGCGCCGAGGCGTTCGGCGACGCGGCGCATGGACAGCGCGGTCAGGCCCTCGGCGTCGGCCAGTTCGATGGCGGTGTGCACGATCCGGCCGACGGACAGGTCGCCGCCCTTGCGGCTGGGCTTGTCGCGGGTCCGCCAGAGCAGGGCGAGGCTGCGGGCGGGGTCGCCGGTGCCGCTGTACTCCGTGGTCACGCGCCCGACTGTACCGAGCGGGTTGCCGTATGGTGTACGGTAGCTCGCCGTACGGCGTACGGTATGTCGTACCACCCCGAGGGAGACGCGAGATGCGACCGGAGACACCGGCGATCGAAACCCACGACCTGCGCAAACGCTACGGCGGCCGGGCCGCCCTGGACGGGATCGACCTGAGCGTGCCGCCCGGCACGGTCTGCGCCGTGCTCGGCCCGAACGGGGCCGGCAAGACCACCCTGGTGCGGGTGCTGACCACCCTGCTGCGACCCGACGGCGGCACCGCCCGGGTCGCCGGCTTCGACGTGCGCCGGCGGGCCGACCGGGTACGCGCCCACATCGGCCTGGTCGGCCAGCACGCCGCCGTCGACGAGATCCTCGGCGGCCGGCAGAACCTGATCCTCTTCGGTCGCCTGCACCACCTCTCCCCCGGCCGGGCCGCCGCCCGCGCCGACGAGCTGCTGCACCGCTTCGGCCTCACCGAGGTCGCCGACCGCCCGGTGGGCACCTGGTCCGGCGGCACCCGGCGCCGGCTGGACCTGGCCGCCGCGCTGATCGTCGACCCGCCGGTGCTGTTCCTCGACGAACCGACCACCGGACTCGACCCGCGCGCCCGCACCGCCGTGTGGGACGCGGTCCGCGACCTGGTCGCCGGCGGCACCACCGTGCTGCTGACCACCCAGTACCTGGAGGAGGCCGACCGGCTCGCCGACACCGTCCGGGTCCTCGACCAGGGGCGCGTCGCCGCCGCCGGCTCCCCGGAAGCGCTCAAGTCCACCCTCGGCGGCGACCGGGTCGACGTGCTGCTGCACGACGCCGGCGACCTGCCGGCCGCCGTGGCGGCGGTCACCACCGCCACCGGCGCCGTCCCGGCCACCGACCGAGCGGCGTTGCGGCTGTCCGTACCGGTCACCGACCGGGTCGCGGCGCTCACCGCCGTGCTGCGCGAGCTCGACACCGCCGGCCTGTCCGTCGGCGACGTCGCCGTGCGCCGCCCCACCCTCGACGAGGTCTTCCTGCGGCTCACCGGCGCCGGCCAGGAGGTGGCGGCGTGACCAGCCTGCCGATGCACCGCGCCCGCTGGGCGTTCACCGACACCGCCACCCTCACCGGCCGGGCCCTGGCCCACTGGGCCCGCCGCCCCGGTGACCTGCTGGTCGTGCTGCTCTTCCCGGTCCTGCTGGTGCTGATGTTCGGCTACCTGTTCGGCGGGGCGATGGCCGTGCCCGACGGCGCCGACTACCGGGAGTTCCTGCTGCCCGGCATGGTCGCCATGACCATGCTCTTCGGGGTGGAGACCACCTACACGGCGGTGGCCACCGACACCGCCCGGGGCGTCACCGACCGGCTCCGCGCGCTGCCGATGGCCCGCGCCGCCGTGGTGACCGGGCGGGCCCTGGCCGACCTGCTGCACGGCGCCATGGCGCTGGCGGTCGTGCTCGGCTGCGGCGTGCTGATCGGCTGGCAGCCGCGGCGCGGGCCGGCGCTGGCCGTGGCGGCGGTCGGGCTGCTCCTGCTGCTGCGCTTCGCGATGATCTGGTTGGGGGTGTACCTGGCGCTGCTGCTGCGCCGCCCCGAGGCGGTGACCGCGTTGCAGACCCTGGTCTGGCCGCTCGGCTTCGCCTCCAACACGTTCGTGGCGCCGGCCACCATGCCGGACTGGCTGGCCACGATCGCCGCCTGGAACCCGCTGTCGGCCACCGTCGGCGCGTGCCGGGAGCTGTTCGGCAACCCCGGCTGGGACGCCACCTCCTGGCCCGCCCAGCACAGCGTGGCCCTCGCGGTGGCCTGGCCGCTGGTGCTCGTCGCGGTGTTCCTGCCCCTGGCGGTACGCCGCTGGCAGCGGCTCAGCCGCTGACGCCACCCCGGGCCGGCGGGCGGCGGTCTCCCGGTGCCGGCCCGGCCGGCGCCAGGCCGGTGTCGGCGATCCGGTCGCGCAGCGGGCGGCGGCGCAGCGCGGCGAGCACCGCGTACAGCTCGTCGGCCAGGGGTACGGGCAGTTCGGCGTCGAGCTGCCGCATGGCGGTGGTGGTGGCCGCCCATTCGGCCTCGATGACGGGTCGCAGCGCGTGGGCGCGCGGGGTGAGGGTGACGATGCGCTGTCGGGCGTCCGCGCCGGGCGCGAGGGTGACCAGGCCGGCGCGGCTCATCTGGGCGACGGTCTGGCTGGCCGCCGAGTGGGTGACCCCGACCCGGGCGGCCAGGTCGCGGATGGGCAGCGGCCCGTCGGCCAGCAGCACCCGCACCAGCGGCGAGAAGCGGGGCCGGTAGTCGGCCAGGTCCAGGCCGGCGTAGACGGCGGCGACGTCGGCGTCGAGCAGTTCCAGGACGTGGCGCAGCAGGGTGCCCAGCGCCTCGCGGTCGGGTGCGGCGGTCACCCTGCTAATGTAACAGCGCTGTTGCATCTGGGGTGTGGGAGGGAATGCGCGTGTATCCACCGATCGAGCCGTACGCCCACGGCCTGCTCGACGTCGGCGACGGGCAGCGGATCCACTGGGAGACCTGCGGCAACCCCGACGGGCGCCCCGCCCTGGTGGTGCACGGCGGCCCCGGCTCCGGCGCCACCGCCTTCTGGCGCCGGCTGTTCGACCCGGCCGCCTACCGGATCATCCTGTTCGACCAGCGCGGCTGCGGACGCAGCACCCCGCACGCCAGCGACCCGGCGGTGGACCTGTCGGTCAACACCACCGCCCACCTGCTGGCCGACATGGAACGGCTGCGCGCGCACCTCGGCGTGGATCGGTGGCTGCTCTGCGGCGCCTCCTGGGGGTCCTCGCTGTCCCTGGCGTACGCCCAGCGCCACCCGGAGCGGGTCACCGCGCTGGTGCTGTTCAGCGTGGTCGCCAACACCCGCCGCGAGATCGACTGGGTGACCCGGGACATGGGTCGGATCTTCCCGCAGGAGTGGGCCCGCTTCCGCGACGGCGTACCCGCGGCCGACCGCGACGGTGACCTGCCCACCGCGTACGCCCGGCTGGTCAACGACCCGGACCCCGCCGTGCGGCAACGGGCCGAGATCAGCTGGTGCGACTGGGAGGACGTGCACGTCTCCCTGGCCGGCGGGTTCAAGGCCGACCCCCGCTACGCCGACCCGGTGTTCCGCGCGGCGCTGGTACGGATCGTCACCCACTACTGGAGCAACCTGGGCTTCATGCCCGACGGGCAACTGCTGCGCGACGCGGGTCGGCTCGCCGGCATCCCAGGGGTGCTGGTGCAGGGCCGACTGGACGTCAGCGGCCCGCCGGACATCGCCTGGCAGCTCACCCAGGGCTGGCCGGACGCCCGCCTGGAGATCGTCGAGTCCGGCGGGCACGGCCGCGGCCACGGCGTGGGCGAGCGGGTCGTCGCCGCGCTGGACGCCTTCGCCCGCGCCTGACCGACCGCCTTCACCCACCTCGCCGCCGGGATCAGCGGTGCCGGGTGCCGCCGTCGACATGGACCGTCTCGCCCGTCACCCATCCCGCACCCAGCAGCCACAGGGCGGTGTCGGCGACGTCCCCGAGCGTGCCGACCCTGCCGATGAGCGAGGCCGCCGCGGCACTGTCGTACAAGGCGCGGCGACGCTCGTTCGGAAGCCCGTCCCAGGCGCCCGAGTCGGTGAGGCCGGGCGCGACGGCGTTGACCCGCAGCGGCGCGAGCTCGACGGCCAGGTGGGTGACCAGCGCGGCCAGGGCGGCGTTCGCCGTGCCCTTGACGACGGTGCCGGGCTTGGGCCGCCAGCCCACCACGCCGGAGAAGAACAGGAACGATCCGCCGGCGGCCATCCGTGGGGCGAAGTGCTTGGCCAGCAGCAGCGGGCCGACGACCTTGGCGGAGAACGCGGCCCGGATCTTGTCGTGTTCCAGCTCGGGCACCGGCACGTCGTGGTGGGCCGACGCGGTGCAGATCACGTGGTCGACGGCGCCGAGCGACTCCGCGGCCCGCGCGATGGTGCTCTCGTCGGTGACGTCGATCCGGACCTCGGGGCCGGACCGGGTGGCGACGACCACGTCAGCGCCGGCCCGCCCGGTGCGCCGGACGAGCTCAGCGCCGATACCGCGGGCCCCGCCGACGACCAGGATCCGCTTGCCTGTCAGGTTTTCGCTCATGACGCGACGGTATAGATTTGCTACCGGTATCTTCAACGCTACCGGGAGGACCCCATGGGTACGGCGTACAACGTCATGGCGGCGACCTGCCCGAGCCGCACCGTGCTGCACCGCATCGGGGCGCGGTGGACGGTGTTCGCCGTCAACGCGCTGGAGCACGGACCGATGCGGTTCACCGAGCTCAAGGCGCACATCCGCGGGATCACCCCGAAGGCCCTCACCGAGACGCTGCGCGCCATGGAGGCTGACGGCCTGCTCACCCGCACCGACCTGGGAGGCAACCCGCCGCACGTCGAGTACGCCCTGACCGAGCTCGGTCGTTCCCTGCTGGTTCCGTTGCGTGCCGTACGACAGTGGGCCGAGGCGCACGTCCCGCAGATCCTCGCTGCCCGCGAACGAGCCGGCGTCAAGGAGTCCTCAGGCTGACCCGGCCGGTCGGGACGGCCGACCCTGAGCGTGGCCGGCCCTCGCCGCGACGTGCGGGCGCCGGGTCAGCCGGCGGCGAGCAGGGCGCGCACGGGGGCGGCCTTCGCGGCCGCCTCGGCGACCTCGGCCGCCGGGTCGCTGCCCCAGGTGATGCCGCCGCCGGCCCACAGGTGCAGCCGCTCGGCGTCGGCGGCCGCGGTGCGGATGGTCAGCCCCAGGTCGACCCGGCCGGGCCCGACCCAGCCGAGCGCGCCCATCCCGGCGCCGCGGCCGACCGGCTCGAGGTCGGCGATCCGGGCCAGCGCGGCGAGCTTCGGCGCGCCGGTGACCGACCCGCCGGGGCAGACCGCGCGCAGCAGCGCCGCCAGGCCCAGCCCGCCGGCGGGCGCCGCGGAGACCGTCGACTCGGCCTGCCACAGGTCGCACCAGCGGCGTACGGCGAACAGTTCGTCCACGCGCACCGTGCCGGTGCGCGCCACCCGGGCCAGGTCGTTGCGCTCCAGGTCGACGATCATCACGTGTTCGGCGCGTTCCTTGGCGGAGGCGAGCAGTTCTCGGCGTCCCGCCTCGGTGGCCGGCCGGGTGCCCTTGATCGGGCGGGTGACCAGGCGGCCGTCCTCGACGGCGATCAGCGTCTCCGGGGAGGCGCAGCCGAGCGCCCAGCCCGGGCCGGACAGGGCGCCGCCGTAGCGGGCGCCGGGCAGGGCGGCGAGCCGGGCCAGCGCGGGCAGCGGGTCGCCGGTGTACGCGGCGGCGGCGTGGCCGACGAGGTTGACCTGGTAGACGTCGCCGCGGCCGATGGCGGCGCGCACCGCCGTGACGGCGGCCGCGTGCTCGCCCGGGGTCCAGCTGTCCCGCCAGGGCCCCAGCCACCAGCCGGCGGGCCCGGCGGCGGGCGGCCGTGCGGGCCGGTCGCTGTGGCCGTACACGGCGACCACCAGGTCCGGCAGGGCCGGCGCCGGGGTGGGCGCGCCGGTGGGGCCGCCGACGGCGTACGCCCCGGCGGCGGCGGACAGGTACAGCGCCGCCCCGCACACCCCGTCCGGGTCGTGGCGGGCCGGGCGGGCCAGGTCGCGCAGGTCGACACCGTGGGCGGCGAGGAAGTCCTCGGCCAGCGCGGCGGGGTCGCCGCCGTCGGTGAGCCGCCATTCCAGGCGGGCGCGTTCGACCAGCCGGGCGCGGCACCCGGCGGGTGCGGCGGGCAGATCGACAACCGTGCGTGGGAGCGCTTCCACGCCGTCCGGTCCGTTCCGGGTCATCCGTTCAGCCCATTCTGGATGAACAAGACGCAACCTTGCTCGATGGCGCGCACTTTTGCTTGGTACTGTGCGTCACTGGTCATGTGAACCATGACACAGTGCCCCCACAGTCCGGAGAACCCGATGTGTCAGCACCAACCCACCTGCCCCTCCGCCGAGGCGACCGACCGGGAAGCCGCCCGGGTCATCGCCTGCTTTCGTGAGCAGGGCTGGAGCCTGCTCTGTAATGGGGTGATCGTCTTCGAGGACACCGGTGAGCTGCTCCCCGACGGCAGCAGCATCGCCCCGCACCGCGGCCCCGCCCGACACGCCCTCGTCGCCTGACCTCATCACGCTGCGTCACCGCAGCGTGCCCCGTCGACCCAGGCCAGCCCGCCGCCGCCGGGCCTCCTGCGCAGGTCGACGCCCCGGCCGGGGCGGCCACAGCGACCGCCCCGGCTGACCCCGATCAGTCCTCGAACGCCTCCGGCGCCGGGCACGAACAGACCAGGTTCCGGTCCCCGTAGGCCCCGTCGACGCGCCGCACCGGCGGCCAGTACTTCCCGGCCCGGTCGACGCCGGCCGGATAGGCCCCCACCGACCGCGGGTACGGGTGCGGCCACTCGTCGCCGGACACCATCGCCGCGGTGTGCGGGGCGTTGGCCAGGGGGTTGTCCCCGGCCGGCCACTGCCCCGACCCGACGTTGTCGATCTCGGCCCGGATGGCGATCATCGCGTCGCAGAACCGGTCCAGCTCGGCCAGGTCCTCGCTCTCGGTCGGCTCCACCATCAACGTCCCCGCCACCGGGAACGACATCGTCGGCGCGTGGAAGCCGTAGTCGATCAGCCGCTTGGCCACGTCGTCGACGCTCACCCCGGTCGCCCGGGTCAGCGGCCGCAGGTCCAGGATGCACTCGTGCGCCACCAGGCCCTTGTTGCCGGCGTACAGCACCGGGAAGTGGTTACGCAGCCGCGCCGCCACGTAGTTGGCCGCCAGCACCGCCACCCCGGTCGCCCGGGTCAGCCCCTCGGCGCCCATCATCCGCAGGTACGCCCACGGGATCGGCAGGATGCCCGCCGACCCGTAGCGGGCCGCCGAGATGGCCGGCCGGCCCTCGGGGCGCTGCCCGACCGGGTCACCGGGCAGGAACGGCGCCAGGTGCGCGCGCACCGCCACCGGCCCCACCCCCGGGCCGCCGCCACCGTGCGGGATGCAGAACGTCTTGTGCAGGTTCAGGTGCGACACGTCCGCACCGAACCGGCCCGGCTTGGCGAACCCGACCAGCGCGTTGAGGTTCGCCCCGTCGACGTAGACCTGACCGCCGGCGTCGTGCACCTTCGCGCACAGCTGCGCGATGCCCGTCTCGTACACGCCGTGCGTCGACGGGTACGTCACCATGATCGCGGCGAGCGCGTCCCGGTGCTTGTCGATCTTCGCGTCGAGGTCGACCAGGTCGACGTTGCCGTCGGCGTCACAGCCGACCACCACCACCCGCATGCCGGCCATCACCGCGGAGGCGGCGTTGGTGCCGTGCGCCGACGACGGGATCAGGCACACGTCCCGGTGCCCCTGCCCCCGGGAGCGGTGGTAGGCGCGGATGGCCAGCAGCCCGGCCAGCTCGCCCTGCGAGCCCGCGTTGGGCTGCACGCTGACCGCGTCGTAGCCGGTCACCTCCGCCAGCCAGCCCTCCAGCTGGGCGATCAGCTCCCGGTACCCGGCGGTGTGCTCCGCCGGGGCGAACGGGTGCAGGTGGGCGAACTCCGGCCAGGTGATCGCCTCCATCTCGGTGGTGGCGTTCAGCTTCATCGTGCACGACCCGAGCGGGATCATGCCGCGGTCCAAGGCGTAGTCGAAGTCGGCCAGCCGGCGCAGGTAGCGCAGCATCGCCGTCTCGGAGTGGTGGGTGCCGAACACCGGGTGGGTGAGGAAGTCCGAGGTGCGGGCCAGCCCGGCCGGCAGCGCCCCGTCGACCTCGCCGTCGAACGCGTCCACGCCGAAGGCCGCCCACACCGCCGCCAGGTGCGCCGCGGTGGTGGTCTCGTCGCAGGAGACGCCCACCCGGTCGGCGTCGACCAGCCGCAGGTTCACGTTGCGGGCGGCGGCCGCGGCGACCACCTCAGCCGCCCGCCCCGGCACGCTCGCCGTGACGGTGTCGAAGAACGCGACGTCCGCGACCTGCACGCCGCCGGCGCGCAGCCCGGCCGCGAGCCGCGCCGCCGCCTCATGGGTACGCCGGGCGATCTCCCGCAGCCCGTCCGGGCCGTGGTAGACGGCGTACATGCCGGCCATCACCGCCAGCAGCACCTGCGCGGTGCAGATGTTGCTGGTCGCCTTCTCCCGCCGGATGTGCTGCTCACGGGTCTGCAACGCCAGCCGGTACGCCGGGTTGCCGTCGGCGTCCCTGGACACCCCGACCAGCCGGCCGGGCAGCATCCGCTCCAGACCCGAGCGCACCGCCAGGTAGCCGGCGTGCGGCCCGCCGAAGCCCATCGGCACCCCGAACCGCTGGGTGGTGCCGGCGGCGATGTCCACGCCGATCTCCCCCGGCGGGCGCAGCAGCGTCAACGCCAGCAGGTCCGCCGCGACGGTGACCAGCGCGCCGGCGCCGTGCGCGGCCTCGACCAGACCGGCGTGGTCACGGACCGCCCCGGACGCCCCCGGGTACTGCAGGTGCAGGCCGAAGAACTCGCCCGGCAGCTCGTCCCGGTCGACGTCGACCACCCGCACCTCGATGCCGAGCGGCTCGGCCCGGCCGGTGATCACCGTGAGGGTCTGCGGGAGGGTGTCCGCGTCGACCACGTACACCGGGCTCCTGCTCTTCGACGCGCGGCGCGCCAGGGTCATCGCCTCGGCCGCGGCGGTGGCCTCGTCGAGCATCGAGGCGTTCGCGGTGGCCAGCCCGGTCAGGTCGGTGACCATGGTCTGGAAGTTCAGCAGCGCCTCCAGCCGGCCCTGGCTGATCTCCGGCTGGTACGGCGTGTACGCGGTGTACCAGGCCGGGTTCTCCAGCACGTTGCGGCGGATCACCGCCGGGGTGTGGGTGCCGTGGTAGCCCAGCCCGATCATGGAAACGGCCACCGTGTTGCGGGCGGCGAGGGCGCGCAGCTCCGCGAGGGCCTCCCGCTCACCGGCCGGGGCCGGCAGGTCCAGGGTGCCGTGCCAGCGGATCACCTCGGGAATGGCGGCGTCCATCAGCTCGTCGATGGAGCTGTAGCCGACGGTCTCCAGCATCCGGCGCTCGTCGCCCGGGTCGGGACCGATGTGCCGGTCGGCGAACTGCTCTGCGGTCATGCGCTGCGCTCCTTGTGGGGGCGAGGTCGACGGGTCGGCCTCCCCCTGAGTCGCGCTGACGCGCTCCACAGTGCCTGCCCAACGCGGTCCTTTTGCCTGAGAGGTTCCGGGGAGAATCTGCCCCTTCGGCGCCGTCCGGGTGGTTCCCGGGCGGTCTCTCCCGCGTGGGTGGTACCGGCATGGTCAACGCTACCAGCGACCATGTTTCCGGCTCATGTCCTACCCCGCCCGCGCCCGCCCACACCGGGCCACCGCCGAACCGGCGGCTCGCCCCGGGTGCTCCGCCACGCCCGCCGCGGCCGCCGGGCGCGCCGCGGCCGGCACCGCGCCGAACCGGCGGGCCGCCCCGTGCGCGCGCCTCGCGGCGGGTCGCCCCGTGCGCTCCTCGGGGCGGGCCCCTACACCGCTGCGGGCTGCCCGGCGGTGGGCGCGAGGCCGGCGCCGGCCGGCCCGGGCCGCGGCGTCGGGCCGGCGACCCGGTCGGCCAGGGCGGTCAGGGTGGCGCCCAGCGGCGCGTCGAGGGCGACGGCGGCGTACCCGTCGCCGCGGGTGGGTCCCTGGTTGACGATGGCCACCGGGATGCCGTGCTTCGCCGCGCGGATGACGAACCGGCGGCCCGACATGACCGTCAGGGACGAGCCGAGCACCAGCAGCGCGCGGGCCCGTTCGACGCGGGTGAAACACTCGGCGACCCGGGGCGCGGGCACCGTCTCGCCGAAGAACACCACGTCGGGTTTGAGCATGCCGGTGCCGCAGATGCCGCAGTCCACGGTGCGGAACCCGGCGACCGCCTCGTCGGGCAGGTCGACGTCGCCGTCGGGGTTGACGTGGGCGACGTGCGCGTCGAAGCCCGGGTTGGCCTCGCGCAGCCGCCGGTCCAGCTCGTCGCGGGAGGTCAGGTTGCCGCAGTCCAGGCAGGTCACCTCGTCGAGGCGGCCGTGCAGCTCGACCACACCGGTGGCGCCGGCGGCGGTGTGCAGGCCGTCGACGTTCTGGGTGATGACCCCGGCGAGCAGGCCGGCGGCCTGCAACCGGGCCACCGCGTGGTGTCCCGCGTTGGGCGCCGCCCGGGCGATCATCCGCCAGCCCAGGTGGCTGCGCGCCCAGTACCGCCGCCGGGCCTGCGGGTCACGGGTGAACGCCTGGTAGGTCATCGGGGTGTGCCGGCGGGCCGCGCCGCTGGGCCCCCGGTAGTCGGGAATGCCGGACTCGGTGGACAGGCCGGCGCCGCTGAGCACCACGACGTCCCCGGCGGCCACCAGCCGGGTCAGCGCGTCGAACGTCTCGGTCACCGGTCCATGCTGCCTCGCCGGTCGCCTCGGCGACGAGCGGGTGGGCCCGGCCGCCCGCCGCCGGTGACCGCGGTCACGCCGCTGCCCCGCCCGGGCGGTCGTTCGCGTCCAGCCGCGACGGCGCGCTCGACCGGCGGGCGGCAGGCGGCGCGGGCGGGGCGAGGGCGGGGCGCTCGACCGGCGGCCGGCAGGCGGCGCGGCTAGGTTGGGGGCATGCGCGTCGTCATCGCCGGAGGCCACGGCAAGATCGCCAAGCTGCTGGAACGGGAACTCGCCGGGCGCGGCGACACCGCCGTCGGGCTGATCCGTAACCCCGAGCACGCGGCCGCGCTGCGCGCCGCCGGCGCCGAACCGGTCCTCTGCGACCTGGAGCACACCGACGTCGACACCGTCGCCGGGCACCTGGCCGACGCCGACGCGGTGGTGTTCGCCGCCGGCGCCGGGCCGGGCAGCGGCGCCGCCCGCAAGGACACCGTCGACCGGGCCGCCGCGGTGCTGCTGGCCGACGCCGCGCAGCGCGCCGGGGTCCGCCGCTACCTGCTGGTCTCCTCGATGGGCGTGGACGCCCCACCGACGGCCGGCCGCGACGAGGTGTGGGCGGCGTACCTGCGGGCGAAGAAGGCCGCCGAGGTGGACGTCACCGGCCGGGACCTCGACGTGACCGTACTGCGCCCGGGCCGGCTCACCGACGACGAGCCCGCCGGGCGGGTCACCCTGGCCCCGCGCGTGCCGCCCGGCCCGGTCACCCGCGCCGACGTGGCGCGGGTGCTGCTGGCGCTGCTGCACGCCCCGCACAGCGCCGGGCTGACCCTGGAACTGGTCGGTGGGCAGACCCCGATCGCCGACGCCGTCGCGGCGGCCGGCCGGATCCGTGCCGGCCGGCCGAGCGGATTCGTCCCGGCCGGCCCGCCGGGCAGTGCCGCGCGGGCCGGCCGGAACGTCAGCGCTGGTGCCGGGGCAACGCCGGCTGCGGCTGCCCACCGCCGACCGGCGTGGCCTCCCGGGCGAGCCGCGCCATCGTGGCGGCCAACTGCTCGCTGCCGTCGTCCAGGTGCCGCGCCGCCGCCCGCATGTGCGAGATCATCATGTCGCCGAAGATCCGCAGCGCCTCCCGGGTGGCCACCGAGTCGTCGAAGTCCGCGCCGGCGCTGCTGCGGTACTGCGCGACGGCCCGCTCGGCCTCCTGCTTCGCCTCCTCCGCCGCCGCCCGCATGTAGCTCTCGTACTGCATCTGGGCGTACTCGGCGACCCGCCGGGCGTAGTCGTGCGCCTGGGCGATGATCTGCTCGGCCTCCCGCTGCGCCGCCGACAGCAGGTTGACCTCCTTGGCCGCCGGCACCACCGCCTTCGGGTCCGTGCTCGGCAGCACCCCGTGCCGGTGCAGCTCAAGATGGTCGTTGAGCCGCTCGTTCTCCGCCCGCAGGTGCGCGATCTGCGTGGCCAGCAGATCCAACTCGTCGGCCACCTGCATCCGGAACCGGTCCACGTCGGCGTGGTCGTAGCCGCGGCGGGTGAACGCCGCACTGTCGAACTCCCACCGCCGCACCCGGTCCGGCGTCAGGCGCACCTGCACGCCGGCGGAGAACTGGCCGCTCTCGTACCTGCTGATCGGGGTCGCGCTCACCGGACACCTCCGGAATCGTCAGGGGCGGTCGCGGCCCGCCACGCCGGCCCGTACCAGTGCTGGCCGAAGCCCTCGTGGTGCACCTGGTCGGCGTGGTAGCCGGCCTGCGTCAACGCCGTCACCGAGTGGCTCACCATCTCGTCGGAACCACACACGTACACGTGCCGGGAACGCCAGTCCCCGTCGGCGAGCGCCCGGTCCGCCACGTGCACCAGCTCACCCGGGCGCCGCGGATCCGACCCCACCACGTGGGTCACCGTCAACCACGGGTACGACGCGGCCAACTTGTCGATCGCGTCGTTGTCGTAGAACTCCATCCGGGACCGGGCCCCCACGTACAGGTCCACCCGGCGCCCCGGCGCCTCGGCGGCGACCTGCTCCACGAGGGACTTCACCGGCGCCCAGCCGGTGCCACCGGCCAACAGCAGCAGATCCGCCGTCCCGGCCGACCACAACGTCAACCGGTCCCCCACCGGCGCCGCCAGGTGGACCTGGTCACCCACCGCGCACCCGTACACCAGCCGCGACGACACCACACCACCGGGCGCGGCCCGCACGTGCAGTTCCAACGTGCCGTCCTGGCGCGGTGCGTTGGCCGGCGAGTAGTACCGCCAGGTCCGCACCGCCGGGTGCGACACCCCGATCGACTGGCCCGGGGTGAACGGCAGCAGGTACTGCGGGCGCACCGTCAGCACCGCCACGTCGAACGTGCGCCGCTCGTGGGCGAGGATCTCCGCCACCCACCACGGCGGCGACTCCGCCTCCGCCGCCTGCGCCGACTCGATCATCACCTTCGACACCAGCCCGTACGCCGCCGCCCAGTCCGCCGCCAGCTCGTCGGTCCACACCTCACCCAGGAAGTGCCGCAACGTGGCCAGCAGCGCCTCACCGACCGCCGGGTAGTGCTCCGGGCGCACCGCGAACTTGCGGTGATCCGCGCCGAGGTCCCGCAGGAACCCGACGAGCCGGTCCACCTGATCCACGTTCGACACGATGTGCCCCAACGCGCTGACCAGGCGGTCCCGCTGCCCGGCCATGTTCGTCGGGAACATCTGCCGGGTCTCCGGATAGGCCAGGAACAGCGTTGAATAGAAGTAGAGCGGCACCTGGTCGCCGTGCGCGGCGACCAGGGACCAGCTCCGCTTGAGTCCTGCCGCGTCCACGCTCAGGCGGTCCTCGCCGACACGACCTGCTCCCGCACCTGACCCAGCACCGCCTGCACGTCGGCGAGGATGTCCGCGGGCACCCCCAGCTCCGTCAACGTGACGATCAGGTGCTCGCCGACCCGCGCGTAGTGCGCCGGGGTGATCCCCAACGGCTGGTGCGCCTCGGCCAGGCCACGACCGGTGTACTCGTTCGGCCCGCCCAGGATCACGGCCAGCATCAACGCCAGGTGCCGGCGCTGCTCGGGCATGTTCACGTCGGCGAAGTAGCCGGCCAGCTCCGGGTCGGCGAGCACCTTGTCGTAAAAGAGCTCCACCGCCGCCTTCACCGCCGCGGCGCCACCGATGCGCTCGTAATGCGAGATCGGGGTGGTCTCTTCCGTCACCGTCGTCATGGTCGTTTCCTCTCGGAACAGGGGCACGCGGCCGCCGGCCGCGGAAGGGGTGTCGGCCACCGACACGCGACACACCGCGGTCCACCGGACGTGCCCGTGCGAGCGACCGTGACGGACCATAGCGTGCTCGCCCGAACGGGTCAGCCCTGCCCTATCCGATTCCCGACAACCGTCAACTACGGACAGTCAGCGTCGTAGGCCGCGCCGCTCGCGCCCCGCGTTCACGCCACCACACCCCGTCAACGCCCGGCCCACAACCGAAACCACCCGGTCCTTTTCGGACACCCGACGGCGCGCCCCGGACCAGCGCCCGCATCGACGCCGCCACCTGCGCACCCACGCCCCACCGCCGGCACCACGACCACCGTCCGCCGGCCGCGCCGCCCCGCGATCGCCCGACACGTCGCGTGACGAAAAAAGTGGATCGCGACCTACCCCTTTCGGCGCGTCGCGATCCACGAAACGTATGACGAACCCGTCAACCGGCCCGCCGGCGCGCCCGACGCGCCGCCAACTCGTCACCCACCTGCTCCGCCGGCTCCTCCGCCGCCGCCACCGGCTCCTGCCCACCGACCGGCTCCGCCGGCAGATGCGACAACGACCCCTGGATCTCCTTGAACGCGCCACCGATCGCGATGCCGAACACACCCTGGCCGCCCTGCAACAGGTCGACCACCTCCTCCGGCGACCGGCACTCGTACACCGTCGTCCCGTCGGAGATCAGCGTGATGCCCGCCAGGTCGTCCACCCCACGAGAACGCAACGCCTCGATCGCCTTGCGGATGTTCTGCAACGACACCCCGGCGTCCAACAACCGCTTCACGACCTTCAACACCACCAGGTCGCGGAACGAATACAACCGGGACGTCCCCGAGCCCGACGCGTCGCGCACGCTCGGCACCACCAGCCCCGTCCGGGCCCAGTAGTCCAACTGCCGGTAGCTGATGCCGACCGCGGAACACGCCGTCACACCCCGGTAACCCACCTCGCCGTCACCGGCCGGCGGGGGCGTCGCACCCGGCTGCTGCTCCGTACCCGAATCAGGATCTCGCGGCTCATCCATCCGGACAACCTCCCCGCCCGTGCGGTGCCGCGCCGTCTCCCCGTACGCGCACCCCTCGACAACCGCAACCCTATAGCGGCCCTCGGGAGTTACCACGCAGGAACGACCGCGACACGCCGCGCAGCCCTCAGGAAGATCACCAACCGCAGCCCGCCGTCACCCATGGTGACCGGCGGTCGCCGCGACACTCAGCCCGCGAAGTCCTCCGGACGCACCTGCTCCAGGAACTCCCGGAACTTCTCCACCTCGTCCTCCTGCTCGTCCGGGATGACGATCCCCGCCTCAGTGAGGACCTGCTCGGCACAACGAATCGGAGCCCCGACCCGCAACGCCAACGCGATCGAATCGCTCGGCCGCGCCGACACCCGCACCCCGTCACCGATCAACAGATCGGCGTAGAAGACGTTCTCCTTCAACTCGGTGATCTCCACCGCCCGCAACGGCGCCTGCAACGCCGCCAACACGTCCCGCAACAGATCATGCGTCAACGGCCGCGCCGGCTTGACCCCCTGCTGCTCGTACGCGATCGCCGTGGCCTCGACCGCACCGATCCAGATCGGCAGATAGCGGTCCCCCTCGACCTCCCGCAGCAGGACGATCGGCTGGTTGCTGGGCAACTCCACCCGAACTCCGACCACGCTCAGCTCGCGCACCGCCGCCTCCGTGTCGTCGTCGCCTAACGCACCGCGCCCTTCCCTGCACGGTACACGGACCGCGACACGAGAGTCCCATGCGCTACGTGCACCACGCCTCGCCGGAAGGGGTTACCCCAGCAAGCCTACGACACGCTTCCCGCACCAGATCTTTCCCGACCCCGCACACGGCAGAGGCCGGGCGCCCCCACGACACCCGGCCCCACCACACCACTCAACGACCCAACGTCGACCGCAGCCCCACCCGCACCAACGCCGCGTGCAACTGCTGCGACAACGCCACCAACTCCCGCGCCGTCTCCGCCGCCCGGGCCCGCGCCGCCGGATCACTCTGCCGCGCCAACGGCGCCACCAACTGCGCGAACAGACCGACCTCCCGATCCGCCGCCGTCCGGTACCCGCGCAGATGCCGCGGCTGGAACCCGTACGCCGCCAACCCCGCCACCGCCCGCGCGATGATCAACGCGTCCGCGTCATACCAGCCCGGCGGATCCGGCACCAACACACCGAGCCGCTCCAACTCCGCCAACGTCGACTCGTCGATCCCGCTACGGGCCACCAGATCCGCCCGCCCCAGCCGCACCTGCCCCGACTCGGCGGACTCGTCCACCTCCCGACCCGGCACCTCACCACCGGGACCCACCGCCACCAACGCCGGCCGCTGCCGACCCGGCGCCGCACCGGACTCGTCCCACTCCGCCAACTGCTCACGGATCACCCGCAACGGCAGATACTGGTCCCGCTGCGCGGTCAACACGAACCGCAACCGCGCCACATCGTCCCAGCCGTACTTCCGATACCCCGCCGGCGTCCGCTGCGGCTCCACCAGGCCCTCGGCCTCCAGAAACCGCAACTTCGAGATCGTGACGTCCGGAAACTCCGCCCGCAGCTGCGCCAACACCTCACCGATGCTCATCAGCGCAGCGGCACGCGCCGCCTCGCCGGGCGTCGAAGCCGCCGGCTCGTTCACCCCCGGCCGGCCTCCTCCGGACGCGGACCGGCGATGAACACCACCCGGAACTTGCCGATCTGCACCTCGTCACCATTGCTCAACGTGGCCGCCTCGACCCGCTCCCGGTTCACGTACGTGCCGTTCAGGCTGCCCACGTCCCGCACCGTGAACGTGCCACCGTCCCGGTGGAACTCGGCGTGCCGCCGAGACACCGTCACATCGTCCAGGAAGATGTCACTGTCCGGATGCCGCCCACTCGTCGTCACATCGTGGTCCAACAGGAACCGGGCACCCGCATTCGGACCCCGGCGAACCACCAGCAGCGCCATCCCCGGCGGCAACGAACCGGACATCCGGCTCGGCACCACATCGGTGTCCGGACCCTCCAGCACTTCGTCGAGCGAACCGAGATTGAGCGTCGAAGTGACGTCGAGCGGGGGGAACTCGTCGTCTGGGCGCGTCATGGGACCACCTCACGGATCTGTTTCGGTCGGCGTCGGGTAATGGCGGGTCTGGCCGCCGGGCAGTCACACACCCGGCGGCTGGCTCCCCGTGCCCGGGAAGGCGCATTCCACGACGCTCAACTATTGGCTTCTCGGTCGACTGGGCGAGCCTAGCCAGCGCCGAAATGCAGGGCAACCGGACGCGCGGAGACAAGCCCCACCGCCCGGAACGACAACTCAGCTCTCAGTGAGCTCGCGGTACGCGCCAGCAGTCAACAGACCCTCGACCGCCGCCGGATCATCCGGAGTGATCTCCACCAGCCAACCCGCACCGTACGGATCCGTGTTGATCACCTCAGGCGTGTCGGCCAACGCCTCGTTGCGCGCCGCCACCGTCCCGCTCACCGGCGCATACAGCTCCGACACGCTCTTGGTCGACTCGATCTCACCCAGCGGCTCACCCGCCGCCACCGTCGCACCCTCGTCCGGCAACTGCACGAACACGATGTCACCCAGGGCGTCCTGCGCGAAGTGCGTGATACCGACCCGGACGGCGCCGCCGTCACCACCCGCCACCCACTCATGCTCGGCGGTGTACCGCAGATCCTCAGGAATCACCAGCTGCGTCCTTCATCCATCGGCGCACCGGGCAAACAACCGGCGCGAGCCGCGACCGGTCACGAAACCGGCCGGGCGTGTTCCAGCTTCAGCGGCGCGTGCAGCTGCGAAACCTCCACAACCTCACGATCCACAGCAGTCACGTTACCGCCGGCGTCCTGCACCGCTGCGACCACCCCGCCGGGAATGTTCAACGCCGTACGCATCGTCGCCGGATCACCGATCACCGAGATCGTGAACGGACCCCGCAACCGCCGCCCGTCCACCACCAGCACACCATCGTCATCCACGAAATACGTCGACGCGATCACCCGCACCGCCGTGCCGTCCGCGCCCGCGATCTGCATCGCCTCCGCGCCCGCGCCCCGCAACTCCTGCACCGCGTCCAGGATCCGCACCGACGCCACCGCCTTCTCCGGACCCTCGAACCGCACCAGCAGACCCGGCCCCACCGCCGGCAACGTACCCGCCAGAATGCCCAGCTCGTCCGCCCGCCGGGTGGCCTCCTCCAACGCCGCCTGCCGGCCCTGCTCACCCGAGCGCAACTGACGCTGGCTCTCCTCCAACGCCTCGATGTCCTGCCGCAGCCGCCGCTCCCGCGAATCCAGATCCGACGAGATCCGCACCAGGTCCTCCTCCCGCGTCGCCGCGAGCGTCGGATCCGTCGACGTCGTCTTCAACTGCACCACCAGCGTGAACCCCAGCAACGCCAACAGCACCGCGATCATCGCCCCGGCCGACGTCAACCGCCGCGACACCGACGCCCGCGCCGGCTCCTCCGCCGGCGCCACCGGCTCCCGCGCGACCGCACCCGGCTCCTCCGCCGGCGCCGGCACGTCCTCCCGCTCCACCGGCTCCACCGGCTCAGCCGGCGCCAACGGGCTCAACTCGTCCGGATCGGGCGCGTCCGGGCGCGGATCCGGCTCACCCGCCGGACCCGACGGCCGCGCCGGCTCCGCCGGCTCCGGCCACCCCGTCCCCGTCTCCCTGTGCTCCTCGCTCATCGCCACCAACCTACGCCCGGAACAGGTGCCGGCGGATCGCCGCGACGTTTCCGAAGATGCGCACCCCGAGCACGACCACCACACCCGTGGACAACTGCCCGCCCACGCCCAACTGGTCACCCAGATACACGATCAGACCCGCCACCAGCACGTTCGAGATGAACGACACCACGAACTGCTTGTCGTCGAAGATCCGGTCCAGCTTCGCCCGCACCCCACCGAACACCGCGTCCAACGCCGCCACCACGGCGATCGGCAGATACGGCTGCAACGCCGCCGGCACCGTGGGGTCCAGATACACCCCGAGCACCACACCGGCGAGCAACGCCAGCACCGCGATCATCGGCCACCTCCGGAGGGGCTGGAAGAGGTCCCCGAGCCGGACGGCCCGGGACTGGTCGAACCGGCGGCACCCGAACCCGACGGCGACGGGCTCGGACTCACCGAGGGCACGGCGTAGCGTAGCCGCGGCTGCGGCGCGGCCGGCAACGTGAGGTCCTCCGCGTCCTTCACCCCGAACGACAACCCCGTCTGGCGCGCCACGTCCCGCATCAGGTCCGCCGCCCGGCTGTCGTCGAACCGGTCCCGCATCGACCCCGGACCGATCGCCGCCACCTCGTACGGACCCGTCACCGGCCGGTAGTCCACCAGGATCGCCTCACCCGCCGACCGGATCGTCGTCGTCGCCGTCAACCGCTGCCCGTTGATCGCGATCGCCTCGGCACCCGCCGCCCACAACGCGTTCGCCACCTTCTGCAGGTCGGAATACAACACCCGGGGCGGGCCCGCGTTCGCCGCCGTCACCCCGTCCTCGTCGCCCGCCGCGTCGGCCAACCGCACCACCACCCCGTCGCCGCGCACCCGCCCCAGCCCGGTGCCCGCCTCCAGGTTCCGCAACCGGGACGCCTGCGAACCGCCCAGCGCCGCGTCCCGCTGCCGGCCGACCTCCTCGCGCAACTGATCCGCGCGCGCGGTCAACCGGTCGGTCTCGGCCTCCCGCTGCTTGATCCCCGCGACCAGCCCGGCCCGCGCCTTCGCCCGGCCCGGCTCCTCGGCCACCGTCTCCCGGTACGCCACCGCGAACAGGAAACCGATCACCAGCACGATCACCAGGCTCACCGGGCGGCCCAACACCCGGCGCAGCCGCCCGGGCGGCACCTCCCGCCGCCGGGCCGCCGCGTCGGCGTACCCCGGGTCGAGCGGATTGCGGAACAGCTCGGTCAGGAAGTCCGGCGCGTACACCCGCGCCGACGGGTCCCCGCCGTCCCGGACCGGTGCGCTCACGCCGCCGCTCCCGCCCGCCGCGCCCGCACCAGCCGGCTGGCCTGCACCACGTACATCGCCCCGGCCACCCAGTAGAGCACCAGGCCCCACCAGGCCAGGCCCCAGCCGATCGCCCCGGCCGCGGTGGACACGCCGCCCGCCGCCGCGTCGGCCAGCAGCAGGAGCGGGAACGCGGCCAGCAGCAGGAAGGTGGCCGTCTTGCCCATGTAGTGCACCGGCGGCGGCCCGTAGCCGTAGCGGCGCAGCACCCCCAACGAGACGAGCAGCAACAGCTCGCGGGCCAGCAGGGCCGCCGTGAACTGCCACGGCACCACCTCGCGCGCGGTGAAGGCGAGCAGGGTGGCCAGGATGTAGAGCCGGTCGGCGAGCGGGTCGAGCAGCTCACCGAGGCGGCTCACCTGCTGCAGGCGGCGGGCGATCCAGCCGTCCACCCAGTCGCTGGTGCCGCCGATGGCCAGCACCACGATCGCGACCACGTCCGCGCGGGCGACCAGGAAGAGGTAGAGGAAGAGCGGCACGCCGGCGAGCCGGACGAAACTGATCAGGTTGGGCAGGGTGAGGACGCGATCCCCCACGACCGCCGTCGTACCGCCCGGGTGCTCGGACGGAGCCGGCTGACGCGACACCGAACCCTCCCTTCGCAGCACGGTCCGGCGGCCGACCGTGATCGGCCGCTGCAGGCTCGTGCGCGTTGCCGGCCGGTCAGCGCCGGCGCCCTCTGCGATCCCGGGCTGGGACCTCCCCGATGCGGCCCACCATCGTGGGCCGGCCAGTTGCGCTGCCACTATATCGGGCGCTCCGGCGTGCCCAGGTCCCCTGCCGAGGGGGTCGAGGCCGTGCCGGGTGTGACGGGCCGCACCTCGCGTACGGCGTCCTAGGATACTAGTTGAGCAGTGTGGGCGGCCGGCGCCAGGTGGGCGGGTCGCGCTCCGGATCAGGCCGTGCGGGCCGCGGCGGTCGTCGCGTCGGCCGCCGCGGTGGCCTGCGCCGCCTGGGTGAACGCCGACAGGGCGAGCAGCAGCTCGTGCTGCACCCGGTGCGGCATCCGGTCCAGCACCGCCTGCACCGCCTGGTGCCGCCGCTCCTTCAGCTCCCGCAGCAGGGTCTCCGCCGCGGCGGTCGGCACCAGCCGGACCTCCCGCCGATCGCGGGGGTCGGCCACCCGGCGCAGCAGCCCGACGGCCTCCAGCCGGTCGCAGAGCCGGCTGGCCGAGGAGGGTACGACATCCAGCAGCTCCGCCAGCCGGTTCACGTTGCTGTGCGGGTGCGCCATCACCAGGGAGAGCACCCGCAGCTGGGTCGGGGAGACGACGTTGTGCCGGGAGGTGGCGGAATCGAGGACACCGATCAGCGCCTCGGCGGCCGCGTCGATGGCCGCGGCAAGATTCGGCGCTCGCTCCACCCGTCGTCCCCTGCGATCGTCCCGCTCGTGTTCGTCCCGTCGGTGCGGTCACCGCCCGCCCACGTCTCCCGGTGGGCTGGACCCGCGCCAGTCCAGGCAGACGACAACCGCGTCGTCGCGGAGGTCCGCGTCGGCGTGGTAGGCGTGCAGCTCGCGCATCACCGTACCAACTGCTTCGGTCGCCGGCTGCAACCGAGTGGACCGCATCGCCCGCGCCATGGCCCGCTTCCCGTACGCCTCCCGGCCGTCCGGCTGGGCGGCGTAGACGCCGTCGCTGACCACGAAGAGCCGATCCCCCGGCTCGACCGCGAATTCCTGCACGTCGTAGCGGGTCTCGGCGAACATGCCCAGCGGCAGCTGCTGCTCCAGGGCGATCGGGGTGACCGTACCGCCGCGCAGCCGCAGCACGTGCGGCGAGCCCGCGTCCACGGCCCGCACCACGCCCCGCGCGCAGTCCAGCTCGAGCAGCAGCGTGGCCACGTGCCGCCTGCCCCGGTGCTGGTAGAAAATGGTGTCCGAGGCCAGCTCGGCCTGCTCGACCAGGCCGCCGCCCGAGCGCCGGGCGTTGCGCATGGCGTTCACCGCCACCGCGGTCAGCAGCGCGGCGGCCAGCCCGCTGCCGGCGCCGTTGAGGACGGTGACGGTGAGCCGGTCCTCGTCCACCGACCAGTCGAAGTGGTCGCCGCCCACTGTGTACGCCGGCTCCAGCTGCCCGGCCAGCAGGACGTCGCCGTGCCGGACGCTGCGCCCCGGCAGCAGGTCCCACTGCATCTCGGCGGCCATGCTGAGCCGCTCCCGCCGGCGCGCCCGCCGGTACCGGTCGGTCTCCCGGTCCGCGGCGCGCAGCGCCACCGCCAGCTCGCCCGCGACGTCCCGGACCGCGTGCACGATCGCGGCGGCCGGCACCGACGGCAGCTCCACCAGGAGCACGCCGAGCCGCTCACCCCAGACCGACAGCGGCAGGTGGACCCGGCAGCGGCCGTCCTCACCGGTGTCCAGCACCGGCTCCTGACTGCTGAAGCAGCGGCGGACCGCGCCCGGGCCCGGCGAACGGCCGGGCACGAGCAGCGGGCACAACCCGGTGAACCGGTAGTCGGCGAGGAAGACCTCGGTCCGCGCGGCGCCGAACACCTGGCGCAGCGCCCGGTCGGCCGCCTCCGCCAACTGGTCGGGCGGCGCCTCGCGCAGCACGCGCGACACCTGTCCGGCCATGTCCGGCATACTGATCCTCCGAGGACGACTATTGCTATGGAGCAAGCATCATACGGAGGCCCACCCGGCCCGCGACGCACCGGCTCCGCCGACCGGCGACACCTGCCGTCCCGATCGGAGCGACGCGACCGCACCCAACGGTCAAGTTCCGTGGACCGGACCAGCGCCACAGCCCGGACCAGCGCCACAGCCCGGCCCCGACCAACGTCACAGCCCGGACCAGCGCCATGGCCCGAAGCAGCGTCGACCGGAGCAACGCCGACCGGAGCAACGCCGACCGGAGCAGCGCCACGGCCCGGAGCAGCGCGGCACCCCGGGCCGCGACGACGGGCGCGGACCGGATCGGCCGGACCGGAGCAGCGCGCGCCGGCGCGGAGCCGGCGAGCCGCCGGGACGCGGGCGGCCCCGGCGGGGACGGCGACGGTGCGCGGCGAGGGTCGGGCGCTCAGCCGGCCGGCTTGGCGGCCACCGCGCCGTAGAACGCGTCGGGCACCGCCTCGGGCACGCCGTCCGGCCGCCACCGGGCCACCGGCACGATGCCATCGGCCGTGGGCCGCCACCGCCCGAGCAGCGGCGCGAACGCCGCCGGCGGCCGCATCCGGAACGCCGGCCCCATCATGGCCAGCGCCTCCGGGTGCCCGGCCAGCTCCTCGCTGTCGAAGTCGACGGCCAGGAAGCTGCCCGGCGCGACCGCCTCGTACAGCTCGTCCAGGGTGCGGGCCAGGGTGGCGTCGTCGAGGAACGCGGCCAGGCCGAGGAAGACCACCCCGACCGGCCGCCGGCCCCACCCCGGCACGAAGCGGTGCAGCTGGGCCGGGTCGATGGTGCCGACGTCGGTGGCGTCGCCGAAGCCGTAGCCGGCCCGGTCGTGCCCGGCGAGCAGGCGCTGGCCGAGCCGGATGGTGACCGGGTCGACGTCGGTGTAGAGCACGGTGGCGTCCGGGGCCACCTCGTGCACGTTGCCCCGGGTCGGCACGCCGGCCCCGAAGACCAGGAAACCGTCCACCCCGGCCGCGGCGATCGACCCGACCGCGCGGCCCAGGAAGGCCCGCAGCGAGCGGAAGATCGCGGCGCACGGCCCGTACGCGCCCTCGAACGCGCGGGCCGCCGCGACGTCGACCGGAAAGTGGTGCTCGCCGCCGAGCCAGTAATCGATCATGCGAGCGGTGCTCGGCTGGTCGGGCTCGGCCATCGACGAGGCTCCCTTCCTCCGGCGATGGCGCCAGCGTACCGAGGCAGCGGCTGCGGCGGTATCGGCCCGACGCCACCGGCGGCCCGCGATACTGGCCGCGGGCGGGTGAGGGGGTACCGGGTGAACGCGGCGAACGGCGCGGCCGTCGTGGTCGGTGTGGACGGCTCCGAGCCGGCCCTACGGGCCGTGCGCCTCGCGGCCGAGGAGGCGCGGCGGCGGCACCGGCCGCTGCGGGTGGTCCACGGGTTCATCTGGCCGCTGCTGCGCGTACCCGTGGCACCGGCCGCGGGCGGGCCACCCGGCGGCGGCCTGCGGCACCAGGCGCAGGAGCTGGTCGCCGCGGCGGTCGCGGAGGCCGAGCGGGTGGCGCCCGGGCTGCGCGTCTCCGGGGAGATCATCGACGGGCAGGCGGCGGCGGTGCTGGTCGGCGAGTCCTCCACCGCCGCCATGATCGTGCTCGGTGACCGCGGCCTCGGTGGGTTCGCCGCCCTGGTGCTCGGCTCCGTCGCCGTGCAGGTCGCCGCGTACGCCGGCTGCCCGGTGCTGGTGGCGCGGGGCACGCCCCGCCCGAGCGGTCCGGTGGTGGTCGGGGTGGACGGTTCGACGCTGTCCCGGGCCGCGGTCGAGTTCGCCGCCGAGGAGGCCGCGGTGCGGGGCGCCCGGCTGCACGCCGTGCACGCCTACACCCACCCGCGCTCCAGCGGTCCCGGCGACATGCAGCCGCTGGTCTACGAGGAGGGGCAGCTGCGCGGCGAGGAGGACCGGATCCTCACCGCCCCGCTGGCCGGGGTCGCCGAACGCCACCCGGGGGTGCCGGTGACCCGCGAGGTGGTCCACGGGCGACCGGTCGCCGTGCTCACCGAGGCCTCCCGCACGGCCCAGCTGATCGTGGTCGGCGCGCAGGGCCGGGGCGAGCTGATCGGCCTGCTCCTCGGGTCGGTCAGCCAGGGCGTGCTGCACCACGCCGACTGCCCCGTGGTGGTGGTCCGCTCCGCCGACTGAACGGTTGGCGCCGCGCCCGGCGGGTAGACGGTCGGGACGCCACAGCGACCGGAGGAGGCAGGGATGCCAGGACCACGGCCGGGCAGTAACGCCTACGACAAGGAACGGGCGCGGCTACGCGATCTGATCGAACAGTCCGGCCGCGCGGCCGACCAGGAGGCGAACCAGGTCGCGAACCGGATCCTGCAGGACGATCGCGGCCAGCGGGGCGTCGTGCGGGGCGAACGCACGTTCGGCCCCAAGGGCGAGCGCGAACCGGGCGATCCGAAGTGAGGTCGGCCCCGGTGGTCGACGGCGCCATCGCCGGCGCCGTCGGCAGCGCCGCCCTGGACATCGTCAGCTACCTGGACATGGTGCTGCGGGCCCGACCGGCGAGCCACGTACCGGACGAGACCGCCGGCCGGCTCGCCGAGACGGCCCACGTCAACCTGGGTTCCGAGCCGCAGGCGGCCAACCGCCGCTCCGGGCTCGGGGCCCTGTTCGGCTACGCCACCGGCATCGCCGCCGGTGCCGCCTTCGGCCTGCTGGCCGCCCGGCGGCGGATCCCGCTGCCGGTCGCGGCGGGGCTGCTCGGCGGCGGGGTGATGGCCACCACCGACGGTTCGATCGCCGCGCTGGGCATCAGCGACCCGCGGACCTGGCGGCGCAGCGACTGGCTGTCCGATCTGGTGCCGCACCTGGCGTACGGGATGGCGACCGCGGCCACCCTGCGGAGGCTGCGGTCGCCGTCGCGGCGGGGCGGTTAGCCCCGCCGCGTGCTCTCGTCGTCGGCCACCGGCTCACCCGCCGGCCCGTACGGCGACACCTGGCCCTTGGGCACCGGCCGGCCGGTGTCGGCGTTCGAGGTGCCGCCCTTGCCGTGCGGCCCCCTGCTTCCGGCCTGCGGAATGAGCTCCCGGCTGTCCTGGCTGGTCGCGCCCTTGTCGCTGCGGCGCAGTTCCTCCTGCTGCGGCTTGACCACAGGTCTCTCCTTCCGGTGGCGCGCACGGCGTGGGCCGCGCACCCGGTCTGCGTACCCGCCGCCGCCCGGCGCATTCGGGCCCGGCCCGGGGGCGTCTGGTCCGGCCCGGGGCGGGTACCCCCAGCGGATGCCAGACGATCGGAACGTGGCGCGGGTGCTGCTGGACCGGCAGGGCCGCACGTACGCCGAGGAGGCCGGGATCTCCCTGGCCGACCGGCCCGCCCCGCTGTACCAACTGCTGGTGCTGAGCACCCTGCTGAGCACCCGGATCCGGGCCGCGGTGGCGCTGGCCGCGGCGCGGGAGCTCTTCGCCGCCGGCTACCGCACCCCGCAGGCCATGGAGGCGGCGACCTGGCAGGACCGGGTGGACGCGCTGGGCCGTGGCCACTACCGGCGCTACGACGAGCGGACCGCCACCATGCTCGGCACCGGCGCCCGGCTCTGCCTGGACCGCTGGCACGGCGACCTGCGCCGGATGCACAAGGAGTCCGACGGCGACCGGGCGGCGCTGCGCCGGCTGCTCACCGAGTTCCCCGGCATCGGCCCCACCGGCGCGGACATCTTCCTGCGCGAGGTCCAGTCCGTCTGGCCGGACGTGCGCCCGTACGCCGACCGGCGGGCCCTGGCCGGGGCGCGGCGGCTGGGTCTGCCGGCCAACCCGGGCGGCCTGGCCGGGCTGGTCCGCGAGGCGGACTTCGGCCGCCTGGCGTCGGCGCTGGTGCGGGTGGCGCTCGGCGAGGAGTCGGCCGGGGAGATCAGCCGCAGCGCCGCCGCGGCCCGCTGAGCCCGACCCGCGCTACCTGGCCCGGGCGACGCGGTCCGCTCAGCCCGCCGCAGTCCGCTCAGCCCGCCGCGGCCCGCTCAGCCCGCTCAGCCCGCGCTTCCTGGCCGGACCGGTGCCACGGGCCGCTTGAGGCCGCTTCCGTGCGCTACTTGGCCGGGCCGGGCTTGGTCAGGTTCCAGGCCAGCGCGGCGGCCAGCAGGGCCAGCAGCACCACGCCTCCGGAGACGCCGCCGCCCTCTCCCCCGCTGGAGCGGTGGCCGGTGGCCCCGAAGTAGATGACCGCCAGGCCGGCGAGCACCGCGATGAACATCCGCATTCCTCGGTCCCTCACGTCCCGGACGGTACGACCGTTACCCACCAGTTCGGGGCGTTTCGCGGCGGATTCCCCCGTCCGAGGGGTGTCACCGCATCGGGCAGCCGACCGCGGGACCGCGCAGCCGGACCCGGCGGATCGCCCGATCGGCCACCTCCACCACCTCCGCGCTGAGCCCGGGCAGCCGCACCGTCTCCCCCGGCCCGGTGGGGACCCGGCCCAGGCCGGCCAGGACCAGCCCGGCGACGGTGGTGTACTCGCGGGACAGCGGGAAGGTCAGCCGCACCCCCGCCTCGGGCAGGTCGTGCAGCGGGAAGTCACCGGGGAGCAACAGCGCCCCGTCCGGCTCGCGGACCGCCTGCCGGACGTCCCGGTCGGCCTCGTCGTACAGCTCGCCGACCACCTCCTCGAGCAGGTCCTCCATGGTGACCAGGCCGTCGATGCCGCCGTACTCGTCGACGACCAGGGCCAGCTGTTCGTGGCGCTGCCGCAGGTGACGCATCGCGTCGGCGACCGGCAGGGTGCCCGGCAGCAGCACCGGAGGGCGGGCCCGCTGCGCCACGGTGGTCCCGTCGGCGTCCACCAGGTCCCGGATGTGCACCACCCCGCATACGTCGTCCAGGCCGCCGGCGCCGGCCACCGGCGCCCGGGACCGGCCCGCCGCCGCCAGCCGGCGCATCGCCTCGGTCGCCGGCAGCGACGCGTCCAGCACCGTCACGTCCCGGCGGGTCACCAGGATCTCCCGTAGCGTGCGGCCGGCGATGTCGAAGGCCCCGGACAGGATCTCCCGCTGCTGCGCCGACAACCCACGCTGGCCGACCAGCATCTCCCGCAACTCCTCCTCGGTGACCTCCTGCCGGCTGGCCCGGGGGTCCCCGCCGGCCAGCCGGACCAGCAGGTCGGTGGACCTGCTGAGCAGCCACACCGCGGGGCGGGACAGCCGGGCCAGCAGATCCAGTGGCCCGGCGCTGAGCAGCGCCCACCGTTCCGCCGCCTGCATGGCCAGCCGCTTCGGGGCCAACTCCCCGACCACCAGGGTGACGAAGGTCAGCACCACGGTCACCAGCAGCACGGCGACCGGGTGGGCCACCCCGCCGAGGAAGCCCAGCGGGCCGACCAGCGGCTGCGCCAGCGACACCGCGGCGGCCGCCGAGGCGAGGAAACCCGCCAGCGTGATGCCGAGCTGGATGGTGGCCAGGTAGCGGTTCGGTTCCCGGGACAGCCGGGCCAGCACCGCGCCGGCTCGGCCGGTGCGGCCCAGCCGGCGCAACTGCCCCTCGCGCAACGTCACCAGCGCCATCTCGGCGCCGGAGAGCGCCGCGTTGACCAGCACCAGCACCGCCACCAGTGCCAGCTGCCCGGCCATCAGTCGGTCTCCAGGTCGTCGAGGGAGATCGCGTGGGTCATCAGCCACCGGGCCAGCGCGGACATCCCGAACAGCCACAGCGGCGCCGACTCGGTCGTGCCGTTCGTGGCGAAGATGGCGAACCGCAGGTCCGGTGCCCGGTAGGCCTCGATCCGCCACCGGTGCTGCTTGTCCCGCCAGACCGCGGAAGGGTCCATGCCGTCACGGTAGGTGACCGCACGCCACGCCGGTGCCGCTTGGCCCAGCCGCCGCGCGGTACCGCCGCAACCGGGCGGACCACGGCCGCAGGACCGCCGGACAGCCGGCCCGCGCGGCGGCGGTCAGCCGGGCGGGGCGACCACCTCGCGGGCGTCGTCCGGCAGCCGGCGGGTGGCGCCGCGGTGGTCCAGCAGCTCCAGCAGCGGCACGGCCACCCGCCGGGTGGTCGCCAGGGCCTGCCGGGCGGCGCTCAGGGTGAACGGCTGCGGCAGCCGCGCCAGCACCCGGACCGCGTCGTCCAGGGCGCCCGGCAGCAACACCACGTTGTCGGCGAGCCTGAGCAGGGCGCCGGCCCGCACGGCGGCGCCGATCTCCCGGGGGCCGAGGCCCAGGTCGGCCAGGTGGTGCGCCTCCGGGGCGACGAACGGGCGGTCGCCGTACTCGGCGCGGACCCGCTCGACCGCGCGGGCGACCGGTTCGGGCAGCGCGTCGACCGGGGCGGCGCTGACCCGACCGGACCGCACCCGCAGCGGCGGCCGGACCAGCGCCTCGACCAGGGCCCGCTCCGGCAGGTCGAGGCGCCGGCGCAGCACGTCCACCGGCACGCCCGCCTCCAGCGGGTGCGCGCGGGCGTACCGGGCCACCTCCGCGACGAGCCGCACCCCGAGGTCCCGCCAGTGCTCGGGGTCGGCCAGCCAGTCCCCCACCACCGGGGCCGCGGTGACCGGCACCCCCATCCGGGTCAGCGCGCCGGCCCGCACCAGGCGCCGGCGGCGCAGCTCGCCGGCCGGGTCGGGGCGGCCGTCCAGGCCGGCGAGCACCCCGGCCCGGGCGGCCGCCGCGCCGCGCCGGCGCAGCGGCGGCGGGTCCACGTCCAGCACGGTCACCCCGCCGGCGACGTGCCGCCGGCCCGGGTCGCGCAGCGCCGCCCGGTCGCCGATGAGCAGCGGCAACGGGCGGGCCAGCCGCAGCCGTACGGTGTCCGGCCCGAGCGGCCGGACCCACACCGGTACGGCGGCCGACCCGACGTGCAGGGTCAGGCTCGCCGGCAGGTCGGCGGTCGGATCACCCGCCAGGCGCACGTCGATCAGGTCGGTGGTGTGGAAGCGGCCCGGGGTGAGCAGGGCGTCGCCGCGGGCCACCCGGTCCCGGGGCACCCCGCGCAGGTTCACCGCCACCCGGGACACCGCGCTCACCTCGTCCCGGGCGGCGTTGAGCGCGTGCAGGCCCCGGACCCGCACCGGCTCGCCGGTGGCGGCGAGCTCCAACTGGTCACCGACGCGCACCCGGCCGCCGCCGAGGGTGCCGGTGACCACCGTGCCGCTGCCCCGGATGGTGAACGAGCGGTCCACCCAGAGCCGCACCGGCGCGTCCGGCGCCGGGTCGGGCAGCCGGGCGCCCAGCCGGTCCAGGGCGGCACGCAGCTCCGGCAGGCCGGCGCCGGTCGCGCCGCTGACCGCCACGGCCTCCACCTCGCCGAGCGAGCTGGCCGCGATCTCCGCGCGGGCCCGGGCCAGCGCCGGCCCCGGATCGGCCAGGTCCGCGCGGGTCACCGCGAGCAGCCCGTACGACACCCCGAGCGCGTCCAGCGCGGCCAGGTGCTCGGCGGACTGCGGCATCCACCCCTCGTCGGCGGCGACCACCACCAGCGCGGCCGGGACCGGGCCGACGCCGGCGAGCATGTTCGGCACGAACCGTTCGTGGCCCGGCACGTCGACGAACGCGACCGTGCCACCGGAGGGCAGGGTGGTCCAGGCGAACCCGAGGTCGATGGTCATGCCCCGGCGGCGTTCCTCCGCCCACCGGTCCGGCTCCATCCCGGTCAGCGCCCGCACCAGGGTGGACTTGCCGTGGTCGACGTGCCCGGCGGTGGCCACCACCCACACGTCAACCACCGACCCGCAGGATCGCGGCGCGGACCCGCTCGTCGGCGTCGACCGGCACGCAGCGCAGGTCGAGCAGGAGCCGGCCGTGCAGCACCCGGCCGAGGATCGGCGGGACGCCGGTGCGCAGCGGCTCGGCGTACCGCTCTGGCAGGCTCAACGCCCATGAGTCCAGCGCCACCCCCGGCGCGCCACCGCCGCCGACGACCGCGGCGCTGGGCACCACCTCGGCCTTGCAGCCGTCCTCGCCGAGCCGGTCGCGCAGCCGCTCGGTGCGCTCCCGCAGCACCGCCGGGTCGGCGTGCAGCGCCTCGCCGGTCGGGGTGCTCGGCCCGTGCAGGGTGGCGGCGAGCGCGGCCAGGGTGAGCTTGTCGACCCGCACCGCCCGCGCCAGCGGGTGCCGGCGCAGCCGGTCCACCAGGTCGGCCGCGCCGAGCAGCAGACCGGCCTGCGGGCCGCCGAGCAGCTTGTCGCCGCTGGCGGTGACCAGGTGCGCGCCGGCGCGCAGGGTGCTGGCGGCGTCCGGCTCGTCGGGCAGCAGCGGGTCGGGGACGAGCAGCCCCGAGCCGATGTCGACCACCACCGGCACGCCGAGCGTGGCCAGCTCGCGGACCTCGACGGCGGAGGTGAAGCCGCTGACCACGAAGTTCGACGGGTGCACCTTGAGCACGAAGCCGGTCCGCGGGCCGATGGCGGCGGCGTAGTCGGCGCGCGCGGTGCGGTTGGTGGTGCCCACCTCGCGCAGCCGGGCTCCGGTGCTGGCCAGCAGGTCGGGCAGGCGGAAGCCGTCGCCGATCTCGACCAGCTCGCCGCGGCTGACCACGATCTCCCGCCCGGCGGCCAGGGCGGTGGCGGCCAGCACCAGCGCGGCCGCGCCGTTGTTGACCACGTGCACGGCCGCGGCGGCGGGCACCGCGGCGGCGAGCGCGTCGAGGGCGTCCCGGCCGCGCCGGGCCCGCCGCCCGGTGCGCAGGTCCAGCTCCACGTCGGTGTGCCCGGCCGCGGCGACGAGTGCCTCGACGGCGGCGGCCGACAGCGCGGCCCGGCCCAGGTTGGTGTGCAGCACGACGCCGGTGGCGTTGAGCACCGCCCGGGGAGCCGGCGCGGGCAGCCCGGCCAGCGCGGCGTCGCGTACCTCGTCGGGGCCGATCTCACCGCGGCGGGCCCGCTGCTGGGCGGCGACGATCGCGGCCTTGACCCGGTCGCGGCCGAGCGTGTCGACGGCGGCGGCCAGCCCCGGGTCGGCGAGCAGCGCGTCGGTGCGCGGCACGCGCCGCCGCGGGTCGACGTCACGCATCGGGTCTCCCAGGAACGGTTTGGCGGAGACGGACGGGAATCGAACCCGCCTGGCCCGGGTCCCGGACCACACCGGTTTTGAAGACCGGGAGGGGCACCAGCCGCCTGAACGCCTCCACCCCGCACTTAACCACATGCGATCTGCGGCCGCCCGGGGAGCACCGGACCCGCCCCGATCAGGGCCCGGGAGTCTGGAAGTGCGGTCGGGGCTCGCCGGCGGCGGTGGGCAGGCGGGTGACCGGCGGGAGCACCAGCGCGACGAAGGCGAGGATGCCGATCACCGTGAAGGGCAGCGTGTAGCTCTTGCCGCTGGCGTCGTAGAGCAGCGCGGTCAACAGTGGACCCACCACGCCGCCGATGCTCCACGCCACGATCATCGCCCCGTAGATGGCGCCGGCGTTCGGGGTGCCGAAGTAGTCGGCGGCGGTCGCCGGCATGGTGCCGAAGCCGCCACCGTAGGCAAGGTAGACCAGCGCCGCGAGGACGGCGAAGAGCCAGAACGCGGACGCGTGCGGCAGGATCAGGAAGCAGACGCCCTGCAGGGCGAGCATGCCGATGAACGCCGGCATCCGGCCGACCCGGTCGGACAGCCACGCCCAGGCCACCCGCCCGCCGCCGTTGAACAGGCCGAGGACGCCGACCAGGCCGGCGGCGGTCGCGGCACTCACCCCGGCCACCGCCTGGGCCGCGTCGGCGGCCTGCGAGATCAGCGCGATGCCGCAGGTCACGTTGAGGGTGAGGATCAGCGTGAGCAGGTACCACTGCCGGGTCCGCAGCGCCTCGCCGAACCGGTAGACCCGGGTGCCGGCCACCGCCCGGCCACCGACCGCCGGGGTGTAGCCCGGTACCTGGTAGCCGGCCGGCGGGTCCCGGAAGAACGACGCCCCCAGCAGCACCGCCACCAGGTAGGCGATGCCCAGCGGCAGGAAGACGCTGGTCTTGTGGTCGGTGCCGGCCAGCAACGCCTTCGCCACCGGCGCGGTGATCACCGCGCCGAAGCCGAAGCCGGCCACCGCGATGCCGGTGATCAGGCCGCGCCGGTCGGGGAACCACTTGCTGAGCATGGCGATCGGGGTGATGTACGCGG
This sequence comes from Micromonospora sp. NPDC049836, assembly GCF_044465125.1. Classification (NCBI taxonomy): domain Bacteria; kingdom Bacillati; phylum Actinomycetota; class Actinomycetes; order Micromonosporales; family Micromonosporaceae; genus Micromonospora; species Micromonospora sp. NPDC049836. The sequence continues at coordinate 364,426 of NZ_JBITLH010000004.1, forward strand.
CGCCCAGCCCGATGCCGCCCAACACACCGTAGGTGAGCAGCAGCAGCCACAGCTGGTCGCCCGAGGACACCAGCGAGGCGAGCATGGTCCCCACGGCGTAGAGGATCCCGCCGCCCAGCGCCACCGGCCGTGGCCCCCGCCGGTCCTGGATGCGCCCGCCGATCAGGCTGCCGATGAAGATGGTCCCGATCGCCACCTCGAACGGCAGCACCACCTCGGCCTTGCTCCACCCGAACTCGGCCTGCAACGGCTTGTTGAACACGCTCCAGGCGTAGACGGCGCCCAGCGCGAGCTGGACGAGCACGGCCGCGACCACGAGCCCCCAACGGCCCCGGGTCGGTGGTCGATTCCCCCGCGGGTTCGCGGCTGTTGTGGCCATGAGCGGTACCCCCGTCGGCTCATGGGCCCGGCGCCCCTCCCGGCTATCCCCCGCCGGAGCCGGCGCCCGACCCGCTGTGTGGATCCTGGCTGTCCCGTTCCCGCACCCGCTCCCGCTGCGGCACCACCGTGTACTTCGGGTCCCGCGCCGAGGCGACCCCGCCGTGGAAGATGCCGAACCGGGTGCACACCGACGCGGCCAGCAGCGCGCCGCCGGCGAGGGCGGACAACGCCCGGCTGCGCCGGCCTACCAGCGCGCCGGCCAGCCCGGCCGCGGTCAGCGCCCGGCCGGCGCGCAGCAGCCTGCCGGCGGTGCCGACGGCGTAGGGCTCGCTGAGCAGACCGAGCCGGTTCTCCACCCGGTGCGAACCCCACAGCTCCAGGGCCGCGCCCGCGACGGCCATCCGCCGCGCCGGGCCGGCCTGGGTGGTCGGCGCGGCGAGCAGTCCCACCCCGGCGCCGCTGGCCAGCGCGCTGCCGGCGAAGATGGCCGGCAGTTCCGGGTACGCCTCGTGCCACGACGGCACCGCCGTGTCGGCCAGCAGCACCCCGGTGTACGTGGCCAGGGCCGGCGCGGTCACCGCGGCGGCCAGCCCGGCGGCCCGCCCGGCCGGCGGCAGCAGCCGGCGGCCGAGCCCGAGCAGCCCCCGCTCGGGCAGCAGCGGGGCGGCCTCGGCGACCGCCGCGACACCGGCGGCCGGCCCGAAGGCGGTGAGGATCCAGGTGCCCACCGACATCGGCGAGGTCAGCTTCGCCACCCGCAGCATGTGGTGGAACCGGCTCGGCCGGCCGAGGTCGTGGATCAGGAAGTACGCGCTGGCGCTGACCGCCGCCAGGGCGGTGACCCGGCCGGCGCGGCGCAACGCCGGCCGGCCGGTGAGCTGGCCGCCCGCCGCCAGCAGCGACGACCCGGCCGCCAGGCCGCCGGTGAACAGGTACGCGGCGATGTCCCACCGCCACACCGGCGCCTTGAGGACCGGGCGGCCGTAGTAGGAGGTGAACTCGGCCGGCGGCACGTTGACCTGCTCCCCGCCACCCCGGCCGCCCCGACGCCGGCGGGACGACCCGGCCGGCGGCACGTCCCGGGGTCGGCGCGGGGCGAGCCCGGCGTCGTGCGCGCCGGCGTCCGTGCGGGCCGCCCCCGCGCCGGTGCCGGTGGCCGCGGTCGGTTCGACGTCCCCGGCGCCCGGTTGCCCGGCGTGCCGGCCCTGGGCGGCCAGGACCGGGCCGGCGGGCGAGGTCATCTTGGGACCGTGGCCGGCGTGCCGGCCCGGGCCGCCGAGCCGCTCCGGGCCCTCGGCGGCGAGCCGCTCCCGGAAGCGGCGGAACAGCTCACCCACCGGACGATCCGGACTCACGACGACCCTCCCACGAACGCGGCGACGGCCGCCGCCGCCATGGCCAGCGCGGCCAACCCGGCCCGCTTCCACATCTTCGGCAGGTCCCGGGTGGTCACCACCGGGTCCGGCGGCAGGCCGTACACCTCGGGCTCGTCGAGCAGCAGGAAGAACGCGCCGTCGCCGCCCACGCCGTCGGTGGGGTCGTGGCCGTACAGCCGGGCCTCCGGCACCCCCCGCTCGTGCAGCGCGGCGACCCGCTGCGCGGCGCGTTCCCGCAGCTCGTCCACCGGGCCGAACTGGATGGACTCGGTCGGGCAGGCCTGCGCGCAGGCGGGGGTCTGCCCGGCCCCGAGCCGGTCGTAGCAGAGCGTGCACTTCCACGCCCGGCCGTCGTCCTTGCGCTGGTCGATCACCCCGTACGGGCAGGCGGAGATGCAGTAGCCGCAGCCGTTGCAGATGTCCTCCTGCACCACCACCGTGCCGAACTCGGTGCGGAACAGCGAGCCGGTCGGGCAGACGTCCAGGCAGGCGGCATGGGTGCAGTGCTTGCAGACGTCCGACATCATCAGCCAGCGGAAGTCGGTGCGCGACTCCGGGCCGGTGCCCCGGCCGGGCGGCTGCGCTCCGGGCATGCCGAGGAACTCGGGGCCGGCGGCCATCCGCGCGGCGGCCGCCGGCTGACCGGTGGGCAGGCCGGGCGTCGTACCGGTGTCGGTCCCGGTCCCGGCGGCCACCGCGGCGCTCGCCGGGCTGACCGCCTCGCCGGTCGGGTTGCCCGCGAAGGGCGGGGTGCGGTGCCCGGCCGGGCGGGGCTGCTCGATGAAGGCGACGTGCCGCCACGAGTTGGCGGTCAGCGCGCCGGTGTTGTCGTAGGACATGCCGAGCAGGTCGAAGCCCGAGTCCGGGACGCCGTTCCACTCCTTGCAGGCGACCTCGCAGGCCTTGCAACCGATGCAGACGCTGGTGTCGGTGAAGAAGCCCAGCCGCGGCGGGGCGTCGACCCAGCCGGCCTCCGGCGCCGGGTCGAGCGGGCCGGACAGGCTGTTGGCCTCGATCATCGGCCCTCCCGTTCGGGCGCGTCGGTGGTGACGATCGGCGGGCTGCCCCCGGTCAGCCCGGCCCGGCGCCGGTAGTCGTCCACCAGCTCCAGCAGGGCCGCCCCGGTCGGGCGGCGGCCGGGCCGGATGTCGCAGGTGCCGACCTTGCTCTCCTGGATCAGCACGTTCGGGTCCAGGGTGATGCCGAACAGGTCGTTGACCGAGTCGCCGGTGACGATGCCCTCCCGACCGAAGTGGTACGGCAGCCACACCTGGTGCACCACCCGCCCGTCCAGGCGCAGCGGGGTGAGCCGGTCGGTGACCAGCACCCGGGCCTCGATCGCCGCCCGGCCGCTGATCAGGTGCGCCCAGCCCAGGTGGTCCAGGCCCAGCTCGCCCGCCAGCTCCGGGGAGACCTCGACGAACATCTCCGGCTGGAGCTCGGCCAGCCGCGACACCATCCGGCTCATCCCGCCGGCCGTGTGGTGCTCGGTGAGCCGGCTGACCGTGAACACGTACGGGAAGACGTCGGTGTGCGACTGCGGCGGGCTCGGGTTGACCGAGTTCACCGGATGGTCGTAGACCTTGCGGGTCGGGTTGGCCTGCTGCCCGTACAGCGGGTTGCGGATCGGCGACTCGGCCGGCTCGTAGTGCGTCGGCAGCGGCCCGTCCTGCAGCCCGCTGGGCACGTACAGCCAGCCCTTCCCGTCGCCCTGCATGATGAACGCGTCGTCGCCGGCCAGCCCCTGCACGCCGCTGGCCCCCTCCGGCGGCCGGTACGTGGGCGGCTTCTTCTTCTCGAAGTCCGGCACGTCGTAGCCGGTCCACTCGGCCCGGTCGGCGTCCCACCACACGTACTTCTTCCGCTCGCTCCACGGCCGGCCGTCCGGGTCGGCGGAGGCGCGGTTGTAGAGGATGCGGCGGTTGGCCGGCCAGGCCCAGCCCCACTCGGCGGCCACCCAGTCCTGGTCGTGCCGGGACTTGCGCCGGGCGGCCTGGTTGACCCCGTCGGCGTACACGCCGGTGTAGATCCAGCAGCCGACCGCGGTGGAGCCGTCGTCCTTGGCCTCGGTGAACGCCGACAGCGGGCGGCCGGTGGCCACCTCGTACCCGTTGATCTCCTTCAGCACGGCCTCCGCGCTCGGCTCGGCGAGCTCGCCGTGCGTGGGGTAGTCCCAGGCGAGGTCGAGCACCGCGCGGTCCCGGTGCTGGTCCGAGGCGGCCAGCTTCTCCCGGATGATCCGCCCCAGGTGGAAGAAGAACCACAGCTCGGAGCGGGCGTCCGCCGGCGGGTCGAGCGCCTTCTCCCGCCACTGCAGCAGCCGCTGGGTCTGGGTGAAGGTGCCCTCCTTCTCCACGTGCGAGGCCGCCGGGATGAAGAAGACCTCGGTCCGGCACTCCTCCGGCACGATCTCGCCGGTCTCCACCTCGGGGCTGTTCTGCCAGAACGTCGCGCTCTCGATCATGAACAGGTCGCGGACGACCAGCCAGTCCAGGTTGGCCATGCCCAGCCGCTGCGCCTTGCCGTGCGCCGAACCGACCGCCGGGTTCTGGCCGAGCAGGAAGTAGCCCTTGACCTTGCCGTCGATCATGTTCAGCACCGTCTGGTACGTCCCGTGGTCGCCGGTCATCCGGGGCAGGTAGCCGTAGCAGAAGTCGTTCTCCGGCGTCGCCGCGTCCCCCCAGTACGCCTTGAGCAGGCTCGCCCCAAACGCCCGCGCGCCGGACCAGAAGCCCTTCTGCCCGGGGTGCCGGATGGCGTCCACCCAGTCGGTGAACGTCGTGTGGTGCGTGCAGTGCGGCATCGGCAGGTAGCCGGGCAGCAGGTTGAACAGCGTCGGGATGTCCGTGGAGCCCTGGATGCTGGCGTGCCCGCGCAGGGCCAGCACCCCGCCACCCGGCCGGCCCATGTTGCCCAGCAGCAACTGGATGATCGCGCCGGTGCGGATGTACTGCACGCCCACGCTGTGCTGGGTCCAGCCCACCGAGTAGATCAGCACCCCGGTGCGTTCCCGGCCGGAGTTCTCCGTCCAGGCGCGGGCCAGCTCGAGGAACTTCTCCCGCGGGATGCCGCAGGTCCGCTCCACCATCTCCGGGGTGTAGCGGGCGAAGTGCCGCTTGAGGAGCTGGTAGACGCAGCGCGGGTGCTGCAACGTCTCGTCCCGCTGCACCTGAGCGCCGACCGGGATGCCGTGCGACTCGTGGCGCAGGCCCGCCGCGACGTCCCGCTCCTCGTGGGCGGCGCGGTAGCCGGTGGTCTCCTCCTGGCCGGCGTACTGCCAGCTGCGCTGGTTGTACGCCTGCGTCCCCGGGTCGTAGCCGGAGAAGAAGCCGTCCAGGTCCTCGGTGTCGGCGAACTCCTCAGTCACGATCGTCGCGGCGTTGGTGTAGGCCAGCACGTACTCCCGGAAGTCCAGCTCGTTGTCCAGGATGTAGCGCACGATGCCGCCCAGCAGCGCGATGTCGGTGCCGGCCCGGATCGGCAGGTACGTGTCGGCGAGCGCGCTGGTGCGGGTGAACCGGGGGTCGACGTGGAAGACCTTGGCCCCCCGCAGCTTGGCCTCCATCACCCACTGGAAACCCACCGGGTGGGCCTCGGCCATGTTCGAGCCCTGGATGATGACGACGTCAGCGTTGGCGACATCCTGTTGGAAGACCGTCGCGCCACCGCGACCGAAGCTGGTCCCCAGACCGGGGACGGTGGCGGAGTGTCAAATCCGCGCCTGGTTCTCGATCTGCAGTGCGCCGAGCGCCGTGAAGAGCTTCTTGATCAGGTAGTTCTCTTCGTTGTCCAGGGTGGCGCCGCCCAGGCTGGCGATGCCCAGGGTGCGGTTCAGCGGCCGCCCGTCCTCGTCGGCGTCCTCCCAGGTGGCCTCGCGGGCCGCGATCACCCGGTCGGCGATCATGTCCAGCGCCGTGTCGAGGTCGAGGTCCTCCCACTCGGTCGCGTACGGCCGGCGGTAGCGGACCGTGGTCTGCCGCAGCGGGCTGGTGACCAGGTTCTTGCTGGCCGAGCCCTTCGGGCAGAGCCGGCCGCGGGAGATCGGGCTGTCCGGGTCGCCCTCGATCTGGGTGACCTGGCCGTCCTTGACGAAGACCCGCTGCCCGCAGCCCACCGCGCAGTACGGGCAGACCGAGCGGGCCATGTGGTCGGCGGTCTCGGTGCGCGCGGTCAGGGCCGCCGAGCGGGCCGACTGCGCCGCCGCGCCCCGGCCGAGCGGGTCGGTGCCGGTGAGCTGCCGGTAGACCGGCCACCCCTGGATGAAGGTCTTCACACCCATCCCGGAACACCCCCTCCCGGCTACGGAAGCTGACATTTGCACCCTAGGCCAGCGCCGGCCGGCCCGCGACCCGAGCGGCGATACCTGCCCCGAACCGGCACGGCCGCCCGGGCTGGCGGCCCTGTGGGGCTGGCACTGCCCTCGCTCGGCTGGCACTGCCCTCGCTCGGCTGGCACTGCACCGCCGCTGGGCGTCGGTGTGCAGGTCGCCTCTCGGCGAGTGGCGCGACGCGGCTCCAGCCGGACGGTATTCCGCGAAGGCAAATTAGGTGAGGCCCGGGGACACTGGTCACACCGACGCTCTGCACAACGGTACGGGGTCCGTTCCTCTTCCGCTGGCATCCCGTGACGGCGGTCACCGTGGCGCTGCCGACCGTTTCCGCCGTCACGGTGCCACCCGACCACGCACCCCCGGAACCGGACAGACCGGACAGGGCCGCCCGGTGTGCCGGGCTGCCGGCTCGGTCGGTGGAACGCCATGGAGGTCTCCGGCCGCCGGAGACAGCAATGACGTTCCACTCACCGCCGGAAACCCGGGCCGGCGACCGCAACCACCCACCGTCACCGAGGCACTCCGGCCGCGGACGAGGGTCGGGCGGGCACGGCAGGCACTAGCGCAACCACCCAGGCGCCCCACGCCGGGAAGCCGGGCCGGCGGCCCGGACGGCCACGACGTGCGTCGGGAAAACGACGGGTAGGGGTTACCCTGACACCATGTCGGCCGTCACCACCGCGCACCTCGCCCGTCCCGGGCGTCCCGCCGTGGTGCCCCGCACCCTGGCCGAGCTGACCGGCCCGACCCGCGGCGTCGTGGAGCTGCCGGTGCGGCTGATGTGGAGCAGCGAGCGGGTCTTCGACCTGGCCGACCCGGACGACCTGCTCTGGATGTACGAGAACGTGCTGCGCGAGACCAACCGGGTCGACGACCTGCGGACCCTGGTCAACGGCCGGACGCTGCGCCGGGTGTGGCGGCGGCTGAACCTGCCCCGGGGCGTCCGCCTGGCCTGGGAGAGCCGGCACCGGGGTCTGCGTACCGGGTGACCCACCTGCACGACTTCTACCGCGAGGTGGCCCGGGTGGCGCTGGCCGCCGCCGGCCCGCACCGCTTCGTGCTCGGCGGCGGGGTGGCCTGGGCGGCGCACGGCCTGGTCACCCGCCCCACCGAGGACGTGGACCTCTTCGCCGACGTGGAGGGGGCCGCCGCCGCGGCGGCGGCCGGCGTGCGGGCCGCCCTGGAGCGGGCCGGCTACCAGGTGGTGGACGCCGATCCGGACAGCGAGCTGGGCGAGCTCTTCGACGGCTTCGACCGGGACATGCGGGACTTCGTGGTCAGCCGGGACGGGCGGCAGATCCGGCTGAGCCTGGCCCGGCTCGACCGCTACCGCAGCCCGGTGGTGATGGACCTCGGCCCGGTGATGGACGTCCGCGACCTGATCGCCAACAAGACCGCCGCCCTGGTCAACCGGCGGGAGGTACGCGACTACATCGACGTCTCCGCCGCGCTGGACCGGTACGCGGTGGCGGACCTGCTGGAGCTGGCCCGCCAGGTGGATCCGGCGCTGGACCTCGAGGACGTCCGGGCGGCGGGCCGCTACCTGGACACGGTCCCGGACCGCCGGTTCACCCGGTACGGCCTGGACGCCGCCCGGATCGCCGAGGTGCGCCACCGGATGGCCGCCTGGCCCCGCTGACCGGCGGTCCAGGCCGACCGGGCCGGACCGCCGGTAGCCGGACCGCCGGTAGCCGGACCGCCGGTAGCCGGACCGCCGGTAGCCGGACCGCCGGTAGCCGGCCAGGCGCCGCTGGCCGGGCGACGGCTCACCGGGTCAGTTTGCCGCCGGTGACGCCGAGGATCTCCCCGGTGACGTAGCTGGACTCCTGGGAGGCGAAGAAGACGTACGCCGGGGCCAGCTCGGCGGGCTGCCCGGGGCGGCCCAGCGGGGTGTCGGTGCCGAACTGCTTCACCTTCTCCGTCGGCATGGTGGCGGGGATCAGCGGGGTCCAGATCGGGCCGGGCGCCACCGCGTTGACCCGGATGCCCCGGTCGGCCAGGTCCAGCGCGAGGGCCTTGGTGAAGTTGGCGATGCCGGCCTTGGTGGTGGCGTAGTCGAGCAGCTGCGGCGACGGGTTGAACGCCTGGACCGAGGTGGTGTTGATGATGGTCGACCCGTCCTTCAGGTGCGGCAGCGCCATCTTGCAGAGCCAGAACATGGCGTACACGTTGGTCTTGAAGACCCGGTCGAACTGTTCGGTGCTGATCCCCGCGAGGCCCTCGTCCTGCGACATCTGGAACGCCGCGTTGTTGACCAGGATGTCGATGCCGCCCAGGTCGGCCAGCGCCCGGTCGATCAGGTTCCGGCAGTTCGCCTCCTCCCGTACGTCGCAGCGGACCGCGACGCCCTTGCGGCCGGCCTGCTCGACGAGGCGCACCGTCTCCCGGGCGTCGGCCTCCTCCTCGTCGCCGAGATAGGAGATGAGCACGTCGGCGCCCTCGCGGGCGAAGGCGATGGCGACCGCCCGGCCGATCCCCGAGTCACCGCCGGTGATCACCGCGCGCTTGCCGGAGAGCCGGTCGCTGCCCCGGTACGACTCCTCGCCGTGGTCCGGTTTCGGGCCCATCTCCTGCTCCGAGCCGGGCGCGGACTGCTGCTGCGGCGGCTGACCCTGCTGCTGGCCGTACTGCTCGGTGGGGTCCTGGGGGGTGTACTGGTCCTCGCTCACCGGGGTCTCCTTCGTGCCTGGCTGCGGTGTGTCGGCACTGGCCCTACCCCGCGACCGGGTCGGGAAACGACCGGCCGGGGACCGGCGTGTTACACCGGGTGACCCGCCGGCGCTGGTGGAGTGAAACACCTCGGGGCGAGGTGGCGCCGGTGACCAGCGGTCGTTATGGTGCGCAACGGCGCCCACGAGGCGCATCGACCCCCATGGAAAGGCACGTCATGACCTCCTCCTCCGGCGCCTCGCGCCGCCAGGTGCTGGCCGTCGCGGCCGCCGCCGCGACCGCGCCCCTGCTCGCCGGCGCTCCCGCCCGGGCCGCCGGGGCGACCGCCAACGGGCCGAAGACCTGGGACCTGACCGTCCTGGGCACCTCGGACACCCACGGCAACGTCTACAACTGGGACTACTACCGCGACGCCGAGTACGACGACAGCAAGCAGAACGACGTCGGCGTCGCCAAGCTGGCCACCCTGGTCAACCAGATCCGCGCGGAGCGCAAGGGCAAGGCCACCCTGGTGCTGGACGCCGGCGACACCATCCAGGGCACCCCGCTGGCCACTTACTACGCCAAGCAGGAGCCGATCACCGCCAGCGGTGAGACGCACCCGATGGCCAACGCCATGAACGTGCTCAAGTACGACGCGGTCACCCTCGGCAACCACGAGTTCAACTACGGCCTGCCGCTGCTGGCCACCTGGATCAGCCAGCTCGGCTTCCCGGCGCTGGCCGCCAACGCGATCAACGAGAAGACCGGCAAGCCGGCCTTCCTGCCGTACGTGATCAAGGAGGTCCGGCTCGGCGGGCACGGCGCGCCGAAGCTGAAGGTCGGCATCCTCGGCCTGACCAACCCGGGCGTGGCCATCTGGGACCGGGCCAACGTCGAGGGCCGGCTCGTCTTCGCCGACATGATCGAGACCGCCGCCACCTGGGTGCCGGTCATGCGCGAGCGCGGCGCCGACCTGGTCATCATCTCCGCGCACGGCGGCGACAGCGGCACCTCCAGCTACGGTCCGGAACTGCCGAACGAGAACCCGGTCGCGCTGATCGCCGAGCAGGTCCCGGGCATCGACGCGATCCTCTTCGGCCACGCCCACAACGAGGTGCCGGAGAAGTTCGTCACGAACAAGGCCACCGGCGAGCAGGTGCTCACCTCGGAGCCGTCCAAGTGGGGCCAGCGCCTGACCCGGATGGACTTCACCCTGACCCGGGTCAAGGGCCGCTGGCAGGTGGTCGCCAAGTCGGCCACCACGCTGAACACCAACACCGTGGTCGAGGACCCGGTGGTGCTCGCGGCCGTGCGCGGCCAGCACGCCAAGACCGTCGAGTACGTCAACACCGTCGTCGCGCAGTCGGTGGAGGAGCTGTCCACCGTCGAGTCGCGGTACCGGGACACCCCGATTCTGGACTTCATCAACCACGTCCAGGCCGAGGTGGTCGCCGCGGCGCTCGCCGGCACCGCGTACGCCGACCTGCCGGTGCTGTCGCAGGCCTCGCCGTTCAGCCGGACCGCGGTCTTCCCGGCCGGCGACGTGCGGATCCGCGACGTGGCCGGGCTCTACGTCTACGACAACACCCTGGAGGCGGTCGTGATGACCGGCGCCGAGGTGAAGGCGTACCTGGAGTACTCGGCGAAGTACTTCAAGACGTGGGCCGTCGGGCAGACCATCGACCTGGCGAACATCAACGACCCGAACGTCCCGGACTACAACTACGACGTCATCTCCGGGCTCGACTACGACATCGACATCGCCAAGCCGGTCGGCCAGCGGATCACCCGCCTGGTCCTGCCGGGCACCGACACCCCGGTCCCCGCGGACGCGCAGTTCGTGGTGGCGGTGAACAACTACCGGCGCAGCGGCGGCGGCAACTTCCCCGGCATCGTGAAGACCCAGGTCTACAACCAGCAGCAGGAAATCCGCCAGCTGCTGATCGACTGGGCGCAGGCCAAGGGCGAGATCCGGCCGAAGGACTTCTACGTGCCGAACTGGAAGCTGGTCCGCGAGGGCGTACCGGTCTTCTGATCCAGCCAGCGTCGACGGGCTCCGGGTGTCGCACCCGGGGCCCGTCGGCCGTCTCCGGCAGGGGCTCAGCCGGCCCCGTGCCGCAGCGTCCACTCCTCGGGGTCACCGGCCGGTTCCGGGCGGTCCCGGCGCGGGTCCGTCTCGGTCAACGCCAACCGCTCCTCCGGGCGCACCGCGGGCGGCAACTCGCCGAAACGCACGTGCCGTAGGAACGCGTACTCCTCGTCGGTGAACGACTCGGTCGGCTCGCTCATGACCGATATTGTGCGCCCGGCATCAAGGCCGGCGGGAGGGGTAAGCGCGGCGGACCGTCGACGAGGTGGAGGCGAACGATGCGCGCGGTACGGATGACCGCCCCCGGGGTGCTGGAACAGGTGGACGTGCCCACCCCGACCCCCGGCCCCGGCGAGGTGCTGGTACGCGTCGGCGCGGTCGGCGCCTGCCACTCCGACCTGCACATCCTCGACGCGCCGGCCGGGCTCTTCCCCACCCCGATGACGCTCGGCCACGAGATCGCCGGCACCGTGGACACGCTCGGCGCGGGGGTGTCCGGCTGGTCCGCCGGCGACCGGGCCGCGGTGTACGGGATCATCGGCTGCGGGCACTGCCGGGCCTGCCTGCGCGGCAACGAGAACCAGTGCCGCGAGATCCCGGTCGGCGGCATCGGGCTCAGCCGCGACGGCGGGCTCGCCGAATACGTGGTGGTGCCCGCCTCCCGGCTGCTGCGCGTCGGCGACCTGGACCTCACCCAGGCGGCCCCGCTGACCGACGCGGGACTCACCCCGTACCACGCGATCCAGTTGGCCCGGGAGAAGCTGCGGCCCGGCACGACCTGTGTGGTGATCGGGATCGGCGGGCTGGGGCACATGGCGGTGCAACTGCTGGTGGCCACCACGGCGGTACGGATCGTCGCGGTCGACACCAGCGTCGCCGCGCTGGACCTGGCCAGCCGGCTCGGCGCGCACCACGTCGTGCAGGCCGGACCGGACAGCGTCGACCGGATCCGGACGCTGGTCGGCTCGCCGCCGGACGGGGCGGACGTGGTGCTGGACTTCGTGGGGGCCGACCCCACCCTGACCACCGCCCGGCAGGTCGTCGCCAGCGGCGGCCAGGTGCTGCTGGTCGGCCTCGCGGGCGGCACCCTGCCGGTCCGCCCGGTCGCCGACGAGCCACCCACCCTGCCGCTGGAGACCAGCGTCGAGGTGCCGTTCTGGGGCACCCGCGCCGAACTGCGCGAGGTGATCGCGCTGGCCCGCGACGGTGTGCTCCGCGCCGACGTGCAGACCTTCCCGCTGGCCGAGGCGCCGGAGGCGTACGACCTGCTGCGCCGCGGCGAGATCCACGGTCGGGCGGTCATCGTGCCCTGAGCCCACGGGCGCCCAGCACGGTCGCCGGCGCGGCGCGGGTGCCCGGTGGCCCGGCGGGTCAGCGAGCGGCCGCGCCCGCTCGATCCGCTGCGGGCCGCCACGGCGGGAGCCGGTCCACCAGGGCCAGGCCGGCCCGCACCGGCCACCGGGCGAGCGTCCGCTCGAAGCTGGTCCGGCCGTGGCAGAACCGGACGAACATCCGCCAGCCCGGCGGGCTGGCGAGCAGGGCATGGAACACGTCGGGTCGGCGCTCGAAGACCGCCAGCAGCCGGTGCCCCGCCCGCATCGTCGGCACCAACTGGCGGTGCACCTCCCGCTCGTAGGCCGCCAGGTCGCCGCCCGCCACCGCCTCGCCGGCCAGCCGCCCGGAACGCAGCGCGTAGCTGATCCCCTCCCGGCTCCACGGCTCCAGCAGACCCGCCGCGTCACCGGCCACCAGCACCCGGTCGCGGCGCAGCGGCGCGTCGTCGGCCCGGCACCGGGTCAGGTGGCCCGAGTCGTGCTCCGGGGTCACCCCGGACAGGCCCAGCCGGGCGACGAAGTCACGCAGGTAGGCCCGGGTCCGCGCGCCCTCGCCCCGGGCGGCGATGACGCCGACGGTGAGCCGGTCGTCCTTCGGGAACACCCACCCGTACGACCCGGGGACCGGCCCCCAGTCCAGCAGCACCCGGCCGCGCCAGCGGTCCTGCTCGGCGCGGGGCACCGGCAATTCCAGTTCCAGCCCCAGGTCGACCTGGCGGAAGGTGACCCCGACGTGCCGGGCGGTCACCCCGGAGGAGCCGTCCGCACCGATCACCACGCGGGCCCGCACCACCTCCCCGTCGGCCAGCCGCAGGCGTACCCCGTCGGGGTCCTGCTCGACCGCGCGGACCGGCACGCCCTCGCGGACCTCGGCCCCAGCGGCGACCGCGGCCGCCCGCAGTCGGTCGTCGAACTCCTCCCGGCGCACCATCGCCAGCAGCGGACCGGAGTGCCGGCGGGTGAAGGCGCGTCCCCCGTCCCGGGTGACCGTGACCCGGTCGACGTGGTCGTCGGCGGGCACCTCCATCCGGCCCGCCACCTCGGCCAGCGACGTCCCGATCAGGCCGCCCCCGCAGGTCTTGTAGCGCGGGTGGGTGGCCCGCTCGACGACCAGGGTGCGGACACCGGCGCGGGCCGCGGCATGGGCGGCGGAGAGGCCGGCGGGCCCCCCGCCGACGACGACGAGATCCCAGATGATCACTGGTGCAGCCTAGGGCACCGGCCGGCCGGGACGCCCGGCGCGCCGCGCCGCCGGATCCCGCGAACGGGTGGGCATCATCGGACGCCGGAGGGGTAACCGGGCGCAGACCGCCCGCCGGTCGGGCGGATCACCCCGAGGAGGGAAACGATGCAGCAGGTACGGCTGTCTGCGATCGAGGAACGGGTCTACCAGGCGGTGGTCGCCCTCGAGGTGCGGGGCCACGTCCCCTACCCCGACACGATCGCCGAAGAGACCGGAATGCCCGAGGAGGAGCTGCGCGAGCCGCTGCACCAGCTCACCGAGCGGGGCCTGCTGCACCGGGAGGACTCGCCGATGGCCGGCCTGGACTTCGGCCCCCGCTGGTGCGCCCGCCAGCCCGCGTGATCCGCCCGGTTTGCCCCACGGGCCGCCGGGTAGCGATCGGGGATGCGTGATCGACGGTCCCCGGAGAGCACGGTGAGCGCGGACCGGTCGTCGACGCCGGCGGACCTCCCCGCCGGGTACGACGGCCGGCGGCGCTGGCAGGCACTCGGCGTCGGCCTGGTCGCCGCGTTCATGACGCTGCTCGACGTCAGCATCGTCAACGTCGCGGTGCCCTCGATCGACCGGGCGCTGCACGCCACCCCCAGCGACCTGCAATGGGTGCTGTCCGGGTACGCCCTCACCTTCGGCCTGGTGCTGGTGCCCGCCGGACGCTTCGGCGACGCCCGGGGCCGACGGATCGGCTTCGTGGTCGGGGTGACCCTGTTCACGCTGACCAGCGCGCTGGCCGGCCTGGCCCGCTCCCCGGAATGGCTGGTGATCGCCCGGCTCGTCCAGGGCGCCGCCGCCGGCGTCGTCAACCCCCAGGTCAGCGGCGTCATCCAGCAGTTGTTCCGGGGCGCCGAGCGGGGACGCGCGTTCGGTCTGCTCGGCGCCACCATCGGCATCTCCACCGCCGTCGGCCCGCTGCTCGGCGGGCTGCTCATCCAGCTCGGCGGCGAGGAGCACGGCTGGCGCTGGGTCTTCTTCGTCAACGTCCCGGTCGGCATCGTCGCCGTGCTGCTCGGCTGGCGGCTGCTGCCCGGCCGGCCGACCGGGCAACCCGACCGGCACCGCCTCGACCCCGTCGGCGTGCTGCTGCTCGGCATCGGGGTGACCCTGGTGCTGCTGCCGCTGGTGCAGCGGGAACAGTGGCAGACCCCGTGGAAGTGGCTCCTCATCCCGATCGGGCTGGCCTTCCTGGCCGCCTTCGCCGCCTGGGAGCGCTGGTACGCCCGACACCGCCCACCCCTGTTCGACCTGCGGCTGTTCGCGCTGCAGTCGTACACCCTCGGATCGCTGATCGGCCTGATCTACTTCGCCGGCTTCACCGCGATCTTCTTCATCTTCACCCTCTACCTGCAGGTCGGCCTCGGCTACAGCGCGCTCGCCGCCGGCCTGGCCATCACCCCGTTCGCGCTCGGCTCCGCGGCCGCCTCCGCCGTCGGCGGCCGGGTGGTCACCCGGCTGGGCCGGCCGCTGGTCGCCACCGGCCTGCTCGTCGTCGTGGCCGGCCTGCTCGCCACGTTCTGGGTGCTGCGCGGCGACCCGCACCACTCGGTCGGCCTGCGTACCGCCCTGCCACTGCTGCTGGCCGGCCTCGGCAGCGGCCTGGTCATCGCACCGAACCAGACCCTCGCCCTGTCCGAGGTGCCGGTGCCGCAGGCGGGCAGCGGCGCCGGCATGCTCCAGACCGGGCAGCGGATCGGTTCCGCCGCCGGGATCGCGGGCGTGGGCGCGCTCTTCTTCTCCACCCTCGCCGACACCCGGGGCGACTGGGCGACCGCATTCCGGCACGCGCTGCTGCTGGCCGCCGGGATCATCGCGCTGGCGCTGGTGGCCGGGGTCCTCGACATCGTCGGAGGGCGGCGGTCGGGCGGGTCGGGGCGGTCTGCTGCGGGGTCCTGAGGTTCCGCTGCTCTGCGTTCGTGGGTGGTTGCGCTTGAGGGCTGGGGGCAAGGGTGACCGGCTCCGGGCGGTCAGGCTTGATCCCTGCGCCGGTCACCCTCGCCCCCAGCCCGTCGTGGGCGTTCGCCGTCCGGCGGTGACCGCTCCGGGCGCTGAGCCCGTCGGCCTCTGCCGTCGGTCCGGACAGGCACCCTCGCCTCCCGGCTCGTGGTGGGTCCCTTGCCGTGCGGCGGTGGTCGCTCGCTGAGCCTGTTGTGCTCGACCGTCGGTCCGGCAGGTGCCCCCACCTTGTCGCCTGTGGTGGGAGAGACGCCGCTGGCCGGCACCCGGGTTCGGGTGCCGGCCAGCGTGCGCTTGGTGCTTGGTGCTTGGGTGGTTGTGGTCAGCTGTTCCAGTGCTGGGCGACGATGTCGGCGGCCTGCTGCTCCCACTGGGCGTAGGCATCCGGGTAGGCCGAGACCTGCACGGTCTGGGCGGCCTCGGTCAGCGGCATGTCCTGCCAGCCGTCGACCTGCTTCAGGCCCTTCTCGAACGCCAGCGTCGCGTACTCCGGGTTCGTGATCTGCTCCGGCGTGCCCCAACCCGAGCTCGGGCGCTGCTGGAACAGGCCCAGCGAGTCGTGATCATTCTTGTCGCCGAGGTGGCCCAGGTTCTCCAGCTTCGACTCCTGCAAGCTCGTGGCGATCGAGATCACCGCGGCCCGCTCCGGCAGACCCGCCTTCTTCGTCGCGGCGATGATCGCCTTGGCGTTGGCGGTCTGCTCGTCGTTCAGGTCGATGCGCGACTGGGCGCCCTGCACACCGTGCGGAATCAGCTTGCCCTTGTCGACGCCGGGCTTGTCGGCCTGCACGGCCGCGACCGGCTTGGCGTCCACCGGACCGGTGTCGGCGTGGGCGGCGATCGGACCGGCGAACACACCACCGGTGAACGCCAGACCAGCAACACCCAGCACGCTCTTACGCAGCATCGTGTTCATGACAAAGCTCCATTCGGGGGTCGGCGCACACCCCGGCGGGGGACCGGTGAGATGTGCGCAAGCACCGTCAGGCGCTCAACGGATGACAACGCGATAAGCGCGCACCCACAGGGGGAAAGTCTTAGGGGGATCATCCCGGCCGCGGGGCGGGGCCTCTTCGCGGCGCCGGGACCATGTGTAACGACCGCCGGCCCACCATCATTCCCGGGGGCCCGACACCCGTGAAGGGTGCTCTTCCTCGGCCGTTCACCCGGATACAACGACCCCCGGCCCCCAGCCATTCCGGCCCCACGGTGCCGCCGACCACACCCCCGGAACCGGACAAACCAACCCAGCATGCCCACGTGGGACGTCAACGGGCCGACCGGCCCCGCCCACGCCCTTGGGCGGCCGCTCGCGTGACGTCTGCGGGCCGACCGGCGCCACCCACGCCCTTGGGCGGCCGCTCGCGTGACGTCTACGGGACACCGGCCCCGGCCACGCCCTTGGGCGGCGCTCGCGGCTACGGGGCAGATACGACGCCGGCCGGCCCCAAGAACGGGGCCGGCCGGTGTCGATGAGTGCTGGTTACCAGAGCTGCTGGACGATGTCCGCCGCCTGCTCCTCCCACTGCGCGTAGGCGTACGGGTAGGCGGACACCTGCACGGTCTGCGCCGCGGCGGTCAGCGGCAGGTCGTGCCAGCCGCCCACGTTCTTCAGCGCGTTGAAGAACGCCTTCGAGGCGTAGTCCGGGTCGGTGATCTGCTCGGACGTGCCCCAACCGGACGACGGGCGCTGCTGGAACAGACCCTCGGAGTCGTGGTCGTTGTACGCGCCCAGGTGACCCAGGTTGTACAGCTTCGACTCCTGCAGCGAGGTGGCGACGCCGATCACGGCGCCCCGCTCACCGACGCCGGTCTCCTTGGCCGCCTTGACGATGGCCTTGGCGTTGGCGAGCTGCGCGTCGTCGAGCGGGATGCGCGACTGGGCGCCCTCGACGCCGCGCGGGATGAGCTTGTCCCGGCCGGGCGGGTTGGCCTTGGCGGGGACCTTGTCGCTGCCGGTGGTGAGGCCGGACTTCACCGTCTCGGTACCCGACTTCTTGCCGGTGGCCAGGTCGATCGCGGCCACGGCACCGGCATGCGGCCCGGCGGTGACCGGCGCGGCGACGGCGGTGGGGCCGAAGGCCAGGCCGCCCAGGGCGGCCACGCCCGCGACGGTCAGCGCGGCGCGGCGGTTCGGGGACTTCGCGACGGCGGTCCTCGCAACGGTGATCTTCGCGATGGCGGCCTTCGCGACGGCGGTCTTCGCGATGGCGGGGAGCCATCGAGTGAAGTGCTGCTTCACGATGGTTGCCCTTTCGATCGTTACGACGCGCTCCGGGGTGAGCGCCCCTCGGGGACTACCGGCGGGTAGGGGTTTGGCTGCCGGCGGTACGGGGGACACAACCCGCTCGACTTGTCGGTCATTCCGGAAATGCCGGTGTCGCGGCCGGCTGCGGTCCAGGTCACCAGGGCATCGGGACGGACCGCGCCGCCGCGCGCAGGAGGGCCGGTGCCGGACAGCCGGTGCCAACCGAGCAGGCCGCCGGTCAGGCGGGCATCGGCGTGCCGAACCGGACCAGGACGTGCCAGAGCTGCTTGAGGTGCTGGAGGGTCACCTCGGGGACTCCCCGGTCGGCCCAGCGGTGCGGCTCCCGGACCACCGACGCGGCGGCCCGGCCGATCAGCGCGGCGTGCACCGGCTCCCCCGGACGGGCGAACTCGGCGTGCACCCGGGCGGCCAGCGGCGGGATCGTCGGCCCGCGGAACTCGGCGTCGATGCCGTCGACCGGCAGTTGGAAGCCGCCGTGCCAGCGCAGCGGGAAGCCGTGCCGCTGTGCGATCCCGGACAGGATCCGCCCGGTGCCGGTGCCGCGGAACGAGGGGTCGACGACAAGTTCCTCGACGTCGCGGGCCAGGTCCACCGGGCCGTGGACCTGCGCCTCGATGTAGTCGTCCAGCGCCCGCCCGGCCGCCCGGGACGCCCCGGCCCGGCGGGCCAGCAGCGTACCCAGCAGGGTCCCGGTGTCCATGCCGGCGACGCCGAGGCTTACCCCGGTCCCGGCGGTGGCGGTCAGCAGCGCGGCGAGCACCGGCTCGAACACCTCGAGGGTGCCGAATTCGGTCGGCTCGGTGTAGCTGTCCCCGAAGCTGAAGGTGGACCGGGACAGCACCTCCGGGCGCAGCCGCAGGTGGCAGGAGCCGAACCGGGGGCATGCGCCGTCCGGATGGTCCAGCAGGTTGAGGCCGCCGTACCGCGGGCGTTCGGCGGGGCGCACGCCGGGCCGCTGGTACGCCCCACCGAACATCTTCTCCTCCCAGCGGTCCCGGTCACCGCCGGGGAAGGCGGTCAGCCCGCCGTTGGAGATGCCGGTCTCGAACTGGCTGCGGTAGACGCCCTCACCGGCCAGCACCTCGGCGACCGTGCGGCCGTCACCGAGCAGGCGGTCCGGGTGGAAGTTGAGGGTGAGCCGGCCGTGCCGGGCCACCGCCGCCAGCACCTCCTCCGAGCGGTAGGTGGTGCCCGCGCCGGCGAGCTGCCCGGCGATCACGGCGAGCGCGGCGGGCCGGTCGCGCAGGGCGAGGCCGCGGACGTGCTGGAGGGCGGCGGCCTGGGCCGGGGTCAGCAGCGGGTCGGGCATGGGCGCGAGTATCCCGGCGGCCGACGCCGGAGGGCGAACCGAATTCTCAGCCGTCCGTGCCGAAGCCGTCGAGGGCGGCACGCTCCTCCGGCGTACGCAGCTCCTGGAAGACGGTGAGGTGCAGCCCGGCCGGGGCGTCGAGGCGGGCGTTGAGCGACTGCCACGGGGTGACCGTCGGCGGGGCGACCTCGGTGGCGCCGGCGTCGAGCAGCCGTTCGGTCACCGCGCGGCTGTCGTCCACCTCGAACGCGATCCGCAGCCGCGGCGCGACCTGCCGGCCACCTCGACCTCGTCGATCAGGCGCTTCTGCGCCGGGTTGGCCAGCTCGAGGGTGGCCCGGCCGGCATCGAGGATCACCACCCGGGCGCCGTCGCCACCGGAGTACGCCGCCTGCTCGGGCAGGCCGAGCGCGTCGCGGAAGAAGGCGACCGCCGCGTCGTAGTCGTCGGCCTCGACGACGAGGCGTAGCTGCCGGACGGCCGGCGAGCGGCCTGGCTCGGGGCGGGTCATGGTCTCCGATCCTAGCCGGGCCGTCCCGCCGTGGTGCCGGCGTACAGTGAGGACGGACGGGAGGACGGATGAGCGACGACCGCTATCCGCTGCACCCGGTCGGGCGGGTCGAGTCCCCGCTGACCGATCCGGGGGCGGCGCCGAAGCAGGGCGACGAAGGCGCGCCGGAGGCCTGGCTGGTCTTCGCCGAGGCGTACGCGCCGGCTCTGGACGGGGTGCGGCCCGGCGCGGACGCGCTGGTGCTGACCTGGCTGGACCGGGCCCGGCGGGACGTGCTGGCGGTCCATCCGCGCGGCGACGAGTCCCGCCCCCGCACCGGGGTGTTCGCCACCCGTTCGCCGCACCGGCCCAACCCGGTCGGCCTGCACCGGGTGCGGATCCTCGAGGTCGACGGCGTCCGGGTACGGGTGGCCGACCTGGAGGCGGTGGACGGCACTCCCGTACTCGATCTCAAGCCGGTGCTCGACGGCGAGCGCTGAGACCCGCCGCGCGGGGCCCTGGTCAGTGCCCCCGGGCCAGCCAGTCGTCGAGGTGCGGGGCCTCCGCGCCGATCGTGGTGTCCGCACCGTGTCCGGTGTGGACGACGGTCTGCGGCGGCAGGGTGAGCAGCCGGGTCCGGATCGACTCGATGATGGTGCCGAAGTCGCTGTAGGAGCGCCCGGTGGCACCGGGACCGCCGGCGAAGAGCGTGTCGCCGGTGAACACCGCGCCGAGATCGGCGGCGTGCAGGCTGCACGCCCCCGGGCTGTGGCCGGGGGTGTGCAGCACCCGCAGGGTCGTGCCGGCGACCTCGACGACCTGCCCGTCGGTCAGCTCGCCGTCGGGCGGGGTGTCCGGGTGGACCAGGTCCCAGAGCACCCGGTCGGCGGGGTGCAGCAGCACCGGCGCGCCGGTGGCCCGGGCCAGCTCGGGCGCGACCCGGACGTGGTCGTCGTGGGCGTGGGTGGCGAGGATGGCGAGCACCCGGCGGTCGCCGATCACCGCGCGGATGGCCGCCACGTCGTGCGGCGCGTCGATGACGACGCACTCGGCGTCGTCACCGACCACCCAGACGTTGTTGTCGACGTCGAAGGTCTGCCCGTCCAGGGAGAAGGTGCCGGAGGTGACCGTGCGGTCGACGCGGGCGGTCACGGGAAGACCACCACCGAGCGGAGCACGTCGCCGTGGTGCATCCGGGTGAACGCCTCCTCGACCTGGTCCAGGGCGATCTCCTCGGTGACGAACGCGTCCAGGTCGAGCCGGCCCTGCCGGTACAGCTCGGTGAGCATCGGGAAGTCGCGGCTGGGCAGGCAGTCGCCGTACCAGCTGGACTTCAGGGCGCCGCCGCGGCCGAAGACGTCCAGCAGCGGCAGCTCGACGGTCATCTCCGGGGTGGGTACGCCGACCAGCACGACGGTGCCGGCCAGGTCCCGCGCGTAGAAGGCCTGTTTCCAGGTCTCCGGCCGCCCCACCGCCTCGATCACCACGTCGGCGCCGAAGCCGCCGGTGGCCGCGCGGATCGCCTCGACCGGATCCTCCTCCCGGGCGTTGACGGTGTGGGTGGCGCCGAACCGGCGGGCCCAGTCGAGCTTGCGGGAGTCGGTGTCCACCGCGATGATCGTCGTCGCCCCGGCCAGGGCGGCACCGGCCACCGCCGCGTCGCCGACGCCACCGCAGCCGATCACCGCGACCGAGTCGCCGCGGGTCACGCCGCCGGTGTTCATGGCCGCGCCGAGGCCGGCCATCACGCCACAGCCGAGCAGGCCGACGGCGGCCGGGCGGGCGGACGGGTCGACCTTCGTGCACTGGCCCGCGTGCACGAGGGTCTTCTCGGCGAACGCGCCGATGCCCAGCGCGGGGCTCAGCTCGGTGCCGTCGGTGAGGGTCATCTTCTGGGCCGCGTTGTGGGTGTTGAAGCAGTACCAGGGGCGGCCACGGCGGCAGGCCCGGCACTGCCCGCAGACGGCCCGCCAGTTGAGCACCACGAAGTCGCCCGGGGCCACCTCGGTGACGCCCTCCCCCACCTGCTCGACGACACCGGCGGCCTCGTGGCCGAGCAGGAACGGGTAGTCGTCGTTGATGCCGCCCTCGCGGTAGTGCAGGTCGGTGTGGCACACCCCGCAGGACTGGACGCGCACCACCGCCTCGCCCGGCCCCGGATCGGGCACCACGATGGTGGTGACCTCGACCGGCGCGCCCTTGCGCCGCGACACGACTCCCCGGACCTGCTGGCTCACGCTGCCTCCCGCTGTGTCGGCGTCCCTCCCCGCGAACCTACCGCCGATCACCGTGCCGGCCCACCGCCGTCCGGCGGTTATCCGGCGCGTCGCCGGGTACGCGGGGCCGGGCCCGGTTTCCGGCACCGACGGGAGTGATCATGAAGTTGACGCATGCGCCGCTACGGTTGACCATCGGCGCGTTCATCCTGAATTCCGGGCTCAGCAAGCGCAGCCTGGAGGGCGAGGCCGCGGCCGGCATGCACGGCATGGCCGTCGGGGCGATGCCCCAGCTGCGGCAGTTCGAGCCGGACCGGTTCGCCAAGCTGCTGTCCCGGTCGGAGATCGCCCTGGGCACGGCGCTGCTCACGCCGTTCGTGCCGTCGCTGCTGGCCGGGGCGGCGCTGACCGCGTTCGGCGCGGGCCTGGTGCAGCTCTACCTCAAGACGCCGGGCATGCGGGAGGGGAACAGCCTCAAACCCAGCCAGGCCGGCATCGGACTGGCCAAGGACAGCTGGCTGGTCGCTGCCGGGCTGACCCTGATGCTGGACTCGCTGACCCACCGCCGCCTGACCCGCTGAACCGGCTCGCCGAAGGCGTCCCCTTCGCTGCGCCGTGCGGTCCGGCAGGGCTCACGCGTCGGCGCTGTGCTGCCGGCTGCGCCGGCTCAGGTCGATGCGGCGAGGGCGAGGGCGGACCGCTCGGCCGCGTACCGGCGGCGGGCGGCGTTGCGGTAGCGCAGCACCTGCACCGCGCCGAGGGCCCAGAGCAGGTACTGCACGCCGAACGCCCAGCGGAACGCGTCCAGCGGCGGGCTGTCCCGCCCGGCCGGGGTGCCCAGGTCGAGCACCACGCCGACGGCGAGGATCAGCAGGATGGAGGCGACGAACCCGCCGACGTTGACGATGCCGCTCGCGCTGCCGATGCGGTGCACCGGGTTGAAGGTGCGCGCGTAGTCGAAGCCGATCATCGAGCCGGGACCGTTGCCGGCGAGCACGACCACCAGCGCCACCAGCAGCCAGTGTGGCGCCCGGCCGGGCCAGGCCAGCACCACCGCCCAGACCGCGGCGGTCCCGGCGGTGATCGAGAAGACCAGCACCGAGCGGTGGAACGGGTGCCGGGCGCACAGGTGCGCGATCACCGGCCCACAGACCAGCGTCACCACCGTCATCACGGTCAGCAGCGACGCCGCCGCGGTCGGCGAGAAACCCTGTCCCTGCACCAGGAACGGATAGCCCCAGAGCAGGGCGAAGACCGAGCCGGAGAACTGGGTGACGAAGTGGGTCCACAGGCCCAGCCGGGTGCCGGGCTGCGCCCAGGCCTCGGCCAGCTGCCGGCGTACCGCCGCCAGGTCGGCGGCGACGGCGGGCGCCGGCCCGGTGTGCGGGGTGTCCCGCACGGCGGCCAGCACGAGCAGCAGCACGGTCGCACCGAGCGCCGCCGTGGTGAGGAACGCCGGCGTCCAGCCCGCGTGGTGCAGCAGCGCCACCAGGGGTACGGCGCCGAGTACCGCGCCGAGCTGCCCGACGGTGCCGGTGAGCTGCACCAGCAGCGGGTTGCGCCGGCCGGGAAACCAGAACGCCACGATGCGCAGCACGCTGATGAAGGTCATCGCGTCGCCCAGGCCGACCAGCACCCGGGCCAGCACGGCCAGGCGCACGTCGGTGGCCACGGCGAAGACCAACTGGCCGGCGACCATCAGCGCGCCGCCGGCGAGCAGCAGCCGGCGGGAGCCGTACCGGTCCAGCAGCACCCCGACCGGAATCTGCATGGCCGCGTACACGGCCAGCTGGGCGACCGAGAAGGTGGCCAGGGCGGCGGCGTTGATCTGGAAGCGGTCCGCGGCGTCCACCCCGGTGACCCCCAGCGAGCTGCGGTGCAGCACCGCCGTCACGTACGCGCCGAGCGCCACGGCGTAGACCAGGACGGCTCGGCGGCGCGCTGGCGGCGTGCCGGGGTGACCCGGGACCGCTCGGCGGCGCGCTGCCGGCGTGCCGGGGTGACCCGGGGTCGGCTCAGGGCGGCGGCGGGGCGGGGCAGGGCTCACCGCAGCGTCCGGAGCACGGTCGCGGCGTTGTCGATGTGCGCGCCGACCGCGTCGAGCCAGGCCCGCACGTCGTCGCCGTCGAGCGCGGCGAGTTGGGCGGCATGCTCGGCCAGCACCACCTCGGCCCAACCGGGCGACAGCCGGAAACTGGCCTCGCCCATCCGGATCTGCCGGTCGCGCAGGCGGTGGTAGAGCTCGGCGAGGATCTCGTTGCCGGCCGCCTCGACCACGCTGGCGTGGAACGCGCGGTCGGCGGCCATCAGCGCGGTCACGTCACCGGCCGCGTGGGCCCGGCGCATCTCGTCGAGCCAGCGGGCCAGATCGTCGCGGAGCTGGGCGCGGCGCGGCCAGACCCGCTCGGCGGCGTGCAGTTCCACCAGCCGCCGGGCCTCGATGACGTCGGCGATCTCGCGCGCCGAGACGGGCCGGATCAGCGCGCCGCGCTTCGGGTAGAGCCGTACCAGGCCCTCGGTCTCCAGGCGCAGCAGCGCCTCCCGGACCGGGGTGCGGGAGACCCCCGCCGCCTCGGCGACCTCCCCCTCGCTGATCAGCAGCCCACCGGGGTAGACCTGCTCCAGGATGGACCGCTTCAGGTGCTGGTACGCCCGCTCCGCGGCCGACGGCGCCGACACCCTGGACCCACTGGAATGCGTCATGTATCCATCCTGCATCCCACGCCACCGCCACCTCCCGCCCCTCCCCCGCCCCGTGAGCCACCCCACCCCCACCCACTCGCGCCGAGCGCCGGTCTGCGGCATGTCGTGACCACCGAAGGGCCGAGGGCCTGCCAAGGCTGGTGCGGGCCTGGTGCGGGCGGGGGTTCCGGGGCCGGGGTCGGGCCGGCGCGGTTATCGTGGGCACAGCTGACCGGTCACGGCGAGGAGCACCGATTGACCAGCACCGCGCCGTTCCGCGCCTGGTACCGGCCGATGCGGGCTCGCCGCCCCGAGGAGGAGCACCGCTCCGCCACCCCGCTGGAGCTTTTCTTCGACCTGTGCTTCGTGGTCGCGGTGGCACAGACGTCCGAGGGGCTGCACCATGACGTCGCCGCCGGGCACCTCGGGCACGGTCTCTTCTCGTATCTGAGCGTCTTCTTCGCGATCTGGTGGGCCTGGGTGAACTACACCTGGTTCGCGTCCGCGTACGACACCGACGACGACGTCTACCGGCTGACCGTCCTGGTGCAGATCGCCGGCGCGTTGATCCTCGCGGCCGGGGTGCCGCGCGCCTTCGCCGAGGCCGACTTCACCACGATCACCTACGGGTACGTGGTGATGCGGCTGGCCGCCGTGGTGAACTGGCTCCGGGCCGTCGCCGGTGACCCGCAGCGGCGGGCGACCGCCCTGATCTTCGCGCTCGGCGTGGCCGTGGTGCAGGCCGGTTGGCTGGCCCGGCTCCTGCTGCCGCCCGCCTGGCTGGCGCCGGCGTTCGTGGTGCTGGTCGTGGCCGACCTGCTGGTGCCGGTGGTGGGTGAACGGCGTGGGCGCACCACGTGGCACCCGCACCACATCGCCGAGCGGTACCAGTTGTTCACCCTGATCGTGCTCGGCGAGGTGGTGCTCTCCACGTCGGTGGCGATCCAGCGCGGCGTCGACGCCGGCAACGAGCAGCTGTGGTCCCTGGCGGCCGCCGGGACGGTGATCGTCTTCGCGATCTGGTGGGTCTACTTCGACCGGCCCGACCCGCTGCCCCCGAGGTCGGTGCGGGGAGCCCTGTTCTGGGGCTACGGCCACTACTTCGTGTTCAGTTCGATCGCGGCGGTGGGCGCCGGGCTGGCCGTGGCGGTCGACCGCGATCTGGACGCCGGAGCGGTCTCCGGCCGGCTGGCCGGTTATGCGGTCGCCGCGCCGGTCGCGGTCTTCCTGCTCGCGCTCTGGGCGCTGCACCTGCGGGCCAAGCGGGGTCTCGTGGTGGGGCTGTTCCCCGCCGCGGCGGCGCTGGTGCTGGTGGCGCCGTGGCTGCCCATGCCGATCGACGTGATCGCCGGGCTGCTGGTGGTGCTGGTGGCGGTCACGCTGGTCGAGCGCCACCGGAGCGCGACCAGAACTGCCTGACCAGGGCCTCGAACTCGGCGGCCCGTTCGATCTGCGGCATGTGGCCGGTGTCGGGGAAGAGGTGGGTCTGCGCCTGTGGGAAGTACCGGCCGGCGTTGGTCAGGTGCCGCACCGGCAGGATCCGGTCCCGGTCACCCCAGACCACCAGGGTGGGCAGGCCGAGCGCGGCGACGGCGGCGACTAGCTCCCGGCGCCACTGCGGCCGTACGCCCCGCCAGGTGCCGAGGCTGCCGACCAGTTCCAGCATCACCCGGGCGGCGTGCGGCTCGCGGGCCACGGCCAGCGCGGCGGCGACCCGCGCCTCGCTGACGTACGCCGGGTCGTGGAAGATGGCCCGCTCGCTGCGCCGGGCGATGCCCGGGTGCGGCCGCAGCAGCAGTCGGGCCAGCGGGCGCAGGGCCAGCAGCCGCAGCGCGAACGTCACCTCCCGGCCGAAGCCGGCGCTGTTGACCAGCACCAGGCTGCGCGCCCGGTCCGGCTGGTCGGCGGCGAGCCGCATCGCGACCGCGCCGCCGAGGGAGTTGCCGACCAGGTGGGCCGGCCGGGTGACGCCGGCGGCGTCGAGCACCTCGACGGCGGCCGTGGCCAGCGCCGGCAGGGTGTGCGGGGCGTCCAGCGGCGTGGACCCGCCGTGCCCCGGCAGGTCCAGGCTGACCACCCGGTGGTCGCGGGCGAGGGCGTCGTGCTGCTCGGCGAAGTCGTCCATGGTGCGGCCGATACCGTGCAGCAGCAGCACCGGCGGGCCGTCGCCGGAGACCCGGCAGCGGATCCGTCGGCCGGCCACGTGCAGCTCGTCGGCGGGGGCGAGGCTCATGCCGATTCTCCGGTGCGCGGCGCGACGGGCTCCGCCGCGGCTCGTGGGGCGGGCACCCGGGCCGCGTTCGGCCGCATGCCCAGGGCCAGGACCTTCCCGTACGAGGCGGGGGCGAGCCGGGCCAGCAGGTCGGGCAGCTTCGCCGACCAGCCGATCAGCACCCGGCCGCGGCGGCGTTCGACGCCGCGCAGGATCACCTCGGCGGCCTTCGCCGGGTCGATGGTGAGCAGCTTCTCGAACTGGCGGCGGCCGACCTCGTACTCCTCGCGGGAGACGCCGCTGCCGACCCGCGCGCTGGCCGCGATCCGGGTGCGGATGCCGCCGGGGTGCACCGAGGTGACCCCGACGCCGTCGTCGACCAGTTCGTGCCGCAGCGCCTCGGTGAAGCCGCGCACCGCGAACTTGCTGGCCGAGTAGGCGGCCTGGCCGGCGGGGGCGATCAGGCCGAAGAGGCTGGACACGTTGACCAGGTGGGCGCCGGGTTCGGCCTTGAGCGCGGGCAGCAGGGCGTGGGTCAGCCGCACCACCGCCCGGAAGTTGATCTCGATGACCCAGAGGAACTCGTCCAGGGTGACCTGGTCGAAGCGGCCGCCCAGGGCTACGCCGGCGTTGTTGAGCAGCAGCCGGATCCGCGGGTGGGCGCGGTGGATCTCGGCGGCCACCCGGTCGGTGGCGTCCGGGTCGGCCAGGTCGACCAGGTGGGTCTCGACCCGCCGGTCGGGGTGGGCGGCGCGGATCGCGGCGACCACCGCCTCGAGGCGCTCGGCGTCGCGGTCCAGCAGCACCAGGTCGGCGCCGCGCCGGGCCAGCCCGTGTGCCAGGGCCTCGCCGATGCCGCTGGCCGCGCCGGTCAGCACGGCGGTGCCGCCGGGGAAGACGAAGTCACGCATGGCGCTCCTTGGCGGGTCAGGCGACGGGCGCGGTGGGGTCGGTGACGGCGGCGCTGGCCCGGGAGAACCGGACCCCCTCGTCGGTGAGCCGGCCGTGCCGCATCAGCAGCACGTCGCGGGGATAGTTCTGGTGCAGCCGCCAGGGGGCGGACGGGCCCTGCTTGGGCAGCCGGTCGACGGCGCGCAGCACGTACCCCGACTTCAGGTCGATGATCGGCACGAGGTCGTCGGAGTCCGGGGCCAGCGGGGTGACGATCTGCTGGCCGGTGCGGTCGAGGTGGCGCAGCAGCCGGCAGACGTAGGTGGCCACCAGGTCGGCCTTGAGCGTCCAGGAGGCGTTGGTGTAGCCGATGGTCATCGCGAAGTTCGGCACCCCGGAGAGCATCATGCCCTTGTAGGCCACGGTGGCGGCGAGGTCGATCTCGGTGCCGTCGACGGCGAGCGTCATGCCGCCGAGGGCGAGCAGGTTGAGGCCGGTGGCGGTGACCACGAGGTCGGCGGGCAGTTCGGCGCCGGAGGTGAGCCGCAGGCCGTGCTCGGTGAAGGTGTCGATGGTGTCGGTGACCACCTCGGCCCGGCCGGCGCTGACCGCGGCGAACAGGTCGCCGTCGGGCACCACGCAGAGCCGCTGGTCCCACGGGTTGTAGCGGGGCGAGAAGTGCCGGTCGATGTCGTACCCGGTGGGTAGCTTGCCCTTGGCGGCCCGGCGCAGGAAGTTTTTCACCAGGGTGGGGGCGCGTCGGCTGAGCTGGAAGTTGGCCACCCCGAGCGCGACGTTCTTCCACCGGGCCACCGCGTACGCGGCCTTCGCGGGCAGCCAGCGCCGCGCGGCGTCGGCGAGCGGGTCGCGCGAGGGCAGCGAGATGACGTACGTCGGCGAGCGCTGGAGCATGGTGACGTGCGCCGCGCGCTCGGCCATCGCGGGCACCAGGGTGACGGCGGTGGCGCCGCTGCCGATCACCACCACCCGTTTGCCGGTGTAGTCGAGGTCCGCCGGCCAGTGCTGGGGGTGCACGAGCCGGCCGGTGTAGCGCTCGATGCCGGGAAAGTCGGGCGTGTAGCCCTCGTCGTAGCGGTAGTAGCCGGAGTTGGTGAAGAGGAACGCGCAGGTCAGCACGACGTCCTCGGCGGTGTCGTCGCGGTGCGCGGTCACCGTCCAGCGGGCGGTGCCGCTGTCCCACTCGGCGCGTACCACCCGGTGGTGGAAGCGGATGTGCTGCTGCACGCCGAACTCGCGGGCGGTCTCCCGGACGTACGTCCGGATGGCGTCGCCGTCGGCGATGGCCTTCGCGTCGGTCCACGGCTTGAAGGAGTAGCCGAGGGTGAACATGTCGGAGTCGGAGCGGACACCCGGGTAGCGGAACAGGTCCCAGGTGCCGCCGATCGCGCCGCGGGCCTCGAGCACCGCGTACGTCTTGCCGGGGCACTCGCGTTGCAGGTGCACGGCGGCGCCGACGCCGGAGAGCCCGGCACCGACGATGAGGACGTCGACGTGGTCGGAGGGCATGGCGGCTCCCGGTTCGGCGGTGGTGGTCCGGACCCTATCCACCACCGTCGACACCGGTCAACACCCTGTCGACTCGAATCGACACGGTGTCGAGCGGGTGTAGCATCAGCCCACATGACCGCCGCCCGTACGCCGACCGGAGCCGGGCCGACGCGCGGGCGGCGCCCGGGCCGCTCCGCCGGCGACGACCGGGAGCTGGCCATCCTGGCCAGCGCCGAGCGGCTGCTGGAGGAGCGTGCCTTCGGCGACATCTCCATCGACGACCTGGCCCGGGGCGCCGGCATCTCCCGGCCGACGTTCTACTTCTACTTTCCGTCCAAGGACGCGGTGCTGCTCACCCTGCTGGACCGGGTCACCGAGATGGCGAACGCCGCCGCGGGGGACGCGCTGGACCGGCTCGCCGAGGACCCGCGGGCCCGCTGGCGGGAGCTGATCGCCCGGTTCCACGCCACCTTCGGCGGGCACCGGGCCGTGGTGCTGGCCTGCGCCCAGGTGCGCGGCACCAACACCGAGGTACGCCGGCTCTGGGCCGAGGTTCTCGAACGCTGGGTCCGCGCGGTGCAGGCGGCCATCGAGGGGGAACGCGCGCGCGGCGCGGCCCCGGACGGGGTGCCCGCCCGGGACCTGGCCATCGCGCTGAACTCGATGAACGAGCGGGTCTGGTACGCCACCTTCGCCGGTGACGGGCCGGCGGTGGCCGAGCGGGACGTGGTCGACGTGCTGCTCGACGTCTGGCTGACCGCGATCTACCGGACCACCACGCCCCCACCGGCCTGAGCGGCGCCCGGCGTACGGCCCCGCACCGTCAGGCGGTCCGGACCGAGTCCATGATCCAGTTCGTCTCCCAGGTCTGCTCGCCGTCGGTGGAGAACGCCTGCTCCCAGCGGCACGAGGTGGGGGTGATCCGGGACCAGATGAACCGGCAGCGGATCGGCCGCCCCTCGTCGCTGTCGTCGGCGTAGAAGGTGCCGACCCCGTCGACGAAGCGGCCCACCATCGGCGGTTGCTCCAGGACACCGCGCTGGCTGTTCATCCAGTAGATCGACCAGAGGCCGGTCTCCGCGTCCCGGATGCGGACGGTGGCGCCGGCGAAGTCCCGGGTCGGGAAGCGGATCTCGTCGAAGCTGCCCGCCCCGTCGAAGAAGGTGTGCGCCACCGAGATGCCGGGGAACTCGTCCCAGTCGTCGCTGCCGACGTGCCGCTCCCGCAGCCGCCGGTTGGTCACCTGCCAGGTGCCGACGTAGAAGTCGAAGTCGCCCATCAGAAACCCACCGGCCCTTCGACGCGAGTGTCGGCCAGGTAGCCGGCCAGGTCGGGCTGGTCCGGCGCGAGCACGTGCCGGACCCAGGCGGCCCGCTCGTGCTCCAGCACGCCCAGCTCCCAGACGCAGCCCACCCCGGGCCGGTCCAGCGGGACGAAGTGCGCCGGGTCGTCGTCCGGGCAGTCCAGCGCCGGCTGACCGGCGATCGCGATCCGGCACTCCACCACGTTGTCGAAGAACCAGCTGTACGCCAGCAGGTAGCTGCCGGTGTCCGCGCCCCGGTGCAGCACCACCCAACTGGCCGGCGGGGTGTCGCCGTCCGGGGCGGGCAGCAGCTTCGGCAGGTACGCGTAGGCGGCCTCGACCACCTCCGGCTCGAGGCGGCGGTCGGGTTGGTCGAGGTGGTAGCGCTTGACGTGCCGGCCGGCGACCTCGATGGTCCCCGGCACGGTCAGGTCCTTGTCCTGAAATGCCATGCCGGGACGGTAGGGCCGCTCCCCTGACAGCTAGTGTCAGTGGAATGCGGGCCAGTCGCCTCCTTTCCATCCTGTTGCTGCTCCAGGCGCACGGCCGGCTCACCGCCGCCGAGCTGGCCCGCCGCCTGGAGGTGTCGGTACGCACCGTCTACCGGGACGTCGAGTCGCTGCACGCGGCCGGCATCCCGCTCTACGGGGCGGCCGGGCACGCCGGCGGGTACCGGCTGGTGGACGGCTGGCGGACCCGGCTGACCGGGCTGACCGCCGAGGAGGCCGACCGGCTGCTCTTCGCCGGGCTGCCCGGGCCCGCCGCCGAACTGGGCTACCAGTCGGTGGCCGCCACCGTGCAGCTCAAGCTGCGCGCCGCGCTGCCCGCACCGCTCGCCGATCGGGCCGCCCGGCTCCAGGAACGGTTCCACCTGGACACCCCCGGCTGGTACTCCGACGGCGACCCGTCGCCGCACCTGGCGCCGGCCGCCGACGCGGTGTGGCGGCAGCACCGGATCCGGGTGCGCTACCGCAGCTGGACCGGCGAGGTGGACCGGGTGCTCGAACCGTACGGGCTGGTGCTCAAGGGCGGCCGCTGGTACCTGGTCGCCGCTCGCCCGGACCGGCCCGAGCCGGCCACCTACCGGGTCAACCAGATCCTCGACCTGACCCCGCTGGACGAGCCGTTCGACCGGCCCGAGTTCGACCTGCCGGGGTGGTGGCGGCGGCACGTCGTGGAGTTCCGGTCCCGGCTGCACCGGGACCAGGCGACGATCCGGCTCTCCCCACGCGGCCGGGAACGGCTACGGGAGATCGCCAGCGACACCGTGGTCGCCGCCGTCGACGCCACCGCCGGGCCGCCCGGGGCCGACGGGTGGATCCGGGCCACCGTACCGATCGAGTCGCTCACCCACGCGCACGGTGACCTGCTGCGCCTCGGCGCCGAGGTGGAGGTCCTCTCCCCCGCCGCGCTGCGCGACCGGCTCGCCGACACGGCCGCCGCGCTGGCCGCCCTCTATCAGCCGCCGCCGGCGCCGGCCGGCTGACGGCGTCGCGGCGCCGCCAGGACCGCCGCTCCCGCGACCGCGCCGAGCGCCTGGCACGCGGCGATGCCGAGCAGCAGCGCGCCGGCGCCCGCGCCGGTGACCGCGCCGGCCAGCGCCGAGCCGGCGGCGGCCGAGGTGGTCTTCAGCCCGGCGCCGATGGTGAACACCTGGGTGTGCGCCGCCGGCGGCGCCTCCTGGTCGCGTACCGCGAGCACGGCGCAGAACAGCGGGCCGTTCAGCACGCCGACGAGGACGAACAGCGGCAGCGTGACCCAGACCGACGAGGCCAGCGGCACCAGCGCGAACGGCACCGCCATGGCGAGCAGGCTGGCCAGCACCACCCGCTCGGGCGGGCGGGACCGGACCGGGAACCGCGCGTACCACAGCGACCCGGCCAGCCCGCCGAGCGACGCGGCGGCCAGGAACAGGCCCGTGTAGGCGGTGTGGTGGAACCGCGCGGCGAGCAGCGCCGCGACCACCGGCAGCGCGCCGACGCCGAGGTAGCCGACGCTGCTGGCCAGGGTCACCGCGCCGAGCCGGGGCCGCCGCCACAGCAGCGGCACCGCACCCAGCGGCTGGCGCCGCCCGGCCGTGCCCTGGCGGTGCGCGCGCGCCGGCCGGTCCCGGATCGGCAGCGTCGACAGCACCAGGGTGCCCGCGGCCACCAGCGCGACCAGGACCACCGTCGCGGCGGTCGCCCCGGCCAGCCCGGCGGTCACCGCCGCGATCGCCGGACCGGCGATGCCGGCCAGGTTGTACGAGGTCGCGTCGAGGCCGAACGCGGTGTCCAACCGGTCCGGCGCCAGGTCACGCAGCAGGCTGGTCAGCCCGCCCAGCATGATCGGCGCGAGGCAGCCGGCCAGCACGACCAGGGCCACCGACAGCGGCCGGGACACCGAAGCGGACAGCACCGCGGCGAGCAGCGCCCCGCCGTACCCGAGCAGGGTCAGGCAGTAGCAGAGCCGGCGGCGCCGGACCGTGTCGGCGATCGCGCCCACCACCGGTCCGGCGAGAACGTGCGGCACCATCAGCGCCGCTACCAGCAGCCCGCCGTAGCCGGCGCTACCGGTGCGCTCGACCGCGAGCAGCACCAGGGCGACCCGCGCGCCCTCGTCGGCCAGCCGCACCAGCACCGCGCCCGCCGTGTACCGGGCGAGCACCCCCCGCGCCCGTCCCCCGTCCGTCCCCACCCGCAGTCCCCTACCCCGCCCACCCGCCGCTCACGCGCACCGGTGGCCATCTCGCCGGGACCGCCGTCCGACGGGGGCGATTGGGCCGCGCCGCTGGTTGGGGAGCCGGGGTCAACGGAGGTCGTGCCGGGCGGCGGCGAGGGTGGCGACGGCCCGCTCGATGTCGTGGGGCGGGTTGGCGGCGTAGCCGAGCACCAGGCCGGGTGGCTGTGGCCGCTGGCCGTGCCAGGACAGCGGCTGCACCTTGACGCCCCGGCGCAGGGCCGCCGCGGCCAGCGCCGTGTCGTCCACCTCGCCGGGGAGGGTGATGAGCAGGTGCAGGCCGGCGGCGGCGCCGTGCACCACCGCCCCGGGCAGGTGGGCGCGGACCGCCCGGATCATCGCGTCCCGGCGGCGTACGTGCCGGCGCCGCAGCAGCCGCAGGTGGCGCTCCAGCGCCCCGGAACCCATCAGCTCGGCCAGCACCAGCTGCGGCAGGGCGGCGTTGCCGAGGTCGGCCATCCGCTTCGCCGCGACCAGGTCGGCGTGCAGCCGGGGCGGGACCAGCACCCAGCCGATCCGCAACGCCGGGGCCAGCAGCTTCGAGACGCTGCCGGTGTAGCAGACGCGGTCCGGCAACATGCCGCGCAGCGCCGGCACCGGCGGTCGGTCGTAGCGGTGCTCGGCGTCGTAGTCGTCCTCGATGACCAGGCCGCCCCGCTCCGCCCAGCGCAGCAGCGCCCGCCGCCGGTCGCCGTCGAGCACCACGCCGGTCGGGAACTGGTGCGCCGGGGTCAGCATCACCGCCCGGGCGCCGCCGGCCGCCAGCCGGTCCACCCGCAGACCCTGGGCGTCCACCGGCACCGGCGGGGTGTCCAGCCGCCAGTTGTTCAGGTGCTGGCGTACCCCGAGCGAGCCGGGGTCCTCCACGGCGACGGTGTGCACGCCGTCGCCGTGCAGCACCTGGGCGAGCAGGCCGAGCGCCTGGGAGACCCCGGCCACGACCACCACCTCGGCCGGGTCGACCCGGATGCCGCGGTTGCGGGCCAGCCAGGTGGCGACCGCCAGGCGCAGCGCGGGGGTGCCGGCCGGCTCGCCGTACCCGAAGTCGGCGGGGGCCAGCCGGTGCAGCACCGCGCGTTCGGCGCGCAGCCAGGCCGCGCGGGGAAAGGCCGCCAGATCGGGTACGCCGGGCGTCAGATCCAGCTCCGCCGGCGCGGTACGCAGCGCGTCGAACACGGCGGTGTCCGGACGCGCGGCGAACACCTCCGGCGGGCGGCGCGGCACCGGCGGACGGCTGACCACGGCGGCCGGGGTGGCCACCACGACCGTGCCGGCGCGGCCCCGCCCGACCACGTGACCGTCCTCGGTCAACCGCTGGTACGCCTCGGTCACCACGCCCCGGGACACGCCCAGCTCGGCCGCGAGGACCCGGCTGGCCGGCAGCCGCGCCCCCACCGGCACCCGGCCGTCGGCGATCGCGGCGCGCAGCCGCCCGGCGAGCCAGTCGGCCCGCCCCCCGGGTGGGGCCTCGCCGACGTCGAGCTGGAGGAAATCGGCACCGGACGGTATGGATCCGTCAGTCGCGCCAGGTTTGGCCCTGTCCACCGGACCATTATGGTCGGAGGCTGGACCGCATGAGTATCGCTTTCCTGGTGACCGCCCTGGTGGTCGTCCTCACCCCGGGGACCGGGGTGGTCTACACGATCTCCACCGCCCTGGCCGCCGGCCGCCGGGCCGGGCTGCTCGCCGCGCTCGGCTGCACGGTCAGCCTGCTGCCCCACCTCGCCGCCGCGGTCACCGGCCTGGCCGCGGTGCTGCGCGCCGGCACGCCGGCCTTCCGCGTGGTGACCTGGCTCGGCGTGGCGTACCTGCTCTGGATGGCCTGGTCCGCGCTGCGCGACCGGGACGCGCTGCGGGTCGACGACGGACGCCCCGCACCGGCGGCCGGACGGGTGATCCGCGACGGGCTGCTGATGAACCTGCTCAACCCCAAGGTGACCGTCTTCTTCGTGGCGTTCCTGCCGCAGTTCGTCCCGCCCGACGCGCCCGCCGCGGCGGCCCGGATGCTGCTGCACGGCGCCGTCTTCGTGCTGCTCACCCTGGTCGTCTTCGCCGGATACGCCGGGCTGGCCGGCGCGCTGCGCCGCCGGGTGCTGGCCCGGCCGCGGCTCACCACGCTGCTGCGGCACGGCTTCGCCGGCAGCTTCCTCGCCCTCGGCCTCGGCCTGGCCCTGACCGCCCGATAGGAGTCCTCCCGTGCGCTTCCGGCACTCCCCCGAGATCTGGTCCACCTTTCCCGAGCTGAGCTGCGGCGTCCTGCACGCCACCGGCGTCGACGGCGCCGTCGAGGTGGGACCCCGCCTCGACCGGTACGCCGAGGCGGCCCGGGCCCGCCTGGCCGGCGGCCCGGAGGGCGGCTTCCCGGAGATCCAGGCGTGGCGGCGCGCCTTCGCCCGGATGGGGCTGCCGCCGACCCGCTACCGGTGCGCCGCGGAGTCGCTGCTGCGCCGGTTCCGCCGCGACGGCGCGCTGCCCGCGCTGCACCCCCTGGTCGAGCTGGGCAACGCCCTCTCCATCGGCTACGCGGTCCCGGTGGCCGTGCTGGACCTCGACCGGATCGCCGGGGACCTGACGGTGCGCCCGGCCACCGGCGCGGAGACCTACCTGACCCTCGG
The DNA here is from genome assembly GCF_044465125.1 of Micromonospora sp. NPDC049836. Taxonomy (NCBI): domain Bacteria; kingdom Bacillati; phylum Actinomycetota; class Actinomycetes; order Micromonosporales; family Micromonosporaceae; genus Micromonospora; species Micromonospora sp. NPDC049836. The sequence goes on from NZ_JBITLH010000004.1 coordinate 399,991, forward strand.
CGGGGAGGCGGAGCACCCCGAGCCCGGCGAGGTCGTCTTCGCCGACGCGGCCGGCGGGGCGCACTCCCGGCGCTGGACCCACCGGCAGAGCGGCGCGTCGGCGGTGCGCCCCGGGACCACCGAGGTGCTGGTGGTGATCGAGGCGATGCACGCGGGCGGGGCGGCGACGGTACGCCGGATGCTCACCGAACTGGCCGACGCCCTGCCCGTGCCGTCCCGGACCGCGCTGCTCACGGCCGACGCCCCGGAGTTCGCGTACGCGGCGGCCCGCTGACCGGCGCTCCCGGCGGCCCCGCCACCGCCGTCGCGGCGTACCGGAACCGCCGTCGCGGCGTACCGGAACCGCCGTCGCGGCGGCCGGGACCGGCCTCGTGCCGGCACGGGAGCGCCGTCGCGGCGGTGGTCAGGCCGTCTCGCCCGGGGCGAGATACCGGTAGCCGGGAACGGTCTCGCCGAACCAGCCGTTCACCCCGGCCAGGCCCCGGTCGTTGAGCTGGGCGTCGTGGATCGGGACGACCCGCCGGGCGCCGACCGTCGTGGCGAAGGTGATCGCCTCGGTCAGCTTCAACCAGGACCCCTGGGCCGGCACCAGCAGGGTCTCCACCGGGGCGCCGGGCAGCGCCAGCGAGTCGCCGGGGTGGTAGACCGCGTCGTCGACGAGGTAGCCGAGGTTGGCGCAGTCCGGCTGCCCGTCATGGATGGTCGCGTGCCGGCCACCGGCCGCGGTGACCGCGAAGCCGCCGGCGTCGAACCGGTCGCCGGCCGCCACCCGGGTCACCGGCAGCGGCGCCAGGTCCGGCAGCCGCGCACCCTCCGGCGCGAAGACCGGGACGCCGAGACCCGCCAGCCGCAGCACGTCGACATGGTCGGTGTGCTCGTGGGTGAGCAGCACCGCGTCGGCCCCGACCAGGGCCCGCGGCTCGCTCCAGGTGCCCGGATCGATGACCAGGACACGACCCTCGTGTTCGATCCGGACGCAGGCGTGGGTCCACTTGACAATCTTCACCCGGTCGAACCTAGGCGCTCGGCGGCGTGGACGCCGCCCCTCGAGGGCCGCCCCGCCCGGTCCGGCGGGGTCACCGCCCGTGCGGGAGAACCCGGCGGCGCGGCCGGCCCGGCCGGCATCATCGGGACATGGACCGACGAGCGCCGCGCGGGCACCGCAACGTCCCGCACACCGCCGACGTCCGGTTCGAGGCGTGGGCCCCGGACCGGGAGGGCTGCGTGGCCGAGGCGGTGACCGCGCTGGTGGACAGCTTCGTGGACGCCACCGGCGTCACCCCCGAGGCGGAGACCGGATACCGGGCGCCGCCCGCCGACGACCCCGACCTGCTGGTCGCCGTCCTCGACGAGGTGATCTTCCGGCTGGACACCGAGGGCGCGGTGCCGCTGGCGACCGAGGTGCGGCCGGCCGGGGACGGCGGCCTGCTCGTACGCTGGCAGGTGGCGAGCACCGACGCGGTGCAGGCGATCGGCGCGGTCCCCAAGGCGGTGGCGCTGCACGAGCTGCGCTTCGGCCGCGACGACGCCGGCTGGTCCTGCGCGGTGACGCTGGACGTCTGAGCCGGGCTCAGCCCTTCACCACGCCCAGCGGGACCAGCCTGGCCACCCGCCGGCACAGCCCGGCCCCCTCGGCCGCCGCGACCACCGCGGTGATGTCCTTGTACGCGGCCGGCATCTCCTCGGCCAGCCCGCGCCGCGAGGCCCCCCGGACCGCGACGCCCTGGGCCTCCAGTTCGCGGCGCGGGTCGTGCCCGCGCACCGCCCGGGTGGCCTGCTTGCGGCTCTGCACCCGCCCGGCCCCGTGGCAGGTGGACGCCCAGGCCGGCGCGCCGGGCACGCCGGTGAGCACGTACGAGCCGGTGCCCATCGAGCCGGGGATGAGCACCGGCTGCCCGACCGGGCGCAGGTCCGCCGGCAGGTCCGGGTGCCCGGGCGGCAGCGCCCGGGTGGCGCCCTTGCGGTGCACGCAGAGCCGGCGGGGCGACCCGGCCACGTCATGCGTCTCGATCTTGGCGAGGTTGTGCGAGATGTCGTACACCAGGTCCAGGTCGCAGCCGGTGACCCGGGTGAAGACCTGCCGGGCCGCGTGGGCGAGCAGCTGCCGGTTGGCCCGGGCGTAGTTGGCCGCCGCGGCCATCGCCCCCAGGTAGGCCCGCCCCTGGTGGGACGAGACCGGCGCGCAGGCGAGCTGCCGGTCCGGCACCCGGATGCCGTAGCCGGGCATCACCTTCTCCAGCTCGCGTACGTAGTCGGTGCAGATCTGGTGGCCGAGCCCCCGCGAACCACAGTGGATCATGACGCAGACCTGGCCGGCCCGGAGCCCGAACGCGGCCGCGACCGGCTCGTCGTAGAGCTCCGCCACGGCCTGCACCTCCAGGAAGTGGTTGCCGGAGCCGAGGCTGCCGACCTGGCGCGCGCCGCGCTCCACCGCCCGCTGGCTGACCTGCGCCGGGTTGGCGTCGTCGACCGCGCCGAAGTCCTCGCAACGGTCGAGGTCCCGGCGTACCCCGAACCCCCGCTCGACGGCGTACCGGGAGCCGCCGCGCAGCACCGCGTCCAGCTCGTCGCCGCCGGTCAGGTGCCACACCGCGCCGGTGCCCATGCCCCGCGGGGTGGCCTCCCCCAGGCCGTCCATCAGCGCGTCGAGCCGGGGCCGCAGCGCGTCGCGGTCCAGGTCGGCGGCGAGCAGCCGGACCCCGCAGGAGATGTCGAAGCCGACCCCGCCCGGGGAGACCACTCCCCCGTCCTCGACGTCGGTGGCCGCCACCCCGCCGATCGGGAAGCCGTAACCCCAGTGCACGTCCGGCATGGCGTAGGAGGCGTCGACGATGCCGGGCAGGGTGGCCACGTTCGCCACCTGCTCCAGCGACCGGTCCGCGCCCGCGTCGGGCAGCAACGACCGGGACGCGAAGACCACCCCGGGCACCCGCATCGGGTCGTGCCGGTCGATGCGGAACCGGTACGGCGACTCCTCGACCAGGTCCATCCCGCCCGGCTACCCGGGCCGGCGGCGGCTACACCCGGCCGGGTTCCGCCCCACCCGATCCGGGTAGTGGCCGACCATGCCCCAGCGATACGAGGACTACGACCGGATCGCGGTCATCACCGGCGCGGACTCCGGCATCGGCAAGGCGTGCGCCGTGGCGCTGGCCGAGGCCGGCTTCGACATCGGCTTCACCTGGTACGGCGACCCGGACGGCGCCGAACGCACCGCCGCCGAGGTGCGCGCCACCGGCCGCCGCTGCGCGACGGCCGAACTGGACCTGACCCGGCTGCCGGACGCCGCCGCGGTCATCGACGAGCTGGCCGACCGGCTCGGCGGGCTCGGCGTGCTGGTCAACAACGCCGGCACCGGCCTCGCCACCCCGTTCGTCGAGCTGTCCTGGCAGCAGTGGCGGGAGGTGCTCTCGGTGGACCTGGACGGCCCGTTCCTCTGCGCCCAGCGCGCCGCGCGCCGGATGCGGGCGGCCGGGCGCGGCGGCCGGATCATCAGCATCACCAGCGTGCACGAGCACGCGCCGCGGGTCGGCTCCTCGGCGTACTGCGCCGCGAAGGGCGGGCTGGGCCTGCTCACCAAGGTGATGGCCCAGGAGCTGGCGGCCGACGGGATCACCGTCAACGCGGTCGCGCCCGGGGAGATCGCCACCCCGATGACCGGGCAGGAGGACGTCGACCCGTTCACCCGGGCCCGGCCAGGCGTGCCGGTGGGGCGGCCCGGCGACGCCCGCGAGGTCGCCGCCGTGGTGGCGCTGCTGGCCTCGCCCGCCGCGGCGTACGTGACCGGGGCGTCGTGGCCGGTGGACGGCGGGATGCTGCTGATGGGCCCGCAGGCGGCCGCGCTGCCCGACGACGGCTGGCGCGACGGCTGACCGCCCGGTGCCCCGACGGGCCGCCCGCCGGGGCCCCGGTCAGGGCAGCTGGGCGATCGAGGTACGGTCGAGGTACGCGAGCTGGGCGGCGAAGCCGGCCAGCGCCACCACGACGCCGACCCCGATGGCCGGCCCCAGCGCGGCCCCGAGCAACCCGGCCAGCAGGGTGCCGCCCAACCCCAGCAGCACCGCGTTCACCGCGCCCACCAGCGCGGCCGCGGTGAGCAGCAGGTGCCGACGGCCGGGACGGGCCCCGACCTGGCCCCAGGTCGCGGCGACCTCGCCCCCGCCGGCCACCGCGTCGGCGAAGAAGTCCGAATCGCCGCCGAAGCGCCGGTGGTAGTAGGCCCGGATGCGCCGGATCCGTTGCAGGTCCAGCGAGTTCTCCACCATGTTCTGGGTCAACCGGCCGAAGGTGAGCAGCCCGGTGATCAGCAGGGTCGGCAGCACCGCCCCGAGGTACGGCCGCAGCAGGTGCTCGCTGCCGGAGACGAAGCCCAGCCCGATCAGCGCGGCGGAGAGCAGCGACAGGAACAGCGTGGCCCGCCCGACCGACTCGGCGACCGTGGCCCCGCGCGAGGTCTGGAGCACGAAGTGCTCGGTGGTGAGGGCGGTCAGCAGCGCCTGCTCCCGAGCGTCCTCGTCCAACCCCGTCTCCTTCCGGTCACCGTCACGATACGGAGCCGGGACGGCACCCGGGGTCGGAACCGGGGCGGTCGACCCGCCGCCGGCCCGGACCCGGCCGGGGCCGGCCCCCCAGGCGACGGAGGATGGTGCCGGCCCACCCCGGCCAGGGCCGGGCCGCCGGGCGGCGGAGAATGGTGCCGGGCGCGAGGGGCGCCACCGGTACCGGAACGGGGAGCAGGGCATGGCGGAGACGGTCCGGCGAGGGCCGGCGGCCGGGGCGGGCCGGGAGCTCGTCGCCGACTGCGCCCGCTGCGTCGGGTTGTGCTGCGTGGCCCCGGCGTTCGCCGCCTCCGCCGACTTCGCCCTCGACAAGCCGGCCGGCCGGCCCTGCCCCAACCTGCGCCCCGACTCCCGCTGCGGCATCCACCGCGACCTGCGGGCGCGGGGTTTCCCCGGCTGCACCGTGTTCGACTGCTTCGGCGCCGGTCAGCACCTGGTGCAGGAGACCTTCGGCGGGCGGCACTGGCGGGACGACCCGGCGCTCGCGCGGCGGATGTTCGACACGTTCGCGGTGCTGCGGCCGTTGCACGAGCTGCTCTGGTACCTGACCGAGGCGGTCGCGTTGACCCCGGCCGGCCCGTTGCGCGACGAGCTGGCCGCGGCGCTGGCGCAGACCGGCCGGCTCGCCGACGGCACGCCGGAGGAGCTGCTGGCGGTGGACATCGACGCCCACCGGGACCGGGTCAACCCGCTGCTCGCCGAGGCCGGCGCGGCGGCCCGGGCCGGCCGGGCGGGCGCCGACCGGCGGGGCGCCATGCTGCTCGGGGCCGACCTGCGCCGGGCCGGGCTGTCCGGGGCGAACCTGCGGGGCGCCTGCCTGATCGGCGCGGACCTGCGCGGGGTGGACCTCGGCGCGGCCGACCTGACCGGGGCGGACCTACGCGGCGCCGATCTGCGCGGGGCGGACCTGAGCCGCTGCCTGTTCGTGCACCAGTCCCAGCTCGACGCCGCCCGGGGCGACCTGCGGACCGGGCTGCCGCCCCGGCTGCGCCGCCCCGCCCACTGGTCGCTGACCGTCACCCCGGTCCCGGCGTCCGGCGGCCGCCTCGGTGCCCGTTCCGCCGGTGGGCGCGCCGGCCGCCGCCGGCGCTGACGGCGCTCCGCACCGGCCGGCGCGGACCGACCGGGCCGGTGCCGGCGGGCGGCGACCCGACGTTTCGCCGCGGTGCCGTCGGGTAGCCGGTGGCACCGCGACCACGGAACGGGAGGCGGACGGGTGAGATATCGGGTACGGCAGAGCGAGCAGCCGATGGATCCGGCATACGCCGAGGACGAGGCCGGGCAGACCCCCCTGGTCCAGGTCGAGGCCGACACGGACGTGCCGGCCCCACAGCCGGGCGCGCCGAAACCGGACGAGGTGACCGAGGATGACGGTTCCGGGATGGCCGGCGGGGCGTCGGGCAGCAGCTCCGGCGGCTCCTCGATGCCGACGCACCCCGACGCGGCACGCTGAGCGTTTGCCGCCGGATCGGCTGGGCAGGAGTGCCACATGACGAGTGAAGAGTCCTTCGGCCGCGCGTCCACCGACGAACCGGACGGCGCCACCGCGTACGAGGCGTCGCTGCGCCCGCCGGGCGAGTCGCTGCACAGCACCGACGACACCGGCGACGACTTCGCCGACCTGCCGGCCGAGGACCGGCGCTCGGCACGGGAGGTCAGCCGCGCCGGCTACGACGTCGACGCGGTCTCCGGCACCGCCGACCCGGCGAACGAGCCGGAGGAGATCGAGCCGGGACGACCCGAACGGTAGGCCGGCCGGCCCGGGCGCACTTCAGCCGGCGGTGACCGCCGCCGCCCGGGCCTCGGCCATGCCCCGGTTGGCCAGCGCGTCGGCGCGGTCGTTCTCCGGATGCCCGCTGTGGCCCTTCACCCACAACCAGGTCACCTCGTGCCGGGCACAGGCCGCCTCCAGCCGCTGCCACAGGTCGGCGTTCTTCACCGGCTGCTTCGCCGCGGTCAGCCAGCCGTTGCGCCGCCACCCGGCCAGCCAGCCGGTGATGCCGTTGCGCACGTACGTGCTGTCGGTGTGCAGGCGCACGGTGACCGGCCGGGTCAGGCTCTCCAGCGCGCGGATCGCGGCGGTCAGCTCCATCCGGTTGTTCGTCGTCGGGCTCGCCTCGCCGCCGCACAGCTCGCGCTCGTGCCCGCCCCAGCGCAGCAGCGCACCCCAGCCACCCGGGCCGGGATTGCCGCTGCACGCCCCGTCCGTCCAGATCTCCACGATCCCGCCGGTCGCCGCCTCCGTCATGCCGGCAACCTACCGGCTGCGCCGGCCGCCGGGACCACCCGACCCGCCGCGCGGGCCGCCGGGCACCGCGCGGGCCGTCGGGCGGCACACGGGCCGTCGGGCACCGTGCGGGCCGGATACCCTGCCGCCATGATCGATTCCCATACCGGGCTGGACGACGCCGGCGTCGCGGTCGCCGCGGCGGCCGCCGGCGCGGACGTGGTGCGCGAGCAGTACGGGCAGCGCCTCGACCGCGTCGACAAGGGCGGCGGGGACTTCGCCACCAGCGCCGACCTGGCCGCCGAGCAGGCCATCCTGGCCGTGCTGAAGGCGGCGCGCCCGGACGACGCGGTGCTCGGCGAGGAGGGCGGGCAGCAGGGCCGCGCCGACGCCGCCCGCCGCTGGCTGGTGGATCCCCTCTGCGGCACGCTGAACTACGCCTCCGGCGGCATGCTGGTGGCCGTCAACGTGGCGCTGGCCGAGGGCGCGGCGGCGGTCGCCGACCCGTTCGCCGGCGAGGTCTTCTTCACCGACGGGGTGACCGCCCGGCTGCGGCACGCCGGGACCGACACCCCGCTGACCCCGACGCCCGCCACCGGCCTGGTGGACGTCAACCTGGATCCGCCGTTTCCGAGCGCCCCCGGGTTCCGGGCCGTGGATCTGCTCGCGCACCCGGACTTCATCGCCGGGTTCCGGCCCCGAGTGGTGTCCACCACGCTGGCGCTGGCCTGGGTGGCCGCCGGCCGGCGCGCCGGGTACGTCACCGACGGCGACGACCTGTCCGCCAGCGTGCACTTCGCCGCGGGCATCGCGCTGTGCCGGGCCGCCGGCTGCGTGGTCACCGGGCTCGACGGCGAACGACCCGGGCCGGGCAGCCGGGGCCTGGTCGCGGCGGCGGACGCCGAGACCCACGGCCGGCTCCTGGCGTTGATCCACGACCGGAGCTGAGCGCCCCCGGGCCGGGCCGGAAGGTCGTGGCGCGCCGCCGGGAATTCGCGCGACATCCCCCCGCCGGCCTGGCAGGCTCACCGATCATGGACGGACGCTGGGACGGCCTGCGGGCCGAGGTACGCGCCACGATCGGTGAACTGGTCGGCTCCGGCCGCGAGACCGGGGTGCAGGTGGCCGCCTACCTGCACGGCGCGCCGCTGATCGAGGAGCAGGCCGGCCTGGCCGACGCCAGCACCGGCCGGCCGCTGACCGCCGACACCCCGATCCACGCGGTCTCCACCGGCAAGGCGCTCACCGCCACCGTGGTGCACGTGCTGGCCGAGCGCGGCCGGCTCGACTACGACCTGCGCATCGCCGAGGTGTGGCCGGAGTTCGCCCGGCACGGCAAGGACCGCATCACCCTGCGGCACGCCCTCACCCACACCGCCGGGCTGCCGGCCCTGCCGGCCGACATCACCCCGGCGGACTTCACCGACTGGGACCGGATGTGCGCGCTGCTCGCCGACGCCACGCCCCGCTGGGCACCCGGTGAGCAGGTCGCGTACCACGCCTGGACGTGGGGCTGGCTGGTCGGCGAGGTGGTCCGGCGGGTCACCGGCAAACCGGTCTCGCAGGTGCTGGCCGAGGAGGTCGCCGGGCCGCTCGGGCTGGCCGACGAGCTGTTCCTGGGCGTACCCGAGGCGCAGCTGCCCCGGCTGGCCCGGCTCGAGGACGCCGGCCTGGCGGCGCTGATGACGTACGCCGGCGAGAACCTGCCGAACTTCGACGCCGTGGCTCCGCCCGCGGTGCGTCCGGACGCCACCATCGGCAGCCGGCCGGACGTGCTGCGCGCCGACGTGCCGGCGGTCGGCACGATGACCGCGCGCGGGATCGCCCGGATGTACGCGGCGCTGCTCGGCCCGGTCGACGGGGTGCGGCTGATCTCCCCGGCCCGCCTCAGCGAGGTGTCCGCGGTCGCGGCGCGCGGCGCGGACTGGGTCTTCGGCGCCGAGGTGACCTTCGGCCTCGGCTACGCGGTGGACACCGACGGCTCGTTCGGCACCGCCGGCAGCGGCGGCAGCCTCGCCTTCGCGTACCCGGAACTGGGGTTGACGGTGGCGGCGCTGCGCAACCGGCTCGGTGCGGGCGACGGCGACCCGATGGAGGGCCTGCGCCGGCTGGTCCGCGACGCGGTGGCCGGCTACGAACCGGCCTGACCGGCGGTCCCCGGCCCGCCCTCGGGCCCGGGGGCGGCCGGCGGACGGCGCAGCCGGGCGCGCAGCCGGCCGGCGGCGTCGCCGAGCACCGCGCCGGTCATCGGCAGCAGCGGGCTGGACCGCATCACCGCCAGTTCCTCGGCCGGCGAGGTGGCCCCGTCGAGGAAGCGCAGCACCCGCTCCGCCGGGTTGCGCGCGAACAGCCGGTCGAAGAACGCCACCCCACCCACGTGCCCCCGGTCCAGGGCGCGCAGCGCCACCGCGTCCATCCACCGGTGCCGGGCCGGGTACGCGGGCGCCGGCACCGGTGGCCGGCCGGCGGCCAGCGCCCGGGCCACCTGGTCGGCCTGCCGCAGCATCGCCGAGAAGGTGAACCCGGTGGACGGGCGGGTGGCCCCGCCGGCGGTGCCGAGGCGGACCACCCGGGGCGACGGGCGGCCGACGAACGGCCCGTCGGTCATCGGGATCACCCCGTTCTCGACCTCCCGCACCCGCAGCCCGGTCAGGTCCAGGCCGAGCAGGCCGGCGTAGCCGCGCAGCGCCCGGTCGTACCCGGCGTCGCTCAGCGGGGCGGCGGAGAACTCGGTGTACTCGACCAGCGCGTACCGGTCGTCGACCGGCAGCACGTAGCCGAAGGAGACCCCACGGTCCGGCTGCGGGGTGCGGAAGTCCATCAGCACCGCCCGGTCCGGGTCGAAGGTGGGCCGGTCGGCGGCCAGCCACCAGCCGCGGAAGTGCTGCAACCAGTTGGTCCGCCCGGGCCGCGCCGGCGGCCGGGGCCGCGAGTCGAGCACCCAGCCGGCCCGCAGCAGCGCCCGCCCGGCCGGATCGTGCACGGTCACCCGGTCGCCGTCGTCGCGCAGCCGCCCGGCGGGCACCTCGATCCGCACCGCGCCCAGCCGGCGTTCCGCCGCGGCCGCCCGGTCGTAGACCGGGGCGGACCGGAGCATCGCGTACCGCAGCGGGTCCAGCGACAGCACGCGGCGGGCGGCCGGCGTGACCACCTCCACCCGCGACCAGCTGGCGCTCAACAGCGGGTCGAGGTCGGTGCCCGGGACGCCCCAGAACGCCCAGGTGCGGTCCTGGCCGCGCTTGCGCACCGGATCGACCACGGCGACCCGCAGGCCGGCCAGCTCGTGCCCGCCGAGGGCGGCCAGCACTAGGGAGGCGGCACCACCGCCGCCCACCAGCGCGAGGTCGACGTCGAGCGGGGACGAGGGCACCCGCCCACGCTGCCACACCCCGCCGGGCGCCGGCGCACCGGACCCGCCGTCCCCGCCCCGACGCGGCGCGTAGATTCGCAGGGGATCATCGAGAACGGGGGCGGCATGGCGCGGGAACCGCTGCGGGTGGGGCTGCTGGGGTACGGGATCGCCGGGCGGGTGTTCCACGCCCCGCTGGTCGCCGCGACCCCCGGGCTGCGGCTGGCCGCCGTGGTCACCGGCGATCCGCGGCGCCGCGCGCAGGCCGGCGCCGAACACCCCGACGCCCACCTGCTCGACGCCCCCGAGCAGCTCTGGTCGGGGGCGGCCGACCTGGACCTGGTCGTGGTGGCCACGCCGAACCGGCAGCACGTGCCGATGGCCCGGGCCGCGCTGGCCGCCGGGCTGCCGGTCGTGGTGGACAAGCCACTCGCGCCGACCTCGGCCGAGGCGGACGCGCTGATCGCCACGGCCGCCGCCGCGGGCGTGCCGCTGACCGCCTTCCAGAACCGGCGCTGGGACGGCGACTTCCGGACCGTGCGCCGCCTGGTCGAGGCGGGCGAGCTGGGCCGGGTGAACCGGTTCGAGTCGCGGTTCGAGCGGTGGCGACCGGCGATCAAGCCGGGCTGGCGGGAGAGCGCCGCCCCGGGCGGGGCCGGTGGGGCGCTGTTCGACCTCGGCGCGCACCTGATCGACCAGGCGGTGCAGCTGTTCGGCCCGGTCGCGCGGGTCTACGCCGAGGTGGACCGGCGCCGGCCCGGCGCCGAGGTGGACGACGACGCCTTCGTCGCGCTCACCCACACCAACGGCGTGCGGTCCCAGCTCTGGATGGGCGCGGTGACCGCGCAGCTCGGGCCCCGGTTCCGGGTGCTCGGCGACCGCGCCGCCTACACCAGCTACGGTCTCGACCCGCAGGAGGCGGCGCTGCGCGACGGCGGCCGGCCCGGCAGCCCCGGCTGGGGCGAGGTCACCCCCGACCGGTACGGGCAGCTCGGCGTCGACGGCGACCTCCGGGCCGTCCCCACCGAGGCCGGCCGCTACCAGGACTTTTACGCCCAGGTCGAGGCGGCGCTGCGGGACGGCACGCCGATGCCGGTGGACCCGGCCGACTCGGCGCACGTGGTGGCGCTGATCGAGCTGGCGCACCAGGCCGCCGCGCGGGGCGCGACCCTGCCGGTGCCGGACTGACCGGCCCCGCTCAACGGGCGGTCGCGGCCGGCTCCGGGGCGTCCGGGGCCGGATCGGCGTACGCGGCGGCGACGGTGGCCCGGTCGAACACCCGCCAGGTCGCCACGATCACCGCGACCGCCACCACGAACCCCACCCAGTACGGCGCGGTGATCCCGAACCGGCCGGCGACCACCCCGCCGAGCAGCGCGCCGACGCAGTTGCCGCCGGCGGCGAGGAACAGGTTCGTGCTGCCCACCCGGCCCAGCAGGGCGGGCGGGGTGAGCCGCTGGCGCAGCGAGTTCGCCACGATGTTCCACAGCGAGGAGTGCACCCCGAACGCGAACAGCGCCACCCCGACCACCACGGCGCTGCGCGACGCGGCCAGGGCCAGGTGCAGGCCGGCCTCGATGAGCAGGCCGACCCGGACCGTCCAGGTGGCGGTGATCGCGGCGACCAGCCGGTCCCCGGCGGCCGCGCCGAGCAGCCCGCCGACGGCCAGGCAGGTGAAGAGCGCGCCGTAGCCCACCGAGCCGAGGCCCAGGCGGTCGGTGGCGAGCAGCACCAGCACCGCGAGGGCGGCGGTGAGGGTGACGTTGAGCAGGCCGATCAGCAGGGTCATGGTGCGCAGCAGCCGGTGCCCCAGCAGCCAGCGGAAACCGTCGGCCACCTCCGCGCGCACCGAACGACGCGCACCCCGGTCCGGCCCGGTCCGGAACGACCCGGCGACCAGCCCGACCAGTACGGCGCTGAGCGCGTACGTGCCGGCGTTGACCGCGAACGGGATGGCCGCGGCCAGCACGAACAGCAGGCCGCCGAGCGGGCCGGCGACCATGTTCTGCATGACCTGGGTGCCGCCGCCCAGCCAGCCGTTGGCCCGTTCCAGCCGGGACCGGGGCACCACCGCGGGCACGACCGCCTGGGCGGCGGTGCGGAACACCACCTCGCCGGCGTTGACCACGAACAGCACCGCGTAGAGCAGGACGATCCCGGCCCGGTCGGCGAACATCGCGGCGGCCAGCACGGCCAGCACGACCACCCGTACCCAGTCGATGACCACCATCAGCCGGCGCCGGTCGACCCGGTCCACCAGCACCCCGCCGGGCAGCGCGAAGAGCAGCCAGGGCAGCCAGCCCACGGCGGCGCCGGCCGCCACCACGAGCGGATCGTCGGTCCGCGACGCCACGTACAGCGGCGCGGCCACGGTCGCCATCCCGCTGCCCAGCGCCGACATGGTGCTGGCCGCCCAGAGCCGGGCGAAGCGCCCGTCGAGCCGGTCCCCCGTCGTCCCCGTCGTCACGGCGAGGGAAGCTACCAGCCACGGCGGGCCGGACCGAGCGAGTTTTCCCGCCCGGGGTACGCCCCGTCATCCGCCGGCCGGGGCATGGGAAGATCACCCATGCCCGTCACCAACCCCTGGCTCGCCGGTCCCGCCCCCACCGCCCGCCTCGACCGCGACCGGCTGCGGGAGCGCATCCTCAACCTGCTCTCCTCGCAGAACATGTGCGTGCTCGCCACCGCCGGCCCGGACGGTCCGCTGGCCACCCCGGTGCGCTACTTCCACCTGGACCTCACGCTGATGTTCACCGCGGTCGCCGACTCGCCGAAGATGCGCAACCTCGCCGCCGACCCGCGCGTCTCGATCGGGATCTTCGCGCCGCTGGTCGGCCAGGCCAGCAGCCGCGGCGCGCAGGTCTTCGGCCGGGCCCGGGTGCTGCACCCCGGCGACCCCGACTTCGCCCAGTACTGGCCGGCGTACCGCTGGCAGTCCGACCACGTGGAGCGGTCCCGGTCGCTGGACGAGCCGCCCACCGGGCCGCTCGTGGTGGTGCCGGCCGAACGGATCGTCTACACCGAGCACTGGCTGCGCCGCGAGGGCTACGCCCCCCGCCAGTTCTGGCGGGCGTGACCGTCGCCCCCATCGGGCACACTGCCGGCATGCGCGTGCCGTTCCCCGAGCCCGGGCCGTCGTCCGACGTGCCGGCGCTCTTCCTCACCTACCTGGACTACTACCGGGACACGGTGGCCGACCGGGTGGCCGGACTGACCGACGCGCAGGCGCGCCGCAGCCGGGTACCGTCCGGCTGGACCCTGGTCGCGTTGGTCAACCACCTGACCTTCATGGAGCGGCGCTGGTTCGTCTGGGGCTTCCTCGGCGAACCGGTGCCGGACCCGTGGGGCGACGACGCCGACGACCGCTGGCACGTCGACCCGGCCGAACGCGTCGACGACGTGTTGGCCGCCCTGCGCCGGGGCGGGCAGCGGACCCGGGAGATCGTCACCACCCACCCGCTGGACACCCCCGCCGCGCTGGGCGGCCGGTTCACCGACCCGGCCCGCCGCCCCACCCTCGCCGCGATCCTGTTCCACGTCCTCCAGGAGTACGCCCGGCACGCCGGCCACCTCGACATCGCCCGCGAGCTGATCGACGGCCGCACCGGCGAGTGAACGCCGCCCGTCGACGGTGATCGTGGCCCGAGCCGCGGTCGGGCCGGGCGCCGCACACCCTGTACGGCATCCTAGGAGGCTAGCTTTTCGGTGCCAGGCCGACCCGCTCCAGCGCGGCGCGGTCCGACGCGTCGGGGTGCGGGTGCGACGCGGTCCAGCGCGGCGCGGCGTGCACCGCGCCCGCCGTCAGCGGCTGGCGGTGCGGCGCAGCAGCGGGACCAGCACGGCGGCGGCGGCCAGGTGCATGACCACCAGGGTCACCGTGGCCGCCGTACCCACTCCCCCGCCCAGCGGCCCGAGCAGCGACACCACGAGCACACCCAGCGCGACGGCGGTCCACACCGCCCGGGGACGGGTGGTGAACCGCTCCAGCAGCGCGAGCAGCGCCCAGCCGGCCAGTCCGGCGACCACGGTGGAGAGCGCGACCGCCACCGGGGTGACCGACTGCTCGCCGCCACCGCCCTGGACGGCCAGCTCCACCCCGGCGATCGGCTCGGCGATGACCCAGACGACCAGGGTGGCGACGGTGGCGGCGAGCACCGCCAGCAGCCGCGCCCGGCGGCGCCCGGCCGGCGCGGCGGCCACCGGCGGGCCGGCCGGCGTGGTGATGGTCTCCATCGCGGTACCTCCAACGATTGTGCGGACCCGGTGCGGGGCCGACGTGCCAGCCACGCTAGGCCGGGGCCGGTGCCGCGCGGATCGCCCCGCGGACGGGTCCGCCGCTCCGTCTCGAGGACCGCGTTGCGGCGGATCTCCGTCTCGCGACCGATGAGGCCGGGCGGGTCGGCGGCCTAGCATCCGGGTCGTGAACCGCCCGTGCCGCGCCCGCGTCCTGCCACTGATCGACGGTGGCTTCGCCGTCCTGACCTTCGGTCTGCTGCTCATCTCGCTGCTCGACCCGCAGGCCCGCCCCGCCGGCGCGGCCGGAACCGCCGTCGCGGTCGGCCTCGCCGCCGGGCAGGCCAGCTGCCTGCTGTGGATCCGCCGGCGCCCGGAGTACGCCCTCGCGGTGGCCGCGCTCGCCGGCATCGGGCTGGAGGTGCTCTGCCCAGGGATCGGCTGGCTCGGCCTCATCGGCATCCCGCTGGCGTACCTCGCGCGGCTGCGCCCGCCCCGGGTCTCCCTGGTGGCGCTGGGGCTGCTGCTCGCCCCGACCCCGTGGGAACTGGTCACCGGCGGCTGGCGGGACCTGCTGCTGGCGGTGACCGCGGTGAGCCTCGGCTGGGCGCTCGGCGAGCTGCAACGGGGGCGCGCGCAGCGGCGGCGGGACCGGCAGCGGCAGGTGCTCGCCCGGGAGCGGGAGCGGATCTCCCGCGAGCTGCACGACGTGGTGGCCCACCACGTGGCCGTGATCGCCGTGCAGGCCGCCGCCGCCGAGGACGTCTTCGACCAGCAGCCGGAACGGGCCCGGGCCGCGCTCGGCTCGATCGGTGCGGCCGCCCGGTCCGCGCTCGCCGAACTGCGGGCCATGCTGCACGCCCTGGCCGTCGACGACGGCGCCGACCCGGACGGCCCCCAGCCCGGCCTGGCGCAGCTCGACGCCCTCGCCGACGCCGTCCGGGCGGTCGGCCTGCGGGTGACCATGAGCCGGGACGACGGCGCCGAGGACCTGCCCGGCGGGGTGCAGCTCTCGGCGTACCGGATCGTGCAGGAGTCGCTGACCAACGCGCTGCGGCACAGCCACGCCACGACGGCCGAGGTCAGCGTCCGGTACGCCGACGGCGTGCTGCGGCTGGAGGTGGTCGACGACGGCACCGCGCCGCCGCGCCGCGCCGGGGTCGACGCGGGGCGCGGCATCGTCGGGATGCGGGAGCGGGCCCGGCTGCTCGGCGGCACGCTGGACGCCGGCCCGCTGCCCGCCGGCGGGTTCCGGGTCCACGCCCAGCTGCCGGTCGGCGCGGCACGGTGAGCGCGAGGAGTGCGAGGAGTGCGCCGACTGTGCAAGCCCCGCAGTCGCGAACGGAGGTGGCACCGTGACCGTACGCGTGGTGGTCGCCGACGACCAGGACCTGATCCGCGCCGGCCTCGCGATGATCATCGAGGCCCGGCCGGACCTGACCGTCGTCGGGGAGGCCGCCGACGGCATCGAGGCGGTCGCGGTGGCCGAGCGCACCCGCCCCGACGTGGTGCTGATGGACGTCCGGATGCCCCGGCAGGACGGCATCGCGGCCACCCGGCAGCTGGTGGCCGGCGGCAACCCGGCCCGGGTGATCATGCTCACCACCTTCGACCTGGACGAGCACGTCTACGCGGCGCTGCGCGCGGGGGCCAGCGCCTTCCTGCTCAAGGACACCCGGCCCGGGGACCTCGCGGAGGCGGTCCGGGTGGTGGCCCGCGGCGAGGCGCTGCTGGCGCCCACGGTGACCCGGCGGCTGCTGGACCGGTTCGCCGACCGGTTGCCCGGCCCCGCGGTGGCCACCGGGAAGCTCGCCACGCTCACCGCCCGGGAGGTGGAGGTGCTGACGTTGACCGCGCGGGCGCTGTCGAACGCGGAGATCGCCGATCGGCTCTACCTGAGCACCGCGACGGTGAAGACGCACGTCTCGGCCGTCCTCACCAAGCTCGGCCTGCGGGACCGGATCCAGGCCGTCGTCTTCGCCTACGACACCGGCCTGGTCCGGCCCGAGCCGCCGCCCGGGTGAGCGCCGTCAGTCGGCGGCGGTCAGCGCCGCCAGCCGGCGGCGGTGAGCCGGCGGAGCCGGGTGCCGAGGGTGGCCAGGCGGGTACGGTGCACGCCCTCGCGCAGCTCGTCGTCGCCCATCACCAGCCACACCAGGCCGCAGTCCTGCGGGCCGGTCACGTCGACCTGGCAGAGGGTGCACGGCTCGCCGGGGCGGATCGGGCAGGCCGGCGCGGGCCGGGCCGGACGCGCTGTCGTGCTCATGGTTCCACCGTGGCGCGCCCGGGGCGGTCGCGGTCAGGGCCGTTGGTCCTGTCCCGGCGCCGCCCCGGGCACCCGCACGGCGGGGCGCCGGGTCAGGGCACCATCCAGCTCAGCACCGGCGAGCCCTGCAACGCCACCAGCACACACATGATCAGCAGCAGCACCAGACTCCAGCCGAAGACCTTGCGGAAGATCTCCCCCTCCCGGCCGGCCATACCGACCGCGCCGGCGGCGATCGCCAGGTTCTGCGGGCTGATCATCTTGCCGAGTACCCCGCCGGAGGAGTTGGCCGCGGCCAGCAGCAGCGGGTCCAGCCCGGCCCGGGCCGCGGTCTGCACCTGCAACGCACCGAAGAGCGCGTTGGAGGAGGTGTCCGAACCGGTCACCGCCACCCCGATCCAGCCGAGGATCGCGGAGAGGAACACGAACGCCCCGCCGGCCGCGGCGAGGAACGCGCCGAGCGTGTTCGTCTGCCCGGACTGGTTCATCACGTACGCCAGGGCCAGCACCGCCATCACCGTGACGATCGCGTAGCGCAGCTCGGCGTAGGTGCGCCCGTACGCCCGCAGGGCCTGGCCGGCGGAGACCCGCAGCACCAGCGCGGTGAGCACGCCGGCGAGGATCATCAGCGTGCCGGCCGCGGGCAGCCAGTTCAGCGTGAAGGTGGTCGAGGAGAGCGGCTTGCCGTTGCCGGCCAGGATGTCCAGGCCCGGCCAGCCGAACTTGACCGTCCACGGCTCCCCGGCCAGGGCGTCCTTGACCGGGCCCAGGTTCGCGATCGAGAAGATCGCGATGATGATCAGGTACGGGGCGTACGCGCGGGCCACCTCGGCCGGGGTGTCGGCGAGGCGCGGGCCGGCGGCCGGGACCTGGTCGGCCGGGCGCGGCGCCAACCCGTCGCCGGCCCGGTGCCGGCCGCTGGACGGGTCCACGTCGACCCGCGGCTCACCCGGTGGAGTCTCGCCACCGGTGCCGTCCAGGCCCGGCGCCGCGGTGCTGGCGGCCGTACCCCGGGACGGGCCGGCGGCGGCCCGGACGGCGCCCGGACCGGCCAGCCCGGCCTCGGCGGGCTCCCGGGCCGCCGGCACCACGGCCGCCTCGCGGCCCAGGTCGGCCGGGGTCTGCGGACGCCAGACCCGGACCAGCAGCACCACCGCGGCGGCCGACACCAGCGCCGCCACGATGTCGGTCAGCGGCACCGAGATGTAGTTGGCGGCGACGAACTGCGCGAGGCCGAACGACACGCCGGCGACCAGCGCGGCCGGCCAGGTCTGCCGGATGCCGCGCCGCCCGTCGACCAGGGCGACCAGCATCAGCGGCACGACCACGGCGAGGACCGGGGTCTGCCGGCCGACCATCGCGCCGAGGGTGTCCACGGTGAGCCGCGGGTCCGGGTTGGCGCCGCCGCTGACGCTGGCCAGGGTGACGATCGGGGTGGCGAGCGCGCCGAACGCCACCGGCGCGGTGTTGGCCAGCAGCGACACCGAGGCCGCGTGGATCGGGCGGAAGCCGAGCGCCATCAGCATCACCACGGTGATCGCCACCGGGGTGCCGAAACCGGCGAGGGCCTCCAGCAGCGCGCCGAAGCAGAACGCGATGATGATGGCCTGGATCCGCATGTCCGGGCTGACCCGCTCGAAGGAGCGGCGCAGCACGTCGAAGTGTCCGCTCTCGACGGTCAGGTTGTAGACCCAGATCGCGTTGATGACGATCCAGAGGATCGGGAAGAAGCCGAACGCGGCGCCCTCGGTGGCCGAGAGCAGCGCCTGCCCGGCCGGCATGGCGTACACGACGACCGCCACGACCAGCGCGACGGCGAGGGAGATCAGCCCGGCCAGCCAGGCCCGCACCTTGAGCACGCCGAGCAGGACGAAGAGGGTGAGCAGGGGCAGGACCGCGAAGATGGCCGAGAGCGCTACGGAGTCACCGACCGGGTCGGTGACGACGGTGAACTGGTCGAACATGGGTCACCTCGACGCTTCTGGATCGGGTGGTGAGGTGTGCGCGGGGCCCGCCCGACCCGGATCGGGGCGAGCGGAACCGGCGCCGAGCAACTCCTCGACGTCCCGGTGTTGGAGGGACGCGTCGAGGACCTGTGCGGTGTGTGCCAGCGCGAGCTCGCCGCCGGCGCGGGCCACCGAGGCGGCGACCTGCATCAGGCAACCGGGGTTGGCCGTGACGAGCAGCCGCGCCCCGGTGGCCAGCACGGTGCGGGCCTTGCGGTCGCCGAGTTCGGCGGCCGGCCCGGGGTTGAGCACGTTCCACACGCCCGCCGAGCCGCAGCACAGCTCCGGGTCGGCGATCTCCCGCAGCTCCAGCCCGGGGATGCCGCGCAACAGCCGGCGCGGCTGCTCCCGGACGCCCTGGGCGTGGGCCAGATGGCAGGCGTCGTGGTATGCGATGGTCACCGGCAGCGGATGCCGGGTGGCGACCGGGCCCAACTCGTCGAGGAGCTCGGACAGGTCGCGGACCTTGGCGGCGAAGTCGGCGGCGAGCGCGGCGTAGCGCGGGTCGTCCCGGAGCAGCTCGCCGTACTCCTTGAGGGTGGAACCGCAGCCGGCCGCGTTGACCACGAAGAAGTCCAGCCCGGCGGTGGCGAACGTGTCGAGCAGCCGGCGGGCGAACCGGCGGGCCTCCTCCTCCCGTCCGTTGTGCACGCTCAGCGCCCCGCAGCAGCCCTGCCGCCCCGGCCCGATCACCACGTCGCAGCCCTCGGCGGCGAGCACCCGGGCGGTGGCGGCGTTGACCTCGGGGAAGAACGCGTCCTGGACGCAGCCGGTGAGCATGCCGACCACCGCCCGCCGGGGGCCGGCGGCGGGCAGCCGGGCGGGCAACCGGGGTCGCCGGCGCAGCGGCGGGGTGAGCCGGTCCAGCGCCGCGAGGGTGGGTGCGAGCCGCTCCAGCAGCCCGGTCCGGGCCAGCAGCCGGCGCAGCCCGCTGGCCCGGTACGCGCGCAGCGGCCCGCGCAGCAGCCGCAGCCGCCTCGGGTACGGGAAGAGCGCGAAGACGGCCGAGCGAAGCGCCCGGTCCTGCGGGCCGCGGCGGTGCCGGCGGTGCACCTGCTGCCGGGTGTCGGCGATCAGCCGGTCGTAGCGCACCCCGGACGGGCAGGCGGTGACGCAGGACATGCAGCCGAGGCAGCGGTCGAAGTGGGTGGCCATCGAGTCGGTCAGCGGCTCGCCCTCCAGGCCGACCTTCATCAGGTGGATCCGCCCCCGGGGCGAGTCCATCTCCTCGCCCCACAGCACGTAGGTGGGGCAGGTGGGCAGGCAGAAGCCGCAGTGCACGCAGTCGGCGATCAGCTCGGCGGCGGGCGGGTGGTGGGCGTCGAAGGCGGGTTCGCCGGCGGCCGCGGCGAGCGCGTCGACCGGGCGGCTGCCGGCGGGCGCGTCCGGGTCGCCGGCCGGGCGGCGGCCGGCCGGTGCGGTGACCGGCTCGCCGGCCGGGCGGCCGGCGGCGGACGCGGCGCTCGGGTCGCGGCCGGACTGGTGCGGGATGCCCATCAGATGCCTCCCACGAATCGGCCGGGCGCCAGCCGGGCGTCCGGGTCGAAGCGCTGCTTGATCCGGCGCATCAGCGCCAGGCCGTCGACCGGCCCCCACAGGTCGACCCGCGCCCGCACCGCCGGGGGCGCGGTGACCACGACGGTGTGCCCGGCCACCGCGGCGGTGGCCGTCCGTACCGTGTCCACCAGGGCGGCGACCCGCTCCGGGTCGGCCGGGCCGGGCAGCCCCGCGTAGAGGACGCCGACGCCGGCCGAGCCGCGCAGGGCCAGGGGCAGCCCGTGCCGCTCGGCCGCCGCGCGGGCGTCGGCGAGCAACCGGGGTACGCCGGAGAGCGCGGCGGTCAGCTTCAGCCCGGTGCCGCCGGCCGTCCACGGCAGACTCCCCCACCCCCCGGGCGGCCGGTCGGTGCTCCTGGCGCCGGCGCCGAGCAGCCGCCGGGCGGCGGCGGCCCGGGCGGCCACCCCGGCCCGGGTGCCCTCGATCAGCACGGTGACCGTGGCCGGGCCGTCGGGCGGGGCGTCCACCTCCAGCCCGGCCGGCACGAGCTGGCCGGCACGTACGGCCGCGGCGAGCCGGCCGGCCGCGGCGGGGTCGTCGACCGTCCGGGACACGTACGCGGCGGCCGCCGGCAGCGGGTGCAGCCGGAAGGCGCACTCGGTGATCAGCCCCAGCGTCCCGTACGCCCCGGCGACGAGCTTGCCGAGGTCGTAGCCGGCGACGTTCTTGACCACCTTGCCGCCGGCCCGGGCGACCACCCCGTCGGCGCGGACCAGGGTGACCCCGATGAGCAGGTCGCGGGGGGTGCCGTAGAGCAGGCGGCGGGGGCCCGCGGTGTTGGTGGCGACGGCCCCGCCGACGGTGCCGCCGGTGACCGGCGGGTCGACGGCGAGCTGCTGGCCGGCGCCGGCCAGGGTGCTGGCCAGCAGGTCCAGCGCGGTGCCGGCGCGGACCACGGTGATCAGGTCGCCGGCGGCGTGCTCGACCACCCCGGCCAGGGCCGTGGTGTCGAGGATCAGGTCGAGGCGGCGGGGCGGGTTGCCCCAGTCCTGCTTGGTGCCGCCGCCGCGCACGGTCACCGCCAGCTCTAGCCCGGCCGCGGCCCGCAGCACGGCGGCGGCCTGCGCGGTGTCGCGCGGGGTGGCCAGGTAGCGGGCCGGCACCCCGGCGATCGTGTCGGCCGCGCCGGCGGGGCGGACCGGCTCGTCCCCGTCCGGCCCAGGATCGGCGGCGGCCCGACCCGGGACCCGGACCGGGCGGGGCGGGTCCGCGGCGGCCGCCCGGGCCGCCGCCCGGAGCCGGTCGAGGATCCGGTCGGCGGGCATCAGAACACCTCCGCGAGGCCGGCCGCCTGCGCCGGGTGCACGCCGCTGCGCCGGCCCGGGATCTCCCCGCAGAGCCGGGGCGTCGGGAAGACCTTGCCCGGGTTGGCCAGCCCGTCCGGGTCGAACGCGCAGCGCAGCAGGTGCATGGTGTCCAGGTCGTCGTCGGTGAACATGCGCGGCAGGTACTTCGCCTTGTCCACGCCGACGCCGTGCTCGCCGGTGATCGAGCCGCCGTGGGTGACGCAGAGGTCGAGGATCGCCCCGGAGACCTCCTCGGCGCGTTCGGCCTGCCCGTCGACGGCGGCGTCGAAGAGGACCAGCGGGTGCAGGTTGCCGTCGCCGGCGTGGAAGACGTTGGCCACCCGGATGCCGTGTTCGGCGGAGAGCGCGTCGATGCGCCGCAGCACCTCCGGCAGGGCGGTCCGCGGGATCACCCCGTCCTGGACGATGTAGTCGGGGCTGATCCGCCCGACGGCGGCGAACGCGGACTTGCGTCCCCGCCAGAACAGCGCCCGCTCGGCGTCGTCGGCGGCGATCCGGATCTCGAACGCCCCGTTCTCCCGGCAGAGCGCCTCCACCTGGGCGAACTGGGCGTCGACCTCCGGCGCCGGGCCGTCCAGCTCGACGATGAGCACCGCCCCGGCGCCGGCCGGGTAGCCACAGTGCACGGCCGCCTCGGCCGCGGAGATGGCCAGCGCGTCCATCATCTCCACCGCCGCGGGCACCACGCCGGCCGCGATCACCGCCGAGGTGGCCGCGCCCGCCTGGTCGGTGGAGCCGAACGCGGCCAGCAGGGTCCGCACCGACTCGGGCAGCCGGGTCAGCCGGACGGTGACCTCGGTGGCAATGCCCAGGGTGCCCTCCGAGCCGACGAACGCGCCGAGCAGGTCGTAGCCGGGGGTGTCCGGGGCGCGGCCGCCGAGGCGCACCCGTTCCCCGTCCGGGGTGACCACCTCCAGCCCGGTGACGTGGTGGGTGGTGAAGCCGTACTTCAGGCAGTGCGCGCCGCCGGAGTTCTCCGCCACGTTGCCGCCGATCGAGCAGATCTGCTGGCTGGACGGGTCGGGGGCGTAGTAGTAGCCGTGCGGGGCGGCGGCCCGGCTGACCGCCAGGTTGATCACGCCGGGCTGCACCACGGCCCGCTCGTCGTCGGGGGCGACCTCGACGATGTCGCGCATCGTGGAGGTCACCACGAGCACGCCGTGGGCGTGCGGCAGCGCCCCGCCGGAGAGCCCGGTGCCGGCGCCGCGGGCGACGAACGGCGTGCCGGCGGCCGCGCAGGCGCGGACCACGGCGGCGCACTGCGCGGCGTCGGCGGGGAGCGCGACCAGTCCCGGCACCACCCGGTACCGGGCCAGCCCGTCGCACTCGTAGGTGCGCAGCTGCTGCCGGTCGCTGATCACCCGCTCGGCGCCGATGGCGGCGCGCAGGGTGGCGGCGAGAGCGTCGAGGTCCGTCGGGGTCGTGCTCATCGCCCACCTCCGCGTCGCGGTCGGTCGTCGGTCAGGGCATCCGTTCGTACGCCGGAACGGTGAGGAAGTCGACGAAGTCGTCGGCGACGGCGACGGCCATGAACAGGGCCCGGGCCTCGGCGTAGTCGCCCGGGTCGCCGGGCAGCCCGGCGATCTCCTCGTCGGCGATCCGTTCCACCAGGTCGCGGGTGACCCGCGCGCCGGTGTCGTCGAGGGTGACCCCGTTGTGCAGCCACTGCCAGACCTGGCTGCGGGAGATCTCGGCGGTGGCGGCGTCCTCCATCAGGTTGAAGATGGCCACCGCGCCGGTGCCGCGCAGCCAGGCGGCCAGGTACTGCACGCCCACGCTGACCGCGTTGCGCAGCCCGGCCTCGGTGTGGCCGCCGGGGGTGGCGCGCACGTCCAGCAGCTCGGCGGCGGTGACCCGGACCTCGTCGCGGGTGCGGTGCAGCTGGTGGGGCCGGTCGCCGAGGACCCGGTCGAAGACCTCCCGGCAGACCGGGACCAGGTCGGGGTGGGCCACCCAGGAGCCGTCGAAGCCGTCGCCGGCCTCGCGGGTCTTGTCCTCGCGCACCTTGGCCAGCGCGGTCTCGTTGACCTGCGGGTCGCGCCGGCTCGGGATGAACGCGGCCATCCCGCCGATGGCGTGCGCGCCCCGCCGGTGGCAGGTGCGCACCAGCAGCTCGGTGTATGCCCGCATGAACGGCACGGTCATGGTGACCGCGTTGCGGTCGGGCAGCAGGAAGTCCGCCCCCCGGGTACGGAACTTCTTGATCACGCTGAACATGTAGTCCCACCGGCCGGCGTTCAGGCCGGCGGAGTGCTCGCGCAGCTCGTGGAGGATCTCGTCCATCTCGAACGCGGCCGGGAAGGTCTCGATGAGCACGGTGGCGCGGATCGTGCCGCGCGGGATGCCGAGCTGGTCCTGGGCGAACAGGAACACCTCGTTCCACAGTCGCGCCTCGAGGTGGCTCTCCAGTTTGGGCAGGTAGAAGTACGGGCCGGCGCCCCGGTCGAGCTGCCGGCGGGCGCAGTGGAAGAGGTAGAGGCCGAAGTCGACCAGGCTGCCGGAGGTGCGTTCGCCGTCGACGAGGAGGTGCTTCTCGTCGAGGTGCCAGCCGCGCGGCCGGACCACGATGGTGGCCAGTTCGCCGTCGTGCAGGGCGTACCGCTTGCCCTCCGGCGAGGTGAACTCCAGCTTGCCGTCGATCGCGTCGCGCAGGTTGAGCTGACCGGAGACGACGTTCTCCCAGCGCGGGGTGTTGGCGTCCTCCAGGTCGGCGAGCCAGACCCGGGCGCTCGAGTTGAGGGCGTTGATGGTCATCTTGGCGTCGGTGGGCCCGGTGATCTCCACCCGCCGGTCGACGAGCCCGGGTGCCGGGTCGGCGACCCGCCAGTCCGACTCGCGGATCGCGCGGGTCTCGGGCAGGAAGTCCAGGGTGGCGCCCGCGGCCAGTTCGGCGTCCCGGTGCCGGCGGCGCCGCAGCAGCTCCCGCCGGCGCGGGTCGAAGGCGCGGTGCAGCGCGGCGAGGAAGGCCAGCGCCTCGGGGGTGAGGATCTCGTCGTACCGGGGGTGGGCGGCCCCGGTGACCTCGACTCCGGTGGGGTTGGTCATCGGCTCGCTCCTCACCGCGATATGTGTGGCGATCTATCCGGTGGTGTTCCTGCGACTGTAGTTCTCCCTGCTCACCGCCGCGAGTTGAGCGGCGGGTCAGCCGCCGGGAGTGGTCGCCCCGGTGCGGCGAGCGGTCCGTGCCGGACGCCGAACGGCCGGATCCGGCACGACCGGCATGGCGCTGGGCGAACCGGGCGTACCCGCCAGCCGGCGCGGGACCGGCGATTGCCGGCGGCCCGGCCGTCCGGGTTGCGGTCGCCTGGCCGGGCATGTCGGCACCGGCGGGCCCGCACCGGGAACACGGGACGGCAACGAAGATTTCTCAATTACGCCGAGTGACCGTCGCAACCCTCCTAGTGTTGGCCACACCGGTGCTAGTCACGGAGTTGGCCACCCGAACGGCGTCCCACGCAGTCAGCGGACGAAAAGTGAGGGAAGACGCGGATGAAGGCACAGACAGTTCTCGCTTCGGCGGCGATCGGCGTGGGCCTCGGCGCCCTGCTGCTTCCGGCCGCCGCGCTCGCGGACACCACCGTCTCGCCGGCCACCACGCCGGTCGGCGGGACCGTCGTACTCACCACGACCTGCAACCCGAACGCGGGCGACGCGCTCTTCCGCGTCACCGGACCCGACCGGGACCAGAACGTCCGGTCCACCACGGCCGCGGCGGGGGGCGGCCTGAGCGCCGAACTCTTCACCGCCGGGTTCACCCTCGGCACCTACACGGTCACCACCACCTGCGGCGACGGCAGCAACGGCGGCACGGCCACCTTCGCGGTCACCCCGATCGGCGGGGCCCAGGCCGGCGCCGGCGGTGCGGACGGGGACGGGGACACCACGGTGCTCGCCGCCGGCGGCGCGCTCGCCGCCGCGGCCATCGCCGGCGGGACGTACGTGCTGGTCCGCCGCCGGCGCCGCGCCACCAGCCCGGCCTGACGGAGCCGGCACGACCATCCCTGGGCGGGTGCCCGCGCCGGTGCGGACCGGTGCGGGCACACCGCGCCCTGTTCGGACGGAGGTGGGAAGCTGTCGTCGCCGCACCGCCCCGCGAGCCGGCCCGGCGCCCGCACGGTCGCCCTCGTCGCCGCGGTCACCCTGGCCGGCGCGACCGGGGCCGGCCTGGTCGCCGCCGGCCTCGGCACCACCGGGACCCGGCCACCGCAGCCGGGGGCGTCGGTCGCCCCCACCGCGGAACGCTCCGGCACGCCCGGCCCGGTGCTGCCACGCTCCGAGCCGGTCCGGGTCAGCATTCCCCGCATCGGCGTCGACGCGGAGATCGTCCCGGTGGCCACCGACGACGACGGCGCCCTGCAGGTGCCGCCGCTGGACCACCCGGAGATCGCCGGCTGGTACCGCCGCGGCCCCACGCCGGGCGAGGCGGGCAACGCCGTGCTGGTCGGACACGTCGACTCGCAGAACGGGCCGGCGGTCTTCTTCGAGCTGGGCCGGCTGCGCCCCGGCGACAGCGTGCTGGTCGGCCGGGCCGACGGGCGGGTCGCCAGGTTCACCGTGGACGGTGTCGGGGCGTACCCGAAGGAACGCTTCCCCACCGAGCGGGTGTACGGCGGGGGCCGGGAGGCCCGGCTGCGCCTGATCACCTGCGGCGGCCGGTTCGACCCGCACACCGGCAACTACCCCGACAACATCGTGGTCTTCGCCACCGCCACCGGCTGAGGCGCGGGCGCCGGTCCCGCCGGGCCGGCCCGGCCCCGGGTCAGGTGTCCAGGTCGGACAGCTCCCGGCCGAGCAGCTCGGCGAGCCGGGCCGCGCGGGCGGGATCGTCGCTGGCGGTGATGCCCCGGCTGGGCTGCTCCACGGTCATCAGCAGGTACAGGTAGAGCCGGTACAGGCCCAGCCGGCGGCGCACCCCGGCGTCCCACGGGAACGGCGCGGCCGCCCGGTAGGCGCGTACCAGCGGGTCGTCCGGCTCGTCCTCGACCCGCCGGTAGAGCAGCGGCGAGATCAGGTCCATCAGCGGGTCACCCCACAGGTAGCGCTCGCCGTCGACCAGGCCGGTGAACCGGAGCCGGCCGTCCGGCCCGGCGGTGGCGAGGATGTTGCCCGCCCAGCCGTCGAAGTGCAGCAGCGCCGGGCGGCGCACGGCGTCGAGGACAGCGGCGTGCCGGCCCACCAGCTCCGCGATCCGCTCCGCCGGCAGCGGCAGCGGCACCCGCCAGTCGGCCGCGTCGGCGAGCAGGTCGCCCACCATCGCGGTGTACGCGGCCCGCCAGGTGTCGCCGCCGGCCCGGTCGCCCTCGTAGCC
Organism: Micromonospora sp. NPDC049836; assembly: GCF_044465125.1. Lineage (NCBI taxonomy): Bacteria > Bacillati > Actinomycetota > Actinomycetes > Micromonosporales > Micromonosporaceae > Micromonospora > Micromonospora sp. NPDC049836. The sequence goes on from NZ_JBITLH010000004.1 coordinate 426,803, forward strand.
GTAGTGCTCGCCGGTGACCCGGTGCAGCGCGGCGAGCGCCACACCCAGCTCGGCGCGGATCTCGTCGGTGTCGACACCGTCCTGGGTCAGGTCCCACAGGGTGCGGCCGGGCAGCAGGCCGGTGAGCAGCCAGTCGCCGAGCTCCGGGTCGCTGCCGTGGTGCAGCAGCGGCGGGACCGGCACGGCGGGCGCCCGCGCCGCGACCAGGCGCAGGTAGCGGGCCTCGGCACCGATCATGTCGAGCTCGTAGCGCAGCAGCGGCACGTGCGGGAACGGGCCGACCTTGAGCACGACGCGCCGGCCGTCGTCCAGGTGCACCCACCAGACGGCGGCGAAGCCACCACCGGCGAGCGGCCCGCACTCGGTGACCCGGGGCGCGGGGCCGAGCGAGGCGGCGACGAAGCGGCGGACCTGGTCGGGGTCGAGGGCGCGTTGGGTCGGGCTCATCCGGGCCGTCCCTGGCAGCGCGCGGGGATCACCATGCTCTGGTCCATCGTCCGCCGAGGGTACTGACCGGACCCGCCGCCCGCTGTCCCCCGCCGCCGCGGGCCGCGCTCACCACGCCACGCCACGCCACGCTCGCCACGCCACGCCACGCCACGCCACGCCACGCCACGCGCACCGGCCATGCCGGCCGCGCGGGGCGCGCCCCGGTCGCGGTCGGCCGGGGCGTGCGCCGCGCGGAGCGCGCCGGCTCAGCCGCAGGCGACCAGGGCCCGGGGGGCGGGCCGGCCGGCGTGCCGCGCCACGAGGCCGATGCCGAACGCGGCGGCGGCGTAGAGCCCGGCGAAGGCCAGCCAGCCCGGCGCTCCGCCTCCGACGATCAGCCAGGTCAGCAGCACCGGGCCGAGCATCCGGGCCACCGGCACCCCGCTGCCGAAGAAGCCCTGGTACAGGCCGTGCTGGTCGGCCGGGGCGAGGTCGAAGCTGAGCTGCCACGCGCCGGCGCCGTGTGCCATCTCGGCGTACACCTGGGCGCCGGCGCCGAGCAGCAGGATCCCCGCGGCCAGCGCGGGCGTGCCGGCGACGCCGGCCAGCGCGAAGAGCCCGCACGCGACGACCATCCAGGCCCCGGCGCGGCGCAGCGACCGGGCCGCGCCGGCCGGGTCGACCACCCGCCGGGCCACCCGCACCTGGGCCAGCATCACCGCCGCCGTGTTGACCACCAGCAGCGCCGCCGCCAGCCAGGACGGCGCCACGGTGCGCTGGACCACCCACAGCGGCAGCACCAGGCTGAGCAGCGGCAGGTAGAGCATCATCACCGCGTCTAGCGCGGTGAGCAGTGCGTACCGCCGGTCCTGGAAGACCGCGCGGCGGGCGCCCGCGGCCTCCCGCCGGGCGACCGGCCGGCGCCGGGCCGGCAGCCGCCGCAGCAGCAGCGCCGCGACACCGAAGGCCACCGCGTCCAGCAGCAGCACCGCGCGGTACGCCCCGGCGGCGTGCGCGGCCAACGCCAGCCCACCGAGCGCGGCGCCCAGGCCCAGCCCGGCGTTGACCACCGCCTGCAACCGGGCCCGCACCTCGGTGCGCCGCTCCGGTTCCACCAGCCGGGCCAGCAGCGCCTGGCGGACCGCCGCCAGGCCGGTCTGGCAGCCCGCGTAGAGGCAGGCCACCAGCACGAACGCGACGGGTTGGCGGACGGCCAGGAAGGCCGCGACGGCCAGTCCGGTGCCGGCGGCCAGCAGCGCGGCGACCAGCCGGGCGTCCCGCCGGTCGGCGGCGTGCCCGGCCGGGATCCCGGCGAGCAGGCCGGCCGCCCAGCCGAGGGAGAGCCCGAGCCCGACCTGCCCGGGCGACAGGCCGACCACCTGGGTGAAGTAGAGCGCCGAGGTGACCAGGAACGCGCCGTCGCCGATCGAGTTGGCCAGCTGGGCCAGGGCGAGCGTGCGCGCCGGTCCGGGCGCGGGCAGCAGGTGTGCCATCGCTCAGCCCTCGATCGGCCGGCGGGTACGCGCCCGCTTCAGCTCGAAGAACCCGTCGGTGCCGGCGACCAGCAGCACCCCATCCCAGAGCCGGCCGGCGTCCTCGCCGCGCGGGATGGGCGCCACGACCGGCCCGAAGAACGCGTTGACCCGGCCGTCGGGGCCGGCCACGTGGATGGCCGGGGTGCCCAGGTCCTCGCCGACCGGGGCCAGCCCGGCGTGGTTGCCGGCCCGCAGCGCCTCGTCGTGGTCGGTGACGTCGGCCGCGTCGGCCAACTCGGCGGGCAGGTCGACCTCGGCCAGCGCCGCCAGGTAGAGCTCGCGGCCGATCGGCGCCCGCTCGTGGTGGATCCGGTTGCCCAGCGCGGTGTAGAGGTCGCGCAGCACCTCGGGGCCGCACTTCTGTGCCGCGGCCGCGCACACCCGGACCGGGCCCAGGCCGGACTTCAGCCACTCCTGGTACCACTCCTCCAGCCCGTCGCGGCCCTCGTTGAGCAGGGACAGGCTCAGCACGTGGAACCGGGCCCGGACGTCGCGGACCCGCTCCACCTCCAGCAGCCAGCGGGAGGCGTTCCAGGCCCACGGGCAGCGCGGGTCGAACCACATGTCGGCGGTGGTCGTCATCGTTTCGGTCCCTCCGGGAAGCGTTCTCGACCACGACGCTAAGGCCCGAAGCGGCCCAACAGCAGAGCCGATCCGGGCCTCGTTGGTTGGGTCAATTCCCGCGCGCCCACCCGCCCGGCACCCGCCGGGTTTGCCCGCCCGTGCGGTGGGAAGACCCGCGCGGGCCGATCGGCCCGACTCGCCGGACGGCGGCCCGACGCCGGTCCGGCCGCGACGGATTGCGAGGAGGAGCGATGGCCCAGGCGGCCACCAGACCGAGCAGCGCCCGCAAGGCCACCGGGGCGCGCAAGGCCCCGATGCCGAACAAGACGGCGGCGAAGAAGGTCGCGACCGCCACCCGGCGGGCGACCGGAGCGACGGCCGCCAGGACCCCGGGCGGGAAGCCGACGCCGACCAGCGCCCGGGTCGCCCGAAAGAAGGACATCGCGGCCACCACCGCCACGCCGGCCCGGCGGCCGACCGCGAAGGCCACCGCCGCCAAGCAGGCAGCCCCGGCGAAGAAGGCCACCGCCGCCCGGAAGGCGCCGGCCACGACGGCCGCCGCGAAGAAGGCGCCCGCGAAGACCGCGGCGGCGAAGACCGCGGCGGCGAAGACCGCGGCGGCGGCGAAGAAGGCCGCGGCCAAGACGGCCGCCACCCGGACCGCGGCGAAGAAGGCGCCCGCGACGCGGGCCACAGCGAAGAAGGCACCCGCGACCAGGGCCACGGCGAAGAAGGCGCCGACCAGCCGGACCACGGCGAAGAAGGCGCCGGCCCGGAAGGCACCCGCGAAGCAGGGCATCGCCCGCAAGCCCACCGCGAAGAAGGCGGCGGCCACCGCCCGGTCCCGGACCGTCGCCGCGACCCGGACCCCGGCGAAGAAGGCCACCACGATGGAGTCGTTCGGCAACCGGCGTACCGCCCGGGCGGGCAGCCGCTGACCCGCCGGGGCCAGTCCAGGCGGGCGCCCCGCGCATCCGACGCCCGTACGCGAGCGGGACCGGCTCGCCACCGAGCTGCTGAGCCGGTTGATCGACTCGGTTGATCCCCTCGAGCGGTACGCGCGGGCGACCGTGGACGATGTGGCCGCCGGGTTGCGGCATGTCGTGGTGTCCATCGGCGTTGAAGGGCCGCTTTACCGCATGCCGGGTCGATCAAGCCGCCACGCCCCGCCGCGATGGGCCGTTACGCGCTAAATGGGGGTGTCCGGGGCCGGCCGGGTGGCGTGACGACGTCGTAGCCGGGGCGGGCACCCGCGAGCCGTCGGCCAGAATGGTCGGGTGGCGAAACGCGGTGCCCGCCGAAGCGCGGCCGACGAGATGCAGCCCTGCCCCTGCGGCACCGGCCTGCCGTACGCGGACTGCTGTGCGCCCGCGCACCGCGGCGCGTCGGCGGCGCCGACCGCCGAGGCGCTGATGCGCTCCCGGTACAGCGCCTTCGCCGTGGGCGACGCCGACTACCTGCTGCGCAGCTGGCACTCCCGCACCCGGCCGGCCCGGCTGCGGCTGGACCCGGGCACCCGGTGGACCGGCCTGGAGATCCTGGAGACCGACCGGGGTGGCCTGTTCGACACCGCCGGCACGGTCGCGTTCCGGGCCCATTACCGGGAGGCCGGGCGGCCCGGCAGCCTCACCGAGCACAGCCGCTTCGTCCGCGAGGACGGCCGCTGGGTCTACCTGGACGCCCAGCCCGACTGAGCCGGCGCTCCGCCGGCGCGCACGGACACCCGCCCGAGTAGGCCACACCGACGCTCAGCCGGCCCGCACGGACACCCGCCCGAGCAGGCTGAGCCGGCGGTCAGCCGGCCCGGACGGACGTCCGCCGGGGCAGGCCGAGCCGGCGGACCGCCGCGGCGACCAGCTCCTCCGGTGACGCCGCCACGTCCAGCACCACGCCGGGTTCGTCGGACCCCAGTTCCTCCAGCGTCGCCCGCTGCGAGTCGAGCAGGCTGGCCGGCATGTAGTGCCCGACCCGCCGGGTCATCCGGTCCCGGATCAGCTCCGCGGTGCCGGCCAGGTGCACGAACTCCACCGTGGGCGGCCCCTGGCGCAGCACGTCCCGGTAGGAGCGCTTCAACGCCGAGCAGGCCAGCACGGTGGACACCCCCTCGGCGTGCCGTTCGGCCATCCATGCCGCGAGGTCGCGCAGCCAGGGCCAGCGCGCCGCGTCGTCCAGCGGGATGCCGGCGCGCATCCGGGCCACGTTGGCCGGCGGGTGGAACTCGTCCGCCTCGGCGAACACCAGCTCGGTCAGCTCGCTGATCCCCCGCGCCACCGTCGTCTTGCCCGCCCCGGACACGCCCATCACGATCACGTGCCGGGTGGGCGGCCGGTCACCAGTCATGGACCGTGCCGTCCTTGAGCCGGTTGAACGGCAGGTACGCCGGCTGGTAGGGGAACCTGGCCGCGGCCTGCTCGTCGAGCTCCACGCCGAGGCCCGGCTGCTCCCCCGGGTGCAGGTACCCGTCGACGAAGGTGAACGACTGCCGGAACACCTCGTCGGTGAGCGCGCCGTGCCGCATGTACTCCTGGATGCCGAAGTTGTGGATGGCCAGGTCGAGGTGGAGCGCGGCGGCCATGCCGACCGGGGAGATGTCGGTCGGGCCGTGGATGCCGGACTTGATCTGGTACTGGGCCGCGTAGTCGAGCAGCTTCCGCATGGCGGTGATGCCGCCGGTGTGGGTGACCGCGGACCGCACGTAGTCGATGAGCTGTTCCCGGATCAGCGTCTGGTAGTCCCAGACGGTGTTGAAGACCTCGCCGATGGCCAGCGGGGTGGTGGTGTGCTGGCGGACCAGCCGCAACGCCTCCTGGTTCTCCGCCGGGGTGCAGTCCTCCAGCCAGAACAGGTCGTACGGCTCGAGCGCCTTGCCCAGCTTGGCGGCCTGGATGGGGGTCATCCGGTGGTGGCCGTCGTGCAGCAGGGGCAGCTCGGGGCCGAACTCGTTGCGGACGGCCTCGAAGACCCCCGGCAGGTGGCGCAGGTAGGAGCGGGTGTCCCAGTCCTCCTCGGCGGGCAGCGGCGTGCGCTGGGCGGGCTCGTAGTCGTAGCGCTTGCCGTCGACGCTGGGCTGGGCGGCCACGCCGTAGACGGCGTTGATGCCGGGCACCGAGGTCTGCACCCGGATGGCCCGGAAGCCCTGCGCCAGGTGGTGGCGGATGGAGTCGAACAGCTCGGGCAGGTCCCGCCCGGAGGCGTGCCCGTAGGCCAGGATGCCGGTCCGGGAGGCGCCGCCGAGGAGCTGGTAGAGCGGCATCCCGGCGGCCTTGGCCTTGATGTCCCAGAGCGCCACGTCCACGGCCGCGATGGCGGCCATGGTGACCGGTCCCCGCCGCCAGTACGCCGACCGGTAGAGGAACTGCCAGGCGTCCTCGATCTGGTGCGGGTCCCGCCCGATCAGCAGCGGGACGACGTGGTCGGCCAGGTACGACGCGACGGCCAGTTCGCGCCCGTTGAGGGTGCCGTCGCCCAGCCCGGTGAGCCCTTCGTCTGTGGTGATCTTGAGGGTGACGAAGTTCCGGTCAGGGCTGGAGACGATGACGTCCGCGGCGACGATCTTCATGCCGATGCCTTTCTCAGGGGTGATGTCAGCGCAGCGTGCTGCCGGGCTGCACGTCGTTCAGGAGGGACAGTTCGTCGCGCCGCGGCAGGGACTCCCAGTCGCCGTGGCCGGCGACGGCGAAGGCCCCGAGCGTGACCGCGCGGCGCAGTCGTCCGGCCAGGTCGAGACCGTCGAGGTGGCCGGAGAGGTAGCCGGCGGTGAAGGCGTCCCCCGCGCCGACGGTGTCCACCGCCGTCACGGGCAGCGCCGCCGTCTGCCGCACGCCCTCCCGGGTGTACGCGCGGGCGCCGTCGCCGCCGAGCTTCACCAGCACCGTGGACACGCCCCGGTCCAGCAGCTCGGCGACCACCGTCGGCTCGTCGGCGCCCGGCGTGCCGACCAGGTCCAGTTCGTCGGCGGAGGCGACCACGACCGAGGCGTGGCCGACGACGTCGGCGAGCGCGGCCCGGGCCGCCTCCCGGCTCCACAGTTTCGTCCGGTGGTTGACGTCCAGGCAGACCAGCGTCCCGGCCCGGGCGGCGGTCTCGGCCGCCCACCGGGTGGCCTCCCGGGCGCTGTCGGACAGCGCCGCGCTGATCCCGGTCAGGTGCAGCACCCGCGCGCCGGCGGCCAGGGCGGGCCGCAGATCCTCGACGGACACCGCCGAGCCGGCCGAGCCGGCCCGCTGGTAGATCACCCGGGTCAGGTCGGCGGTCCGCCGTTCCAGGAACATCAGTCCGGCCGGGCGGTCCGGGTCGCGGACCACGTGCCCGACCCGTACCCCCTCGGCGCGCAACTGGCGCAACAGGAACTCACCGAGTTCGTCGTCGCTGACCCGGCCCGCGTAGGCGGCGCGGTGGCCGAGCCGGGCCACCCCGACGGCCACGTTGGCCTCCGCCCCGGCCAGGTGCGGGGTGAGCGCGCCCCCGGTGACGATGGGCCCGGTCGTGCGCAGCGACACCAGGGCCTCGCCGAAGGTGAGCAGGTCGACGGCGCTCATGACGCGGCGGCGGGGCAGGCGCGCGGGCGCGGCGCGGCGGGGTCGGCGGCGCTCATGCGACGGCCGCGAGGTAGGCCCGGGCCCGCCGGCGCAGGGCGTCGAGGTCACCGCCGGACGCGGCGTCGCCGACCAGCGGGCCGCCGACGCCGACCGCGATCGCGCCGGCGCCGAAGTAGCCGGGCAGGTCGGCCAGGCCGACGCCGCCGACGGCGACGAACGGGATGTCCGGGAACGGGTCGCGCACCGCCTTCAGGTACGCCGGGCCCCCCACCGACGCCGGAAACAGCTTGATCGCCGACGCGCCCAGCCGCATCGCGGTGTACGCCTCGGTCGGGGTGAACGCCCCGGCGGCGACCGGCAGCCCGAGCCGGGCCGCCTCGGCGATCGACTCGACCACCGCCGGCGTCACCACGAACTGCGCGCCGGCGGCGGCCACCTCGGCGACGTCGGCGACGGTGAGCACCGTGCCGGCGCCGACCAGGGACCCGGCCGGCGCGACCGCGCGCAGCGCCTCGACCGCCCGCGCCGCGTCCGGGGTGGTGAGGGCCACCTCCACGATCCGGACGCCCTCCTCCAGCAGGGCGGTGCCGGCGGCGATCGCGCCGGCGGTGTCGGTGCCCCGGATGACCGCGAGGATCCGGGCGGCGGCCAGTTCGGTGGCGAGATTGACGCTCATGTGATCACCATTCCGCATAGGAGCCATCGGGGTGCCGCCAGGTGGGGCTGCGCCAGGCATGGCCGCGCTTGTCCGCGGTACGCACCGCGTGTTCGTCGATCTCGATGCCGAGGCCGGGCGCGGTGAGCCGCTCCACGTACCCGTCGACGAAGGTCAGCGGGGTCTTGTCGAGGCAGTAGTCGAGCACCTCGGCGCCGAGGTTGTAGTGGATGCCGATGCTCTGTTCCTGGATCAGGTAGTTGGGCGTGGCGAAGCCGACCTGCAGGCAGGAGGCCAGGGCGATCGGGCCGAGCGGGCAGTGCGGGGCGAGCTGGACGTCGTACACCTCGGCCAGCGCGGCGATCTTCCGTACCTCGGTGATGCCGCCGGCGTGGGACAGGTCCGGCTGGGCGACCGCGATGCCGGCCTGCAGCACCGGCAGGAACTCCTGCCGGTTGTAGAGGCGTTCCCCGGTGGACACCGGCGTGCTCGTGGCGCGCACGAACTCGCCGATGAGGTGCGAGTTCTCCGGCACCACCGGTTCCTCCAGAAAGAACGGCCGGTACGGCTCGAGCAGCGGGGCGACCCGGCGGGCGGTGGCCAGGCTGAACCGGCCGTGGAAGTCGACCGCGACGTCCCGTTCGTCGCCGAGCACCTCGCGGGCGGCGGCCACCCGCTGGACCACCCCGTCGAGCTCGGCGACCGAGGCGACCGGGCTCATCCGCCCGGACGCGTTCATCTTCACGGCGGTCAGCCCGGTCTCGACGGCGGCGCTGATCTGGTCGCGCACCTCGGCGGGCTCGTCGCCGCCGACCCAGCCGTAGACCCGGATCCGGTCGCGGACCGGGCCGCCGAGCAGCTGGTGCACCGGGGCGCCGAAGTGCTTGCCGGCGATGTCCCACAGCGCCTGGTCCAGCCCGGCGACGGCGCTGGCCAGGATCGGCCCGCCCCGGTAGAACGAGGCCTTCGTCATGACCTGCCAGTGGTCCTCGATCCGCAGCGCGTCCCGGCCGATCAGCAGCTCGCTGAGCTGCTCGACGGCGGTGCGGACGGTCTCGGAGCGGCCCTCGCAGGTCGCCTCGCCCCAGCCGACGATCCCGGCGGACGTCTCGACCCGGACGAACAGCCACCGCGGTGCGACGAGGAACGTCTCCACCCGTGCGATCGTTGTCATGGCGTCCTCAGCCCTTCGTGGCGCCGGCGGTGAGCCCGGAGACGATGTACTTCTGCACGAACAGGGCGATCACCATGATCGGCAGGGTGACCACGGTGGCCGCGGCCATCAGGCCGCCCCAGTCGATGCTGGCGTAGCCGACGAAGTCGAAGATCGCCACGGGCAGGGTCTTCGTGTCCGCGCCGGAGAGCACCAGGGCGAACATGAAGTTGTTCCAGGAGAAGATGAAGGACAGAATGCCGGCCGTGGCGATGCCGGGCACGGACAGCGGCAGGGTGATCCGCCGGAACGCGCCGATGTGGGTCAGCCCGTCGACCAGCGCCGCCTCCTCCAGGTCCTCCGGCAGGCTGTCGAAGAAGCCCATCATGATGTAGACGATCAACGGCAGCGACACGAACATGTGGCTGAGGATCAGCACGGTGTACCCGCCGACCATCTGCAGGTTCGAGAAGACGTAGTACCAGGGCACCAGGAGCGACACGCCCGGGATGATCCGGGCCATGAGCACCACGAGCGCGGACTTCTTCATGTTGAACCGGCTCATCGAGTAGGCCGCGGGCACCCCGAGGAGGAGCGAGAGCACCGTGGCGGCGAACGCCACCCAGAGGCTGTTGCCGATGAACTGGACGTAGTTGGCCCGCTGGAGCACGTTGTCGTAGTTGTCCAGGGTGGGCGAGAAGACGAAGGCCTTGCCGGTGTCGTAGATGTCGACGTTGGTCTTGAACGACGCGGCGATCATCCAGAGCAGCGGCGCGATCAGCGCCAGCACCACGACGGCCAGGGCCACCCCCCGGAAGACCGTGAACGGCTTGCTCGGCTTCATCGGTCCAGCCCCTTCTTGCGGTAGGTCAGGGCCCACATCACCCCGATGATGATCAGGAAGAAGATGATGAGGACGGTCGATGAGACGCCGTAGTCGTTGTAGTCGAAGCTCAGCCCGTACGCGTAGACGTTGAGCGTCTCGACCTCGTGGAACGATCCGCCGCCGCGACCCTTGGTCGCGTAGAGGATGTCGAAGGTCTTCAGCGCGTCGATGCCGCGCAGCAGGATCGCCACGATCACGGTGGGCATCAGCAGCGGCAGGGTGACGTGCCGGAACCGCTGCCAGGTGCTGGCGCCGTCGATGAGGGCGGCCTCCTGCGGCTCGTCGGACAGCGAGGTGAGGCCGGCGAGCAGGATCAGCACCACCATCGGGGTCCACTGCCAGATGTCGATGAACATCGTCGTCGGCAGGGCGCTGCTCTGGCCGGACAGCCAGGGCTGGGGGCCGATGCCGACCCAGCTGAGGAGCTGGTTGGCCATGCCGATGTTGGGATCGAAGATCAGCCGCCACATCATGCCGACCGCCACCGGGGTGGCGACCAGGGGCAGCAGGATGGCGACCCGGACCCACCGCTCACCGCGGAACGGCCGCCACAGCAGCAGGGCGATCGCCATGCCGAGCGCGACCTCGACGGCGAGCACGACGCCGGTGAACAGGACGGTGCGCCACACCGCCGGCCAGAACCGGTCGGTGTCGGCGAGCACGTCGAGGTAGTTCTGGAACCCGATGAACTCGCTCTCGGCGCGGACCGAACCCTCGGCGTCGGTGAGGCTGAGGTATCCGGTCCACGCCACCGGAAAGATGATCAGCACGGCGACGAACGCCATGGCGGGGGCCGCGAAGAGCCACTTGCGGTGCGTGTTGGCCCAGCGCGACCAGCCCGACTCCGCCGGGCCCGCGCCGGCCTGCGGCGGTCTGGTGACTGGTGTGGTGACGGCTGACATGAGGTCTCCGAGTGCTCAGGGCCGGGACCCGGCGCGGGACGGCGGGGCCGGTCGGGCCCCGCCGTCCCGCGGTCGGGTTACTTCGCCTCGTCGTCGAGGAACTTCTGGAACGCCTCGTTCGCCGCGTCCGCGGAGGCGGCCGGGTCCTTGCCGGTGATCGCGTCGACGATCGGCTGGCCGACGATCTCGCGCGCCTGGGCGACCTTCACGACCAGCGGACGGTCGTGGCCGACGCCGTTGGCGGTGCTGGCCGTGGTGGCTTCGGCGAGGTCCTTCGGGTAGGTCGCGATGGCCTGCGGGTTGGCCCAGACCGAGGCGCGGGCGCCGGGGACGCCGGCCTCCTGCTGCGCCAGCGACTGCTCCTTGCCGGCCGCCCACTGGATGAACTTCCAGGCGTTGTCCTTGTTCTTCGACTGGTCGTTGATGCCGAGCGCCCAGGACGGGATGTTGTAGGGCTTCGAGCCGGCCGGGCCGGCCGGGAACGGCGCGAAGCCGACGGTGTCGGAGACCTTCGACTTGGCCGGGTCGGTGGCGTTCTTGTAGAGCGAGTTGGCCTCGGTGTAGAAGGCCGCCTTGCCCTGGGTGAAGATGGCCATCGCCTCGGACCAGCTCATGTCGGTGCTGATGTTCTCCGGGCCGTGCTCGCGCAGCAGCCCGCCGTAGTAGGCGTACGCCTGCTTGGCCTGCTCGGTGTTGACCGAGGCCTTGCCGTTGGCGTCGACGAAGTCACCGCCGAAGCTGAACAGGAAGCTGGAGAACTGGGTGACGGCGGCGGCCTTGCCGGTGCGGGAGACGAAGCCCGCGACGCCCGGGTTGTCGGCCTCGACCTTCGCGGCCTGCGCCTTGAGCTCGTCCAGGCTCTTCGGCGGCGCGTCGAAGCCGGACTTCTTCAGCAGGTCCTTGCGGTAGTACAGGACCTCCGACTCGGTGATGATCGGCACGCCGACCACCTTGTCCTCGTACGTGGTGGCCTGCACCGGCCCGGCCTGGAAGTCGCTGAACTCGAAGGCGCTGTCCGACTTGGACCGCTCGGTCAGGTCGGCGAGGTACTTGTTCTTGCCGAACTGCTTGCCCTCCTGCAGCGGCCGGTACATCATCACGTCGAGGTCGCTGGACCCCGCGTTCAGCTTGACGTTGTACTGGTCGGAGAGCTGGTCCTCACCGAGCTGGGTGACCTCGACCTTGAGGCCGGTCTGCTTCTCGAACTCCGGCAGGGCCTTCTTGATGTTCTCCGTCCAGACGTGGTTCACCAGCGTCACGCGCAGGGTCTTCGAACCGCCGCCGTCCTCTCCGCCGCCGCAAGCGCTCAGGCCCATGGCGACCACCACGGCCAGAGACGTACCGATTATCGATCGACGTCGCACGTCATCTCTCCATTTCTCGTGGTCGCCGCCCCGGGGGAAGAGCGCCACAACGCTGTAACGTCCGCTTAAGCAGGGGATGCTAGGACGAAAAAGCTGATTTATTCAAGGGGTTGACCCAACTGATACGATCCTTGGCGTGGAACCGTACTCCTCCGGGGTCGTCGGCACCCAGCCCGCTCCGGCCGAGGTCGGGCTGCACGCACGCGTCCTCGAACACCTCGGCACCGCCATCTGCGGCGGAGAGTTCGCCCCCGGGGCGGTCCTCAACATCGACGACCTGGTCGACCGGTACGAGGTCTCCCGCTCGGTGGTCCGTGAGGTGCTGCGTGTCCTGGCGTCGATCGGGTTCATCGAGACCCGCCGACGGGTCGGGGTGACGATCCGGCCCGCGCACGACTGGAACGTCTTCGACCCGCAGGTGATCCGGTGGCGGCTCGCCTCGGCGAGCCGGCTCGCCCAGCTGCGGTCCATCACCGAGCTGCGCACCGCCATCGAGCCGCACGCCGCCCTGCTGGCCGCCAGCCGGGCCGGCCACGACGAGGCCAGCGACCTCGTCGGGCTCGCGGCCAAGATGTGGGCCGCCGGCAAGGCCGGCGACGAGGAGCGCTTCCTGCGGCTGGACATCGAATTCCACCGGCGGGTGCTGCTCGCCTCCGGCAACGAGATGTTCGTCCGCCTGCAGGACCTGGTCGCCGAGGTGCTCACCGGCCGGCACAAGCACCACCTCATGCCGCACCACCCGCACGAGCAGGCGCTGCACCTGCACGCCGAGGTGGCCCAGGCCATCCAGCGGCACGACGGCGAGCGCGCCCGGCGGGCCATGGTGGAGCTCATGGAGCAGGCGTTCGAGGAGATGCGGTCGCTCTGGGAGCAGACCGCCGAGCCCGACCCGGTGAACTGACCCGCCCCGGCGGGTTCCGGCGCCGCGCCGGGCCGCCGCGACCGCTCCGCCGTGGACCCGGCTGCACCGGCGGTGGGGCCAGTCGGGTCGATCAGGCGCCGCCGGGTGGCGGCGGGCCGGTCCGATTGATCAAGGGCCGCCGGGCGGCGGCGGGCCGGTCCGGTTGATCACGGGCCGCCGGGCGGCGGCGGGCCGGTCAGGGCTCCCGGGGCACCGGCTGGGCCAACGCCCCGATCTCGCGCGGCAGCTGCGCCAGCGCGCCCTCGAACTTCCGGTGCCCGACCACCCGGTGCAGGGTCTGCAGCACCGCCCGTACGCCCCGCTCGGCCACCTCCGGCGCCTGCCCGGCGCGCTCGGCGACCCGCCGCAGGAACTCCTCGGGCCCGAACGTCTCGGGCTCCTCGGTGCGGGCCCGGGACAGCAGCGGGCGCAGCTCGTGCGCCACGTGGTCGGCCAGGTCGGCCGCCTGGCCCCCGCTGATCCGCTCGCCGAGCGTGCGCAGCGTGGCCTCGGTCAGCGAGCCCGCGGTGTCCGCCGAAACGCCCGCGCGGGCGGCCACCTTCTCGAAGAACTCCAACTCCGCCATGTCCGTCCCTTCCCGTCCGGGAGGCAGCGTGGCTACCCGCCCCGGCCGGCCGCAAACGGTCGGGGCACGCCGGGGCGCGCTCAGGCCAGGGCGCGCGCCGCCCCGACGATCGCGGTCACCCCGATGCCGGCCCGGTCCATCTGCTGGGTCGGTGTCCCCGAACCGGGCAGTCCGCGTACCGCCAGGTGGGCGACGCGCACCGGCTCGGCCAGGTCGGCCAGCGATTCGAGCACCGCCGAGCCGAGGCCCCCCTCGGGGTAGTGGTCCTCGACCACCACGAGCCGGCCACCGGTGGCCCGCACGGCGTCGAGCAGCCGCTGCCGGTCCACCGGTTTGATCGAGTACAGGTCGACGACCCGGGCGTCGATGCCCTCGCGGGCCAGCTCGTCGGCGGCGGCGAGGCAGGTGTGCACGGTCACCCCGGCGCCGATGAGCGTCACGTCGCCGCCCTCGCGGAGCAGCTTGCTGCCGCCGATCGGGAAGGTGTCGCCGTTGTCGTACAGCACCGGGTACGCGCCGCGGGTGGTGCGCAGGTAGCTGATCCCCTCCCGGTCGAGCAGCTGGGCGACCAGCGCGACGCAGGAGACCGCGTCGCTGGGGCAGAGCACGGTGGAGCCGGCCACGGCGCGCAGCGCGGCGAGGTCCTCCAACCCCATCTGCGACGGGCCGTCCGGGCCGATCTCGACCCCGGCGTGCGAGCCGGCCAGCACGATGTCGGCCTGCGAGATCGCGGCCATCCGGATGAAGTCGTAGGCGCGGGAGAGGAACGCGGCGAAGGTCGCCGCGAACGGGCGGTAGCCGCGCACCTGGAGGCCGACCGCGGCGGCGACCATCTGCTGCTCGGCGATGAACATCTCGAAGAACCGGTCCGGGTACGCCTCGCCGAACTTGTCGGCGCGGGTGGAGTCGCTGACCTCGCCGTCGAGGACGACCACGTCCGGCCGGCCGCCCAGCGCGCGCAGCGCGTCGCCGTACGCGTTGCGGACCGCGACCTTCTCCCCCTTGGCGTACTGCGGCAGGGTCGGCGCCGGCGCGGTGGGGGCGCCGGTGGACGGGACCGGCTCGGGTCGCGGCGCGCGAACCCGGATCCGGCGGTCCCCGCCCAGCGCGGCCACGGCCCGCTCGGCCAGGTCCGCCGGCAGCGCCTTGCCGTGCCAGTCCGGGCTGTCCTCGATCTCGGGCACCCCCTTGCCCTTGACGGTCCGGGCGAGCACCACGGTCGGCCCGCTCGCCGCCCGGGCCTGCCCCAGGGCCTCGTCGATGGCGCCCAGGTCATGGCCGTCGACCACGATGCCCCGGCAGCCGAACGCCTCGACCCGCCGCCGGTAGGTGTCCAGGTCCCACTCCAGCTCGGTCGCGCCGCGCTGGCCGAGCCGGTTGACGTCGACGATCGCCGTGAGGTTGCGCAGCCCGTAGTGGCCGGCCTTGTCCAGCGCCTCCCAGATGGAGCCCTCGGCCATCTCGCTGTCGCCGCAGAGCACCCAGACGTGGAACGGCAACCGGTCCAGGTACCGCCCGGCCAGCGCGATGCCCACCCCGGCCGGCAGTCCCTGGCCGAGCGAGCCGGTGGCCACGTCCACCCAGGGCAGGACCGGGGTGGGGTGGCCCTGCAGGCGGGAGCCGGCCTGGCGGTAGGTGTCCAGCAGCTCCTGCTCGCTGATCGCGCCGACCGCCCGGAACACCGCGTACAGCAGCGGCGACGCGTGGCCCTTGGAGAAGATCAGGTGGTCGTTGGCGCGGTTGCCCGGGAACGACCAGTCGTAGCGCAGGTGGCGGGAGATCAGCACCGCGAGCAGGTCGGCCGCGGAGAGGCTGGAGGTCGGGTGGCCGGACCCGGCCCGGGTGCTGCACCGGATCGCGTCCACCCGCAGCTGGGCGGCGAGTTCCGCCAGCCCGGCGAGTTCCTCGTCGCGCAGGGTGCGCTCCGCTTCCATGGTCACCGGGATCGCCTCCGTCCTCGCCCGGCCCGGGCCAGACCGCCGCCGCGCAGACCGGGTGGACGACCCGGAGCGGCGGCGGCGCTGACCGCCTTGCGCACCTACCGTAATCAGGGTGCGGAAGTTTTCTCCGGTAACTGGCTATTTGTCCCCTCGGACGGATCGGCAACCGCAGCAAGGCGCGACTCCCGGCCGCCGGGCGCCCGGGACCGGGCCAGCAGGCACAGCGCGACCGCCAGGTAGGGCAGCGCCGCCAGCGCGAAGGCGACCGCGTTGCCGGTGGCGCCGGCGACCAGGCCGTAGCCGCCGTAGCAGGCGATCACGGTCAGGTCGGTGGCCATGCCGGCCACCGAGGTGACGGTGGCCCGCGCGGTGCCGGTGATCCGGGCCTGCAACCGCACGTCGGCCAGCACCGTGGCGAGTTGGAACGCGGCGAACGCCACCGCGAGCGGCAGGAAGCCCGCCGGGTGCCCGACCAGGGCGCCGGCCGCCAGCGCCACCGCGGCGAGCACCAGCAGGCCGGCGTACCCGCCGGTGCGCAGCCGCTCCCCCGCCGGCGCGAGCAGCCCGCCCACGGTCATCCCGGCCCAGAGCAGCAGGAGCAGCAGCGGCACGGTGGCCTCGCCCACGCCGGTGTCCCGGGCCAGCAGCCCGGTGTACTCGTCGAGGCCACCCCAGACCGCGCTCACCGCCGGGACGAGCAGCAGCGCCCCGCGTACCCTCCGGTCGGCCCGGGCCTCGGCCAGGCCGGCCCGCAGGCTGCCCAGCCAGCCGGGACCACCCTCCCCGGCCGCCGCGGTCCCGCCGGCGGGCGGCGGGCGGTGCTCCGGGAACCGGGTCGCCACGGCGGCGGCGAGCAGGCACGCGCCGACGCTGGCCAGCGCGACCGCCCGGTAGCCGCCGGCGGCGAAGACCGGACCGGCGAGGGCGCCCGCGCCCGCCGCGGCGGCCACCCCGGCGGTGCGGGCCCGGCCGAGCAGCCGGGCGTACCGGTCGGCGGCGCCGAGCCGGTCGAGTTCGGTGAAGACCAGCGCCTCCAGGGCGCCGGAGCGCAGCGCCCCGCCCGCGCCCCAGAGCACGAAACCGACCGCGAAGGCCGGGTACGAGGGGGCCAGCACCCAGAGCGCGAACGCGACGGCCGGCAGCAGCGGGGCCAGCGCGAGCAGCAGCCGCCGGGACACCGCGTCGGCCCAGGCGCCGGAGGGCACCTCGAGCGCCAGGCCGGTGGCCGACCAGAGCACGAAGAGCGCGGAGATCTGCCCGACCGACAGCCCGGCGTCGGCGAACAGCAGCGCGTACAGCGGATAGAGCAGGACGAAGTCGGTGAGGAACGCGTAGCCGTAGAGCGCAGCCGCCAGCGGCCGGGTCCCGGGCGCGCGCGCCGGAGTGATGATCATGAGGCCTTCCCACGAGGACGCGACCGACACCGGAGGTGCGGTGTCCGTGGCGGCCCGCAGGCACGGCCGTCAGGGCAGGATCAACATCGCCAGGTCATGCGCCGATGCTATCCGGCGCGCGACCGGCCCGGGTGCCCCGGCGACGCCGGGCATCGGCCGGCGCGGGTGAGCGGCGCCAGGCATCGGCCGGCGGGAGTGGCGACGCCGGGCATCGGCCGGCGGGAGTGGACGGCGCCGGGAACGCGCACCGGGGTGGGACCCGGTCGGGTCCCACCCCGGTGCGTCGGTCCGGGCGGCTCAGCGGCGGAACTTCTCCACGTCCGCCGCCGGGATGACCATGGTGGCCTCGCTGTCCGCCGCCTGCTCGGCGGTGGGCTGGCGCGGCGCGGTCGTGGGCTGGGTGCGCTCGGCCTCGGCGTACGGGGGCACCGGCTGGGTGGCCTCCGCCGGCCCGTACGCCGGGACCGGCTGGGTGCGGTCGGCCTCGGCGTCCCGCGCTACCGGCTGGGTACGGTCGGCCTCGGCGTCCCGCGCCACCGGCTGGGTCAGGTCCGACCCGGCGTACGGGTCGGGCCGGCTCAGCCGCGCCTCGACGTCGCGCCGGCCGGCCTGGTAGGCGCGGGCGTGGGTGGCGATGGTGCGGGACTCCTCCTCGGCCCGGGTCAACCAGTTCTCCCAGCGGCTCTGCATCGGACGGACCAGCCCGCCGCCGACGCCGACGACCAGGATGCCGCCCACGGTGGCCAGGACGGCGATCAGCACCGGGGTGGTGACCGCGGTGGCGACGCCGATCTGGTTGAGCGCGGCGATGATGCCCAGGCCGAGGATGAAGACGGAGGCGATGTTGGCCAGGATCCGGCCGTAGGAGAGGCCGCCGAGCGCGCTGGAGATGATGTCCTTGACCGCCTTGGCGATGGCCGCGGCCACCACCACGATGACGATGGCCACGAACGCCCGGGGCAGCCAGGCGATGACGCCGGCGATCAGGTCCGAGATCGGGTTCGGGCCCCAGATGCCGAAGGCGAGCTGGAGGGTGACCAGCAGCACCGCGTAGTACGCCAGCTTGGCGACGATGTCGCTGGCGTCGTACCGGGAGCGGGCCAGGGCGGTCTTGATGCCGCCGCGCTCCACGGCGCGGTCGAAGTGCACCCGCTCCAGGACCGCGTCGACCAGCTTCCGTACGGCCTTGGCGATCAGCCAGCCGACCACCAGGATCGCGATGAAGGCGACCGCCTTGGGCAGGAACAGCATCACCGAGCGGAACGCGTCGCCCACCGCGTCGCCGAAGTTGTCTCTCATCGAAGGGCCTCCACGCAGGGGTTCAGGTCGGTCCGCCTGGACCTACCCGGACCGCCCGCCCGGAAAACCCGGTCAGCCACCGGCGCAGCGGTAGGCGACCTGCGTACCGGCCTGCAGCGGGGACGGCTCGATGAGGTTGACGGTGGCGGTCTCGGTGGTGGCGCCCACCCCGCTGAACGTCCACTTGAGAGTCAACGTCACCGTCCGCTCGCCCCGGCCGACCCGCTCGGTGAGCAGCGCGCCCGGCGGCGCGTCCGACCGGAACCACTGGTAGCGGATGATCCCGCCCCGGCCGTTCGTGTGCACCGTGGCCACCACGTCGACGGTGACGTCGCAGCGCTCGCCGGCCGGCCGCGGCACGGCCACCGTGACGCCCTCGACCTCCAGCGGGCTGAGCCGCTGCCACAGGTAGAGCGCGACCACCAGCAGCAGCGCGGCGGTGAGCAGGCTGGACAGCACCGAGACCACCCGGCGCCACCGCGGCCGGGGCCGGCGCGCCGGGATCCCGGCCGGCCAGGGTGGGGCGGGCGGCGGCGTGGCCGGCACGCCGGGCCCGAAGCGCAGTTCCCCGCCGGCCGCCGGCCGGGCCGGGTCACCCGCGGTCCGGGCCGTGACCGCTCCCCCGTGGTACGCGCCGGTCGTCCCGCCGTGCCCGGCCGCCGGCGCGGTGCCCTGGGTCGGCACGCCCGCGCCGGTGACCGGGCCGGCGGGCCAGGTGCCACCCGGCGCCCCGGCGGCCCGGGTGGGCGTGCCCGCGCCGGTGAACCGGCCGCCGGGCAGGGTGAGCCCCGACGCGGCGCCGGTGCTGCCGGAGCCGGCCCCGAACTGTCCGAACGGCACCCTGCGGTCCGACGCGGCGAGGTGCCCGGTCGCATCCGACGCCGCGAGGTGGACGGTCGCGTCCGACGCCGCGAGGTGGACGGTCGCGTCCGACGCCGCGAGGTGGACGGTCGCGTCCGACGCGGGGAGGTGCACGGTCGCGTCCGACGCGGGGAGATGCACGGTCGCGTCCGACGCGGGGAGATGCACGGTCGGATCCGACGCGGCGAGATGCACGGTCGGCTCGGCCGAGCCCGGGCGGACCGTCGGGGCCGGGGCGGCGAGGTGCACGGTCGCGTCGGTGGCGGGCCGGGGCGCGGTGGGTTCGACGCCGCCGACCGGCAGGGTGCGGTCGAGGTCGACGGTCGCCGACGGGTCGACCGGCAGCGCGCGGGTGGGCAGCGCCTCGGTGGGCTCGTCCGGCCGGGTCACCCGAGCCGTCCCCGGGCCGTGGTGGCGGTGTGGGCATCGGTCATGTCGTGACTCCTAACCGATGGGGCAGTCTGCGTAGAGCGTCACGTAGGCCGGGCTGGCCGAGGTGGCGGTGTTGCCGGCGGCGTCGACGGCGGTGACCTGGATCAGGAGGCGGCTGCTCTTCGCGGGTTTCGGCAGCGGCCCGAGCGTCCCGTGGAACACTCCCCGCCCGACCGGGCTCATCGCGACGGTCGAGCTGGTGCCCGCCAGGGCATAGCGGAAGGTCACCTTCAGCGCGGTCGGGCCGGTGCGGTCGTCGGTGGCCGTCACGCTGATCGTGCTGGTCCGGTAGCCGTAGGGGCAGCCGTCCGGGACCAGTTCGCCGGGGTCGCCGCCGACGCCGCCGACGACCGGTGCGGTGACGTCCGGCGGGGGCGGCGGCGAGGTGCTGGTCGTCGGGGTCGGCGCGGGTGCGCTGGTGCGGACCGTCGACGCGGTGGGCGCGGCGGGGCCGGTGCGGGTGGGTGTGCCGCCCGGGGTGGCCGGTGGGGTGCCGGTCGCCGACGGGCTGGGGGCCGGGGTCGAGGTCGGCGCGGCGGTCGGGCCGGTGGCCGGTGGGCCGCTCGGGGACGGGCCGGCCGGACCGGGCGGTGCGGGTGGTCCGGCCGCGCCGGCGGGGTCGTCCTGCGCGGCGTAGCGGTAGCCGGCGCCGCCGACCAGCAGGGCCGCGACGAGCGCGCCGCCGACCAGCGCGGTCCGCTTGCGGCCGCGGTGGGCCAGGCCCCGGCGCGCCGGGGCCTGGCCCGGGTCCGCGCCGAGCACGGTGCTGGCCAGGCTGGTGGCGCCGCCGCTGCCGTCCGGGAACGGCCACAGCGCGGCGAGCAGGGCGGCCCGCCGGGCCAGCTCGCGCAGGCCGCGCTCCTCCCACTCCGGCCCGTACGCCTCGCCGGCCACCTGGTCGAGGACGGCCAGGAAGACCTGGGCGGGTTGCGGGCGGTCGGCGGGCTCCTTGGCCATGCCGTGCCGGAGCAGGTCGTGCACCGGCACCGGGGCCGGATCGGTCGGGATCGGCGCGGAGGCGTGCTGTTCGCGCAGGGTGAGCAGGTCCCGTCCCTGGTACGGCGGCCGGCCGGTGAGGCACTCGAAGAAGGTGGCGGTCGCGGCGTAGATGTCGCAGGCCGGGCCGGCCGGAGCGCCGGTCCACTGCTCGGGGGCCATGTAGCGGGGGGTGCCGGAGACGGTCGTGCCGTCGCCCTGCCCGATCGGCACGGCGATGCCGAAGTCGGCCAGCTTGCTCAACCCGTCGCCGGTGACCAGCACGTTCTCCGGCTTGTAGTCGCGGTGCACGACGCCGTGGGCGTGCGCGGCGGCGAGACCGGCGAGGGAGCCCTTGAGCACGCAGAGCGCCGATTCCGGCGAGGTCGGGCCGTGTGCCCGCAGCATCTGCCGCAGCGACACCCCGTTGACCAGTTCCATCACGATGGCCGCGCCGTCGGCGGACTCGACGTACTCGTAGAGCCGGGAGACGTGCGGGTCGTCGATGGCGCCGAGGAGCCGGGCCTCCTCCCGGAAGGCGGTCCGGAACGACGGGTCGTCACCGATGTCGCGCACCAGGTACTTGATGGCGACGGGGGTGCCGGTCGGGTCGTGGGTGGCGAGCACGACGCTGCCCGACGCACCGGCGCCCAGCTGACGCACCGGCGTGTAGCCGGACAGCTGCCACCCGCTCATGCGAGGAACTCCACGGCGCTCCAGGGGCGGGTCTCGGCGTCCGCCTCGCCGATCATTCTGGCCGCCGGGGCGGCGCCGGCCATCGGCGCAACGGATGTTTCCGGCGGCCGGACGTCGACCCCGGGGCCGGGGCGCCGGCCGGGTCCGGGGTCGGTCGGGCGGGAGCCCGGCGGCCGGGCGGGGGCGTGGTCGGTGTCGGACACGTCGTCAGCGGTAGCAGACGCCGGCAAACCCGCCGGTCAGATGGCGGTTGCCTGGGCGACCTTCCACTCGCCACGGACGGGCACCAGGGTGAGCACCACCCGGTTCTGGTCGACCTTCTCCCCCGCCGTGGTCACGTTGCGCCGGTACTGGTTGAGGTAGAGCAGCAGCTCGACCCGGTCCGCCGCGGCGCGGACCACGCCGGTGGCGGAAACCTCGGCGAGCACGACGGCCTGCTGTTTCGCGGCGGTCGGCTTGAGCGCGGCGGTGGTCCGGGCGTACTCGTCGGCGAACCCGCCGGTGGCGAAGGCGCGGCCGTTGGCGACGCTGTCGTCGAAGGTGCGGTAGTCGTACGAGAAGAGCGCCTTGGCCGCCGCCGGGGCGGTGGCCAGGGCCTGGCGTACGGCCCGGTCGCGCTGGCCGGCCCGGTGGTCGCCGTACCAGCCGGCGAGGGCCACCGCGGCGGCCAGGACGATCGCGACGGCGAGCGCGGGGCCGGCGCGCAGCCACCCGGGGCGGCGCAGCGGCACGGTGGGGACACGCATGGTCTTCTCCTCCGGGTCAGCCGACGAACTGGAGTTTGGACACCAGCCACTGCCCCGAGTCCCGGTCACGGACCAGGTCGAGCTGGATGCGGTAGTGCGACGGGCGGCCGTCGGGCGCCTTCACGTTCCGCACGGTGGCGTCGACGGCGACCAGCACCACCGCGTGCCGACGGTCGCCGGAGACCAGGCCGGCGCGGAGCACGCTGCCCTGCGACCGCACCTTGTTCGCCACCACCGCGGCGCGGACCTGCGCCTGGCCCCGGCTGAACTCGTCCTTGAAGTCGCCGGTGGCGGCGGCCGTCACGCGTTGCAGGTCGCGGTCGACGCTGGCGGCGCTGACCGAGACGAAGTTGACGGCGGCCTGCCGGGCGGCGGCGACCGCTTCCCGGTGCGCCCGGTCGGTGGCCCGGTCGGCGTACCAGCGCTGGCCGAAGACGCCGGCGCCGGCCAGGGCGGCGGCGAGCAGCACGGCGAGCAGGGCGGTGCCGGCCCGGCCGGTACGCGGGCGGGCGGAAGCGGCCGGCGAACCGGGGTCGGCCGGCGGGCCGGGGTCGGGCGGCGAGCCGGGGTCGGGCGGCGAGCCGGGGTCGGGCAGGTCCTCGACCTCGGCCGGGTCGCCGACGACGGTCAGGTCGCCGCCCTCCAGCGGATCCTCCACCGGCTCCCGGTCGAGGCGCTCCAGCACCTGCTCGATCGGCTCGACCGGGCGGAAGACGGCCCGGGTGACCAGTCGGCGGCGCGGCGGGTTCGGGCCACCGGGCTTCGCGCCCTTGATGACTTTCAGCGTGGTGTTCCTGCGGCTGGGCACCGCCACCTCCTCCGGTAGGCCGGTCACGGGGTCAGGCCGGCGAGCAACAGCTGTTTCCAGGACTGGTCACCGGCCGTGCGGTACTGCCCGCCGGTGCCGCCGAACTGCAGCGGCCGGCCGTCGGAGCCGAGCACCAGGCCGGTCGCGGGGTCGTACCCCGGGGTGGTCTGCTCGTCGGCGGCGGGTGGCGCCGGGTCGGCGCCGGAGGGTCGGGGCGCGTTGCCGGCGCCCCGGACGCTCGCCCCGGCGGCCCGGTCGCGCGCACCACACCGGGTGTCCCCGCCGGAGTAGACGCAGGACGGTGGGTTGCCGACGTTGACCACGAGTCCGAGGTGGGCGGTGCCGTCGCCGGGGGTGACGGTGAAGCCTCCGGCCACCGCGATCGGGTAGACCACCAGCAGCTGCTCGATGCCGGGCAGCCGGCGGGCGGCGATGCCGTTGACCGTGACCAGGTTGCCGAGCAGGGTGCCGACGTCGGGTTCCAGCCCGCGCAACAGCGCCCGCAGTTCGGCGCCGGCGGGCGGCCCGTCGGCGAGCAGCCGGCGCAGGTCCGGGTCGGCGGCGCGGAGCGTGGCGGCGAGCTGCGCCAGCCCGGCCGACCAGCGGCGCAGCGCCTCGGTGGACTCCGCCTGGGTGGTGAGCACGGTACGCGCGTCGCGGATCAGGGCGAGCGTCTCGGGCAGCCGGCTGTCGGCCTCGCTGAGCAGCGCGTCGCCGGAGTCGAGGATCCGGGCGAGGGCCTGCTCGTTGCCCTCGAACGCGGTGCCCAGCTCGCTGATCAGCACGCTCAGATCGTCCGGGCCGACCGAGCGGACCAGGGCGTCCAGGTTGGTCAGCAGGGTCTCCGGGGCGAGCGGCAGCCCGGTTCGGTCCGCGGGGATCACCGCGCCGGGGGCGAGGTACGGCCCACCGTCCCGGTCGGGACGCAGGTCGAGGTACTGCTCGCCGACGGCGGAGCGTTGGCTGACCACGGCCCGCAGCGCGTCGGGCACCCGTACGCCCCGCTCGATGCGCAGGTCGGCGCGGACGCCGTCGGCGTGCAGGGTGACCGCGGTGACCCGGCCGACCGGCACTCCGCGGTAGGTGACCGGCGCGTTGGCGAAGAGGCCGCCGGCTCGGGTCAGGTCGACGTGCAGGACGTAGTTCGCGCCGAGCAGGCGGTCACCGAGGCCGACGTAGCGGATCCCGACGTAGCCGATGCCGAGGAGGCTCACCAGCACGAAGGCGAGCAGCTGGAGCTTCACGCTACGTCCGATCACGGGATCAGCCCTCCGCCCAACATGTCGGTGAGGCCGCCGAGCTGACCGGTGACGGCCCCGGTGATCGGGAGCACGCAGTCGGCGGTGAGCACGGTGCCGTCCGGCAGCTCCGTGCCGGCGGGGAACGCGGTGCCCGGCGGCACCAGGCCCTTGGGCAGCAGCAGCCCGCCGAGCGGCACGGTCGAGCCCGGTCTGAGCAGCCGGCAGCCCTCCGGCAGCCCGCACTCCTTCGGCGGGGTCCAGGTGGCCGGGAAGTGGGTGAGGTCCGGCAGGCAGTTGAGCGGCAGCTCGGGCAGGACGCCGCCGCGGCCGGGGCGGGCGCCGGGGGCGGTCGGGGCGGACGGCCTGCGGGGCGTGGCCGGGGCCGCCGTCCGGGGGGCGGCGCGGGCCGCCGGAGGCGGCGGGGCCGCCACCAGGTTGGCCAGAATGGTCGCGGCGTCCAGGTCCGCCGTGATGGAGAGGTTGACGAAGTCGCCGACGATCGCACCGGTGACGTTCGGCGGGAACGGGTACGACAGCATGAAGTCCAGCGACTTCGGCAGGTCGTCACCGGCCCGGGCGAGCTGTTCCAGGATCGGTTGCAGCGCCCGCACGCTGGCCACGGTGTCCGCCCGACTGCGCTCGACCACCCGGGTCCCGACCGTGCCGAGCTGACCGAGGGCGGTCAGCGCCCGGGTGAGCTGGGCGCGTTGCCGGGCAAGCACGGTCAGGCCCGGCCCGAGGGAGTCCAGCGCGTCCCCGACCACCTGCCGTTGCCGGGCGAGCCGGCCGGTGAGCCGGTCGAGCGCGTCGATGGCGCGCACGATGTCGGCCTTCTGCCGGTCCAGCCCGCCGACGAAGGTGTCCAGCTGGGTGAGGGTGTCCCGCAGGTCCGCCTCCCGACCGGCGAGGGCCGCGCCGAGTTCGGCGTTGATGGTCCGCAGCTGGGCCAGGCCGCCACCGTTGAGCAGCAGGCCGAGCGCGGCGAGGACCTCCTCGACCTCGGCGCCGCGGGTGGTGCGGGACAGCGGGATGAGGTCGCCGTCGGCGAGCCGGCCGCGCGCCGCCCCGGTGGGTGGCGGGGCCACCGTCACGTACTTCTCGCCGAGCAGGCTGCTCTGGCGCACGGCCGCGGTGGCGTTCGCGGGCAGCCGCACGGCGCGGTCGATGCGCAGCCGGACCCGGGCGTGCCAGCCGGACAGCGAGATCTTCTCGACCGTGCCGACCGTGACGTCGTCGACCTTCACGGCGGCGCGCGGCACCAGGTCGAGCACGTCGGCGAACTCCGCGTCGACGGTGTAGCCGTCCCCGGCCGGCCGGCCGCCGGGCAGCGGGAGGTCCGCGACCTCGGGCAGGCCGCAACCGGCGGGCAGCAGCGCCACGGCGAGCGCGGCGGCCAGCAGGCGCGGCAACCGGGCCATCAGGCCGCCACCGCGCGGCGCCGGACGATTCGCTCGCTGACGCCCGCTCATGCCGGCCCTCGCAGGATGCCGCCCAGGGTCGGGTCGCTGGTGAGGGTGGAGCCGCCCGGCGCCTCGTCGGCGGTCGGCGCACCGGGGGAGCTGATGGAACCCGGTGGGGACCCGCCGGCCGCCGGGGCGCCGGGCGGCAGCTTGAGCAGCTTGCGCAGCTGGTCGGTGAGGGGAAGGCCCTTGGCGCGCAGGGTCTGCGCGAGGGCGGTGCAGATGGCCGGCACCTCGGCCGCCGGGAGCTGCGACACCAGCAGCGAGCACGCGAAGGTGGCCGGGTCGTACGGCCCGAGCGCGTTGTCGCGGGTGTCGAGGGTGCCCGAGCGCGGGTTGTACGCGAGGTTGAGGTTGCTCACCGCGAGCGGCGCCACGTCGAGGATCTGGATGACGGCCTGCTGCTGGCGGACCAGGATCCGGGTGATGTCGGTCAGCGCGGTGACGTTCGAGGTGAGCGCGGTGCGGTTGTCCCGGACGAAGGTGGTGACCTGGGCCAGCGCGACGGCCAGGTCGCGCAGCGCGGCGGCCAGTTCCTCCTTCTCCCCCGCCAGCTGCCCGGCCACGTCGGCGAGCCGCCGCTGGAACTGGCGTACCTGCTGGTCGCTGCGGGCCAGGGTGGTGGTGAAGCGTTGCAGGTTGGCGACCGTGCCGAACAGGTCGCCCCGCCCGTCGGACAGGGTGGTCAGCGCGCGGGACAGGCCGTCGAGGGTGTCGTGCAGGTTGGCGCCGTTGCCCTCCAGGTTGGCCCGGCCGGTGGCGACCAGGTCGGACAACGCGCCGTCGGCGTTGGCGCCCTCCGGGCCGAGGGTGCGGTTGAACTCGTCGAGCGCGGCGTAGATGTCGTCGATCTCCATCGGGGCGACCGTCCGGGCGACCGGGATCTCCGCCCGGTCGGGAAGCGCCGGCCCGCCCGCGTAGGCAGGGGCGAGCTGGACGTACCGGTCGCTGACCACGCTGGGCGGGACGATCAGCGCCTGGGCGTCGGCGGGCACCCGCAGCGCCGGGTCGTAACGCATCTCGACGCGGACGGCGGCGCCCTGCGGGATCACCGCGGTCACCTCGCCGACGCGGACGCCGAGCACCCGGACGTCCGAGCCGGGGTACACCCCGACCGCGCGGGTGAAGTAGGCGACGACCCGCCGCTGCGGCGCCTCGTGCCGCCACCCGACCGCCCCGACGGCGACGGCGCTGAGCAGGACGGTGGCCGCCGCGAGGGGCCGGCGCCAGCGGTGCATCCGGCCGGGCATCAGCGTCCTCCTCTGGTGGTGGGCAGGTACGGCTGGAGCAGACCGTCGACGTAGGAGTCGAACCAGCGGCCGTTGCCGACCACGTTGGCGAAGGTGGTGACGAACGGCCCCATCCGCCGGATGGTCTGCTCCAGCTCGTCGCGGTTGCGTTGCAGCACGGCGACCACATCGCGCAGCTTGCCCAGGGCCGGTGCCAGCCGGGCCCGGTTGTCGGCGACCAACCCGGACAGTTCGGTGGCGAGCTGGTCGGTGCCGACGAGGAGCTGGTGGATGGCGTCGCGGCGCCGGCTGACCTCGGCAAGCAGCTTCTCCCCGTCGGTGACCAGCCGCCGGAACTCCTCGTCGCGCTCGGCGAGGACCCCGGTGACGCTCCGGGCCCGGGCGACCAGCGTCCGCAGCTCGGCGTCGCGGGAGGCCACGGTGCGGGACAGCCGGGACAGCCCGGTCAGCGAGGTGCCCACGCTGGCCGGGGTGTCGGCGAAGGTCTGCGACAGGGTGCTGAACGCCCGCGCGAGCTGGTCGGTGTCGACCCGGTCGAGGGTGTCGGCCAGTCCGGAGACGGCCTGCACCACGTCGAACGGGGCGGCGGTGCGGTCGAGCGGGATCTGCCCGTGCTCGTCCAGCGTGCCCGGCCCGGCCGGGGTGAGCGCCAGGTACTTCTGGCCGAGCACCGTCTTGATCCGGATGGTGGCGCCGGTGTCCCGGCCGAGGCGTACCCCGTCGTCGTCGACCCGGAACCGGACCCGCACGTACGGTCCGGGGTCGTGGGCCAGGTCGACGCCGGTGACCACGCCGACCCGGACCCCGGCGACCCGGACCTCGTTGCCGGTGGCCAGCCCGCTGGCGTCGTGGAACGCGGCGGCGTACGCGCGCCCGGTGAGCGCGGCGATCCGGTCGAGCTGGAAGGCGCCGAGCAGCACGCCGACGAGCACGGCCAGCCCGACCGCGCCGACGAGGGCGGGGTTGCGGTCGCGGAACGGCTTCACCGGGCACCTCCGGTGGCGCAGCGGGCGGCGGGGGCGCTCACCCCGGCCGGGGTCAGCGGCGGGTGGCCGGGCACGGTCACCCGGCCGTCGAAGTCGCAGAGGTAGAAGTTGAACCAGGAGCCGTAGGAGGCGACCCGGGTCAGCTGCTCGTACCGTTGCGGCAGCCGGCCCAGGGTGCCGTCGATGACGGCGGAGTTGCGGTCGAGGGTGCCGGCCAGCTCGTCGAGGGCGCGCACGTCGGCGGCGAGCGGCGCCCGGGTGTCGTGCAGCAGGCCGGCGGTGGTGTCGGTGAGCTCGCCGAGGCTGGCCAGTGCCGCGCCGATCGCGGTGCGGTCGGCGGCGAGCCCGGAGACGAACTGCTGTAGCTCGGTGATGCTGGTGTCCAGCTCCCGGTCGTGGTCGGCCAGGGTGGCCAGGACGGCGTTGAGGTTGGTCACCACCCGGCCGATCACGGCGTCCCGGTCGGCCAGGGTGGTGGTCAGCGACGCGGTGCGCCGCAGCAGGCTGGCGACGGTGCCGCCCTCGCCCTGCAGCACCTGGATGATCTCGTACGCGAGGGTGTTGACGTCGTCCGGGTCGAGCGCGGTGAACAGCGGCCGGAAGCCGTTGAACAGCACGGTCAGGTCGAGTGCCGGCTTCGTCCGGTCGAGCGGGATGAGCCCGCCGGCGGGCAGCGGCCGGCGGTCCCCCGGCCCCTCGGTGAGCGCGAGGTAGCGCTGCCCGACGAGGTTGCGGTAGCGGACGGCGGCGCGCACCCCGACGGCGACCGGCACGTCCCGGTCCACGGTGAACGCGACCTCGGCGACGGTGTCGTCGACCACGGCGATGTCGGCGACCTTGCCGACCCGGACCCCGGCGACGCGTACGTCGTCGCCGGGGAGCAGCCCGGTCACGTCGGTGAACCGGGCCCGGTAGGTGACCCCGTCCGGCGGGAACGCGCCGAGGGTCTGCGCGAGCAGCCCGGTGGAGAGCAGGGTGACCGCGGCGAAGAGCATCAGCTTCACCAGCGCGGGGGTGGTCCGGCCGGTCATCGGGCGTTCACCACCGCTCCACGCAGCAGCGGGCCCCAGAGCAGCACCGCGATGTCCGGCACCTCCGCCGGTGGCGTCCCGGTCAGGCCACCGACCAGGGGTTTGACCAGCGCCCGTTCCTCGCCGGTGCCGGCCCGCCCCATCGCCGGGGTGGACGCGGCCGCGGCGGCCGGCAGCCCGACCGGCAGGGGCGCGGGGGTACGGGTGCCGCCGTAGTCGTAGCCGTCGGCGACCGGCACCTGCGGCGCGGGCACCCGCGGGCGCGGCAGACCCCGGCAGTCCGGCCCGTCGTGGGCGGCGTAGGCCGGCTCGTCGCGGCCCCGCTCGTACCGGCCGCCGTCGCGGGTCACCTCCAGGGTGACGTGCATCCGGCCACCGGCGAACACCTCCTCCACCCGGGGTTGCAGCTCGACCAGCCCGCGCACCAGGCACGGGTACTCCGGGGCGTACGTGGCGAGCAGTTCCAGCACCGGGCGGCTGACCTGGCCGAGCCGGATCAACTGGTCCCCGTGCCGGTCGAGGAAGCCCCGGGTGGTGTCGGCGGTGTCGGTGGTGTCGGCGAGGAACGCGGCGAGCTGGGTGCGCTGGTCGGCGACCGTTGCCGCGGTGACGGTGACGTCGCGTAGCAGGGCCAGCAGGTCGGGCAGCGCGGCGTCGTAGCCGTCCAGCACGGTGGCGAGGCGGCGCACGTCCTCGCTGATCGTCGGCAGTTCCGGATTGAGCTGCCGCAGGTACGCGTCGAGCCGGGTGAGGTTCGCGCCGAGGCGGTCACCGCGGCCGTCCAGGGCGGTGGCGATCGCGCCGAGCGTGGCGGCGAGCTGGTCGGGGCGGATGGCCTGCAGCAGCGGGAGCGCCTGGTCGAGCACCCGTTCCAGTTCCACGGCGGTGCGGCTGCGGTCCTGGGTGATGACCGCGCCGTCGCGGATCGGCCCGGCGGTGCTGGCCGGCGGCGCGACGAGTTCCACGTACCGCTCGCCGAAGAGGGTCTTGGGCAGCAGCCGGGCCGTCACGTCGGCGGGGATCCGGTCGGTGGTGGCCGGGTCGAGGGCGAGCCCGATGACCGCGCCCCGGCCGTCGCTGCGTACCGAGCGGACGTCGCCGACCACGACGCCGCGCACCTTGACGTCGGCCCCGTCGAGGAGTTGCAGGCCGGCTCGCTCGGCGTGCAGCGTCACCCGGTCGACCGGGGTGAACGCGTGGCGGTACTGGAGCACGGAGGCGGTCAGCGCCGCGGCGAGCACGGCGACGAAGAGGATGCCGAGGACCCGGTGTCGCATGGCCGTCACCCCGCGATCCGGACGGTGGTGGTGGCGCCCCAGATGGCCAGCGACAGGAAGAAGTCGACGACGTTGACCGCGACGATGGCGGTGCGGACGGCCCGCCCGACGGCGACGCCGACGGCGGCCGGGCCACCCTGCGCGGTGTAGCCGTACCAGCAGTGCACCAGCACGACGATGACGCTGAAGACCAGCACCTTGGCGAAGGACCAGAGCACGTCGCCGGGGGGCAGGAAGAGGTGGAAGTAGTAGTCGTAGGTGCCGGCGGACTGTCCGTAGTAGCCCACCGCGATGGTGCGGGTGGCCAGGTAGCTGGCGAGCAGGCCGAGCACGTACAGCGGGACGACCGCGATGAAGCCGGCGATCATCCGGGTGGTGACCAGGAACGGCAGCGACGGCACGCCCATCACCTCCAGGGCGTCCACTTCCTCGGCGATGCGCATGGCGCCGAGCTGGGCGGTGAACCCGCAGCCCACGGTGGCGGAGAGGGCCAGCGCGGCCACCAGCGGGGAGATCTCCCGGGTGTTGAAGTACGCGGAGATGAAGCCGCTGAACGCGCTGCTGCCGAGCTGGTCGAGCGCCTGGTAGCCCTGGAGGCCGACCTCGGTGCCGGTGAAGAAGGTGAGGAAGCAGATGACGCCGACGGTGCCGCCGAACACCGCGAGGGCGCCGGTGCCGAAGCTGACCTCGGCGAGCAGCCGGAGCACTTCGCGCCGGTAGCGGCGCAGGGTGCGCGGAGCCCAGGCCAGGGCGCGCAGATGGAAGGCGAGCTGGCCGCCGAGGTCGTCGAGGTGGCGCAGCACGGTCATGTCAGCTCCCCTTCTGCGGGACGACCTGGAAGTACACGGCCGTGACCACGAAGTTCAGCGCGAACAGCAACATGAAGGTGATGACCACGCTGCGGTTGACCGCGTCGCCGACGCCCTTCGGCCCGCCCTTGGCGGTCATTCCCTGGTAGCTGGCGACCAGCGCGGCGGCGGCCCCGAACAGCAGCGCCTTCACCTCCCCCACCAGCAGGTCGGGCAGCTGCCCGAGGGCCTGGAAGCTGGCCACGTACGCCCCGGGGGTGCCGCCCTGCAGGATCACGTTGAACGCGTAGCCGCCGGTCACCCCGACGACGCTGACCAGCCCGTTGAGCAGCACGGCGACCAGCATCGCGGCGAGCACCCGGGGCACCACGAGGCGCTGGATCGGGTCGATGCCGAGCACCTGCATGGCGTCCAGTTCCTCGCGGATCTTCCGGGCGCCCAGGTCGGCGCAGATGGCCGAGCCGCCGGCGCCGGCGATGATCAGCGCGGTGACGATCGGCCCGGCCTCCCGGACCACGGCGAGCACCGACGCGGCGCCGGTGAACGACTGCGCGCCGAGCTGGCGGACCAGCGAGCCGAGCTGCAGCGCGATGACCGCGCCGAACGGGATCGACACCAGCGCGGCGGGCAGGATCGACACCGAGCTGATGAACCACGCCTGCTGCACGAACTCGCGCACCTGCACCGGCCGCCGGACCAGCCCGCGCAGGGTGTCCAGGCAGAACGCGACGAACTCGCCGGAGGCCCGCAGGGCGGCCACGGGCGCGCTCACGAGACCACCTCCGGCAGCTCGACGGTGGACCGGTCGTCGTCCCACCGGTCGTCGAAGGAGCCGGGCGGCGGGGCGACGCCGTGCTCGCGGCACCACTGCCCGGGCGGGCGTTCGGCCCGCCGGGGCTGCCCGTTTGACGGGGGCAGCTGCGGCGGGATGGGCGGCAGCGGCGGGAGTTCCACCCCGGCCTGCGCCTCGGCGGCCAGCTCCTCCGCGTCCTTCTCCTCGGCCATCCCGATTGGGCCGATCCGCTGGGCGTTGAGGAACTGCCGGACCACGGGTTCGGTGCTGGAGAGCAGCATCTCCCGGGGGCCGAACATGGCGAGGTGGCCGTGGTAGATCAGGCCGATGTTGTCGGGCACCGTCCGGGCGGTGTTGATGTCGTGGGTGACGATCAGGAAGGTCGCCTCGGTGCGCTGGTTGAGGTCGATGATGAGCTGGTTGAGGTAGGCGGTGCGGACCGGGTCGAGCCCGGAGTCCGGCTCGTCGAAGAGGATGATCTGGGGGTCGAGCACCAGGGCCCGGGCCAGGCCGGCCCGCTTGCGCATCCCGCCGGAGATCTCCCCGGGCAGTTTCTGCTCGGCGCCGACGAGGCCGACCATGTCCAGCTTCTCGGTGACCACGGCCCGGATCTCGGCCTCGGTCCGGCGGGTGTGCTCACGCAGCGGGAACGCCACGTTGTCGTAGATGGTCATCGAGCCGAACAGGGCGCCGTCCTGGAACAGCACACCGAAGAGCTTGCGTACCTCGTACAGCTCCCGCTCGGAGAGCCGGGGCAGGTCCTTCCCGGCGATGAGGACCGAACCGCGGTCGGGCCGGAGCAGCCCGACCAGGGTCTTGAGGAACACCGACTTGCCGGTGCCGGACGGTCCCAACAAGACGGAGATCTCCCCGGCGGGCAGGGTCAGGCTGATGTCCGACCACACCGGATGCCCGTTGAAGGACTTGGTGAGCCCGCGGACCGCCACTTCGACGCCCATCGCCCCTCCCTCCGTCTCTCACCGGGAACATCGGGCGGCGGCGACCGGGCGCAACAACTACTTTGGGTGACGCGACTCGGACGGTCGGCGAGCTAGGCAAAACCGCCCGGGTGTCGATAGCGTGCCGGAAACCGGCCGGCATTGAGGGTGTCTCGCGAACCCATGACTTCACCGATCGAGTCAGAGCTCGTCCGCCGGGCCGCCGCCGGCGACCCGGCGGCGACCGAGGCGCTGCTCACCGACGTGCGCCCCGGGCTGGTCCGGTACTGCCGGGCCCGGCTGGGCCGGGTCGGCGGCGCGTACACCACCGCCGACGACGTCGCCCAGGAGGTGTGCGTGGCGGTGCTGCGCGCGCTGCCCCGCTACCGGGAGCAGGGGGTGCCCTTCGCCGCCTTTGTGTACGGCATCGCGGCGCACAAGGTCGCCGACGCGCACCGCGCCGCGGTCCGGGACGCCACGGTCAGCCCCACCGGCGCGCCCCTGGACCGGCCCGACGCGGCCCCCGGACCGGAGCAGCAGGCCGTCTCCACCGACCTGGCCCGGCGGCTGTCGGCGCTGCTGGGGCGGCTGCCCGAGGTCCAGCGGGAGATCATCCTGCTGCGCGTGGCGGTGGGCCTCTCCGCCGACGAGGTGGGCACCATCGTCGGGATGACCGCCGCCGCCGTCCGGATGACCCAGTCCCGGGCGCTGGCCCGGCTCCGTACCCTGGCCGAGGGTGCCCTGGACGAGGTGGCGGCATGAGCGGGCGGAGCGGTGGTGACGAGGCGATGGACCTGGACGTCCTCGCCCGCGACGACCTGCTCCTCAACGCCCTCGGGCGCGGTGAGCCGGCCCCGGCCGGCGACGACCTCGCCGCGCTGCTGGCCGCCTGGCACGCCGACGTCGCCGAGGGCGCGCCGGCGTTGCGCCCGGCCGCGCCGGACCCCGCGGTCACCCCGCCGGAGGCGCCCGGCGCGACGGTGACGCCGTTGCCGTCCCGCCGGCGCCGGGCGGTACGCCTGGCGGCCGCCGCGGTCGCCCTGCTCGCCTTGGCCGGCGGGCTCGGGGTGGGCAGCCGGACGGCCGAGCCGGGCAGCCCGTTGTGGTCGCTGACCCGGGTGCTGTACCCGCAGCAGGCCGAGGCGCGCGACGTGGAGACGCTGATCGCCCAGGCCCGGGCCGCGCTGGCCGCAGGGCGTCTCGACGAGGCCCGTGAGCGGGCCGACCGGGCCGGGCGGGAACTCGCCGACGTCACCGACCCGGCGGCCGTCGCCCGGCTGCGCGCCGAGCTGGACGCGCTCGCCCGGGACCTCGCCGCCGCCGCGGCCCCGCCGCCGGCGCCCCGGCCCAGCGCCGCCACCCCGGCGGCCCGGTCGGTCTCGCCGACCACCGCGCCGTCCGACGCCCGGCCCGCGCCCTCCCCCTCGCCCCGGCGACCCGGGCCGGCCGCCTCGGCCTCGCCCTCCTCGTCGCCGTCGGGCGGCGGCAGCGGACCGCCGCTGCCCGGGCTGCCGCTGCCCGGCCTGCCGTTGCCGTTGCCGACGCTGTCGCCGTTGTTGCCGGGGCTGCCGCTGCCCACCGGCGACCTGCTCGGCTGAACGACGCTCGCCGCGAGCCGCCGGACGCTCGGTTAGGGTGCTGCCGTGAGCAGCGCAGTGACGGCGGCCGGCGCCGCCCCCGAACGTCGACGGTCGCCGATGACGACCAGCCGGCGGCTGAGCGTGATGATGCTCGCCATGACCGTCCTGGTGCTCGCCGGCGGCGGGGTGGGTGCGGCGGCGCTCGCGCACACGGCCGCGGTCTCCAACCGGTTGGCCGACCGGATCTCGCCGGCCCGCACTGCGGTGAGCCGGCTGGAGAGCGGCCTGCTGGAGCAGGTGGCGGCCGTGCGCGGGTACGTCATCACCGGCAACCCGGCGCTGCTCGGCCCCTACGAGCAGGGGGTGGCCGAGGAGCGGGTGACCGCGCAGCGGGTCCGCGCGCTGCTCGCGGACGAGCCGGAGGCGCGCCGGGACCTGGACGCGGCGCTCGCGCTGGCCGACCGCTGGCGGACCGACTTCCCCACCCGGCTGATCGCCGCCCGGCAGGGCGGCGCGACGGCGGTGGAGCTGGCCCCGGTGGTGGAGCGGAGCGGGCTGGCCTTCGAGGTGGCCCGCCGGGCGTTGACCGCGCTGGAGGCCCGGTTGGACCGGGTGCAGGCGGCCGGGCGGGCCGACCTGGACGATGCCCGGGCCCTGCGTGACCTGCTCTTCGTGTCGATCCTGGCGGCGCTGCTGCTGTCCAGCGTGGTCATCGCGGCGCTGGTCCGGGTGACCGTACTGCGTCCGCTGAGCGGGCTGGGCGCCTCGGTGCGCCGGGTCGCCGGCGGCGACTTCGACCACCAGCTCACCGCCGACGGGCCGGCCGACATCGCCCGGCTCACCGCGGACGTGGAGACCATGCGGCAGCGCGTGGTCGACGCGTTGAAGACCAGCCGGCGGCACCGGGACGCGCTGGAGGAGCAGGCCGCGGAGCTGCGCCGGTCCAACGAGGACCTGGAGCAGTTCGCCTACGTGGCCTCGCACGATCTGCAGGAGCCGCTGCGCAAGGTGGCGTCGTTCTGCCAGATGCTCCAGCGCCGCTACGGCGAGCAGCTCGACGATCGGGCCCGCCAGTACATCGGGTACGCGGTGGACGGGGCGACCCGCATGCAGAACCTGATCAACGACCTGCTGGCGTTCTCCCGGATCGGCCGGGTGTACAGCGACGACCGGGAGGTGGACCTGGCCGAGCTGCTGGCGCAGGCGGAGTCGAACCTGTCCGGGCCGATCGCCGAGGCGGGCGCGGCGGTGGTGGTCACGGGTCCGCTGCCGGTGGTGCGCGGCGATCCCACCCTGCTGACCATGCTGTGGCAGAACCTGCTCGGCAACGCGGTGAAGTTCCGCCGCCCCGGCCGGGTGCCCCGGATCCGGGTGGAGGTGGCCGAGGAGGAGGCCGGCTGGACGTTCGCGGTGGCCGACAACGGCATCGGCATCGAGCCGCGGTACGCCGACAAGATCTTCCTGATCTTCCAGCGGCTGCACCCCCGGGGCACGTACGACGGCACCGGGATCGGGCTGGCGATCTGCAAGAAGATCGTCGAGTACCACGGCGGCACGCTGCGCCTGGACGACGGGTACGCCGAGGGGGCCCGGTTCGTCTTCACCCTGCCGAAGCCGGCGGCGCCGGTGAGTGTGCCGGCGCAGGCGGGCGAGCCGGCGCCGGTAGCCCCGGTCTGACCGGCGGGGCCACCGGCGGTGGCTACGGTGCCGGCCGTTCCCGGTCGACGGCCCGCCCGAGTTCGATCATCCGCAGGGTCTCCTCCCGGCGGCGGACCAGCAGCACCCCGGCCAGGAAGGTCACCAGGGGCGCCAGCACCAGCACCGCCCACTGTGCCGGCACCAGCGGGATCAGGTGTCCCATGTGCGCGGTCGAGGTCATCCAGCCGGACAGCGCGTTCTCGATCACCAGGGCCAGCGCGGCCACCGGGCTGAGCAGGACGGCGACCCGCCGGCGCACCGGCGGGGCGAGCGTGGCCAGGACGGCCAGGACGGCCAGTCCGGCGGCGGCGAGCCCGGCGACGTAGAGCCACAGCACCGCCGAGGTGCCGGCCTCCAGGTCGACGTCCGCCGACAGACGCACGAACGAGCCCGTCCCGGTGCTCTCGGTGAAGCCCGGCCGGTTGACCCGGTTCAGTTCGAGCAGGGCCGTCACCGACAGGGGCGCGAGCACCAGCGCCACCAGGCGGGCCGGGCCGAGCACCGCCACCGCCCGGCGGGGTGGGGCGGGGACGGTGAGCGCGGCGGCCGTCACGAGGGCGAGCGCGAACTGGGGCAGGGTGTCCACCACGTACGTCTGCTGGTCGGCCACGGCCGGCCCGACCAGCACCAGCCATCCGGCGACCCCGGCCCAGGCCAGTCCGGCGGCGAGCCGGCGCAGCCCGACCAGCGCGGCGAGCGCGACGGCCGCCCAGCCGGCGACCCGCAGCCAGTCCACCGGGTCCGGCCCGGCCGGCCGGTACGGCGGGGGCAGCGACGGCGCCGGCAGGGCCTGGTCGAGCAGGCCCTTGACGGCGGCGGCGCAGAGGACCAGCGCCACCAGCACGCCGGTGACGGCCGCGGCGTCGACCCAGGCCGGCTCGGTGCGGCCCCGGGCGGCGACCCGCAGCCGGGCCCGCAGGCCGCCGCCGATCAGGTTGGCCACGTCGGCGAGGTCGGGGCGGGTCTGGCCGGGACGGGCGCCGGCCAGCAGCACGGCGAGCATCTCCTCCTCGTACGTCCGCCGGTGTTCCCAGGGGTAGCAGGCGAGCAGCCGGCGGTAGCGGCGTTCGAGCCGGTCCGCGCTCACGCCGCCCCTCCCCCGGGGAGCAGGCGGGCGCGACGCAGCCGCGCACCGGCGGCGTCGGCGTGCCGGCGCAGCCGGTCGGCCTCGGCCGCGAGCCGGGTCGCGCCGAGCGCGGTGAGCCGGTAGTAGCGCCGCAGTCGGGACTGGACGATCTCCTCCCGGTCGACCTCGATGAGGCCGTCGGCGCGGAGCCGGTCCAGGACGGCGTAGAGGGTGCCGGCACGCAACCGGACCCGGCCGTCGGAGATGCGCAGCACGTCCTCGATGACGGCGTAGCCGTGCTGGGGTGTCTCGGCCAGCGCGGTGAGGACCAGGAAGGTGGGTTCCCGGAGTGGACTGTCGACCATGGCGCACAGGATATACAGACGGACGGTATATACGCCGCCCCGTCAACGCTCGGGCCGGTGCCCGTCCCCCTCGGTGGCGGGCACGGTCTCGGTGGTCGGGCCCAGCGTCGGCCCCTGCTCCGTCCGCCCCGGCCCGACCGGTGCCGCCCGCCCACCGACCCCCTCCGTGAACGCGTTGAAGAACTTCAGCAGCTCGACCGGGAACGGCATGACGAGCGTGCTGTTCTTCTCCGCGGCGACGTCCACCACGGTCTGCAGCAGCCGCAGCTGGTACGCCCCGGGCGTGTTCGCCATCGCCCGGGAGGCGTCGGCGAGCCGCCGGGACGCCTGGAACTCGCCGTCGGCGGCGATCACCCGGGCCCGGCGTTCCCGTTCCGCCTCGGCCTGGCGGGACATCGACCGCTTCATCCCCTCGGGCAGCGCCACGTCCTTCACCTCGACCCGCTCGATGAGCAGGCCCCAGGGCTTCTCGGTGGGCGCGTCGATGACCGCCTTCAGCTCGGCGTTGATCCGGTCCCGGTCGCGCAGCAGGGTGTCCAGGTCGGCCTTGCCGACCACCGAGCGCAGCGCGGTCTGCGCCACCTGGAGCACCGCCGAGGAATAGTCGCGGACGTTGACCAGCACCTTCACCGGATCGACCACCCGGTAGTAGACCACCGCGTCGACGGTGAGGGTGACGTTGTCGCGGGTGATGACGCCCTGCGCGGGCACCCCGATCACGGTCGTCTGCATGCTCACCCGGACCATCCGGTCGGCGACCGGGATGATCAGCTGGAAGCCGGGCTGCCGGATGCGGTCCAGCACCCGGCCGAAGCGGAACACCACGCCGCGCTGGTACTGCTGCACCAGCCGGACGCTCAACGACAGCACCAGCACGATGATCGCGGCGACGACGACCAGCGCGACGGCGACGGCGGCACCCATGGTCCCCTCGATCCCGGAGGCGCCCGCCTCCCGGCGGCGCGCCTACCCGTTCCGCGGGCCTTCACGCCTGCGACCGCCACCGGACTGCGATGATGGTCGACATGCCACCACCTGCTCCGGACGCCGAGCGGGCCGTCGAGGCGCTGATGGCCGCCAGCCGGGCCTTCGTCGGGCTGGCCGCCCGGTCCCTCGCCGACCTGGACGCCGACGTCACCCTGCCGCAGTTCCGGGCGCTGGTCGTGCTGGCGACCCGGGGCCCGCAGCGCGCGGCGGACGTCTCGGCGGAGTTGCAGGTCGCCCCGTCGACCGGGACCCGGATGTGTGACCGGCTCATCCGCAAGGGCCTGATCCGCCGCACCCGCTCCACCGCCGACCGGAGGGTGGTCCGGCTACGCCTCACCCCGGCCGGGCAGCGGCTCGTGGCGGAGGTGATCCGGCGCCGGCGGGAGGAACTGTCCCGGATCGTCGCGGCCACGGCGGACTGCTGGCAGCCGGCGGTGACCGAGGCGCTCGCCGCGTTCGCCGCCGCCGCGGGCGAGGTGCCCGAGCAGGAGTGGTGGCTGGGCTTCGCCGCGCGGGACGAGGAGGCGTCCGTCGACGCCTGACCGTCATCCTGGCGAAAGAGGTTGCACGGTGCAATGATTGGTCTGTGCACCGAGCGGCTTGACGGCGCTGTCACCGCAGGGTCGCCAGCCTGAGGGAGGCAGTCATGGAACGCGACGGACGACACGAGGTGGCCCGGATCGACGACACGGTCACCACCGCGAACCTGCACGAGCGCGCGGAGCGGGTCGCGGTGCCCGACTTCGACTACCTGGTCCAGACGATCGAGGGCATCGCCGAAGGGCTGACCCACCCCCACCACGACCCGGCCCACGGCTGACACCCCCCGCGGTGCCCGGCGGCGCGCTCACCCGTCGGACCGGCCGGTTCCGGGACGGTGGCCCCGCCCGCACCGGCCAGCCCGTGCGACGCTACGCCCGCCCGGCCGGCGTACGCTGCTCCGCGCGGGACGCCGAGGTGCGGGTGCTGGCCCCGCTGAGCTGGCGTGCCGAGTTGACCAGCCCGACCAGGCTGAACGCCTGCGGCGTGTTGCCGAGCTGCCGGCCGGCCACCGGGTCGTACTCCTCGCTGAGCAGGCCGACGTCGTTGCGGAGGTCGAGCAGTCGGGTGAAGAGCTCCTCCGCCGCACCGGCACGGCCGGTGTTGTGCAGGGCGTCGACCAGCCAGAAGGTGCAGGCGAGGAAGGCGCCCTCGCCGCCGGGCAGGCCGTCGACGTTTCCGTCGCGCTCGGGCCGGTAACGGAGCAGGAAGCCGTCGACGCAGAGCTCGCGGCGAATCGCGGCCACCGTGCCGACCACCCGCGGGTCGGACCACGGCAGGAAGCCCACCCGGGGAATGAGCAGCAACGCGGCATCCAGCCCGCGCGAGCCGTAGAACTGGGTGAAGGTGTTCCGGTCCGGGTCGAAGCCGCGGGCGCAGACCTCGGCGTGCACGGCGTCCCGCTGGGCTCGCCACCGGTCCACCGGCCCGTTCAGGCCGTACCGTTCGACGGCGGTCACCGCCCGGTCGAACCCGGCCCAGGCCATCACCTTGGAGTGGACGAAGTGCCGCCGGGGTCCGCGGACCTCCCAGAGGCCGTTGTCGGGCCGGCGCCAGTTGCCCTCCAGGAAGTCCAGCAGGGCGCGCTGCAGGTCCCACGCCTCCTCGGTGGCGGCGATACCGGCCTCGCGGCTGAGCTGCAGTCCGTCGAGCACCTCGCCCCACACGTCCAGTTGCAACTGGTCGGCGGCGGCGTTGCCGATCCGCACCGGCCGGGAGCCGGCGTACCCGTCGAGCCAGTCGAGGGTCAGCTCGGGAATCCGGCGGGTGCCGTCCAGGGCGTACATGATCTGCAGGTCGGCGGGGTCGCCGGCGACGGCCCGCAGCAGCCACTCCCGCCACGCCCTGGCCTCGGCGACGTAGCCCGTGCCGAGCAGGGCCTGCAGGGCGAACGTGGCGTCGCGCAGCCAGCAGTACCGGTAGTCCCAGTTGCGCGGGCCACCCAACTGCTCGGGCAACGAGGTGGTGCCCGCCGCGAGGATGCCTCCCGTCGGGGCGTAGGTGAGCGCCTTAAGGGTGATCAGCGCCCGGCGCACCGCGTCCGGCCAGCGCCCGTCGTAGTCGCACCGGGCGATCCAGGTCCGCCAGTACCGCTCGGTGTCGGCGAGCGCGGTCTCGGGATCGACCGGAGTGGGCCGGGGCAGGTGGGACAGTTGCCAGGTGAGCACGAACGGCACCCGCTCCCCCGCCGCCACCGTGAAGTCGGCCACGGTGGACCGGTCCGGCCCGCCCGACGGCCCGGACCGGTCCGCGCCGTGCAGCGGCACCTCGGTGCTCAGCCAGGCCGCGTCCGGCCCCGCGATCGCGCCGAGGTCCCGGCCGTGCCGGCGGACCCACGGCACCACGTGGCCGTAGTCGAAGCGCAGCCGCAACTCCATCCGCATCGGCACCCGTCCGGACAGCCCTTCGACGATCCGGATCACCTGGGTCGCCTGGTCGCGCGGCGGCATCAGGTCCACCACTCGGACGCTGCCGTCCGGGGTGTCCCACTCGGACTCCAGCAGCAGGGTGCCGTCGCGGTAGCGGCGGCGGGTGGCCGGACCGCCGGCGGCCGGGGCCAACCGCCAGCACCCCGCCTCGTCGTCGTCGAGCAGGGCGGCGAAGCAGGCGGGCGAATCGAACCGGGGTAGGCAGAGCCAGTCGATCGACCCGTCCCGGGCCACCAGCGCGGCCGTGTGCAGGTCGCCGATCAGCGCGTAGTCCTCGATCCGGCGGGGCATCCCGCCCTCCTCTCAGTCGAGGGTGAGCACGACCTTGATGTCGTCCGGCCGGGCGGTGAGTGCCTCGGCGAAGCGGCCGAGCGGTACCCGGCGGGTGATCAGGCCGGCCAGCCAGTCCGGGTCGGCGGCGGCCAGGGCGTCGGCGGCGACCGCGTAGTGCCGCAGGTTCGCGTTCACCGAGCCGACCACCACGTCGTTCTCCAGGACGAGCTCCCGGTTGGTGGCGCCCGCGTCCACCGGGATGGTCCGGCCACCCGGGGACACGCCGGTCAGGCAGACGATCCCGTACGCCGCGGTGCCGCCCATCGCGTCGACGACCACCCGGCCGACGCCGGTGGCCTCGATGACGACGTCGGGGTGGAGCTTGTCGGTGACCTCGGCGACGGGCCGGCTGTGGTAGGTCGCGCCGAGCGCGGACACCGCGGCCGGCTTCGGTCCGTCGTCGGCCAGGTCGAGCACGTGCACGTCGAGGCCCCGCTGCACGCCGAGCAGGGCGGCCAGGAGGCCGATCGGCCCGGCGCCGGTGACCAGCGCGGTGCGCGGCTCGTACC
The DNA here is from genome assembly GCF_044465125.1 of Micromonospora sp. NPDC049836. Lineage (NCBI taxonomy): Bacteria > Bacillati > Actinomycetota > Actinomycetes > Micromonosporales > Micromonosporaceae > Micromonospora > Micromonospora sp. NPDC049836. The sequence continues at coordinate 468,258 of NZ_JBITLH010000004.1, forward strand.
AGGAACGGGCACCGACGCGGTCGACCTGCTCCCAGGCCTTGGCGACCACGCTGGCGGGTTCCATCAGCATGCCGACCCGCTCCAGCTTCGGGTCGAGCCGGACCGCGTAGTCGGTTTCGACGGTCCACAGTTCGCTGCCGTAGCCGGGCAGTTCCTTGATGCCGCGTTCGGTGTAGCGGCCGTTGCGGCACATGTCGAACTCGCCCCTGGCGCACGCCCCACAGGGCACCGGGTCGGGCCGGCGGACCACGCCGACCACCAGGTCCCCCGCGGTGAAGTCGCCACCGGGCGGGGCGTGACGGACCCGGCCGAGGGACTCGTGGCCGAGCACCAGCCGGTCGTGGCCGGGCGGCGGCCAGCCGTACCGGCCCTGGACGATCTCCCGATCGGTGCCGCAGATGCCCACCGCGATCCCCTCGACCAGCAGTTCCCCGTCGTCGGGGCGGGGGTCGGGCAGGTCGGTCAGGGCGGCGGTGTCGGCGTGCTGGGGGACGACGGTCAGGGCGCGCACCGCGCCTCCTCTCCGGTTCGGACGGTCTCCGGGGCGCCGGTCTCCAGCGGCACGGCCGCCGCGGGTACCAGGTCGAGGCTGACGGCCGGGCGGGAGCCCAGCGCGTTGAGCAGCCAGTCGGTGGCCACCCGGGCGCGGCCGGCGGGGAGCGCGGCCAGGTGGTAGCCGCGGGTCACCGCGCGGGCGAGGACCCCGGACAGGGGTACGTGCAGCGGCGCGGCGGCCGCCTGCCAGCCGCCCAGGTCGACCACGAAGCCGAGGTCCCGGTGCCGGTACGGGCGCCGGCGGCCGGTGCCGTAGTCGGCCGCGATGTTGTCGGCGGCGAGCCGGCCCTGACGTACGGCGTGCTGCGCGGTCATCGGCGTGGCGTGGCCCGGGCGCTGCGGGTCGGGCACAGCGGCGGCGTCGCCGCAGGCCAGGATCTCCGGGTGGGCCGGTACGGCCAGGTACTCGTCCACCGTCAGCCGGCCGTGCTCCTGCGGCAGGCCGGTGGCCTCGACGAGGGGGTCGGGGCGTACCCCGACGCACCAGATGAGCGAGCGGGTGGCCAGGTTGCGACCGTCGGTGAGCCGGACACCGGTGGCGGTGGCCTCCGCCACCGAGACGCCGAGGACGACCTCGACGCCGCGGTCCCGAAGCACCCGAGCGGCGGTGCCGGAGAGCCGGGGCGGCATGCCGGGCAGCACCTGGTCGGCGGTGTCGACCAGCAGCCAGCGGATCGGCACGTCGGCCAGCCGGGGGTGGCGGCGGGCCAGGTCACCGGTGAGCAGCTGCCCCTGAGCGGCGACCTCGGTGCCGGTGTAGCCGGCGCCGACGACCACGAAGGTGCAGCGGGCGGCCCGCTCCGCCCGGTCCTCGGTGGCGTCGGCGAGTTCGAGCTGACGGACCAGGTGGTCGCGCAGGTACAACGCCTCCGGGATGCCGCGGAAGCCGTGCGCGTGGTCGGCGACGCCGGGGATCGGCAGCAGCTTGTTGACACTGCCGGCGGCGAGCACGAGGCGGTCGTAGCCCAGCCGGTCGCGTCGCCCGGTGGGGTTGCGGTAGCCGACCTGGCGGCGTGCGACGTCGAGTTCGTCGACCTCACCCAGCACCAGCCGGACGCCGGGCAGCGCCCCGGCCAGCGGCGCCGCGACGTGCCGCGGGTCCAGGACGCCGCCGGTCACCTCGGGCAGCAGCGGCAGGTAGAGGAAGTAGTCGGTGGGGTTCACCACGGTGATGTCGGCGCGGCCGCGGGCGAGGCGGGACAGCCGGCGCGCGGCGTGGAAGCCGGCGAAGCCCGCGCCGACGATGACGACGTGCGGTCGTGCCATGGGGGGGCCTCCTGACCGGGGGGGTGCGTCACAGAGGTCGCTACCCGGGCCGGGGGCGGGGAAACCGGGGCCCGGCGAGATTATTTGCATAGTGCAATCTTCAGGGCCGGGGCGGGCCGGGCGGCCGGGCAGCGGCCCCGGGGTCGACCCTCCACTGCACACCGTTCGCATCGATCCGGCGCACCCTCTGGACCTCGAACCGTCTTGGCAATATCCTCCACAACACGCGCCACTCCTGGAGGTCCTTTTCAGGGCGCCCCGGGACGGGCCGCCGCCCCTGCCGCGTGCCGTCGTGGGCCGCCCGGCCGGCCACAAAGGAGCTGACATGCACTTCGACCACCCCGAGCTGGATCGCCGTACCCTGTTGCGGGCCGGCTTCGGCGCCGCCGCGGTCGCGGTCGTCGGGAGCGAACTCGCCTTCCCGGCCGCCGCGCAGGCCGACCCGGGCGCGGACCTCGACTGGATCATCAGCTGCGACGAGTGGGGCGCCCGCCCGCCGGCCGACCCGCTGTCGATCAGCGCGATCGCCACCAACAAGATCATCGTGCACCACATGGCGTTCCCGAACGTCACGGACTACTCCGAGGAGCACGCCAAGCAGCTGGCGCGGGACTGCCAGGACCTGCACATGGACGGCAACGGCTGGTCCGACACCGGCCAGCACTTCACGGTCAGCCGGGGCGGGCACGTGCTGGAGGGCCGGCACGGCAGCCTGGAGCGGCTGCAGGCCGGCGACCGGCAGATGATCTCGGCGCACTGCCCCGGCGAGAACGGCCGCGCCATCGGCATCGAGAACGAGGGCACCTACGTCACCGAGACGCCGCCGCAGGCGCTGCTCGACTCGCTGGTCACGCTCTGCACCGCGGTCTGCCGGCAGTACGGGCTGCACGCCCACGACATCTTCGGCCACTGGGACTTCCGGGCCACCCAGTGCCCGGGCGCGATGTTCTACCGGGAGTTCCCGGCGCTGCGCCGCAGGGTCTTCGCCGAGCTCGGCACCGACCTGGCCGACGTGCCGGCCCGCCGCTGGCCGGACATCTGGCGGTTCGTCGGCGGCCCGGTGGTGCGGGTCGCCCAGTACCTGCTCACCTTCCGCGGTTACGCCGTCCCGGTGACCGGTGTCTTCGACGCGGCCACCGTCGCGGCGGTGCAGGACTGGCAGGCGAGGAACAACATCCCGGTCGACATCGACGCGACGCTCACCGCGCCGACCTGGGAGACCCTCGCCCCGGAGCTGGACCGGGACGCCACCGGCATCCCGGTGAGCGCGGTGCAGTTCATGCTCAACTCCAAGGGTTACGCCGACGTCGCGGTCACCGGCGAGTACGACTGGGTGACCAAGAAGGCCCTCCAGGACCTGCAGCGCCTGCACGGTCTGCCGGCCCACGGCAAGGTCAACACCACCACCTGGTGCGCCCTGGTGGGGGGTGTGGTGCGGCAGTCGTTCCAGAAGCACTGACGCCGCACCGGCGGGGAGAGCGGTGGGGCGGCAACGGCGCCGTCCCACCGCGCCCGGTCCGCCGGGCGACTCGCCGTCACGCTTCGTTGCCGCCGGCACACCCGACTGCGACCATGACCCTCGTCCACCACGAAGGAGGGTCGCACCATGGCGTCTCGGCTCAACCCGTACCTCAGCTTCCGCGACAACGCGCGGCAGGCCATGGAGTTCTACCGGGACGTGTTCGGCGGCAACCTGGCCGTGAGCACGTTCGGCGAGTTCGGCAACCCGGAGCCGGCGGTGGCCGACCAGGTCATGCACGCCATGCTGGAGACCGACCGGGGATTCACCCTGATGGCCTCCGACACCCCGCCGGAGATGGAATACCGGCCGGGCACCAACATCGCGATCAGCCTCAGCGGGGACGACGCCGACGAGCTGCGCGGCTACTGGGCGCGGCTCGCCGAGGGCGGCACCGTCACGGTGCCGCTGGAGAAGCAGATGTGGGGCGACGAGTTCGGCATGTGCGTGGACCGGTTCGGCATCGGCTGGATGGTCAACATCGCCTCGCCCCCGGCCTGACCCGCCTCGCCGGACGATGACCGCCCGTCCCGATCCAGGCGATAGGTCGGCATTGGCGCGTGGTGAACAGCACCTATCCCGAGGCATGGAACTCGATCAATCATTACCGGCAGGTAGATATGAGTCACTCTCACCTCCGGGTATGACGCCCGGGCGCGGAGGGCGAGACGTCGGCACAGCGGCAGCCGGGCGTGACCATCGGCCCGACTCCGCACCCCGGAGGAATCCGCATGCCCCGTCCCACCACCACCCGCACCCGGATCGCCGCGCTGACCGCGGCCCTCACCGCCGCGGCCAGCGTCCTGACGGTCGTCCCACCGTCACCGGCCCTCGCCGCCACCACCTTCGCCCCCAACGACTACTGCCTCGGCCAGTGCGCCGACATCCTGCCGCCGGGCGAGAACGGCAACGCCACCCTCGCCGGGATCCTGGCCCACCAGGCCCTCGGCACCCGGCCCGCGCACTCCAGCGACCAGCTCGACGAGTACGCGAACCTGGTCTACAACTACGCCGGGCTGACCGACGAGCAGATCGCCCAGTTCTACAACGACGCCTCGTTCGGCGTGCCGGACGCCCAGGTGGAGAGCCGGATCCAGCCCCGCTCGGACGTCACCATCGTGCGGGACAAGGCCACCGGCGTACCGCACGTCACCGGCACCACCCGCTCCGGCACCATGTTCGGGGCCGGCTACGCCGGCGCCCAGGACCGGCTCTGGGTGATGGACCTGCTCCGGCACGCCGGCCGGGGCACCCTCACCTCCTTCGCCGGCGGCGCGCCCGGCAACCGGGACCTGGAGCAGAGCATCTGGGCCAACTCCCCCTACACGGAGGCCGACCTCCAGGCCCAGGCCGACGCGCTGCGCCAGAAGGGCACCCGGGGCCAGCAGCTCTACACCGACGTCACCGACTACATCGCCGGCGTCAACGCCTACATCGACAAGTCGATCGCCGACGACAACTACCCGGGCGAGTACGTGCTGACCGGCAACGGCAAGCCGACGCACTTCACGATGACCGACCTGATCGCCACCGCCGGGGTCGTCGGCGGGCTGTTCGGTGGCGGCGGCGGATCGGAGATCCAGTCCGCGCTGGTCCGGATCGCCGCCCGCGCCAAGTTCGGCGCCACCACGGGCGACCAGGTCTGGCGGGCGTTCCGGCAGCAGAACGACCCGGAGACCGTGCTCACCCTTCACGACGGACAGAGCTTCCCGTACGGCGGCGCGAGCGACAACGCGCCCGGTGCGGCGCTGCCGGACGCCGGCACCGTGGTGGCCGAACCACAGGTCTACAACGGCACCGGGTCGGCCGGCGCCACCGCCGCGAAGAGCACCGGCGGCAGCACCGACGGGCTGCTCAGCGGGCTGGCCAGCCTGAAGGCGCACGGCATGTCCAACGCCGTGGTGATCTCCGGACGGCACACCACCAGCGGCAACCCGGTCGCCGTGTTCGGCCCGCAGACCGGCTACTTCGCCCCGCAACTGCTGATGCTCCAGGAGTTGCAGGGCCCCGGCGTCAGCGCCCGGGGCGCCGCCTTCGCCGGCCTGAACCTCTACGTGCTGCTCGGCCGCGGCCAGGACTACGCCTGGAGCGCCACCTCGGCCAGCCAGGACCTCACCGACACGTACGCGGTGCCGCTGTGCACCACCGACGGCAGCGCCCCGACGCTGCGGTCCAACCGCTACCTCTACCACGGCCAGTGCGTGGCCATGGAGGTGCTGGAGCACACCAACTCCTGGTCGCCCACCCTGGCGGACTCGACCCCGGCCGGCTCGTACACGCTGCGGGCGCTGCGCACCCGATACGGCCTGGTGGCCTACCGGGGCACGGTGAACGGGCAGCCGACCGCCTTCACCAAGCTGCGCTCCACCTACCGGCACGAGGCGGACTCGGCGATCGGCTTCCAGGCCTACAACGACCCGGCCGCGATGGGCTCCGCGGCGGCGTTCCAGCAGTCCGCCGCCAACGTCGGCTACGCGTTCAACTGGTTCTACGTCAACTCCACCGAGGCGGCGTACTACAACTCCGGCAGCAACCCGGTGCGCCCGGCCGGCGCCGACCCGAACCTGCCCACCCGGGCCGAGGCGGCCTACGAGTGGCAGGGCTGGAACCCGGACACGAACACCGCCAGCTACACCCCGACCGGCGCCCACCCGCAGTCGGTGAACCAGGACTACTACGTCAGCTGGAACAACAAGCAGGCCCGGGACTACGGCGCCGCGGACGGCAACTTCAGCTACGGCGCGGTGCACCGCGCCGACCTGCTCGACGGCCGGGTACGCGCGGCGCTCGCCCAGGGCAAGCTGGACCGGGCCGGGGTGGTCCGGATCATGGCCGACGCGGCCGTCACCGACCTGCGCGGTCAGGAGGTGCTCGGCAACCTGCTGCGGGTGCTGACCAGTCAGCCGGTCACCGACCCGACCCTGGCCGACGCGGTCACCAAGCTGCAGGCCTGGCAGCGGGCCGGCGCCAAGCGGGTGGAGACGGCCGCCGGCTCGAAGGTGTACCAGCACGCCGACGCGATCCGGATCTTCGACGCCTGGTGGCCGCTGCTGGCCGCCGCGCAGTTCCGCCCCGGCCTCGGCGGCGACCTCTACGCCGCCCTCGTCGACGCCATCGAGGTCAACGAGGCGCCCTCCGGCGGCCAGAACGGGGGCCGCGACGGCGCCGCCGTCTGGGCGGCACAGGGCCAGCCGCACAAGGGCTCCGCGTTCCAGTACGGCTGGTGGGGTTACGTCGACAAGGACATCCGGGCCGTGCTCGGCGACCCGGTGGCCGGCGGTCTCGGGCGCACCTACTGCGGCAACGGCAGCCTGAGCGCCTGCCGGCAGGCCCTGCTCGGCGCTCTCGGCCAGGCCGCGGCGCTGCCGGCCAGCACGGTCTACCCGGGCGACTCGCACTGCGGGGCCGGCGACCAGTGGTGCGCCGACACCATCGCCCAGTCCGGGCTCGGCGGCATCACCCACCCGCTCATCGCCTGGCAGAACCGCCCCACCTACCAGCAGGTCGTCTCCTTCCCGGCGCGCCGGGGCGACGACGTCACCAACCTGGCCCAGGGGCGGTCCGCCACCGCGTCGAGCACCCAGTTCCTCACCAGCTACACCCCGGACAAGGCGGTCGACGGCAGCCTGGGCAGCCGGTGGGGCAGCAGCTACAACGACAACCAGTGGCTGCGGGTCGACCTGGGCGCCGCCCGCACCGTCGGCCGGGTGGTGCTGCGCTGGGAGAGCGCGTACGGCAGCGCGTACCGGATCGAGGTCTCCGGGGACGGCACGACCTGGCAGCCGGTGTTCAGCACCACCGCCGGCAACGGCGGGGTCGACAACCTGACCTTCGCCCCGGTCACCGCCCGCTACCTGCGGATGTACGGGGTGAAGCGGGCCACCTCGTACGGCTTCTCGCTCTACGAGTTCGAGGCCTACGCCCGGTGACCTGACCCGACCCGACCCGATCGGGCCGGCCGGCGGACCACCACCGCCGGCCGGCCCCCGGGCGGGGTGTACCCGCGGCGGTAAGGGGTACAGCCGGCCCGATGGTCCGCGTCCACAACCAGCGCGTCCGACCCGACCTGCTCTACCTGGCGAGCGGGTGGAGCACGCTGGTCACCGACGTGCGGGGCCGGATCGGCGGCACCGACCCGCAGGGCTTCTTCGCCCGCAACACCCGGGTGCTCAGCCGCGAGCGGATCGAGGTCGCCGGCCGGCCGCCGGTGCCGTTCAGCACGGCCAACGTGCGCGGACACGCCCAGCTGTCCTACGCCGAGCTGGGCGACCGGGAGCAGCTCCCGTCGCGGGCCGCGTACCTGCTGATCGAGCGGTTCGTCGGGCCGGGGCTGCGCACCCGGCTCACCGTGGTCAGCTACGCCGCCGGCCCGATGAGCTTCCCGCTGCGGCTGGCGGTCGAGGCGGACTTCGCCGACACCAGCGAGGCCGAGACCGGCCGGCGGTTGCAGCGCGGCGCCGTCGACGCCGGCTGGGACCCGGCGGCGGGCGAGCTGCGCCTGACCTACCGGCGCGACGACCTGGACCGGGCGGTGGCGATCCGGGTGACCGGCGACGCCCCGGTCGGCTACGCCGACGGCACCTTCGCCGTCGACCTCACCGTGCCGCCGGGCGGCAGCGCCCGGGTGGACGTGCTGGTGGAGCCGGTCTTCGACGGCGAGCGGCTGGCCGCCCCGGACGCCGGTTACGACGAGCCGGGCGACCTGGCCGCGCGGGCCCGCGCCCGGCTGGCCGGGGAACTCACCCGGCTGCACAGCAGCAACTTCGACGTCACGGCGGCCTGGCGGTGCGCGGTGGCCGACCTGTCCGTGCTGCCGCTCGGCGAGCCGGCCGGACCCACCGCGCCGATCGCCGGGCTCCCCATCTACCAGGAGATCTTCGGCCGGGACACGATGACCTCGTCCTGGCAGGCGCTGCTGGCCGGGCCCACCATGCTGGCCGACAGCCTGCGGCTCAACGCCGCGCACCTCGGTCGGCGGCTGGACGACTGGCGCGACGAGGAACCGGGCAAGCCGCTGCACGAGGCCCGGCAGGGGCCGGTCTCCGTGCTCGGGCTCAACCCGTTCGACCGCTACTACGGCGACTGGTCGACCGCGCCGGACTTCCTGGTCTTCCTCGGCCAGTTCCTGGCCTGGACCGGCGACCTGGAGACGGTCCGGGAGCTGCTGCCCACCGCCCGGCGCGCGCTCGGCTGGATCGAGCGGTACGGCGACCCCGACGGCGACGGGTTCCTGGAGTACCACTGCCGGTCCCGGGCCGGGTTGAAGAACCAGGGCTGGAAGGACTCCGACACCGCGATCGTCGACGAGCACGGGCAGGTGGTGCCCAACCCGATCGCCACCAGTGAGCTGCAGGGCTACTGGTACGCGGCGCTGCGGCACGCGGCGGTGGTGTTCACGCTCACCGGCCACCCGGCCCGGGGCGCCGCCCTGCTGGCCCGGGCGCGGGCGCTGCGCCGCCGCTTCCACCAGGCGTACTGGCTGCCCGAGCGGGGCTGCTACGCGATGGCGCTCGGGCCGGACAAGCGGCCGGTGCGCTCGACCAACTCCAACGACGGGCACCTGCTGGCCACCGGGATCGTGCCGGAGCGGGCCGCCGCGCGGGTGGCCGAGCGGCTCCTCGCCCCGGACATGTTCAGCGGCTGGGGCGTCCGTACGCTCTCGGCCGACCACCCGGCGTACAACCCGTTCAGCTACCACCGGGGCAGCGTGTGGCCAGTGGAGGCGGGCACCATCGGTCTCGGGCTGGCCCGGTACGGCTGCTGGCCGCAGCTGCACCGGCTGGCCGAGGGGATGTTCTCGGCGGCGGGGCTGTTCACCGAGCACCGGCTGCCCGAGGTGCTCAGCGGGCTGCCCCGCGACCCGGACCATCCCCACCCGGGGGTCTACCCGGACTCGTGCTCGCCGCAGGCCTGGTCGGCCAGCGCGGTGATCGCCCTGGTCCAGGCGCTGCTGGCGCTGCGCCCGGCGGCGCCGCTGCGCACCGTCTTCGTCGACCCGCACCTGCCCGACTGGCTGCCCGACCTGCGGCTGGAAGGGCTCCGGGTGGGCCGGGCGACGGTCGACCTGACGGTGCGACGCCGGCGCGGCGGAGGGATCTCGGTGCGCGCCCGCGGCGACCGGCTGGTGGTGGTCCGGCGCGCCTCGCGCCAGGCCGTGCCCGGTCCCGGCCACCGCTGAGCATTCCGCAGGTGTGATTCGGCCGAAGCGGGGAACCCGGGCCCGGCCTGGGGCCGAGAACAGGAGGACCGGCATGGAGAGTCGCGCGCGGGCGATGGGACACGGGATCCATCCCATCCTGATCGTGTTTCCGCTGGGTCTGCTCGCCACCTCGGTGATCTTCGACATTCTCTACCTGATCACCGACCGGGCGGGGTTCCAGATCTCCGCCGCGTACACGATCGCCGCCGGCATCATCGGCGGGCTGGTGGCGGCGGTGTTCGGCCTGATCGACTGGTCCGCCATCCCGGCCGGCACCCGGGCGAAACGGGTCGGCGCGGCGCACGGCCTGGGCAACGTGGTGGTGCTGGTGCTGTTCGCGGTGAGCTGGCTGCTGCGCCGGGGCGCCGACAACTGGGACCCGAACGCGGGGGCGCTGATCTGCAGCTTCGCCGGCGTCATCCTGGCCGGGTTCACCGGCTGGCTCGGCGGTGAGCTGGTGGAACGGCTGGGCATGAGCGTGAGCGACGGGGCGGGCGTGAACGCGCCCAGCTCGTTGCGCCACTCCGCCGGCCGGCCCCGCACCCGCGGCGTCTGAACACCCGGTCGCAGCGACGAGAGGGGACGCCGATGCGGGCGATCACACTGGACGCCGAAGGGGCGGCCCCGGCGCCGCGCGACGACGTGGCGCGGCCCAGTCCCGGACCGGGCGAGGTGCTCATCCGGGTGCGCGCCTCCTCGGTCAACGGCTTCGACCAGAAGGCCGCCGCCGGGATGATGCGGGGCTCGATGGAGTACCGGTTCCCGGTGGTGCTGGGCAAGGACTTCGCCGGCGAGGTCGAGGCGATGGGCGAGGGCACCGGCCCGCTGCGGGTCGGTGACCCGGTGTTCGGCGTGGTCATGCGCTCCTACCTCGGCGACGGCGCGTGGGCCGAGTACCTGACCGTCGACGCCGGGTACGCCGTCACCCGCCGCCCGGACGGACTCGACCCGGTCGACGCGGGCGCGCTCGGGCTGGCCGGCGCCACCGCGCTGGACGCGCTGGCGGCGGTCGCTCCCGGGCCCGGCGACACCGTGCTCATCTCCGGGGCCACCGGCGGCGTCGGGGCGTTCGCGATCCAGTACGCGCGCGCCGCCGGGGCCCGGGTGATCGCCACGGCCCGGGCCGGCGCGGCCGCCGACTTCGTCCGCGAGCTGGGCGCCGGTGACGTGGTCGACCACACCGGCGACCTGGCCGGCCAGGTCCGGGCGGTGGCCCCGGACGGGGTGTCCGCGGTGCTGCACCTGGCCGGTGACGGCAACCAGCTCGCCGGCCTGCTCGCCCCGGACGGCCGCCTCGCGTCCACCATCGGTTTCGGCCCGGAGCAGCACCCGGCCGCCACCGCCGTGCTGGGCCAGCCGACCCCGGGGACGCTGGACCGGCTCGCCGCCGACGTGGTCGCCGGCCGGATCCGGGTGCCGGTCGAGCGGCGCTACCCCCTGGCCGAGGTGCCGCGCGCGCTGGCCGACTTCCGGGGCTCGCTGGGCAAGCTGGCCGTCGACATCCCCTGACCGCCCTGGTCACCACCGCCCATCCGAACAGGTGTGCGAACATGTGGGGGTGTCGAGCGAGGCCACGATCCTGCACGCCGACCTGGACGCGTTCTACGCGTCGGTCGAGCAGCGCGACGACCCGCGGCTGCGCGGCCGGCCGGTGATCGTCGGCGGCGGCGTGGTCCTGGCCGCGAGCTACGAGGCCAAGGCGTACGGGGTGCGCAGCGCGATGGGCGGCCGGCAGGCCCGCCGCCTCTGCCCGGACGCGCTGGTGGTGCCGCCGCGGATGGCCGCGTACACGGCGGCGAGCCGGGCCGTGTTCGACATCTTCCGGCGGACCACCCCGCTGGTCGAGGGGCTCTCCATCGACGAGGCGTTCCTGGACGTGGGCGGGCTGCGCCGGCTGGTCGGCCCGCCCGCCGACATCGCGGCGGCGCTGCGCCGGGCGGTACGCGACCAGGTCGGGCTGCCGATCACGGTGGGCGTGGCGCGGACGAAGTTCCTAGCCAAGGTGGCCAGCGGGGTGGCCAAGCCGGACGGGCTGCTGGTCGTCGCGCCCGACGGCGAGCTGGCGTTCCTGCATCCGCTGCCGGTCGAGCGGCTCTGGGGCGTCGGCCCGGTGACCGCGGCACGGCTGCGCGAGCGGGGCATCCGCATGGTGGGCCAGGTGGCCCGGCTCGACGAGCCGACGCTGGTGTCGCTGCTCGGCGCGGGAGCCGGGCGGCACCTGCACGCCCTCGCCCACAACCGGGACCCCCGCGCGGTGCAGGTCGGGCGGCGCCGCTCCTCGATGGGCGCCCAGCACGCCCTCGGCGCCGGCCCGCACTCCCCCGCCGAGCTGGACGCCGTGCTGGCCGGCCTGGTCGACCGGGTGACCGGCCGGATGCGCGGCGCCCGCCGCACCGGGCGCACGGTGACGCTGCGGCTGCGCTTCGGCGACTACACCCGGGCCACCCGCTCGCACACCCTGGACAAGGCGACCGCGCAGACCGGCCCGCTGCGCGACGCGGCGCGGACGTTGCTGCGCGCGGCGCTGCCGGAGATCGAGACCCGCGGGGTGACCCTCATCGGGGTGTCGGTGGGCAACCTGGACGGCGGGCACGTGCAGCTGAGCCTGCCGTTCACCGGCGACCCGAGCATCGAGCTGGACGCGGCGGTCGACCGGGTACGCGACCGGTTCGGCACGACGGCGCTGACCCGGGCGGTGCTGCTCGGCCGCGATCCCGGCGTGGAGCTGCCCCGGCTGCCGGACTGACCGGCCCGGCCGGTAATCCGCTCGTCGGCGTCCGGGCGCCGGGCGCACAATCGGGCCCATCATGAGCACCCGGCTGCGGGCGATCGCCCGCGAGACCCTCGACATCATCGACGCCGGCCGGTACGTCAACGCGCACGGCGCGACCGTGCCCCTCGCCGAGGCGGTCCGCGCCGCGGTCACCGGCACCCGCCTGCACCTGCCCGACGAGCCGCTGCCCACCCCGACCTGCGGCGACGCCGGCCCGCGGATCGAGGTGACCGGGGAGAGCACCCTGCTGGCCGCCCGCCGGCTCGCCGCCGACGGCGACGTGGCCGCGCTGGTCTTCGCCTCGGCGAAGAACCCGGGCGGTGGCTTCCGTACCGGCGCGCAGGCCCAGGAGGAAAGCATCGCCCGGGCCTCCGCGCTCTATCCGTGCCTGACCGCGGCGGCCGGGTTCTACGACTTCCACCGGGGACAGCGGGACCTGCTCTACAGCGACCGGGTGATCCACTCGCCCCGGGTGCCGGTGTTCCGCGACGACCGGGGCCGGCTGCTCGACGCGGCGTACCCGGTGTCGTTCCTGACCGCGGCGGCACCCAACCGGGGGGCGGTGCTGCGCAACCAGCCGGACGACGCCGTCCGGGTGGCCCCGGTGCTGCGTGCCCGGGCCCGCCGGGTGCTCGCCGTGGCCGCCGCGTACGGCCACCGGCGGCTGGTGCTGGGCGCCTGGGGGTGCGGCGTGTTCCGCAACGACCCGGCCACCGTGGCCGAGGCGTTCGATCTCGCGCTCGCCGACGTGGCGGGCTGGTTCGACCTGGTCACCTTCGCCGTGCTGGACCGGGCCGGCGGGCCGGCACACACCGCGTTCACGGCCCGGTTCGGCTGATCCGCCTCCTCCCCCGGTAGGAGGTGGCGCTCCGACCACCGGCCGCAACCAGGGCTTCCGGTCGGGCGCGGACGCGAAGCGGCCCGACCAGCATCTACAGGCATGACTACTGTCCTGCACCGGGCGGCCCACTGGCACCGCCCCCTGATGCTCTTCGTCTCGACGATGGCGGTGCTCGCCGTCGTCTGCGCGGTCGGTCTCGCCGCCGACCCGCGCGTGCTCACCGGCGTGCCGATCTGGCTCAAGCCGCTGAAGTTCAGCCTCTCCTTCGTCGTGTACGGCGCCACCCTCGCCTGGATGCTCTCCCTGCTGCCCCGGCGCAGCCGCCTCGCCGAGTGGGCGGGCACCGTGGTGGTGGCCGTGGGGCTGGTCGAGATGACCGTGATCGTCGGGCAGGTGCTGCGCGGCCGGACCAGCCACTACAACGAGAGCACGCCGTTCGACGCCGCGCTCTGGCAGCTGATGGGCGCGGCCATCATGGTGCTGTTCGCGGCGCACCTGGTCATCGGGATCGTGCTGGTACGCCAGCCGCTGGCCGACCGGGTCGCCCGGTGCGCGGTCGGGTTCGGCCTCGGGCTGACCCTGCTCGGGATGCTGGTCGCCGTGCCGATGGTGCTGCCCGGCCAGGCACCGGACGTCGAGGGCATCGCCGGCGCGCACAGCGTGGGCGTGCCGGACGGCGGGCCGGGGCTGCCGCTGCTGGGCTGGAGCACCACCGGCGGGGACCTGCGCATCGGGCACTTCGTCGGGCTGCACGCCCTGCAGGCGATGCCGATCCTGGCGCTGCTGCTGCACCGCTGGGCCGACCGGCTGGACGAGCGGACCCGGCTGCGGCTGCTGGCGGTCACCGGCGTGGCGTACGGGGTGCTCACCGTGCTGCTCACCTGGCAGGCGCTGCGCGGGCAGCCGCTGCTGCGCCCGGACGCGCTCACCCTCGCCGCGCTGACCGTCCTGCTGGTCGCGACCGCCACGGCCGCCGGCGCGACGCTGGCCCGGCGGCGCCGCCCCGACCTGGCGCTGGTGGCATGACCGCGACACCGGCCACCCCGCCCCACGCGCCGGCCCCGCCCCGGTTCGACGCCCGGGGCGGGGCGGCGGCCCCGGCGCCCGCGCCGCACCCCCTAGGCTGAAGCCGTGCAGTGGGTGAGCCGCCTGTTCGACACGCGCGACGCGCTCGTGCGGATCCTGCTGCTGAACCTCACCGGCGTCGGCTACCTGGTCTTCGGCACCCACGGCCAGCCGGACCGGACCCAGTGGACGCTCGCGCTGTGCGCCTTCGGCGCGGGCCCCGTGCTGCACCGCCGGCCGCTGGTCAACCTGCTCGTCCAGGCCGGGCTGCTGCTGGTCGCGATCTGCCTGCTCGACGACCTCACCATCAACCAGGTGGGCGCGAGCTTCGCCCTGTTGGAGGTGACCAGGCAGGCCCGCCGGACCCGGACGATCTGGCTCGCCGCCGGGCTGCTCGCCGCCGTCGACCTGGTCGACTCGATCGGCGACCCGCCCCGGCGGTTCGCCTCGGGTGTCTTCGGGCTGATCCTGGAGGTGGGCGTACCGCTGCTGCTGGGCCTGGTCATCCGGACCTCCCAGGAGCTGGGCCGGCAGGCCGAGCAGCGGGCCGCCGAGCAGCAGCGGCGACGCGAGTCGGAGGACCGGGCCGCCCGCGCCGACGAGCGCGCCGCGATCGCCCGCGAGCTGCACGACGTGGTGGCGCACCACGTGGCGTCGATGGTGCTGCGGGTCGGGGTGGCCCGGCACGTGCTGACCGACCTGGACCCCCGGGTGCACGAGGTCTTCGACGACGTGCACGGCACCGGGGCGACCGCCCTGGCCGAGCTGCGCCGGCTGGTCGCGGTCCTGCGGGAGCCCGGCGGGGTGCGCGGCGACGCGGCGCTGACCGCGATCGAGCCGGCGGCGGTGCCCGCGGCGCTGGGCGCCGCCGTGGACCGGGCCCGGCGGGCCGGGGTGACGGTGGAGGCCGAGGTGGACCCCGCGGTCGGCGCGCTCGACGCGGTACGCGGCCTGGCGGTGCTCCGGTTGACCCAGGAGGCGCTGACCAATGTGGCCCGGCACGCCGGGCCCGCCGCGCGGGCCCGGCTGGCGGTCGGCGTGGTCGAGGGCGCCGTGCACTGGGAGGTGTCGGACGACGGGCGCGGCCGGGGCCCCGCGGCGGTGCCCTCCGGTGGCGGCCACGGCATCATCGGCATGCGCGAGCGGGTCGAGGTGCTCGGCGGCCGCCTCGACGCGGGCCCCACCGGCACCGGCTGGCGGGTCCGGACGGTGCTTCCGGCGGCGACGGCCGGCACGGCACCGGGCGGTGGGGTGCCGGGCGGTGGGGTGCCGGGCGGTGGGGTGCCGGGCGGTGGGGTGCCGGGCAGGGCGACGGCGACCGGCAGCGCGGCAGCCGGCGCGGCGACGGCCGGCGCGGCACCCGGCGGGGCGGCGGGTGCCCCCGCGCCCCGCGGCACCCGCGAGACGCCGGCCGCGCCGGAGCCGGCGTGATCCGCGTGCTGCTGGTCGACGACCAGCACCTGATCCGCGCGGGCCTGCGCATGCTCTGCGACGCCCAGCCCGACCTGTCGGTCGTCGGTGAGGCCGACAACGGGCGGGACGCGGTCACCCTGGCCGCCCGGCTGCTGCCCGACGTGGTGGTGATGGACCTGCGCATGCCCGGCGTCGACGGGATCACCGCGACCAGCCGGATCCTGGCCGCGCGTCCGGCCACCCGGGTGGTCGTGCTGACCACCTTCGGCGACGACGACCACCTGTACCCGGCGCTCGCCGCCGGCGCGTGCGGCTTCCTGCTCAAGGACGCGCCCCCCGCCGACCTGCTCGACGGCATCCGCCGGGCCGCCGGCGGCGACAGCCCGTTCAGCCAGGAGGTGCTGCGGCGGCTGGTGCGGCGCGCGGTGGACGCGCAGGCCGGGACGCCCCGGGCGGTGCCGGGGCTGACCACCCGGGAACAGGAGGTGCTGGACCTGGTGGGCGAGGGGTTGTCCAACCCGGAGATCGCCGAGCGGCTGCACATCGGGGTCACCACCGTGAAGACCCACATCACCAGCCTGATGGCCAAGACGGACAGCCCGAACCGGGTGCGCCTGGCGCTCTTCGCCCGGGGCGCCTGAGCCGCCGCGCCGTCACTCCTCGATGGCGCCGCCCACCGCGCGCAGGTGCTCCCGGAAGGTCAGCCCCGGGTGCTCCGCCCGGCCGGCCAGGTACGCGTCGAAACCCACCTGCGCGCGCAGCGACTCGCCGGCCCGGATCCGGTCGGCCTGTCGCCGCTCGGTGTCCCGGATCGACTCGGCGAGGGCGAACAGGTCGCCGGCCCGGTCCGCGGGCACGAACAGCACCCCGTCCGCGTCGGCCAGCGCCAGGTCGGCGGGCCCGACGGTCCACGGCCCGACCCGGGCGGCGGCCAGCGCGTCGGCCGGCCGTGGGTCGAGCCGCTGGGGCCCGGTGGGTGTCGCGCCGAGGCTGAACACCGGCAGGCCGAGGGCCGCGATGTCGCCGGTGTCCCGGTGCAGGCCCCACACGACCAGGCCGGCCAGCCCGGCGGCCCGCGCCTCCAGCACCACCAGGTCGCCGACGCACGCCTCGTCGGTGCGCCCGGCGTTGTCCACCACCAGCACATCGCCGGGGGCGGCCCGGTCGATCGCCTCGAGGAAGACGTCCACGCTGCCGGCGTGCCGGGCCGGCAGCACCCGCCCGGCCAGCCGTCCGCCGGCGACCACCGGCCGCACCTCGGCCGGTGCGCAGCGCACCGGGACACCGGCCCGCAGGCACGCGTCGGCGACGTGGGCGGTGGTCAGGGCGGCGAAGCGCCCGGTCAACCCGTCCGGATCGATGCTCATGGGCAGACGGTAGCCAGCGCCGGCCGGGCCGGGAGGAGCCAGTTTCCGGCCGGTGGCCTCCGCGGCCGGCGCCGGGTCCGCCGGCCACCGGCGCCCGGATCCGGCCCTCCCGACCGGCAGCGCCCGATGACCTCGGGCCGAGTGCCCGGCGGCCTCAGGGCGAGCGGCCGGGGACCTCCGGCCGAGCGCCCGGCCGCTTCAGGTCGGCCCGGTCGGGAAGCCCGCCGGGTCCGCGCCGGCGACCGGGTGCCGCGACCGGGTCAGCCGGTCGGCGACGGTGGCGGCGAGCAGCAGCGCGGTGAGCAGCGCGAGCGCCGCGGCCGGTGGCAGCGCCCGCCCCAACGGCAGCAGGAGCGGCACCGCCACGGCGAGGACGGCCGCCGCCGGCCGGACCGCCTGCCCGGTGAGCCGGCCCAGGAGCAGCCGGCCGGCCAGGTACGTGCCCGCGCCGCCGTACAGCGCCACCGCGCCGGGCCAGCCCAGCGGCGCGGAGTGCTCCTCGGCGACGTGGGCGAGGACCTGCTCCACGCCGAGCGCCAGGTAGATGACCCCGACGATGAGCAGCAGGTGGGTCTGGCTGTAGGCGTCCGCGGCGATCCGGTCCCGCCGGTCCTCCGGCGCCCGCGCCAGCACAAGGCGGGCCGCGGGAGCCGTCTGGTCGAAGTAGAGCCACCACAGGCAGACGGTGGTGGCGAGGCCGAGCAGCGCCACTCCGAGCACAGCCGGCGCGGTGGCCGCCGAGCCGGCGCCCACCCCGGCGGCGACCAGCGACTCGCCGAGCGCGATGATCAGGACGAGGCCGTGCCGCTCGGCGAAGTAGTTCGGGGCGCGCAGCGGCCAGGCGCCGCGCGTCGCGTACGACAGCCGCTGCCCGCCGACCTCCACCAGGAACGCGAGCACCCAGAGGGTGGTGTGCGCGGCGCCGCCCAGCAGCGCGCCGAGCAGGAGCGGGAGCCAACTGACGGCGCTGATCACGGCGAAGAAGCGGATCCGCTGCCGCAGCCCGGGCAGGTCGCCCGCCGCCCGGTGGTACAGCACCAGGTGGACCGCCCGCAGCAGCACGTAGGCCAGCGCCACGAGCAGCGGACCGTCCAGACCCGGCGCGGGCGTCCAGGCCCGCGGCATCACCAGCGCGGCGACGAAGAGCGCCGCCATGGCGACCAGGAACCCGGCCCGGACCACGCCGAGGTCGGCCGGCGTCTGGTTGCCCAGCCAGGTGAACGACGACCAGGCCAGCCAGAGCAGCACCAGCAGGAGCAGCCCCTGCCCCATCGTGGACGCGGTCGGCGGCCGGCCGATCAGCACCATGATCCGGGTGAGGGTGAAGACGAAGACCAGGTCGAAGAAGATCTCGAACGGGCGTACCGCCCGGTCCCGGGGCGCGGCCCACGGCCGCGGGGCCGCCGGACGCCCGCGGTCGTGCCCGGTCATCCCGCGGGCGCCCGGACCGGGGCGGCGGCCGGACCGGTGGGCCGGCGCCGGCCGTGGGCGCGCCGCTCGATCCGGGTCCGGCGCCGGGCCCGGGCGGTGTGCCGGCGGGTGATCAGCTCGGCCCGCGCCGGCGGACGCACCGCCGCCTCGCCCGCACCGGCCGCCCGGCGCACGATCCGGTTGGCCTCGTCGGCCGGGCATCCGGTGGCGCGCAGCACCTCGCTCTCGGCGGTACGCAGGTCGGTGATCACGGCGTCCCCGAACACCCGGACGCCCTGTGCCCAGGCCCGGCCGGCCAGTTCGGCGCACTCCCGGACGAGCCGGCGGGCAGATTCCGGATCCGTCTCGGAGCGGCACTCGCGGTGCAGTTCCCGGATGGCCTCGGTGAACCGGGCCAGCGCGGCGGGCAGCTCCGGCGGGACCGGCTCGCCGTACTGCAGGAGCGTGGCGCACCGACGGGCCATCGACCGGCCGTACAGGATCACCCGTTCCAGGTGGCGGGTGCCGTCGGCGTACCGGTGGAACTGGGCCCGGCGCCGCCAGCGGGCCGGGGCGATGGTGACCACCTCCTCGGCACCGCTGAGGGCGTCGTTGAGCCGCCCGACGTCGGCCTCCAGGCCGCGCAGCCCGTCCAGGGCGCGGATCGCCGCGTCGGCGTCCCGGTCGGTGAGCGCGCGGGCGACCGCGTCGAGCTGCGTGGTGAGCCCGCCGTAGACCGGCTCGGCCGCCCGGTCCAGCATCCGCAGCGGGTTGACCGGGAACAGCAGCGCCACCACGAGGATGCCGACCACCCCGCCGACCAGCGCGTCGAAGACGCGGGGCACCTCCAGGCCGGGTTGCATCGGGGCCAGGGTGGCGATCAGCACCGCCGTACCGCCGGCCTGCCCGACCAGCGCGCCACCCCGCCCGGCGACCAGCAGGGCCGTCGCGACGGCCAGGGCGACCACCGCACCGGTCTGCCAGACCCCGGTGCCGAGCAGGGCGCGCAACAGGTCACCCACGGCGATGCCGACACCGACCCCGACGAGCAGCTCGAAGGTACGGCGGGCGCGCTGGCCGATCGCGGTCGCGATGGTGCCGACCGCGGCGGCCGGCGCGAAGACGTGCGCCCCCGGCCCGAGCAGCCGCTGCGCGAGCAGCGCGGCGAGCGCGGCGGCCAGCCCGGCCTGCACCGCGATCACCGCGGTGATCTCCAGCTGCCGCTTCCGCACCCGCCCGGCCTGCCCGCTCTCGCTACGGACCCGGGCGACGGCCCGGCCGCCCTCCTCGGCGACCCGGTCCAGCGGTGAGCGGATCCGGTCCGCCGTCGCGCGCTCGTCGGGCATGGCGGCGGATACCCGGCGCGGTCGCGGTGAATCGTCGCCGCGGCCCGGCCCGCACCGCCCACGGCGGCCGTCGCCGGGCGGTACGGCGCGCAGCGGGCGGGACCGCCCGGGCGGTCAGCGCCGGAACGTGCGGTCCAGCAGGTCGAACAGGGCGGCCCAGTGCCGTTCGGTGGCCCGCGCGTCGTACATCGGGGTGTCCGACTGGGTGTAGCCGTGCCGGGCCCCCGCGTAGACCTCCGAGCGGTAGGTGACCCCGGCCGCGTCCAGGCTCCGCTCCAGGGTGGCGATCTGCTCGGCGGTCATCGACGGGTCCTGGTCGGCGTGACCGAAGTACAGCTCGCCGGTGACCGCGCCGACGCCCCGGTGCGGGCTGTCCGGGGCGTCGGTGACCACCCGGCCGGCGTGGAACGCGGCCGCCGCGGCGATCCGGTCCGGGTGCGCCTCGATGGCGCGCAGCGCGTTCGTGCCGCCCATGCAGTAGCCGGTGACGGCCACCGGGCCGGCCGCGACGTCCGGCTGGCCGGCCAGGAAGTCCAGGTAGGCGCCGGTGTCCCGGGCCACCGTGTCCGGGGTCAACGCGGCGATCATCGGGGACAGCGTCTGGAACAGCGCGCCGCGCTGCGTCTCGTCGCCGAGCCCGGACAGGTCGACCAGCGGGGTCCGGCCGGACCGGTAGAAGAGATTCGGCACCAGCACCAGGTACCCGCGTGCGGCGATCGTCTCGGCCATCTCCGTCAACCGCGGCCGCAGCCCGAACGCGTCCATGAAGACCAGCACAGCCGGGAAGGGCCCCGCCCCGTCGGGCCGGACGAGGCAGGCGTCAGCCACCCCGTCGCCGGTCGGCACGTCCACGCTCGTCGTCTGCACTGTCGGACCTCCTCGCCCTTGGTTTCACCGCCGAGCACGCTACCCCGCCGGGCCGGGCCGGCACCCAGCGCGCGTGCCGTCCGGCCGGCACGGCCGGCAGGTCGACGCCGCCACCGCGCCGCCGTTTGATCGAGTGGTGGCGGGGAAGCCCGGGTATCCAGCCGAGAGAAGGGCGCTGAACGTGGACGACAACCAGTTCATCGACCTGGTGGCCACCCGCGCGGGCACGTCGGCGGAGCAGGCGACCGCGCTCACCCGCGCCACGCTGACCACGCTGGCCGAACGGATCGACGGCGGCGAGGCGCGCGACCTGGCCGATCAGCTTCCCGAGGCGCTGCGTCCGTACGCCTTCGGTTCCGGCGAGACCGCCGAGCGGTTCGGGCTCGACGTCTTCGTCGAACGGGTCAGCGGCCGCGCCGAGGTGGACGTGGACCAGGCCAGGGACGGCGTGACCGCGGTCCTCGACGTCCTTCGCGAGGCGTTGGCGGCCGACGGGTACGAGCAGGTCGTCGCCCAGCTTCCCGGGGAGTTCGGGGAGGTCGCCGACCAGAGCGCGCCCTACGTCGAGCGCACCCGCTGAGCCGCCCGACGCCCGCGCCCGCCACCAAGGCCGCCGAACGGACCGGGCGGCATGACCGGTGCCGGCGCGGGTAGCCGGGGACACTGGCGCACCACCACCGGAGGGCTGTGATGACCGCGAGCTGGGACGAGCAGGCCGACCCGCTGAGCCGACCGCCGGAGGCCGACGCGCAGGAGCAGCGGCAGGACGAGACGGTGGTCGGGCCACCGGACACCATCTCCGGCGCGGTGCCCGAGGCCGCCGAGGCGGACCTGGCCGAGCAGGGCGTGCTGGTGCCGCCGAGCGATCAGGCCGACCTGGCCGACGCGGTGCGCGGCGCCCCGAACCCGGCCGACGCGATCGAGCAGAACCTGGAGATCCCGGTGCCCGACGAGGACCGCCGCGACTGACCTGACGCCGTCCCGCCTCGCCAGCCGACCGGTCCGCCGTGGCCGGCGGCGGGCGGTGAAAAGTGATTCGCCAACGCCGGCGGACCATCGGCTTTGCCCGTTTTGGCCGACACATCTCCGGATAGCCGGGCGATTGCGCTCTTACCCGCTTGCCGTGTATGTATGTAGCTCTGGAGGATCCTGCGACCTGCGCCGAGACCGCGCCTCCGCGTCCGACCAAGCGTGTCCGGAGGGGTTGTGGCTTCCATTTTTTTTAGCTACAGACCAGACGACGACGGCGCTTATGCCGAGGCGCTGCTCGACGACCTCTGTGACGCGATCCGGCTGATCAGCGGCCCCGACGCGACGCTTCAGGTCTTCGCCGCGGGAGCTGACGCCGTGGTCGGCGACGAGTGGAGCCGGGCCGCGGCGCAGGCCCTCGCCGAATGCACGGTCTTCGTCGCCATCTGCTCGCCCCGCTATTTCCTCACCGAGCGGTGCGGCCAGGAATGGTGGGTCTTCCAGGACCGGTTGGCGCAGCACGAGGCCGCCACCGGGCGCCGGCCCCGCGCCTTCGTCCCCGTCGCCTGGGGCGACAACGGCCTGCGGGGCGAGTTGCCCGCGGACGAGTTCACCGCGGACGTCGCCCGGCACACCGACGTGCGGGCGCTGGCCCGGCTCACCCGGAACCGACCGCGCTACCGGGACCTGGTCGAGCGCCTGGCCTGGCACGTGGTCGAGGTCGGCCGCGACGATCCGGTACGCCCGGCCGCGGTGCTGCCGCCGCTGCGGGCCACCCCGAACGCGTTCCGGATCTCCGGGCATCCGGCCCGGCCGCCGTTGCCCGGGTCCGGCGCTCCCCCACCGGCGGTGCGTTTCGTGCTCGCGGCCGGCCGGCGCGACGAGATGTCGGATGTCCGGCACGACGTCGAGTTCTACGGCGCCCACCGCGCCGACTGGCGCCCGTACCAGCCGGAGCGGCCGGAGCCGCTGGCCGTGCAGGCGCAGGCCGTCGCCGCCGACCACCTCTACCACTCCGACGTGGTGGCCGACATCGAGGACATCGTGGCCGTCCTGGAGCGGGCCGACGCCGACGACGAGCTGGTCGTCATGCTGGTCGACGCCTGGGTGGTGCGCCTGGCGGCCCACCGGCGGGCGCTGGCCGAGCTGGACCGACATGCCGATCCCGGGCACGCGGTGGTGGTGCCGATCAGCGCGACCGACCCCGAGACCACCGGTGCCCGGGGCCAGCTGACCGCGATGCTGGCGCAACTGCTGGCCCTCCGGTCCGCCCGGGCGGATCCGCTGTTGCGCATCGGGGCGGAGTCCGCCGAGGAGTTCGCCCAGGAGGTGGGCGGCATTCTGGAGGCGGCCCGCAATCGCAGCTTCCGGTCGGCGGATGTCCGCCGGGTCGCCCCGGGCGCCCCGGCCGGCAGCCGCCCGTTGCTCGACGCCCCTTGAGCCCGCCCCCGCAACGGTCGACCGGGGCGGCGCGGACCACCGCGGACCCCGACCTCTGGTTCTTCCTCAGCTTCGCCGAGTCGACCGAGCGCGAGGACGGCCGGGTACGGACCTTCTTCCGGGACCTGTGCGACGAGGTCCGGGCGGTGGGTGGCATCCGCCGCAGCGACCCGGCGCCGGTCGGCTTCCTCAGCCACGCCAGCCTGCGGACCGGCGTCGACTGGTCGGAGCAGATTCTCGCGGCCCTGGGCACCTGCCGCGTGTTCGTGGCGCTCTGCTCGCCGGCCTATTTCGCCAGCGATTCCTGCGGACGGGAATGGCGCGCATTCGCCGACCGGCTCGCCGCGTACCGCCGGTCGACGAAACGCACCGCTCCCACACTTCTTCCGGTGCCGTGGCGGCCGAGTCCCATACCCGCCCAGCTCGGCACCATTCAATATGTCGACCGGGAATGGCCGGCGGCGGTGCTCGCCGACGGACTCGCACACGTCATGCGGCTCAAGCGTGGCCACGACGACTACCATGAATTCGTGGGCGTGCTCGCCGGCCAGATCGTGCGGACGGCTCGGGATCATCCGATTCCACCGGCACGGCTCGGCCCCGATTTCGCCCGCCTCCCGTACGACTTTCCGACAGTTTCCCCACCCGAACGCACCATTCCCGAGCAACGCCCCGGTGGCACGATCAGCTCGCGGCAACCGTCCACCGGGGACGGGGCCCGCCGGCCGCCGGACCTGAGCGGCAGCAACGAGCTCCCCCGCCTGCACGGCACCTGACTGGTGACAGCGATCCAGAGGAGGTCAGCCGGTGTCCGTCACCGTTCCCGAATCCGCCGCCGGCGCGCCGCGCGGCGGGCGGATCATCACCTTCTACTCGTACAAGGGCGGCAGCGGCCGGACCATGGCGCTGGCGAACACCGCGTGGATCCTCGCCGGCAACGGCTACCGGGTGCTGACCATCGACTGGGACCTGGAGTCGCCCGGCCTGCACCGCTACTTCCACCCCTTCCTCGTCGACGCGGAGCTGCGCCAGACCGAAGGGCTGATCGAGCTGCTGCAGCGCTACAGCGCGGCGACGGTCACCGACGACGATCCCGCGCCGTCCTGGTTCGAGGAGGTCACCCGCCTGGACAGCGCGACCGTCTCGTTGAACTGGATGTTCCCCAACGGTGGCACCCTCGACTTCCTCCCCTCCGGCAAGCAGGACCACCGGTACTCGGCGAAGGTGTCCAAGTTCGACTGGGACAACTTCTGGGAGCGGCTCAACGGCCAGCGGTTCATCGAGGCGCTCGCCGAGGGCATGCGCCGCGACTACGACTTCGTGCTCATCGACTCGCGCACCGGGCTCAGCGACACCGCGGGGGTCAGCACCATCACCCTCCCGGACGCGGTCGTGGACTGCTTCGCCCTGAACACCCAGGGCGTCGACGGCGCGGTCAGCGTCGCCCGGTCGATCGCCCGCGCCGACCCGGACATCCGGATCTACCCGCTGCCCGGCCGGGTGGAGCCGGGCGAACAGGCCAAGCTGCAACGCGGCCGCGACTACGCCCAGCGCAAGTTCCGCCGGTACACCGACGAGCTCGGCCTCGACGCCGACGAGTACTGGCGCCGGGTCGAGGTGCCGTACAAGCCCTACTACGCGTACGAGGAGATCCTGGCGGTCTTCGGCGACCGGCCGAACGAGCCCAACTCCCCGCTGTCGGCGTTCATGGCGCTGTCCGAACTGCTGGCCGACCGCCCGCTGCGGGCGCCCGACACCCCGGAGAAGCAGCGGCTCGCGGTACTGGCGAGGTTCGAGCGGACGGCCACGTCGGCGCCGATCCGGGTGGTGGTGCACTACGCCTCGATCGACCGGGTGTGGGCGGAGTGGATCGCCCAGGAGCTCGCCCGCGCCGGCCACGACTGCCTGCTCGTCGGGCCGGCCCAGCGGCAGGCTCCGCCGCTGGAGGGCATCGACCGGGTGGTGGTGCTGCTCTCCCACGACGGCCTGGCCTACCAGACGGCCGAGCGGTACTGGCGGCGGGAGGTCGAGCGGGCCGACCTGCGCCCCGCCGACTTCATGGCGCTGATGCGGATCAACGGGCCGGTGCTGCCGATGCCCGCCTCGGTGGCCGGCACGGTCGACTTCCCCAACCTGCACGCCGAGGAGGCGGTGCAGGCCGTGTTCACCGCGCTCGGCATCCGCTACACGCCGCACCGCGCGCCGAGCGGCGACGGCGGACGGATCCGGTACCCCGCCCAGCACACCCGGCACTGGCGGGTGCCCAGCCGGCGCAACCCGACCTTCGTCGGGCGGGAGGCCACGATCGAGGAACTGCGCGGCCGGCTGCTGGACCTGGCCGGTTCGACCGCCGTCGCGCTGATCGGGATGAGCGGCGTCGGCAAGACCCACATCGCCCTGGAGTACGTCTACCGTTTCGCCGCCGCGTACGACGTCGTCTGGTGGATCCCGGCCGGCGGGGTGGAACAGGTGACCGCCGGGCTCGAGGCGCTCGCCGAGGTGTTGGGGTTGGCGCCCGCCCGGGACGGCGCCGGTCGGGTCGAGGAGGTCCTGCGCGCGCTGCGCGAGCGGGAGGCGGGCAGCCGCTGGCTGGTCGTGCTCGACAACGCCGAGGACCCGGCGGCGCTGGCGGACCTGGTGCCCACCGGTCCGGGCGACACCATCATCACCACCCGGGACCAGGCCTGGTCCCGGATCACCAGCGAGCTGCCGGTCGAGGTCTTCGACCGGCCGGAGAGCGTGGCGCTGCTCGCCAACCAGGGGGCGAAGCTCTCCCCGGACGAGTCCTCGGTGCTGGCGCAGCGGCTCGGCGACCTCCCCGCCGCGGTGGGGACGGCCGGATACTGGCTGGCCAGCACCGCCGGCACCGTCGAGGAATACCTGCGCCTGCTGGAGGCGCACGTCCCCGAGGCGTTGCAGCTCCCCGGCTACGACGCGCCGATCACCGCCACGTTCTCGGTGGCGATGTCCTCGCTGCGCGAGCGGAGCCCGGCCGCCGCGCGCCTGGCCGAGCTGCTCGCGTTCCTGGCGCCGGCGCCGATCCCCACCGCCATCCTCAAGTCCGAGCGGATCGGCGCGCTGCTCGCCGAGCACGACGCGTCACTGCGCGATCCGCTGCTGCTCAGCCGGCTGATCCAGCACATCGGCCGGTTCGGTCTGCTCAAGTCCGACCCGGCCCACAACAGCATCTCCATGCACGTGCTCACCCAGCAGGCGATCCGGCACGGCCTGAGCGACGCCGAGCGCGCGACCAACCTGCGGGTCGTCCAGGAGGCGCTGGCCGACATCAACCCGGGCGACGCCGACAACGCGGCCAACTGGCCGCTCTACGAGGCGCTCTGGTTGCACGTCGACGCGGTCGCGGCGGTGACGTCGACCGCGCCGGCGGTCCGCAACCTGCTCGTCGACCTGGTCCGCTTCCTGCGGCTGCGCGGATATCACGCCGGTGGCGAGCAGCTCGCCGAACGGACCCTGGCGGCCTGGGCCGAGCTGTTCCCGGACCCCGACGACGTGACGACCCTGCTGCTGCGGTTCCAGTACGCCGTCCTCATCCGGGATCTGGGCCGCACCGACGAGGCGTACGACATCGACCACGACCTGATGGAACGGTTCACCCGGGTGGCCGGCGAGGACCACCCGTACACGCTGATGGTGGCCGGCAGCTACGCGCAGGACCTGCGGTCGCAGGGCCGGTGGGCCGAGGCGGAGCAGCGGGAGGCGAAGACGTTCGCGCTGATCCCGGTGGTGCTCGGTGAGGACCACCCGCGGACCCTGATGGCCGCGAACAACTACGCGCTGACCATGCGGCTGGCCGGCAACTACCGGGAGGCCGCGCGGCTGAACCGGCAGACGCTGACCAAGCGCCGGCGGCTGCTGGGTGAACGGCACCCCTTCACCCTCTCCTCGGCCAACGCCTACGGCACCGACCAGCGCGACAACGGTGACCTGCAGGGCTCCCGCAAGACGCTGGAGGCGGCCTGGAAGGCGTGCGAGGAGGTGCTCGGCGAGGAACACCACGTCACCCTGCGCAGCATGCGCAACTTCGCCACCACGTTGCGTTGGCTGGGCGAGACGGAACTGGCCGCCAGCCTGCTGGACACGGCGCTGCCGCGCTACGAGCGGGTGCTGGGCGCCAACCACTCGGCCACCGTGGGGTGCCGGCTGGAGCGGGCCAATGTCGCCTCCGACCTCGGCGACGACGAGACCGCCCGGCGGCTGGCCGCCGACGGTGAGCGGATCTACCGGGACCTGCTCGGCCCGCAGCACCCGATGTACCTGGTGGCGCTGAACAACCTCGGGGTCTTCACCCGCCGGTGTGGCGACGTGGCGGGCGGCCGCACCATGGCCGAGCAGGCCGCGGCCGGCTTCGAGGAGGTGCTCGGCGAGCGGCACACGATCACGGCGCTGGCCCTGGTCAACGTCGCCAACGCCGCGGACGCCGCCGGCGACCACGAGTACGCCCGGCGGACCGACGAGCGGGCCTACGACATCCTCCGTACGGCGCTACGGCCGGAGAACATCGCGCTGATCGGGGCGATGATGAACGTCGCCGTGGGCCGGCTCGCCGGCGGGGACTACGACCAGTCGGGCTGGACCGAGGCCGTCGCGTACGCCACGCAGGTGCTGGGCGAGCAGCACCCGCTCACCGAGTTGGGGCGGGAGAAGCACCGGGTCGACCTCGACATCGAGCCGTTCGTCATCTGACGGTGGGCGCGGGTGGCCGGCGCCGGGCCGCGAGGTCGGCGGTCACCCGCGCCCGGACGTGCCGGATGAGTCGGCGCAGGTCCGGGGAGTAGACGGAGCGGTGGTCGAAGCCGGCGTCGGGGTGGTACCGGTGCGCGTACAGGCCGCCACCGCAGACGTCGACGACGTCGCAGCCGGCGCAGGCCGCCGGGACGGTCAGCGGTGAACGCTGCTCGGCCCGGATGGCCGGCGCGTCGAGCGCGTCGTCGAAGGAGTGGGTGAGCACGTTCAGCCCGGTCTCCGGGGCGCCGGGGTGGGCGGTCTTCAGCACGTCGCTGCCCTGGATGCTGCCGTCGGTGTCGACGATGACCGCGCCGGTGCGGGTGGTGCCGATGTCCTCGCTGGCGCTGGGCCCGCCCAGCAGCAGCTGGATGATCGAGTCGAGCAGCCGGATCGCCACCCGCCGCCGGGGCGCGTCGTACCACTCCTGGAAGACCGCGATCAGCCAGTCGCCGTACGGCGTCGCGGGGTCGTCCGGCTGCCGTCCGGGTGGCGGGTGGGCCCAGTTGCCGTGCGGCAGCCGGAAGTCGATCATCGGCGGGCCGAACGCGAGCAGGCTGCGGTAGACCTCCACCGGGTCGCTGTCCAGGTCGATGGTGCACAGGATGCCGCCGTAGATGTCCCGGTAGGCCGGGCTGTCCAGCCGGGACAGGGCCTGCGCGACGCGGTCGAAGCTCTCCCGTCCACTGGGGAACCGGCGGCGCCGGTTGTGCCCGGGCAGCCCGCCGTCGAGGCTCACCCCGACCCGCACGCCCCGGCTGCGGAACAGCCGCAGGAACCCGTCGTCGAGCCGGACCCCGTTGGTCTGCACGGCGAACTCGAGCGTGGTGGCCGCGGGAGCGGCGGCCCGCAGGGTGTCCAGCGTCCTGGTGAGGTGCCGCGCCCCGGCCAGCAGCGGCTCACCGCCGTGCAGGATGACCCGCGCCTCGGGCGGCTCGTGCCGGCGCAGGTGGGCGCCGAGGCGGGCGGCGAGCGCGTCCACCACGGCCGGCGCCATGGCCCGGGGGCGGTCCCGCCAGCTCTGGTCGACGTGTTCGTACACGTAGCAGTATTCGCACGCCAGGTCGCACCAGCCGTGGATCTTGACCACGAACTGCCGGAACGGGAGCGCCGGTGTCAAATCGCGGAGTCCCAGGAGGCGACCCGCTCGACGGCGCGCGGCTCGCGTCGGCGGCGGCCCTGTTCGCGCAGGTGGTGGGAGAGCACGTCCAGGCCCTGGCCGTCGGCGTCGCCGTCCCCGTCGTCCACCGTGGCCGTCGCACGGCCGGGACCGCCGGCCGACACGCGCGGGGTCCGGTCTGACACATCACCTATCGGCATACCGCCCCCTGGCCGCGGCGAAATTGCCTCACTTCCTGCATTAAAACAAACCGCCGATCGGAAAACGACTCCTCACCTCGGCGGTTTCCGATGGGTCAACCGGGCAGCGACCGCTGCGGTGACACCCGCTCCTGCGCGATTTGCGCCCAACGCATCATTTCATCGCCTTCGATCCGCGTGATGGCCCGCACGAGTTCGGCGTCCCGCTGCGCCGGATCATCGTACGGCGGTGCGCCGACCCGGTAGAGCCTCCGCTGTTCATCCACCGCTTCCCGGGACTGGCTGAACCGCAGGTAATTCTCCTGCCAATGGAACACCGCCCGGAAACCGGCGATGACCACCAGAACCGAGCCGAGAACCGCCGGAATCTGCGGCAGCCTCGGCACCAGCACCGCGGCGAGCGGAATCGCGGCGGAGAGCACCACCGTGGCGAGTTCGGAGACGCGGTGCGCGCGCCGGGACCGTTTCGCCGCCACCTGGTACCACCGGTACGAGCCGTCCGCCACGTCCATGGCGTAGGCCCGAGCCGTCGCGGAATCGTTCGGCTCGACGACCACGTCCCCGCCCCTCTCTGCCGGCCACCCCCGATGATCCCCGCCGGGTTCGCCCGCCGACAAGCGCCGACCGGACACCTCTGGTCGCCGGGCGTCGCTGCCGGCGCCCCGGCGGCGACGGTCACATCCCGGTCGGTTCCGGGGAGTCGGCGGGTGGGTGGGCCCGGACGAACCGCTCGACGACGGCGCCGCTGGCCGCGGCACAGAACTGCCGGTAGCCGGCCGTCGCGCCCCAGTGCGACAGGGCCAGCGGGCGGCCGGCCGGAAACTCGCCGTACCCCGGGTCCCAGGGGGCCACCACGAACCGGCCGCCGTACCGGTCGTCGCCGAACTTGGCCGCCAGCGCCCGCAGCGCCTCGATCTGGTCGCGGAGCAGCGGCTCGACGTACCAGAGGATGGTGTAGCCGTGCTCGAGGTTGTGCACCAGGATCTCCACGGCCGGGCGGTCGCGGGTGGTGTAGAACCGGCGCACCGCCGGGGCGGGCACCACGAAGTGCGGCCCGGACGAGGGCGGCACCAGGTCGTACCGGATCCGGGTGGCGTAGGGCTCGGCGGTGCCGGGGCCGACGTGCACGCCGGCACCGCGCACCGGGTCGGTCAACTCCCCGTCGCAGCCGGCCCGGTCGGCCGGGACCCCGATCGCGGCGGCGGGCCGGCGGGCCGGTGAGTCCGCGTACGCCCGGACGAACGGGACCACCGCCACCGCCAGCAGCAGCGTGCCGAGCGCGGTGACCAGCGCGGCAATCCGCGGCCCGGCGGCCCGGCGCGGCTCAGCCACGGGAGGCTCCCGCCGCCCGCAGGTGCGCGGCGGCCTGCTCCAGCACCACCTCGATCGGTGGCATCCCCCTGCCGGCCCGGGTGCCGGTGCTCAGGGCGAGCACCGGCACCGGCTCGACCACGAGGTACCCGTCCTCGCGCAGCCGCGCCACGTTGCGCCGCACCGCCGGCCGCTCCCACATGGCCTGGTTCATCGACGGCACCAGGACGACGGGCGCGGCGGCGGCGAGCAGGCAGGTGCCGACCAGGTTGTCGGCGATGCCCAGCGCCGCCTTGGCCAGGGTGTTGGCGGTCGCCGGCAGGACCAGCACCAGGTCCGCCCAGCCGGTCAGGGCCAGGTGCGGCACCTCCCCGTCGCCCTCCTCGTCGACCAGGGCAGGATGCCCGGTCAGCAGGCTGAACGAGCGGGCCGGCACGAACCGGGCGGCGGCGGGGGTGAGCACGACCCGCACGTCGAGGCCGAGCGCGTGCCGCAGCACCAGGATCGACTGGGGCAGGGTGAGCACGTCGGCGGAGCCGCAGGCGGCCACCAGGACCCGGCGCGCCGGGAACACCCCGGGGTCCGCCGCCGGGGGCGGGATCGTCACGGTACGGGCAGCCACGGTTCGCCTCCCGGCAGGGATGAGTCGTCGTCGGTGAGTTGGCAGCGCACCAGGTCGGCGTAGACGCCGCCGGCCCGCAGCAGGTCGTCGTGCCGGCCGCGCTCGACGATGCGGCCGTCGGCGACCACCAGGATCTGGTCGGCGTTGCGCACGGTGCTCAGCCGGTGCGCCACCACCACCCGGGTACAGCGCAGGGCGGAGATCGCCCGGTCGACCCGGCGCTCGGTGGCCACGTCGAGGTGGCTGGTGGCCTCGTCGAGCAGCAGCACGGCGGGTTGCCCGGCGACCGCGCGGGCGATGGCCAGCCGCTGCCGCTGCCCGCCGGAGAGGGCCTGGCCCCGCTCGGCCACCTGGGTGTCGTAGCCCATCGGCATCGCCGCGATGTCCTGGTCGATCGCGGCGACCTCGGCGGCGGCCCGGATGGCCGGCATGCCGATGCCCGGGTGGACCAGGCTGACGTTGCGCCGGATCGAGTCGCGGAACAGGTAGCTCTCCTGGAGCACCACGCCGAACTGCCGGCGCAGCGCGGTCGGGTCGATCCGGGACAGCGGCACCCCGTCGAAGAGGATCTCCCCGTCGCTCGGCCGGTAGAGGCCGGTGAGCAGCATGGCCAGGGTGCTCTTGCCGCTGCCGGAGGGCCCGACGATGGCCACCTTCTCCCCCGGCGTGATCTCGAAGGAGATGTCCCGCAGCACCGGAGGGGCGGTGCCGTCGTAGCGGAAGGTCACGTCGCGCACGCTGATCCGGCCGGTCAGCCGGGGCGCGGGCAGGTCCGGGTCGCCGGTCGGCTCGGGCCGCGCGGCGAACACGTCCCGCAGCCGTTGCAGGTGCGACACGACGGACTGGAGCACCTGGGCGCTGGCCACCAGGGAGGCCAGCGGGGTCAGCGCGGAGAGCGCGAGCGCCTGCAGGCCCAGCGTCTCGCCGAGGCCGGCGCCGGCGAAGAGCCGCCCGGTGCCCAGCCAGAGCAGGGCCAGCGGGCCGGCGAGTTGGACGCTGGCGGTGATGTTGGCGACGGTGGCCGAGAGCCGGTTCTGCGCCACGTCGGCGTCCAGCGCCGTGGTGTAGCGGCGCAGCCAACCGTCGAAGACCTGCCGTTCGGCGCCCATCGACTTCACCGTGGCGATGCCGGACAGCGCCTCCATCAACGCGCTCTCGGCGTCGGCCTGCACGGTGAGGTTCCGCTGGCCGAGCCGCAGCAGCCGGCGGTTGACGACGGCGACCGCCACCACCTGGGCGGTGCCGATGGCCGCGGCCAGCCCGGCGAAGGCCAGGTCGCTGGCGAAGAGCACCGCGAAGTACGCGAGCACCAGCACCCCG
This sequence comes from Micromonospora sp. NPDC049836, assembly GCF_044465125.1. Taxonomy (NCBI): domain Bacteria; kingdom Bacillati; phylum Actinomycetota; class Actinomycetes; order Micromonosporales; family Micromonosporaceae; genus Micromonospora; species Micromonospora sp. NPDC049836. The sequence continues at coordinate 500,604 of NZ_JBITLH010000004.1, forward strand.
TCGATCACCGCGGTGAGCACCTGGGTGGTGACCAGTTCGCGCAGCAGGATGCTGCTGGACAGCCGCTGCATCAGGTCGCCGCTGGCCCGTTGCTGGAAGAACGCGTACGGCAGCTTGAGCAGGTGCCCGAAGAGCCGGGTCATCAGGGCGGCGTCCACGCTGGCCTGGAGGGTGACCAGCAGCCGGGAGCGCAGGTAGGCCACCCCGAACTGGGTGAGCACCAGCGCCACGATGGCCAGCGCCAGGTACGGCATCAGCGCCGTCTCGCGGGCCGGCATGATCTGGTCGAAGGCGACCGTGGTGGCCATCGGCAGCGCGAGCCCCAGCAGTTGCAGGACCAGCGAGACGCTGAACGCGGCGGCCAGCCGGGGCAGGAACGGGCGCGCCAGCGGCCGGGCCCGGCGCAGCCGGGTGCGCAGCCCGAGCCGGGCGGCCGGCGGTTCGGGCGCGGAGCGCGGGTCGCGGGTGAAGGTGAGCACCGTGCCGGTGAAACCGGCGGCGAACTCCTCCGGGGTGAGCAGCCGGCGTCCCAGCGCCGGGTCGAGCAGCCGGACCCCGCGCGGGCCGACCTGTTCCACCACCACGAAGTGGGCGTTCTCCCAGTGCGCCACGGCGGGCAGCGGCAGCGCGCCGACCTGGGCCGGGTCGGCGCGGAAGGCCCGGCCGGCGAGCCCGAACCGGGGGCCGGCGGCGAGCAGCGCCCGGGCGGTGACGCCGTCGCGGCCGAGGTCGAGCCGCTCGCGTACCCCGGCCAGGGTGGCCCGGACGCCGTGCCGCCGGGCGATCATGGTGAGGCAGGCGGCGCCGCAGTCGGCGTCGGCCATCTGCAGCACCAGCGGCACCCGCCGGCGCGGCGGCCAGCGCCGGCCGGCCGCGCTCACGCCGCGCACCGCTGCTCCCGGCGGTCGCGGGCGGCGGCGGGCGGGGCGAGCAGGAGCACCGACGGCACCCGGTCCGGCGCGGCGAGCCGCAGCAACCCCAGCCCGATCCCGGACAGGCCGGTCATCAGCTCCGGCGAGGCGAGCATCGCCGGGTTGGCGCAGCGCCAGCCCTCGGCGAGGCCGTCGCGCAGCACCGCGGCGGCGGGGGCGCCGGCGGTTGCGGGCGCGGCCGCCAGCAGCAGGTCGAGGTTGCCGAGGTCGCCGTGGCACAGCGAGTGGTTGCGGCCGAAGCCGGCGGCCAGGGTGGTCCGGACCGCGGTGGTGATCTCACCGGCCAGCCGGTCGTCGGGGCCCAGGGCGTCGCGCAGCAGCAGCCGGGACAGGCCGATGCCGGGGGCGCCGTGGCACCACGTCACCGCGCACTGTCCGGGCCGGCGCAGGTCGGCCCAGTTGGCCTCGGCGGGCCGGAACAGGCTGCGGTCGTACCCGAGGGCACGGGCGGCGGCGTCGGGGTGACCGGCGTGGGCCAGCGCGGCGGCCACTCCGGCGGCCCCGTGCGAGAGCCCGCCGAGCGGCGCGCCGGCGGGGCGGGCGTACCGGTCGGCGGTGGCGCGCAGCCGGCCGGCGGCGGCGCGCACCGCGGGTCCGGCCCGGTCCGGGTCCAGGCCGGCGCGGGCCACCGCGAGGACCGCGCCGGCGTGCCCGTCGACCAGGTCGGGGGTCTGTGCGACGTCGGCCAGGGCGATGATCCGGTCCAGCGCGGCGTCGACGACCGGTTCGAAGCGGCGGGTGCGCCAGAGCGCGCCGAGGTGGGCGAAGGTGTACACCAGGCCGCCCCAGCCGGTGAAGGCGCCGATCCGGTGGTCGGCCACCGCCCGGTTCAGGATGCGGGCGGCGAGCCCGGCGGCGGCGCGCTCGGCCAGGTCGGTGAACCGGTGCTCGCCGGTGCGCCGGCCGGCGTGGGCCAGGAAGAGCGCCACCCCGGCGACGCCGTCGTACAGGTGCGGGCCCAGCGGCGCCGGGGCCAGCCGCTCCGGCCCGCCCGGGCCGGGCGTGAGGGCGAACCAGGTCGGTTCGGCGCCCGGACCGGCCAGGCCGGCGACCGTGTCGGCCACCTCGGCCGCGGCGGCCAGGTACGCGTCCGGCCCGGGCACCCGGGCGGGCGGCTGGTCGGCGAGCCGCCAGCGGACCCGCGCGTGCGGGGCGTCGGCGGGGTCGAGTTGGGCGGCGTAGGCGGCCTGGACCAGCCAGCGTTGCCGGGCCAGGTCGGCCTCGTCCAGCCGGGCCAGCCGGCGCCGCGCCTCGTCGAGGCCGGAGCGGGCCAGCAGGCCGGGCAGCCGCCGTCCGGCGCTGGTCCACAGGTCCCGCGAGGCCACCCTGGTGGTGAAGATCGGCACGTCCCGGCGGGCCAGGTCGGCGCGTTCGGCGGCCACGGTGGCGGCCAGCAGCGGCAGCTCGGCGGTGCCCGACCAGAGCCAGTCCCGCAGCCGCTCCGCGTCCAGGCCGTCCTGCACCGCGTCGGTGTGCAGCGCGGCGTCGCGCAGTCGCAGGTAGGTCCGGGTGGGCCGGAGCACCACCCGGATCTCGTCGCCGGCGAACGCGGCCAGCGGGCCGTCCGGGGCGAGCAGCGCGCCGCGCAGCGTGGTGAGCAGGCGGTACATGCCGTCGAAGCCGGCGAGCACCTGCGGCAGGTCGGCGGCGACCTGGTCGGCCGCGCCGGCGGTCGGCGCGGCGTGGTCGTGGCGGTGCTCGGGTACGCCCAGCCGCATCTCGTCGGTGCCCTCACCCTGCCAGGCGGAGCAGGTGCAGCTGTCGGCGGCGGGGGCGGCCGCGTCGTCGGCCCGGGGCAGCAGCCCGACCGCGAGCACCGAGTCGGCGATGGCGTCGCCGGCGCGGGCGGTGGCGGCGCGGGTGACCGCCGGGGTGAACACCGTCTCCAGGTCGACCAGGACCGGGTGCTCGCCGTGGCCGAGCACGTTCTCCCGGTGGCAGTCGGTCGCGCCGAGGGCCTGGAGCAGGGCCAGCAGCGCCCCGAAGCGGCGGGCGAAGCGGCGGTGGCCGTCCGGGGTGTCCGGTGGGTTCTCGACCACGTACTCGGCCCAGCCGTGCGCGCCGCGCGGCAGCACGGTGAAGGTGTGCAGGTCGGCGCCGTGCCGGTTGAGCCAGTCCAGCAGGGACTGGAAGCGGGCCTCCACGCTGACCGGACGGGGCTTGTAGACCAGCCGCAGGTCGCTGTCGAAGGTGGCCACCAGCACCCGCCGGCCGGCGCGGTGCGGGTCGCCGGTCTCCCGTGTCCCGGTCAGCCGGCCGGGCCGGGCGCCGCCGTGGAACGTCGCGCCGAGCAGGTCGGCGTCCCGGCACAGCCGGGTGAGGAACTCGACGGTGCGGTCGGCCCAGTCGCGGATCAGCTCGTCGGCCTGCCGGGCCAGCACCGGGTAGTCGGCCAGCAGGGTGAGCGCGGCGTCGGGCGTCTCGTGCCGGCGGAAGAAGGCGGCGAAGCGGTCCCGGGCCGTCGCGCCGGCGGACGCGCCGCGAAGCCGGTCGATGTTGAGTTCGAGGACGACGGCCCGGCTGAGCAGCACGACCAGCTCGTCGAGGAGCCCGGTGAGGCCGAGCCGGTCGGCGTCCGGCGGGATCAGGTCGGGCGCCGCGGCGGCGAGTTCCCGGGCCTGCCGGGCGACCCGGGCCCGGGCCGCGGCGATCAGCGGGGCCACCAGGACCAGCGCCGCGTCCAGGGGCCGGCCGGGCAGCACCTCGGGCTCGATCGGCGCGGCCGGCGCGGCGCGGTAGCCGGCCAGCAGGTCGGTGACCCACGCCGGGGGCCGGCCGAGGCGGGCGGCGAGCCGGGCCGGGGACTCGTCCAGGAGCGCCAGCAGCACCTGCTCGTCCAGGCCGTCGGCGGCCAGCCGGCGGTGCCAGTCGGCGTCGCCGGCGAACGCGCCGCCGGTACGCCAGCGGGACAGCCGCCACCGGGCGCGGTCGCCGGGGTGCGGCTGCTCGGGCGGGGCCGTGGCGAGCCGTTCCGGCAGGGTCGCGGCGGCGGTGAGCCGCTCGGCGACGGCGGCGGTCGGGTCGGCGGTGGGGTGCGGGGAAGACATGCGGCGCTCCAGCTTGGCTCGGGCGGGCCGGCGGGGGTCCGGGCCGCGGCCCGGACCCCCGACCGACCCGTCGGGTCGGTGCGGCGACTCAGCAGACGCAGTGGCAGCAGGCCGTGGTGTGGCCGGTGGTGGCGGCGGCGCCGCCGGCGACGGTCTCCAGCTGGTCGCCGTCCAGCTCGACGATGCCGGCCGGGTGGGCCTCGGCGGCCTCCGGCGCGGCGGCCCGGGCGTACTCGTCCTTCCAGCTGGCGACGATGTCGGTGATGGACATGCGGTTCTCCCTTCAGGTCGACCGGCCGGACGGCCCGGCGGTCGCTTGCGGATCCAGCCTGCGGTCCGGCGGTCGGCCGGCACATGAGTAGCCGCTACCTCACTGCGCGGCACTCCTGTCACGACGGTGACAACCGATCCGGCCGCCCACCGCGTCGAGTGGACGGACGTGTCGAGAAGCCGACGGCGACGCCGGGTGGGGTGTGTGAGGGTGGGGCAGCGGTCACTCAGGCCGCCGCGCGCACCGACCCGCCCGGCAGGGTGCCGAGGGCGGCGAGGCGACCGGGCGGCGGGCCCGGCCGGGGGTGAAGGGGTTCAGTGTCTGCGCCAGGGTGTGTGGTGGAAAACAGCTGGCCGTACGTCGGCCGGGCCCGGGAGCGGGACCGGGCGGTCGAGGCGCTCACCGCGGCGTCCGGCGCGGGGGTGCTGCTCACCGGTGACCCGGGGGTGGGCAAGAGCCGGCTGCTCGACGAGGTGCTCGATCAGGCGCTGCGGCGGCAGCGGGTGACGTTGCGGGTGACCGCCACGCCGGCCTGGCAGGCGGTGCCGTTCGGGGTGCTGGCCAACCGCGTCCCGCAGGCCTCGGACGCGAACGTGGCCGACGTGTTCCGGGACGTCGAGCGGCGGTTGCGGGAGGTCGCGGCGGGGCGCGGCGTGGTGGTCGGCGTGGACGACCTGAACTGGCTGGACGACGCCTCGGCGGCGCTGCTGGAACGCCTGGTCGCGAGCGACGCGGTGCAGGTCGTCGCGAGCGTACGGACCGACTGGCTGGACGCCCCGCCGGTGGCCGCGGTACGCCGGGCCCGGTCGGTCGACCGGATCCACGTGCCGCCGCTGGCCGCCGAGGAGAGCACCGAGGTCATCCGGGCGGCGCTCGGCGGGCCGGTCGACGGTCTGACCCTCGACGCGCTGTGGCGGATCAGCCAGGGCAACCCGCTGTTCCTGCGCGAGGCGCTGCGTTGCGGGCTGCGCGACGGCGGGCTGGTGCGGCGCGACGGGATGTGGACCTGGCCGGCGGAGTCGCTCTGCCCCACCCACCTGGCCGACCTGATCCAGCAGACCCTCGGCACGCTCACGCCGGAGGAGGCCGAGGCGATGCGCTACGTCGCGCACGCCGAGCCGGTGCCGCTGGCGGTGCTCGACCGGGTGGTCGAGCCACGGATCGCCGAGCGGCTGGAGGAGCGCGGGTTGATCCGGCTGCTGCGGCACGACGCGGCGGTCCTCGTCCAGGCCGGGCACCCGCTGTACGCCGAGGCGGTCCGCAACGACACCGGGGAGCTGCGGGCCCGGCGGCTGCGCCGCAACCTCGCCGCGGCGCTGGCGGAGCTGGGCGGCGGCGGCGCGGACGACCTGGCCCGGGTGGTGGCCTGGCGCTGCGAGGCGGACCTGCCGGTCAGCCCGGAGGACCTGCTCACCGCCTCCGAGCACGCGCTGCGCCGGCACGACCCGGTGCTGGCCGAGCGGCTCGGGCGGCGGATCCGGTCCGCCCGTGGCGACTGGCAGGTCGCCCGGGCGCTGCTGGCCCAGGGGCGCGGCGACGAGGCGGGCGGGTGCCTGGGGCGGGCCGCCGCCGAGCTGACCGAGCCGCGGGACCGCGCCGAGGCGACCGCGCTGCGCGCGTTGCACGCCTTCTGGGGTGACCGCCGGCCGGACCGGGCCCGGGAGGTGCTCGACGCGGCGCGCCGCGAGCTGCCGGCCGAGGCGCGGCCGGGGTTGCTCGCCGCCGAGGTGGGCATCGCGGTCTTCGGCGGTGACCTGGACGGGGCCCGGGACGCGATGGCCCGGCTGGCGACCGACCGGCCCCGGGATCCGCTGCTCGCCACCGCGGTCGCCGCGCTCGAGCCGTACCTGCTGCTCTTCGCCGGGCAGCCGGGGCGGGCGGCCCGGATGTTCGACACCGGTGAGGTGGACCTGCCGGAGACCTGGCCGACGATGCGGGCCGCCGCGCAGGCCTGTCACGTCCAGTCGCTCCTGATGTCCGGCCGGCTCGCCGAGGCCACCCGGCAGGCGCAGCGGTACTACCGGGACGCGGTGGGCCGCCGGGCACCGGACGCGGTGGGGCTGCTGGCCTTCGCCCGGGGCAAGTGCGCCTATCACGGCGGGCAGTTGAGCGAGTCGGTGCGCTGGCTGCACGAGGCGCGCACGCTGGTCGGTGAGCGGGCGCTCTTCCCGATCCGGGACTACGTGCTGTCGGCCAACGCGTACGTGGCGGCGCAGCGCGGCGAGCCGGCCGAGGGCCGCCGGCTGTTGGCGAGCCTGCGCGCCGAGCAGGCCGGCCGGGGCGACGCCGGTGGCCTGCTGGCCACCGACGCCGAGCTGACCGAGGCCTGGCTGTCGGCGGTCGACGGTCAGCTCGCCACGGCCGTCGGCCGGCTGCACGAGCTGCGCCGGGCCGGCGCGCAGGCGGCGACCATCACGGTGGAGTGCCTGCACCTGCTGTCCCGGCTGGCCCCGTCGACGGAGACCGCCGAGCGGCTGACGGAGGCGGCGGCCGGCTGCGACAGCCCGCTGTTCGACCTGTGGGCCGCGTACGCCCGGGCGCTCGCCGCCGACGACCCGGCCGGGTTGGAGCGGGTCGGCACCGCGCTGGAGGCCAGCGGATACCTCGCCCTGGCGCTGGAGACGGTGATCGCCGCCGAGGCGGCGTGCGGCCGCCGCGGCGAGCACCGCCGGGCGAACCTGCTGGCCCGGCGGGCGGAGCTGCTGCGGGACCGGTGTGGCGGCTACTGGCCCCCGCTGCTCCCCCACCGCGACGGGCGGGACGAGCTGACTCCGCGCGAGCGGCAGATCTGCGAGCTGGCCGCGGCCGGTCGGGACAACGCCACGATCGCCGCGGACCTGGTGCTGTCGGTGCGGACCGTGGAGAACCACCTCCAGCGGGCCTACGTCAAGCTCGGCCTGCGCAGCCGGGCCGGGCTCGCCGGGGCGCTCGGGGCGCGCCGGGCCGGCTGAGGGCGCCGGGCCGGCTGACCATCGCGGGACGGCTGAGCGCGGCGGGACGGCTGACCGCCGCGGGACGGCTGACCGAGGCGGGCCGGTCGGTCAGCGGTCCGGGCTGTCGGCCGGCGCCATCAGCCGCAGCGCGTTGGGGTCCAGGCCGATGCGGACCGGGGTCAGGCCGTAGGGTTCGCCGTCCACCTCGATCCGGGCCGGCCGGTCGGTCTCCACCCAGAGCTGGCGCACCGCGAGGAACGGCTGCTCCCGCAGGCTGCGGCGGTGGCCGGTGGCCGCGTTGCGCGCCGTCGCGCGCAGCAGGCCGCGCCGGCTGGGCCCGCCCACCGGGTAGGCGACCAGCAGCCGGTCGTCGGCGTTGGCGTCGGCGGTGATCGGACGGCCGGCGTGGAAACCGCCGTTGGCGACGTACAGCTGATGGGTCAGGAAGTCGTGCTCGCGCGCCTCGGCGCGCACCCGCACCCGCAGCGGCCGGTGCCGGGCGAGCAGCCCGAGGGCGGTCGCCGGGTAGGCCAGCCGGCCGGCGATCCGCTTGAGCCGGGGCGGCGCGCTGCGCATGATGTCGGCGGAGAAGCCGATGCCGACGTGGTTGGTGAAGCGCAGGTCACCGACGATCCCGAGGTCGACGTCGATCACCTTGCCGGCGGTGAGCACCCCGACGGCGGCGTCGAGGTCCAGCGGCACGCCGACGGTGCGGGCGAAGTTGTTGGTGGTGCCCAGCGGCAGCAGGCCGAGGGCGATGTCCCGGTGCGCGAGCACCCGCGCCGCGGTGCCGATGGTGCCGTCGCCCCCGCCGGCGACCAGCAGGTCGGGACCGAGGTCGGCGGCACCGGCGAGCACCCCGTCGAGGTCGCCGGGCCGCTCGACCGGGTACGCGCCGAGCAGGGTGAAGCCGGCCTCGACGAGCCGGGCGCGCACGGCGTGGTAGAGCCGGCGGCCGCGGCGGGAGTGGGCGTTGACGACCAGCGCGGCGCGCCGATCGTGGCGGACGGCCTCGGTCAGCTCCTGCTTGGTCCGCATGGGCACCGAGCCTATCCGCCGCAGCCCTCCCCCGGCCGCGGACGGCGCGGCCAGGAGGGCCACCGACGCCCGGGCCGGTCGCGGCCGGTGCGAGCCGGGCAACGACCACCATGAATGGCGATGGCGGTCGTTACATTGACGTGAACTGCTATACCGGTGGCCGGGGGCGGCGCTAGGATCTCGCCTGGGGGGTTCCGCAGCCTCACCTCTCCACCACCCTCCCCGCGCCACGTCGAGCCCTCGGCAGCCCGCTCCGGTTCCTCCGGACGGGCTGGACGGTCGTGCCGTCGAACGGGAGTCGACGGCCTCGAACAGGTCCGCGGAAACGCGGGAACAGCAGAAGGGGCGGAAAATGGGGATCCCGTCCTTGGTCATCGGCATCGCCACCTCGGCGGCGGAGCGCCGCCAGCTCGCGCAGGTGCTCGGCGGGGCCGACGCGTTCGTGATCGTGTCCAGCGTCCACGAGGCGCGCCGCTTCCTCGACCTGGTCCGCCGGGCGGGGCCCGCGGCGACGGCACCGCCCGGCGCGGCGACCGCAACCCACGATGCGGCGCCGGCAGCGGCCGGCGGACCGGCGGCGGGCGACGCCGGTCCGGTCCCGGGCGACCCGCCGACGCCGGAGCTGAGCGTCGACTCCGACCGCCGGGTGCTGCGCTGGCACGAGCGCGAGGTCGGCCTGACCCCACTGGAGCACGACGTGCTGCTCTGCCTCGTCGGCACGCCCGGACAGGTCTGGACCTACCAGCGGCTGCACCGGCAGGTGTGGGGCAACGAGCACCTGGGGCGCGGCTCCGACCTGCACTCGGTGGTGCGCCGGATCCGGCGCAAACTCGCCCGGCTGGGCGCCGCGTCGACCATCCACGCGGTACGCGGCGTCGGATTCCGCCTCGCGCCCTCCTGACCACACCCGCGCGCACGGACGGGCGGCGCCGCCGCGCGGTCCCGGGCGATCCGGTGAGCGGGCGGTGACGCGGTCCGGCCCGCCCGGTGCTGCACCGGGCGGGCCGGACCTGTCGGTCGAGCGGGATCAGCAGCGGATCGGGGCGAGCGCGAAGTCCTCCACCGTCGGCGTGCTGGTGTTGATCCTCGTCTGCCGGGTCTGCGGCTTCCAGCCGTCCTTGGCCACGATGATCGTCAGCGGGTTGTTACGCCGGTCGAGCCAGTAGGCGTACCCGCCGTCGGCGTCGGTGGCGAAGGTCCACGACATCGCCCACGAGTCGACCTGCACGACCGCGCCGGGCAGGGGCGCGACGGCCCCCTGACAGCTCGTGCCGGTGACCGTGCCCATCAGCTTGCCCCACGTCGTCGGGGGGTTCACCACCATGGTGACCGCCACCGGCGGCACCGCGTACGGCGTGTTCTCCTTGATCGCCACGGAGGCCGTGTACGTGCCCGGCTGGTCGACGGCGGCCGACATCCCGACGGTGACCGTCACCTGCTCGCCCGGGGCGAGGGTGACCTTGGTCTTGTCGACGGTCAGCCAGCTGACGTCCGCCGGACCCTCGGCGCACTCGGTGAAGCCGGGCAGCGCCTCGCTGTCCTTGGTCGCCGTGAAGCTGCCGGAGGAGCCGCCGATCTTGTAGAAGCCGCACGCCGCGCCGCCGCGGTAGCGGGCGGTGTTGGCGTTGGGCAGGTTCGACCACGAGTCGGTGGCCGGGTCGTAGGCGAAGCCGGCGTTGGTGATGGCCCCGCCCTGCGAGCCGCCGACGACCAGCAGCTTGCCGCTGGCCACCGCGTACGCGCTGGCCCAGCTGTCCGAGGGCGCGTCGGCGATCGCGCTCCAGCTGTTCGCGTCCGGGTCGAAGGCGTACCCGGCCTTCTGGGCGAGGGTGCCGTCGTTGCCGCCGGTGCAGTAGACGGCGCCGTCGATCCCGCCGCAGGACAGGAACGCCACCGACTTCGGGTAGGCCGGCAGGGTCTCCCAGCGGTCCGTGGCCGGGTCGTACCGGACCACGTCGTTCGCCATCGGCAGGCAACTCGCCGTGGTGCAGCCGCCGACCGCGTACAGCTTGCCGGCGACGACCGCCTGCCCGGCTGCCGCCCGCGGCCTCGGGTTGTCGGCCTTCCTGGTCCAGGTGTTGGCGGCCGGGTCGTACGACCAGGTGGCGCCGTCGGGGCCGGCCGCGCCCCAGCCGCCGGTGGCGATGATCCGGCCGCCCACGACCCCGACCGTCATGGCGTTACGCGCCCCGGGCAGGTCGGCGATCGCCGTCCAGCTCTGGCCGATCGGGTCGTACACGTAGTTCTTCGCGCTGGACGCGGTGCCGTCGCCGCCGGCGATCGAGTAGATCTTGCCGTCGAGGTTGACCACCCGGTTGTCCATCACGTTCGCCGGGTAGTTGGCGATGGTCGTCCAGGGCTCGGCCTGCGGGGCGACCGCCGCGACGGCGGTGGCCGACTTGCCGGTCGGTCGGGCCGCGAACGACGTCGGCGCGGTCAGCCGCTGCGTCGGCGCGCCGGCGGAGCCGAGAATCTCCTGCCGGGACAGCCGGGACCCGTCGGCGCGCTGGAGGACGAAGCCGCCGTCGCGCTCGCTGAACTCGACGGTCGCCGGCGCGCCGCCGGTGTTGGTCACCGTGAAGGTCTTGCTGACCTTGCCGGTGGGCATCCGGACCGTGCCGGTGACCGAGGTCGGCTTCACCGCCAGCCGGCCGGCCGCGAGCTGGAAGGTGGCCGCGGTCGCCCAGTCGGTCTCCACGTCGACCTGTTTGGTCTGGCCGACGTAGTTGCCGGCCTTCGCGGTGAACGGGTGCTGGCCGGTCAACGACGAGAACATCCAGTAGAAGCCGTCCGGCAACCCGGTGTCGTCCGGGGTCGCGACCGTGGTGGCCCGCTCCGCCGGGCGGTCGTCGCTGGTGACCGTGGCGCCGTTGACGTACCCGTTGTCGTTCTTGTCCCGGACGTGGCCGAGCACCAGGCCGCCGTTGGTCGGCTTGCAGATCAGCTTGCTGCCGATCAGCACGTTGTCGACCTGCCACCACCATTCCCAGGAGGCCTCGTAGTAGTGGAACCGGACCCGGACCTGCGCCTGGCCGGCGGCCTGCGGGATGGGCACCTCGGTGACCTTCGGCCCGCGCACGTCCGCCGCCTGCCGCAGCACGTTGCTCCAGGTGGTGCCGCCGTCGAGGCTGAGGTCGACGTCCGCGCGGTCGGAGTTCAGCCAGTTGTAGTCCTGGTTGAACCGGATCACCGGCGCGGTGACGCCGCTGAGGTCCACCACCGGGCTGACCAGCGAGGTGTCCTGCCGCCCACCGCTGCCGTAGTTGTCGCTGTCGATGATCGCGAAGCGGCCGTCGCCGCCGGTCAGGTTGCCCCGGTCGCCGCTGTCGGTGAACTCCCACACCTGGCCGGTGCCGGCGTGGTCCACCACGGACCAGCCGTCGGGCACGGAGGCGCCGTCGAAGGTCTCGTACACCCCGTCGGAGCTGTTGGTGTAGCCGGGCGCGGTGGTGCAGGCGGCCGGGTCGGCCGGTACGGCGATGTTCTGCACGGCGTTGCCGGAGCCGACCACGACCTCCCGGGTGACCGTCAGGTAGCCCGGGTACTGCGGCTCGACCGTCAGCCGGTACGTCGCACCGGCCGGAAGGGTCAGCCGGAAGCGGCCGGTGGCCGGGGTGGTGTAGTCGGAGACCGGCAGGCCGTCGACGCTGACCTTCGCGTAGAGCGGCCAGCCGTGCCCGGAGCCGTCGGTGACCGCGCCGCTGACCGTCACGCTCGGCACCGCGGTCAGCGCGACGTCGAGCCGGGTGGTGCCGTCCTTGGTGACCGTGGCGGACAGGGTCCGGGTCTGGTAGCCGAAGGCGCTGACGGCGACCTGGTAGGCGCCGGCCGGCAGCAGCGAGGAGAAGGTGCCGTCGGCGCCGGTGGTCAGCTCGCGGGTGGCCGCGCCGGTCAGCGCCACCGTCGCGCCGGCGATCGGGCCGCCGGTGGCCGCGTCGGTGACCGTGCCGGCCAGCGTCCCGTTGTCGCCGATCGGGGCCGCGTTGAGCAGCGCGAGGGCGTCCAGCCGGCCCTCGCCGAACACGTTGTTGTCGTCGGTGGTGCCGCCGCACTGGCTGTCGGCCTGGTCGACGGCCGCGTCGTCCAGCAGCGCGCGGGTCGCGGTGATGTCGCCGACCAGCGTCGGCGCCGCCGACCAGAGCAGGGCGATCGCGCCGGCCAGGTGCGGGGCCGCCATCGAGGTGCCGCTGATGCTGGCGTAGCCGCTGCCCGGGACGCTGGAGCGGATGTTCACGCCGGGGGCGGAGAGGTTGGGCTTGATCTCGCCGTTCTGCCCGGCGCCCCGGGAGGAGAAGCTGGCGATGGTGTTGTTGACGTCGTACGCGCCGGCCGAGTAGTTGCTGGCCAGGCTGCCCGGTGAGCCGCTGGTCTGGCAGGACGGGCCGTTGTTGCCGTTGGACCAGGTGCCGAAGATGCCCGAGGCCGTCCAGGCCGCGGTCACGTCCGCCATGAACGGCTCGTTGGAGGGCAGCTCGGTGCCCCACGAGTTGTTGATGATGTTGGGCCGTTTGCTGGCGTCCGGGTGCTCGCCGTTGAGGTCGGTGGGCTCCAGCATCCACTGCCCGGAGGAGATCAGGGCGTCGTCGGAGGGGCAGCAGCCGTTCGCGGCGATCCACCTCACGTCCGGGGCGACGCCGATCTGGTTGGCCCCGTCGGCGCCGGCCATGGTGCCCATGGTGTGCGTGCCGTGCCCGTTGGTGTCGCAGGGCGCGGTGGGGCAGGTGCCGGCGGCGTCGAACCAGTTGTAGTTGTGGTCGAAGGTGCCGTCGCCGTTGTTGCCCCGGTAGGCGTTGACCAGGGCCGGGTGGTTGAACTGCACGCCGGTGTCGATGTTGGCCACGGTGATGCCGGCGCCCTTGACGCCGTACTGGGACCAGACGTCGTCGGCGTTGATGTTGGCGATGCCCCACTCGAGGGCGTTGACCGTCTTCTCGTCGCTGCCCTTGGTGACCTCGGGCACCTTGTACTCGGTCGGGGCGTACAGGCCGTCGACCTCGGCGTGCGCGGCGACGTTCTGGGCCATGGCCAGCGATCCGCCGCTGACCTTGATGGCGTTGGTGGCCCAGAACGTCTGGTACCTGGTGCCGGAGCTGTCCAGCTCGGCCCGGACCCTGGCCTGGCTGGCCGTGGCGGTGCGGCGCAGCGCGGCCGCGACCGCGGCGCCCCGCTCGGTCCAGTCCTTGATCGCGCTGGCCCGGCCGAGGTCGGCCCGGTCGGCGAAGTGGATCCAGAAGTCGCCCTCGCTCTTGCCCTGCAACTGCCGGGTGAGCTCCGGGCGGATCTTGTCCGACGCGGCCGTGCCGGCGCCGGTCGCGGTCTGCGTCGCCTGCGCGCCGGTGGCGGTGACCGCCAGGCTCGTGGCGGCCAGGACCAGGGCCGCGCCGGCGCCGACCAGGCGGCCCGCCAACGGTCTCCGATGTGGACGTCTCAGCATCGCTGCTGCCTCCTCCAGGTACGACCCGCGAATCATCGAGCCAGGTCGAAGGGCGCAGGCGACTCTTCTCCCGTCGGATCCACAGCGGAATGTACGAACCCCCCAGCCCCCAGGGCGCCGTGCGGGTCACGCCGGCAACCTGAGTGGACAGTAGGATCTCCGGGAGAGAACGATCAAGCACGCCCGGTGAGCAACTTGTCACCAACAGCTCGCCGCCGGGCGGTGGTTTTGACAGTTTCGGGCAGCGCGACACGCACCTCGGGCGGGCTGCGCCCACGATCGGCGCGGGTGGGGATGCGTGACCGAGGACGACACGGGACCGGCCGGCGGGGCGGAGCCGCCGTCGCCGCTGGTGATCGCGGTGACCCCGGTGCCCGCGGACCGGCTCCGGATCGCCGAACTGCTCGACGGGGTCGCGCCGCTGCTCGTGGTCGCCGACCTCGACGAGCTGCGCCGACTGCTCGCGGCCCGCGCCCCGGCGACCCACCCCGCCGCGTCGCCCGCCGCCGAGCCGCCGCGGGCCGCCGGCCCGCTGCTGATCGACCCCGCCCGGTCCACCGCCCGGGCCGGGGAGCGCGAGGTCGCCCTCACCCGGCTGGAACGCGACCTGCTGACCTGCCTGGCCAGCGAGCCGGTACGCGCCTGGAGCTACCCGGAGCTGCACCGCTCGGTCTGGGGTGACCCGCACCGGGAGCGCCGCGCCGACGTGCAGTCCGTGGTGAAACGGCTACGGCGCAAGCTCGACCGGCTCGACGCCGGCGTCACTCTCGTCGCGGTGCGCGGCGTCGGTTTCCGGCTCGCCGGGTGGCGGGATCGGGGCGCGGCGTCGGATGCCGGCTCGCGGGCCGGCGGGGCTCAGGGCGCGGCGACCGGCGGCTGACGCGGGCTCGGCGGGCCGCCCCGGGTCACGTCGTAGCCGCTGGCCTGGAGGGTGAACAGTTCGGCGTAGCGGCCCCCGGCGGCCATCAGCTCGTCGTGACCGCCCGCCTCGACCAGCGCGCCGTCGTGCAGGACGAAAATCCGGTCGGCGTGCCGGACGTTCGCCAGCCGGTGTGTGATGAGGACGGTGGTGACCCGCCCCTGCCGGTCGCGGATCGCCTGGAACAGGGCGTCCTCGGCGCGCGGGTCGAGCGCCGAGGACGGCTCGTCCATGACGAGCAGATCGGCGTCGCGGAGGAACCCGCGGGCGGCCGTGATGCGCTGCCACTGGCCGCCGGAGAGGTCCTGGCCGTGGGCGAAGGTGCGGTCGAGCAGCGTCTCGTAGCCGTACGGCAGGCTCTCGATCATGTCGTGGGCGACCGCGCGGGCGGCGGCCGCCTCGATCCGGTCCTGCCGGGCCTCGCCGTCGACGTCGCCGATGGCGATGTTCGTGGCCGCCGTGAAGGGCCACTTGTGGTACTCCTGCGTCACCACGGCGATCCGGGACCGCAGGCTGTCGACGTCCCAGTCGGCCAACGGCCGCCCGTTCCAGCGGACCACCCCGGCGGTGGGCCGGCGCAGGGCCGCCAGCACCGCGGCGAGGCTGCTCTTGCCCGAGCCGTTCTCCCCGACGAAGGCCACCGTCTGCCCGGCCCGGATGGTCAGCGTCACCCCGTCCACCGCCGGGGAGTCCCGGTCCGGATAGCAGAGGCGGACGTCCTGCACGCTCAGCTCGCGCAGCGGCCCGGCCACCGGCCGGGGCGGGGCGGCCTCGGGCAGGTACGCCTCGGCCCGGGCCAGGAAACCGGTGTAGTCGCCGAAGTGCTGGCCCTCGGTGTACACCAGGTCCACCTGGATGGTGGCCACGGACAGCGACCGTTGCGCGGACTGCAGCGCGATCACGCAGGTCGCCGCCGCGGCGAGCGGGATCCGCCCGTCGACCAGCAGCAGCCCGAGCAGGGCGTACACCGCACCGGTGGCCACTCCCCCGACCACCGCGCCGAGGCTGGTCATCGTGGTGACCCGCCGGGCCAGGGCGAGCTGGATGCCGGTCTCCACGGCCATCACCCGGTCGTACTGGTCGAGCAGGAACGGGCGCAGCCGGTACGAGCGCAGCTCCGGCGCCGACTCCCGCTCGGCCATCAGCCGGTGCAGCAGCCACACCCGGCGCCGCCGCACCGAGCCCGCCGTGTACGTCTGGTACCGCAGGTGACCGGCGCGCAGCGACGCCCACGCCTTCGGCAACGTGGCCAGCAGCAGCGCCACCAGCAGCAGCGGGTGGATGACCAGCACGGCGACGGCCACCGCGACCAGGCCGGCCAGGCCGGCGAAGAGGTTCATCGACGCCTGCACCAGCGAGATCGCCGAGGCGGTGCCCCGCGACGCGCGTTCCATGTCGTCGGCGAACGCGTCGGCGTCGAACGCCTCGAGCCGCACGGCCGTGGTCACCTCGAACAGGCTCCGTTCCACCTCCCGGTCGAGCCGGGGCGTCAGCCCGTTCTGCGCGTACCCGGTGACGATGCCGGCGCCGGCCCGCAGCGCGGTCGCCGCCGCCAGCGCGGCGAGCGCCGGCGCCGCCGCGACCACCTTGTCCGGGGTGGGCCCGCCGGCGAAGAGTTCGACCAGCACCCGCTGGGTGGCGACCAGGCCGAAGGCCGCGAGCACGCCGGAGCCGACGGTCGCGGCGCCCACCACCCCGGTCCGGATCCGGTCCGCCCGCCAGCTGATCCGCAGCGCCGTCCAGACCAGCTGGGGCAGCTCGGCGAAGACGGCGAACAGGCCGGCCTGCGCGCGCGCCCGCACCCCGGTCTCCCAGTACATCTCGCGCAGCTCGGGCAGGACCGGTTCGCTGACCGGACTGGACGGCGGCGGCGCGGGGGGCCCGTCCGGGACGGTGGCGTCGGCCATGCGGATGCCTCCTCGGGTGCGGCGTCGGTCGCGCGACGGGCCGGGCACCGGCGGCGACGACCGGCGGGCCGCGCGTGACACCGCTTCGTAGCCGGCCGGTGACAGGGAGCCATGTTGCCCGGTCACCGGTCCGTCGGCAAGCCGCCGCCGGCGGATCCCCGTGCCGCCGGCGGATCCCGGCGCCGTCGGGGGCGGCGGGCGGCCTCGCCCGGACCGGCCGCGCGGCCCCATGGCTCGGGACGGTGCTCCCACGCGCGCGGCTCGGGCGGCTACGATCGGCGTGCGTGCCCACAGTGGATCAAGGAGGTCGCGGTGGCGGAGACGACATCGGGCGTACGAGCCGTGCCGGAACAGCCGTCGTCGCGGATCGACCCGTCGGTGCCCCACGCGGCCCGTCGGTACGACTACTGGCTGGGCGGCAAGGACAACTTCGCGGCCGACCGGAAGTCCGGCGACGGGATCGCAGCGGTCTACCCGGCGATCCGCACGACGGTCATCGAGAACCGGCGCTTCATGCACCGGGCCACCCGCTACCTGGCCGGGTCGGCCGGGATCCGGCAGTTCCTGGACATCGGGACCGGCATCCCCACCAGCCCGAACCTGCACGAGGTCGCGCAGGGCGTCGCGCCGGAGTCGCGGGTGGTCTACGTGGACAACGACCCGATCGTGCTGGCGCACGCGCGGGCCCTGCTGACCAGTTCGCCGGCCGGGTCCACCGCGTACGTCGACGCGGACCTGCGGGACCCGGAGCGGATCCTCACCCACCCCACCGTCCGGGCCACCATCGACTTCGACCGGCCGGTCGGGCTGACCCTGGTGGCGATCCTGCACTTCCTCACCCAGGCCGACGACCCGTACGCGATCACCCGCCGGCTGGTCGACGCGCTGCCGTCGGGCAGCTACCTGGTGATCTCCCACGCCACCACCGATCTGGTGCCGCGCGAGATCGCCACGGCCGCCGCGCCGGCCACCGCCAGCAGCATGATCGACATGGCGTTCCGCGACCGGGACGAGTTCGGCGCGTTCTTCGCGGGCCTGGAGCTCGTCGAGCCGGGCATCACCCCGATCACCGACTGGCACCCGGAGGAGCCGGCGGAGCAGCGGGTACCGGCCGCGCAGGCCTCGATGTACGCGGCGGTGGCCCGCAAGCCCTGAGGTCGGCCGGCACCGATCAGGAATCGAGAAGCGCGGGTCGCCGCGCCGCCACTAGCGTGGTCGGCATGGACCTGACGATTCACACGTGTGTGCTGCCGCATGTCGATCCGGACGCCTCGGTGGCGTTCTACCGGGACGTCCTCGAGTTCGAGGTGCGGGGTGACGTGGGGCAGGGGCGGATGCGCTGGATCACGGTCGGGCCGGCGGGCCAGCCCGACATGTCGATCCTGCTGGCCCCGCCCGCGGCCGACCCCGGGGTGACCGAGGAGGAGCGGGCCACGATCGCGGAGATGATGGCCAAGGGCACCTACGGATGGATCCTGCTGGCCACGCCGGATCTGGACGGGGTGTTCGAGCGGGTGCAGGCCGGCGACGTGGAGGTGGTCCAGGAGCCGACCGAGCAGCCGTACGGCGTCCGGGACTGCGCGTTCCGGGACCCCGCCGGCAACCTGGTCCGCATCCAGCAGCGGCGCTGACCCGACCGCCCGCCGAGGAACGGACACCCCTCATGTGTCACCCCGCCTGGGCCCGCGCGCGGACCGCCGCGCAGCGCCTGCGCGACCTGGCGCGGCTGCGCCGGGTCCGCGACCGGATCGACCGGGAGTACGCGCAACCGCTGGACGTCGAGGCGCTCGCCCGCGCCGCGAACCTGACGGCCGGCCAGCTCAGCCGCGCGTTCCGGCTCGCCTACGGTCGGTCGCCGTACGCGTACCTGATGGTCCGGCGTGTCGAGCGGGCGGCGGCCCTGCTCCGCCACGGCGACCTCAGCGTCACCGAGGTCCGCCGGGCCGTCGGCTGCCCGTCGCCGGGCATCTTCCACACCCGCTTCACCGAGCAGCTCGGCGTGCCGCCGGCCGTCTACCGGCGCGCGACGGGCGGCGCGACCGGGACCGGGCCGCCGGGGCGACCGGCCCGGGCACCCGGCGGGCGGCCGGTGGCCGCCGCGCTGGCGACCACGGGCTGACGGCCCCCGCCGTCCCGGCCGCCGCGCACCGGTCGGCCGGGGTGGCGGGTCGGGGCGGTGTCCGGGTGCGGACCGGCACGGTGACCGGGTGGCGAGCCGGCGGTGTCCGGGTGCCGGGTCGGAGCGGTGGTGGGCCGGGCGGTGGCGGTCACCGCGCGACGGTGAGCTGCACCGTCACCGGCTCGCCGGGCTCCAGGCCCTCGGCCCGGCGCACCGCCGCCTTGACCGGGACGATGTACCGGCCGTCCTTCGGCCAGAGCGAGGTCTGCCAGCTGGTCCGGCCGATCCGCGCGGTCACCGGGATCATGCCCCAGCCGTACGTCACCGCGGGCGACGCCGCCGCCAGCGCGCCGCACTGCTCCGCCGGCACCGTGACGAAGTGCCACGGCGCCGGGCCCCGCCAGAACCACATCTCGCCACTGAACTCCAGCTCCACCGGCTCAGGATAGGAGCCGACCGGCGCCCGCGCGGGCCCCCGGGTAGGGCCAGGCCCACCCCGGAAGGGGGTCCAGCCGGCTGGGCCGGCCCGGCCGCCCTGGCTAGCGTCACCAGCATGATCGAGGACCGACCGACCCACCTCGCGGCGGCGCTGCGCCGGCGCGGCTACCCGCTCTCCCCGTGGCCCTGGCGGGCCCTGGCGTACGCGGCCACCTCCCTGGCGGTGGCCGGGCCGCTCGCCGTCGGGCTGTTCGTCGTCGCGGCTCCCCTGCTGGCGGTCGTCAGCGCGGCCCGCCAGGGCCGCCCGGTGGCGCTGCCCGTGCTCGTCTTCCTCACCGTCGTCGCCCTGCTGGTGCTGGCGCTCGCGCCCCTGGCGAGCGGTCCGGTCGCCGCCGTGGAGCGGTGGCGGCTCGGTCTGGTCGACGCCCGCCCGCTGCCCGGCCCGCGCGGCGCCGGCCTGGCCGCCCGCTACACCGGCGCGGCGGCGTGGCGGGAGACCGCGTACCTCTGCTTCCTGGCCGCGGTGGTGCCCGCCGGGTACGGGATGTTCGCCCTGCTCGCGCTGGTCGACGTGGCGTTGCTGGCCGGCCCGTGGCTGGCCGGCCACGGTGAGCGGATCGTGCTGCTGGCGGCCACCGTCGACACGCCCCGGCAGGCGGTCCCGTACGCGCTGCTGGCGCTGCTGCTGGTGCCGGTGCTGTGGTACGCCGCCGGCCTGCTCGTCGCCGGGCAGGCCGCGGTGGCCCGGTGGCTGCTCGGCGGCGCGACCGAGCAGGTCGCGTTGCGCGAGGTGACCCGCTCCCGGGCCCGGCTGGTCGACGCGTACGAGGCGGAACGGCGCCGCATCGAACGCGACGTGCACGACGGCGCGCAGCCGCGGCTGACCAGCCTCACCCTCCAGCTCGGCATGGCCCGCCTCGACGTGCCCGAGGACTCCCCCGCCGCGCCGCCGCTGGCGGCCGCGCACGAGCAGGCCAAGGAGCTGATGGTGCTGCTCCGGCAGATCGTCCGGGGCATCCGCCCGCCGCACCTCAGCGAGCTCGGCCTGGCCGGCGCGGTCCGGGAACTGGCCACCCGGGCCACCGTCCCGGTCACCGTCCACACCGACCTGCCGCAGCCGGTGCCGGAACTGGCGGAGACCACCGCGTACTACGTGGTCTCGGAGTCCCTGGCCAACGTCGCGCGGCACGCCGGGGCGACCCGCGCCCAGGTCCGGCTCACCCGGGCCGGCCGTACCCTGCTCGTGGAGATCGAGGACGACGGCCGCGGCGGCGCCGACCCGGCCCGCGGTACCGGGCTCACCGGACTGGCGGATCGGGTCGGCGCGGTGGACGGGCGGCTGCTGCTGGCCAGCCCGGCCGGAGGCCCTACCCTGGTGCGGGTGGAGCTGCCGTGCCGCCGGTGATCCGGGTCGTGCTCGCCGAGGACGAGGTCCTGCTGCGCGACGGGCTCGTCGGCCTGCTGACCCGGTTCGACTTCGCGGTGGCCGCCGCCGTCGGCTCGGCGCCGGAGCTGCGCGCCGCGGTCGACGCCCACGCGCCGGACCTGGTCGTCACCGACATCCGCATGCCGCCGGGCCGCCGCGACGACGGCCTGCGCGCGGCGGTCGCGCTGCGCGAGGAACGCCCGGACCTCCCGGTCGTGGTGCTCAGCCAGCACGTGCAGGCCGAGTACGCGGCAGCGCTGCTCGGCAGCGGCGACGGCCGGCGCGTCGGCTACCTGCTCAAGGATCGCGTCGCCGACGTCGCCGAGTTCGCCGGCACGCTGCGCCGGGTGGCCGGCGGCGGCACGGCGATCGACCCGGACGTGGTGCGCCACCTGCTGCACCGGCCGCGGGATCCGCTGGCCGCCCTCTCCCCCCGCGAGCGCGAGGTGCTCGCGCTGGTCGCCGAGGGCCACTCCAACGCGGCGATCGCGGGGCGGCTGCACGTCACCGACGCGGCGGTCGGCAAGCACGTCGGCAACATCCTGTCCAAGCTCGACCTGCCGCCCAGCGACGACACCAACCGCCGGGTGCTGGCGGTGCTCACCTACCTGGGCGCCCGCTGAGCCGGTCCCGGCGCGGCGCACGACGCGCACGGGATGCGCGACCCGGACACGATGGGCGACCCGGACGCGGTGGGCGACCCGGACGCGGTGGGCGACCCGAACGCGGGGGGCGGCCCGGACGCGGGGGGGGCGACCCGGACGCGGGGGGCGACCCGGGTGGGGTCACAGGTTGAGCGGGCCCGGGTCGGTGGCCAGCTCCGCGAAGCGCCGGCGCGGGTCGGGGACCAGCCGCCGGGCGGCCAGGTCGAGCAGGCCGCCCACCCCGGTCACCTCGGCGACCCGGGTGCCGTCCGCACGGGTCAGCTCCTGCACGATCTGGAAGGTCTTGCCCTCGCCCCAGCGGAACTCGCAGGACACATCCACCTCGTCGCCGCCACGCAGCTCGCGCAGGTAGCGGACGGTGACCTCCAGGGTGACCGGGCCAACCCCGCCGGCGAGCAGCCGGTCCTGGGAGATGCCGGCGGCGCGCAGGCACTCCCACCGGGCGTGCTCGCCGTACTGCAGGTAGACGGCCTGGTTCAGGTGGCCCTGCGTGTCGAGCTCGTAGCCGCGGACGGTGACGCGTACCCGGAACGGATCTGCCATGTCCGCGAGCGTAGCGAGGGCCGCGCTCCGGCCGCCCGGCCCCCGGCACCGGCACGGGGCACCCGGCGGCCGCCGCCTCACTCGGTGCGGGCCGTGGCGTCGTCGCGCTTCAGGTCGTAGCCGTGGCTGGGCTCGCGCTCCACCAGGCCGAGCAGGGTCAACGGGACGCGACGGGGGGGCGGCCCGGGCGGCCGCCCGCGGTCACCAGCGGTTGCGCGCCTCCTCGGCCCAGCCGACCAGGCCGTCCAGGTCGATCCGCTCCCCCGCTTCGGTGGCGGCCCAGCCGGAGAAGTGCCCGAAACACTGGTGGGTCTCGCTGAACAGCACGCCGAGGTTGGTCTTCGCCCGCCGCTCGTGGAACGGGTGGAACCGCACGTCCACCCCGGGGCCGCTGATGTGCCAGGGCCGCAGCCAGTCCGTACGGTCGTAGCGCCAGGTCAGCTCGGCGCCGATCTTGTGCAGCCGGCCGTCGACGACGAGGGCGTTCTCGGTCGAGCCGGTGCCTTCGGTCCACCGGCCGCCGAGTTGGATCGCCCGGCCGGGGCCGCTGCCGGCCGCCCAGTTCCACCGCACCGCGTACGGCCACTTGCCGCGGCCGTGGTCCAGCACGGCGAACGAGTCCGCCGCACCGACCGGGAACCCGGTGCCGTCCACGCGCAGCGTGCCGCGCACCGGCCGGCCGACGTCCTTGACGGTGTACTGGAACCGCCGCCTGCTCCACGGCACCACGACGCCGAGCGACTCGTGCCCCGGCGGCAGCGGCACCGTCAGGTCGATCTGCACCCCCGGAGCCACCGCCCGGATGGCGCTGCCCTCGGGGTGCTGGTCGACGTCGATCGTCAGGCCGGGGCCGGCGGCGTGCACCGGGCCGGCCCCGCTGCGCGGCGGGAGGGCCGCGCCCCGGGCGAACGGGACCACCACCTCGGTGTTCCGCTCCAGCCCGGTACGGCGGTCGAGCAGGTAGACGCTGTGCACCCCGGCGTAGTCCAGCGACGAGGCGACCAGTCCGACGATGTGGGTCGGGGTGACGATCCCCCAGTACTCCCACCGCTTGACCCGCCCCCACCCGCGCAGGTTCGCCCGGTGCAACGGCCGGCGGGTCCAGCCGATCGCGGCCGGGTTGAGCCGGCCGTTCGGCAGGCACAGGTCGACCGGCTCGGTGATCTCCCGCTCGTGCGTCACGACGGCCGGCCGGCACCGCCGCCCGCCGGCCAGCACGCCGCCGGCCGGACGCGGCGGCGGGTCACCACTTGTCCCACGGCACGGCCCAGGCGCTGCCGTCGCTGACCGCCATCTGCCGGGGGGTGTTGCGGACGTCGACCACGTCGCCGAGGCGGAACGTCTCGTAGAACCAGCGGGCGTGCGCCGGGCCCACGTTGATGCAGCCGTGCGAGGTGTTCCGGTTGCCGTGGGCGCCGATGTTCCAGTCGGCCAGGTGCACGAACTCGCCGGAGTACGAGATCCGCAGGCAGAGCTTGATGACCTCGTCGTAGTAGTTCGGGTCCTCGCGGTCGACGATGCCGTAGCTGGACGAGGTCATCCGGTGCGAGGGCTCCCGGGTCATCACCACGTGCGGCCCGGAGCGGGTCCAGTAGCTGACGGTCTGGCCGTTCGCGCCGACGGCGGTGCCGCCCTTGCCCATGCTCACCGGGATGTCGCGCACCATCCGCCCGTCGATGTAGACCTTCATCCGGTGGCTGCGCGCGTCGGCGATGGCGATCCGGGACGGGCCGATGGTGAAGCTCGTGCTGGCGCTGGCGCCGCCGTAGACGCCCTTGCCGAGATCCTGGCCGAACAGGTCGACCCGGACGGAGACCTTGGTGCCGGGGGTCCAGTACTTCGCCGGCCGCCAGTGCGCGTTCCGCCCGTCGATCCAGCGCCACCGCCCCTCCACGGCCGGGGTGGTCTGCACCACCATGGACTTCTCGGCCTCGGCGCGGTTCTTCACCGACTTGGCGAAGTTCACCATCACCACCTGGCCGACCCCGTACGTGCCGCCGGAGCGCAGCGCGGTCAGCGCGTTGGCCTGGAAGGTGACCGACGCGACGCCGGCCGGCTTGACCGTGCTGAAGGTGCTCTTGTGCTGGGTCAGCGCGCCGGCGGCGTCGGCCACCGAGGCGGTGACCGTGTAGGTCCTGCCGTAGGCGAGCCGGCCGGTGGAACGCCACGAGTTGTCCTCGGCGCCCGCCTCACCGGCGACGGTCCTGCCCCCGGAGGTCACCGAGACGTCCTTGAGCGTGCCGCCCCGCACCGACACCACCACCGGGTCCAGCGGGGAGACCCGCTTGGCGCCGGCGGTCGGCGTGACGGCCACCGTGACCTCGGGGACGGGCTCCTCCGCCGCCACCTGACCGGGCGGTGACCAGGCGGCACTGGAGGCGGCCTTGTCGTTGCAACCGGCCGTCACCAGGCCGGCGGTGACGCCCAGCCCGGTGCCGATCAACTTTCGACGAGTGATCATCGCGTTCCTCTCCGCCCGGAGAGTACTTGCCCGGGCCCCGCCGCGGGAGGCCCGGTGGCCGGTTGCCGACAGTGGATCACGAACCGGGTGACCGCCCGGCTCGTCGGTGACCGTGCCGTAACGTTGGCGGTGGACGATCGGAGCATGCGGCTCGCCCGACGGAACCTGCTCGGCACGGCGGCGCGGCCGGGATGACGGACCTGGCGACCGGCGGCCGACCGGACGATCGGGACCGGCCCGGGATGCGCTCGGCCGCCCCACTCCCGCCCGGCGGCCAGCACGACGATGCGTGTCGTCGCGGTCACCGAATGCGGGTTCCGGGGGCCCGGCCGGCGGTCCGGGGTGCCCCCAAGCGAAGCTTGCCCAAATGCAACTACGATCCGGGGGTGGTCAGGGCGGAGAGCCAGCAGGACGAGCAGCGGTGGCGCCATGTGGAGGCGGCCACCGGGGCGACGCTGTCCCGCCTCGACGTCGCCGACCTCTTCGACGAGGTGCTCGACCGGGTCCGCGAGCTGCTGCAGGTCGACACCGCCGCCATCCTCCTGCTCGACGTACGCGCCCGGCACCTGGTGGCCACCGCGGCCCGGGGCCTGGAGGAGGAGGTCCGGCAGGGTTTCCGGGTCTCCGTCGGGCGGGGCTTCGCCGGCCAGGTCGCGCTCACCCAGCGGCCGGTGATCATCGAGGACGTCAGCCGGGACAAGGTGGTGAACCCGGTGCTGTTGCAGACCGGGGTGCGCTCCCTGCTGGGGGTGCCGATCCTCTCCGGCGGCAGCCTGGTCGGCGTGCTGCACGTCGGCTCGCTCGTCCCGCGCCGGTTCGGTCCGGACGACGTCCGCCTGCTGGAACTGGTCGCCACCCACGTGGGGCTGGCGGGTCGGGTCCGGCAGAACACCCTCGACCACTCCGCGGCCCTGGCGCTGCAGCGCAGCCTGATCCCGGCCGAGCTGCCGGACCTGCCGAGCCTGCGGATGGCCGGCCGGTACGTGCCGGGCCACGCCTCCGGCGTCGGCGGCGACTGGTACGACGTGTTCACCCTGCCGTCGGGCTGGTTGGGCGTGGTGATGGGCGACGTGTCCGGCCACGGCCTGCAGTCGGCGATAATCATGGGCCGCATCCGCAGCGCGCTGCGGGCGTACGCGCTGGTCTGCGACGACCCCGCGGAGGCGCTCACCCTGCTCGACCGCAAGGTGGTCCACTTCGAGGCGGGCAGCCTCACCACGGCGTTGTACGCGATGATCCCGCCCGACGGCGCGACCATCCACCTTTCCCTGGCCGGGCATCCCGCGCCGGTGCTGGCCGCCCCCGGCCGGCGCACCGCCACCGTCGCGGCGCACATCGACCCACCGCTGGGCATCGGCCGGACCGGGATCCGGCGCCGCACCACGACGATCGACTTCCCGCCCGGTGGCGTCCTGGTCGCCTACACCGACGGGCTCGTGGAACGCCGCGACGAACTCTTCGACGCCGGGGTCGCCCGGCTGGCCGCCGCCGTCCCGCTGGCTTCGCCGGACACGGTGTGCGACACCGTGATGGCCACCCTGGACGCGGAGAACCCGGCCGACGACGTGGCGCTGCTGGCGATCCGCCGCTCCGGCGGCTGACCGAATATGCCGCGCGGCGCCCGCCGGCCGACGCTACCGTCGCGGCTGTGACCCTCGACATCGTCTCCCTGGCCGACCGTCCCGACCTGGCCCCGCTGCTCGGCAACGACGACTTCGCCGGGGCCTGGCCGGCGTTCATGCTGTGGGATCCGATGGGCGCCGTCTACTACGCCGTCGCCGACGAGCTGTACCCCGAGTTCGTCTTCGCCGCCGTGGACCCGGCCGAGCCGGGACGCGCCGTCGCCCGGGCGTACGCGGTGCCGGTGCGGTGGACGGAGCCGGAGCTGCCCGACGGCGGCTGGGACCGGATGATCCAACGCTCGGCCGTCGACCGGCTCACCGGCGCCACCCCGACCATGGTGTCGGCGCTGGAGATCTGCATCCGGCCCGACCGGCGGGGCGGCGGGCTGTCCGGGCTGATGCTCGCCGCGATGCGGGAGGCCGCCGCGAAGCGCGGCTTCGACACCCTGGTCGCGCCGGTCCGCCCGAGTGGCAAGCACACCCGCCCCGACCTCCCGATGACCGAGTACGCCCACCAGGTCCGCGCCGACGGCCTGCCCGTCGACCCGTGGCTGCGGGTGCACGTACGCGCCGGCGGGCGGATCGAGCGGGTGGCGCCCCGGTCGATGGTGATCAGCGGGACGCTCGCCGACTGGCGGCGCTGGACCGGTCTGGCCTTCGACGCCAGCGGGCCGGTGCACGTGCCCGGCGCCCTGACGCCGGTGCTCTGCGACGTGGCGCACGACCACGCCGTCTACGTCGAGCCGAACGTCTGGGTCCGGCACCGCCTGTAGCCGCCCACCGGCCGGCCCCGCCGCCGGCTGGCCGTCGGGTGGGCCGGCCTCACCCCGCGGCGCGGCGCCAGGCCAGCGCGCCGACGGCGGCGGCGGTGAGCCCCGTCGCGGTGACCAGCCGGTGCCGGGACAGCCAGGCCTGGGCGCTGTGCCGGTGGGCGCGGTCGGTGAACGAGCCACCGGCGCCCCGGTCCCGCCCGCCCGGTCCGTCGGCGGGCAGCCAGAGGTTCGCGGGCCGGTCGGGGTCGGCCGGACGGTCGGTCTGCTGGGCGTCGTAGCCGGTGCGGGCCAGGTAGCGGTCGAGCAGACCGGGGGCGAGGCGGTTACCGAGGATGGCCAACGCCGTGGAGGCGCCCACCCAGTACTCGCGGCGGGCGGGCCGGTCAGCGGCGGCCACGATGGCCCGGGCCGCGACGGCCGGCGCGTAGATCGGCGGCACCGGCTGCGCGCGGCGCGGCAGCCGGGACAGCAGCCAGTCGAACTGCGGGGTGTTCAGTGCGGGCAGGTGCACCATGGTGACCGCGATGTTGCTGTGCTCGTGCATCAGCTCGCAGCGCAGCGACTCGGTGAACCCGACGATGGCGTGCTTCGCCCCGCAGTACGCGGCCTGCAGCGGGATGCCCCGGTAGGCCAGCGCCGAGCCGACCTGCACGATGACGCCCCGGTCCCGGGGCGTCATGTGGTCCAGCGCCACCCGGGTGCCGTGCACGTAGCCGAGGTAGGTCACCTGCATGGCTCGCTGGAACTCCGCCGGGCGGGTGTCCCGGAACGGCGCGAGGACCGAGCTGAACGCGTTGTTGATCCACAGGTCGATCGGCCCGAGCTCGTCCGCTACGCGCTGGCCGGCGGCGACCACCTGGTCGTGCTCGGCCATGTCGACCTCGACGGGCAGCGCCCGGCTGCCGGCCGCGCGGACCTCCTCGGCGACCGCGTCGAGCCCGGTGCGGCCGCGGGCCAGCAGGGCGATGGCGATGCCGCGCCGGGCGAGCAGGCGGGCGGTGGCCCGGCCCACGCCGGCGCTCGCGCCGGTGATCACGGCCACCTCCGCCTCGCGCCGCCGCCGCATGCCGTCCCTCCCGGTGTCGTCCGTCCGGTCCGGGCTACCCGGTGCGCGGCGGGCTACTCCGCCCGGAGCCCGGCAGGTCGGACCGGAACCGGAGCGGTGCTGGCGCGGCGCGGGACCGGCGGCCGTCGGTCGCGGCCGGCCGCGACCGCAGTACGGCGAGCCGGGCGTCGCCGGTGCGGAGGCGGCGGACCGGGCCGCCAGGGTGCCTGGCGGCCCGGTCCGGGCGCAATCAGTGCAGGCCGACCGGCATCGGCGGCCGCTGCTCGTCGGCCTGGTCGTCGAGCAGCCGCACCGGCTCCCGGCGGCGGGGCAGGAACGCGGCCGGGATGAAGGTGAGCAGCACCAGCACGAAGCCGACCCAGAAGGTGCTGGCGAAGGCGTCGGCGGCGAAGGCCAGGCCCCGCTCGACCAGCGCCGGAGGCAGCCCGAACTGCTCGAGCAGTTCCGGCCGCTGCTGGGTGACGATGGCCAGGCCGGCCTCGGTGACCGGCTTGCCGCTCGCCGGGTCGGTCACGCCCGGGATGGGGCGGGAGCCGTTCAGCTCGTTGGTGAGGATCACCGACATCACGGCGGCGCCGACCGAGCCGCCGATCTGCTGGAGGATGTTGACCAGCGTGGAGCCGCGGGCCACCTCCTGCGCGTGCAGGGTCTTCAGCGCCGACGTCATGATCGGCATCATGGTGCCGCCCATGCCCAGACCCATCACGAACAGCGAGCCGCAGAGCAGCCAGTACGAGGTGTGCGGGTCGACCTGGGTGAAGGTGAAGAACCCGGCGGCGATGAGCACCAGCGCGAACGGCACCGTCCGGCCGATCGGCAGCCGGTCGGCCAGCATGCCGGCGATCGGCATGGTGAGCATCGCGCCGATGCCCTGCGGCGCCATGAGCAGGCCGGCGGTGAGCGTCGACTCGCCGCGGATCTGCAGGAAGTAGCTGGGGAAGAGCAGGCCGGCGCCCATGAACGCGATGATGAACACGAACAGGGTGACCGAGGCGATGGTCAGGTTGCGGTTGCGGAACAGCCGCAGGTCCAGCAGCGGGTGCTTGGGCTTGAACGAGTAGAGCACGAAGCCCACGACCAGGACGGCGCCGACCAGCATGGGCAGCCACACCGTGGTGGCGCCGAACCGGCCGGCCTCCGGCAGGGACGAGACGCCGTAGAGGAACAGCGCCAGGCCCGGCGAGAGCATCACCATGCCGAGGATGTCGAACGACTCCGACGGCTCGGGGTTGTCCTTCGGCAGCGCCAGCGCGGCGTAGACCAGCGAGATCGCGCCGATCGGCAGGTTGATCAGGAAGATCCAGTGCCAGCTCGCGGTGTCGATCAGCCAGCCGCCCAGGATCGGGCCGCCGATCGGGCCGAGCAGCATGGGGATGCCCAGGACGGCCATCAGCCGGCCGATCCGGTGCGGGCCGGCGGCCCGGGTCATGATCGTCATGCCCAGCGGCATGAGCATGCCGCCACCGAGGCCCTGCAGGACCCGGTAGGAGATCAGCTCGGTGATCGTGTCGGCGGTGGCGCAGAGGCCGGAGCCGATGGTGAACAGGGCCAGCGCGGCCATGTAGAGGCGCTTGGTGCCGAACCGGTCCGCGGCCCAGCCGGTGACCGGGATCACCGTCGCGAGGGCGAGGGTGTAGGCGGTCATGGTCCACGCCACCCGGGCGTACGAGGCGTCGAATTCGGTCTGGAACGTCGGCAGCGCCACGCTGACGACCGTCACGTCGAGGATCGACATGATCGCGCCGAGCACGACGACGCCCGCCACCTTGAGCACCGCGGCGTCGAGTTTGTCCGATGTCGCGACAGCTTGCTGGGTCACTGAAGAATCTCCTGAGTTTCCGGTTAGGCCCTGGTCGGTGGCGGTGCGGCGCCCACCGTGGCGCGCGGTGGCACGCCACGCTGCGTGACGTCCGCAGGAAGACTAGCGACCGCCTCCGACGCCCGGCGCGGGGATTACCGGGCTGCCCCCGATCCGCGGGACGGCTCAGGCCGACTCCCGGTAGGCCCGCGGACTCACCCCGCGCCGCCGTTTGAAGGCGGCGCTGAGCGCGAACGGGCTGCCGTAGCCGACCCGGCGGGCCACCGCGGTGAGCGTCAGGTCGGTGTCCCGCAGCAGGTCAGCGGCGACCGCGAGGCGCCAGTTCGTGACGAACGCCATCGGCGGCTCACCGACCAGGTCGGTGAAGCGGCGGGCGAACGCGGCCCGGGAGACGCCCGCGGCCGCGGCGAGCCCCGCGACCGTCCACGGGTGAGCGGGATCACCCTGGACCAGCCGCACCGCCGGGCCGACCACCGGGTCCCCGGCCGCCCGGTACCACCCCGGCGGCCGGGCCTCCGGGCGGGCGAACCAGCTCCGCAGCACGGCGATGACCAGCAGGTCGAGCAGCCGGTCCAGCACCACCTCCTGGCCGGGCTGGGCGCGGTGCAGCTCCGCCGCGAGCAGCGCGACGACCGGCAGGTCGCCGTCGGCGGCGGGGAGCACGAGCAGCGGCGGCAGGGCGGCGAGCAGCCCGGCGCCCACCGCGCCACCGCTGGCGTACGTGCCGGTGAGCAGGGCAGTCGCCGCGTCCGGCCGGGTGCCCCAGGTACGCAGCCCGAGCGCCATGACGTCGGTGAGGTCCTGGCCGGCGAGGGTCGTGCAGCGCTGGCCCGGGTGGATCACCACCTGTGGCGGCGTCCCGGGCTGGTCGGCGACGGTGTACGGGGCCGGCCCGCGCAGCACCGCGACGTCCCCGGGACTCAGCGGCACCGGTTCGCCGGCCTCGGGCACCACCCACGCCCCGCCCCGCACCACCGTGGTGACGCTCAGCGGGGCGGCGTCGCGTACCCGGATCGACCACGGCGGGTCCATCACGGTACGCAGCAGGAACGCGTCCCGGGCGCGCAGCCCGCGGAGCACGCCGGCGAGGACGTCCACCGGGCGAGCGTAGACGCGCGCGTATGGGCCGGGGCGTCTCGGCCATGGCCGGCGCGCCCCGCCCGCGCTGGACTGGCTCCATGATCGGATCGACCGACGGGAGGGCCCGATGACCGGGCTGCGTAACGCCGCGCTACTGCTGGCGATGGTGACCACGGGACTGATGGCCGGCCTCTTCGCCGGCTTCGCGTACGCGGTGATGCCGGGTCTGTCCCGGGTGGACGACCGGGCCTTCGTGGCCAGCATGCGCGCCATCAACGCGGCCATCCTGAACGGCTGGTTCGCGCTCTGTTTCGGCGGCGCGCTGATCGGCACGCTGGCGGCGGTCCTGCTGCACCTGCCCGCCGACCGGCGCGGACCGCTGCCCTGGCTGCTGGCCGCCCTGCTGCTCTACGGCCTGGTGCTGGTGGTGACGATCGCGGTGAACGTGCCGCTCAACGACCGGCTCGCGGCCGCGGACCGGCTGGCGGATCCGGCGCGACTGCGGGTCATGTTCGAGGGTTCGTGGGTGCGCTGGAACGTGGTGCGGGCGGTGCTGAACACCGCGGCCCTGGGCTGTCTCGGCTGGGCGCTGCTGGTCGCCCGGCCGGTGACCGGCTGAGCGGCGGCCGGCTCAGCGCTGCTCCGCTCGGTAGGTGGCCATCAGCGCCACCTCGGCGGCGCGTGACCGCTCCACGCGCCGGGCCAGGTCGCGGACCCGTTCGCTGGTGCCGGCGCGGAGCTGCGCCCGGGCCAGGTCGGCGGCGGTGCGCTGGTGCTCGCTGAGCACGTCGAGCAGCACCCGGTCGGCCGTGCCGGGCGGCGCGGCGCGCAGCCGGGCCAGTCCGGCGGCGGCGTCGCTGTGCCCGGCGTGGTCGTGCCGGGCGGCGGCGGCCGCCGCGGCGGGCCCGGCCTCGCGCAGCCAGCCACGCACGGTGGCCAACTCGTCGGTCTCGGTCGTCTCGACGGCGGCGATCAGGGTACGGATCCGCGGGTCGGTGGCCCGGTCGAGGCCGAGCCGGACGATCTGCAGGGTCTGCTCGGTGTGCGCCGCCAGCATGGTCAGGTACAGCACGTCGATGCCGCTGGTCACCGGGGCGGCGGCCGGCGTGGCCGGGGCCGGGTCGGGCGGCGGCGCGGGGTCGCCGGCGCAGCCGGCGGTGGTGGCCAGCAGGGCCAGCAGGGCGGCGGTGAGCGGGCGGCGCATGCCGTACCTCCGATCGGGGCGGGATGGTGGTGCGGCGCACGTCCGGGGTGCGCCGCACCGGGACGGTCAGACCGCCAGCCAGAGGGCGGGCACGTTGGGCGGCTCCCAGCCGGCGATCGCGGTGTGCGCCTGGCGGCACCGGTAGGTCACGCCGTTGTAGGTGACCAGGTCGCCGACCTGGTAGGTCCGGCCGGCGGTCCAGGTGCCGCCCGGCGCGGGCGAGGTGGTGGGGCTGGGGGTCGGCGACGGGCGCGTCGGCGACGGCGTGGGGCTGGGGGTGGGGCTGGGGGTGGGCGTGCCGCCGCCGGAGCCGATCTGGAGGTCGACGCAGGAGTAGAAGGCGTTGGCGGTGTCCGCGATGTTCCAGATGGCCAGCAGCTTCTGCCGGCCGGAGAAGGCGCTCAGGTTGACGGTGTGCGACACGGTGGCCTCGGGCTGCCGGCCGCCGCCGTCGACCACGGCCACCCGGGTGCCGCCGATCCAGTACTCCCAGTTGGCCGTGGCGTGCCGGGCGGTGTTGACCCAGGTGAAGGTCACCGAGGTGCCGACGGTGGTGGCCGGCCAGTTGCGGCTGTCGTCGTTGAGCACGGCGAACTGGGCGATCCCGGCGTGGCAGCTGCGCAGGCCCTTCGGGCCCTCGACGCTCTGCGGCTCGTACTTGATCTGGCCGCAGTCGGGGACCCGGTTCTGCGCGCAGAGCGCCTGCCGGCTGGGGGGCGAGGAGACGTAGCCGTGGGCCTGGGCGGGTGCCGCGACGGCCAGGCTGGCGCCGACGACGCCGGTGGTGAGCAGCGGGAGGGTGATTCTTCGACGCATGGCGGGCAACTCCTTCATGGGTGGGGAAGGTACCCATGAAGATAAATTAAACTTTGTTAACAGTAAAGACTATTGTCGATGCATTCGAACGGCCCCCGTCGTGCCTTGAGCCGGGTCGGACCGCTGTGGAATTCTTGGTGGCCGATGGTCTGCCGCGCGCGGGGCAGAGCGTCGTCCGATGGGCAACCGGGGCCCGGCAGGGCTTCCGGGGGGCGGCGACACATCACCGGCAGCACCACGTCCAGGGTCCGCCGCGGCGCGGCCGGACCCGCCCAGCCCATCGAAGGAACCCCCCATGACCAACCGCACCACGCCCGGCTCCCCCGCCCGGGCGTCCGGCCGGCGCCGCTGGACCGCGCTCGCCGCCGGCCTGCTGCTCACCGCCGGCACCCTCACCGGCATCGACGCCCCGGCCGTGGCCGCGGACGGCGCCCCGGTCACCGTCACCGTCAACGCGCGGGCCGGGCTGGCCCGGGTGCCGGACACCGCGCTCGGCGTCAACCACGCCATCTGGGACGCCAACCTCGGCACCACCCCGACCTCGGACCTGCTGCGCGCCGCCGGCGTGCGGATGCTGCGCTACCCCGGCGGCTCGTACGCCGACATCTACCACTGGCGCGACCACAGCGCGCCCGGCGGCTACGTCGCCCCGGGGACCGACTTCGACACCTTCATGGCCGGAGCCCGCCGGGTCGGCGCCCAGCCCATGATCATCGCCAACTACGGCACCGGCACCGCGGCCGAGGCCGCCGACTGGGTCCGGTACGCCAACGTGACCAAGGGCTACGGCGCGAAGTACTGGACCATCGGCAACGAGAACTACGGCAACGGCCACTACGGCTCCGCCTGGGAGGCCGACGACCACGCCGACAAGAGCGCCACCCAGTACGCCCGGCTGGTCGTCGAGTACGCCGACGCGATGAAGGCCGTCGACCCGAGCATCAAGGTCGGCGCTGTGCTGACCATGCCGGCGAACTGGCCGGACGGGCTGACCGCCGGCGCCGACCCCGGGCCCTGGAACCAGACCGTCCTCACCCTGGCCGGCCCGAAGATCGACTTTGTCGACGTGCACTGGTACCCGGGCGGCAGCGCGGCCGACTCGCTGGCCCGGACCGCGCACATCCCCGACGCCAGCTGGCTGCTGCGCCAGCAGATCGCCCGGTACGCCGGCCCGAACGCCGCGCGGATCGGCATCAGCTTCACCGAGCTGAACGTCGGCGCCGGCCAGAACACCCAGCCCGGGGCGCTGTTCCTCGCCGACGCGTACAGCGGGCTGCTGGAGAACGGTGCCTTCACGGTCCAGTGGTGGAACGTGCACAACGGCATCGGCACCGTCTCCGAGGTGGCCGGGCAGACCGACTACGGCGACTTCGGTCTGCTCTCCAGCGGCGGCTGCACCGCCGACGGATCGGTCTGCGAACCGCCGTTGAACACGCCGTTCGCGCCGTACCACGGGCTGGCCATGATGAACCTCTTCGCCCGCGCCGGTGACCAGTTCGTCCGCGCCGGCACCGACCAGCCGCTGGTCAGCGCGCACGCGGTCCGCCGGGCCGACGGTGACCTCGCGGTGCTGCTGCTGAACAAGGACCCGGAGAACGGCTACCCGGTCACCATCGACTACGCCGGGTTCACCCCGTCGGGCGCGGCGCCGACCGTGCACACCCTCGCCAACGGCGCCACCGGCATCGCCAGCGGGCAGTCCGGCAGCGCCACCAGCCGGACCCTGCCGCCGTACTCGCTGACCACCCTGGTGCTGCACCCGGCCGGCCCGACCCAGGTCACGCCCGGCGCGCCGGGCCAGCCCAGCGCCGGCGCGGTCGCCGACCGGACCGCCACCATCTCCTGGCCGGCCGCCACCCGCGCGCCGGGCGGCGCGCCGATCGCCAAGTACGAGGTGTACCGGCAGCACGGCGCGATCGGCGAGCAACTCGGCGAGACGGCCGGCACCAGCCTCACCGTCGGCAACCTCGACCCCGGCCGCCGGTACACCGTGAACGTGCTGGCCCGGGACACCGCCGGCAACGTGTCCTGGTCCTCGCCGCCGCTGACCTTCGTCACCGGCACCCCGGCGGAGAGCGCCTGCGCGGTCCGCTTCACCCTGGGCACCGACTGGGGCAACGGCTACCTGGGCACCGTCGACGTGGTCAACACCGGGCCGAGCCCGATCGACGGCTGGACGCTCACCTGGACCTGGCCGACCCCCTGGCAGCAGGTGAGCAGCGGCTGGAGCGGGACCTGGTCGCAGACCGGCGCCGCGGTGAAGGTCACCAGCACCGACGACAACCGCCGGCTCGCCGCCGGTGGCGGCGCCACGAGCACCGGCTTCGTCGGGGCGTACAGCGGGCCGAACGTCCTGCCGACCGCGTTCCGCCTGAACGGCACGCTCTGCACCACGCGCTGACGGGCCGGTCTCCGGACCGCGACGCCACCGGGCGGCCCCGGGCCGCGGCACCGCGCCGCCGGTGATCCCGGGGTACGCCGCCCGGGCCCGCGCCGCCGGACCGGACCCGCGCGGCCGGACCCGCGGTGCCGGACCGGGCCCGCCTCCGGACCGGACCCGCGCCGCCGGGCCGGACCCGCGTTGAGCGGCGCGGGTCCGGCGGAGGTCTAGCGTCGACCGTCGCCCACCGTGCCGGCCCGGCTCGGTGGGCGGCGGGGGCGCGGGGGCCGGCGCATCCCGGGGCGCGGCGGTTCGACCAGGTGCGGCCGGAGCCGGACGATCGGCACCGGCACCGCCGCCGGGCGGCGCACCGCGCGGGGCCGGGGCAGCACGGCCAGGATCAGCCCGAGCAGGGCGACGGCCACGATGCCGTCGAGCCAGTAGTGGTTGCCCGTGCCGACCACCACCAGCAGGGTGAGCAGCGGGTGCGCCAGCCAGAGCCAGCGCAGCCGGCCGGCGGTGACGGCGACGAGCGCGACGGCGACCGCGAGCGCCCAGCCGACGTGCAGCGAGGGCATGGCCGCGTACTGGTTGCTGAGGGTGTCCGCGTCGGGTGCCCCGTAGACGGCCGGACCGTACCGGCGACCGGTGTCGACCAGGCCGGTCAGCGCGGTCATCCGGGGCGGGGCGAGCGGGAGCAGCATGTGCAGCACGAGCGCCGCCCCGGTGAGCGCGACGAGGGCGCGCCGGATCCACCGGTAGTGCGCCGGCTGGCGGAGGTAGAGCCACACCAGGCAGAGCGCGGTGGCCGGGAAGTGCACGTAGGCGTAGTAGCAGTTGGCCAGCTTGACCAGCAGCACGTGGGCGAGGAGCGGGTCCTGCAGCAGGGCCTCGCCGGGCAGGTGCAGCAGCCGTTCCAGTCCCCAGACCCGTTCGCCGTTGGTCAGCGCGGTCGACGCCCGGCCGTCGGCGAGCACCCGGCCCGCCTTGTACGCGAGGAACAGCGCGGCCACGAGCGCCAGTTCGCGCAGCGCCCGGTGCACCGCCGCGGCCCGGCTCTGGCCGGCCGGTGCTGGCCGGGGGGACGCCGCCTCGGTGGTGTCCACAGTTCCTCGATTCGGGTCGCGGCCGGGTGTCCGGCCTCTCTGGCACGGACCAGGGCCGGCGCCGATGTCGGCGACGGCCCTGGCCCGGGGGTGCGGCGTCAGCGGCGTACCGGATCCTTCGTGCCGGGGTCGATGGCGACCTCGTCGAAGGCGGGCGCACCGTCCACCGCGTCGGCCGCCACCGCGACCGACCGGCCGGTGTCCGGCAGGTCCAGGCTGGACCGCAGCATCACCGGCTTGAGCAACAGCGCGGCGATGATGCCGACCACCGCGATGGCCGCCGAGATGAGGAAGATGTGCCCGGTGGCGTCACCGTACGCGGCCCGCACAATCTCCTGCACCGGGGCCGGCAGCGCGGCCAGGTTCAGGGTGCTGCTGCCGCCACCGCTGCCGGCGGGGATGCCGGCGGCGGCCAGGTCGTGGGTGATCCGGTCGGTGACCTGGCGGGCCAGGACGGCGCCGAGCACGGACACCCCGATGGTGCCGCCGAGCGAGCGGAAGAAGGCGACGGTCGAGCTGGCCGCGCCGATGTCCCTGAGCGCGACGGTGTTCTGCACCGCGAGCACGAGGTTCTGCATGGTCATGCCGACGCCGACCCCGACGATGAACATGGCGGCACCGACCAGCACCAGCGAGGTCTGGTGGTCGATCGTGCCGAGCAGGGCGAACCCGGCGACCAGGATGATCGAGCCGGCGACGATGTACGGCTTGATCCGGCCGGTGGAGGTGATCAGCCGGCCGGCGACGATCGAGGAGATCAGCACGCCGGCCATCATCGGGATGGTCAGCAGGCCGGCCTCGGTCGGGCTGTAGCCGCGGCCGATCTGGAAGTACTGACCGAGGAAGACCGCGCCGCCGAACATGGCCATGCCGACCGCGAGGCTGCCGAGGATGGCCAGGGCGGTGGTCCGCTCCCGGACGATGGCCAGCGGCACGACCGGCTCGGCCGCCCGGGACTCGACCCACACCGCCAGGGCGAGCAGCAGCACGGAGCCACCGACCATCGCCCCGGTCTGCCAGGACAGCCAGGCGAACGAGTCGTCGACGAAGGAGATCCAGATCAGCAGCACGCTGACCCCGGCCGCGATGAGGCCGGCGCCCAGATAGTCGATCTTGACGTTCTCCCGGCGGACGGTCGGCAGGTTCAGCGTGATCTGCAACAGGATCAGCGCGACGGCGGCCACCGGAACGCCGACGAAGAAGCACCAGCGCCAGCCAAGCCACGAGGTGTCGACGATGAGGCCGCCGAGCAGCGGGCCGCCGACGGTGGCCAGCGCCATCACGCCGCCGAGGTAGCCGTTGTAGCGGCCGCGCTCCCGCGGCGGGATCATGGCCGCGATGGCGACCTGGACGAGCGCCTGCAGGCCGCCGACGCCGATGCCCTGGAAGGCGCGGGCGCCGATCAGCTGGCCGGTGCTCTGCGCGAAGCCGGCCACCACCGAGCCGGCCAGGAAGATCACGATGGCGATCTGGATCAGCAGCTTCTTGTTGAACAGGTCGGCCAGCTTGCCCCAGATCGGGGTGGTCGCGGTGGCCGTGAGCAGGGTGGCGGTGACCACCCAGGTGTACTGGGTCTGGGACCCGTTCAGCGCCCCGATGATCTTCGGCAGGGCGGTCGAGACCACCGTGCTGCTGAGCATCGCGACGAAGAGCACCAGCAGCAGACCGCTGAGTGCCTCCAGCGTCCGCCGATGGCTCATGGGCTCGGCTTCAGCCGTTGCGGTGGGTGCGCTCATCGCGCGTCCTCCAGGTTGTCGTGGTGTGCGAGGGCGACCTCGAGGTCGCGGGTGAACCGACCGAGCGCGACGGAGAACGCCGTCACCTCGTCGGGAGTCCAGTCGGCGAGCGCCCCGGCGAGCACCCGGCCGTACCAGTCCTCGGTGTCGGCCAGGGCGGTCCGGCCCGCCTCGGTCAGGGTGAGCCGGCTGGCTCGCCGGTCGTCGGGGTCGGCGGTCCGCTCGACCAGGCCGTCGGCCACCAAGGTGGCGACGGCCCGGCTGACGGTGGACGGGTCGAGCCGGCTCCGCTCGGCCAGGTCGCGGGCCTGGCAGCCGTCGATCTGCCGCAGCAGCCCGACCAGCCCGGGCGGGACGGCCGGCTGGTGGTGGGCGCGCCGCTGCTTGAGCAGCCGGACGCCGGTCAGCAGTTCCTGAAGCCGCGTGCCGAGTTCGCGGGTGGCGGTGTGCACGGTCCTCCTCCGGCCAGCGTTGGTTGCCTCAAGCAATAATCAACGAATCTTGCTCAGTGCGCAACTTTGCCGAATGAGAAACGGATCACGTATGCTGGCCGCCATGCGGGAGACGACCGGGCTCCGGGAGCGCAAGAAGGCGGCCACCCGCCTCGCGCTGCACGAGGCCGCCCTGCGTCTCGCCGCCGAGCAGGGCCCGGAGCGGATCACGGTCGAGGCCATCGCCGACGCCGCCAACGTCTCCCGGCGCACCTTCTCCAACTACTTCTCCAGCAAGGAGGAGGCGCTCTTCCACGGCGACACCGCCCGGCTGCGCCGGCTGCTCGACCTGCTGCACGAGCGCCCGGCCGACGAGCCGCCGTGGACCGCGCTCAGCGCGGCGGCCCTGCACCTCGCCGCCGAGGTGTACGACGACCCGGCCCGGGCCTGGCTCGCCCGCCGCCGTGAACTGCACGGCCACCCGGGCCTGCTCGCCCACCAGGTCGTCGCGTACACGGCGATCGAGCGGGAGCTCTCCGGCGAGATCGCCCGCCGGCTCGGCGGCCCGGACAGCGGGCTGCGCTCCCGGATCCTGGCCGCCACCTTCCTGGCCACCCTGCGGGTCGGCATCCAGCACTGGATCGAGCACCCCGACCAGCCGCTGGTGGACACCATCCGGGCCGCGCTCGCCGCCGCCCCGCCGGCCCCCCGCCCGCCGGCCGGCTGACGGCGGGGCCACCGCGGCCTGACGGCGGGGCCACCGCGGGCTGTCGGAGGGGACCGCTACCGTCGGCCGGTGGTCACCGTCGACGATGTCCGCGCCCTCGCCCGGACGCTCCCCCGCACCACCGAGCACGTCATCCACGACCGGATCAAGTTCCGGGTCGGGCGGATCGTCTACGTCGCGTTCTCCCGCGACGAGCGGAGCATGGGCTTCGGCTACCCGAAGGAGCAGCGGGACGCCCTGATCGCCGCCGAACCCGACCTGTTCTTCCTGCCCCGCCCGTCCGACCTGCGCTTTCACTGGGTCTGCTGCCACCTCGACCGGCTCGACCCGGAGCAGATGACCGAGCTGGTGACCGAGGCGTGGCGGATGGTGGTGCCCAAGTTCCTCGCCCGGGAGCGGCTGGGCGACGGCCGCCCGGGGCTTCGGTGAGAGCGGTCTCACGCCGTAGCGTCCGGGCATGAGCAGCACCACCCCGCCGCCGGCCACGGCCGCCATCCGGCGCTACCGGCCCGCCGACCACGACGCGGTCTACGACATCTGCGTCCCCACCGCCGACGCCGGCGGCGACGCCCGGGGCCGCTACGCCAGCGACGACCTGATGCCCGACCTCTTCGCCGGCCCCTACCTGCACCTGGAACCCGACCTGGCGTTCGTGCTCACCGACGCCGACCGGGTGGTGGGGTACGTGGTGGGCACCGCCGACACCCCGGCCTTCGTCCGCGCCTACCGCCGCGAATGGATCCCCCGGCTGGCCGACCGCTACCCCGAGCCGACCCGCGCCCCCCGGACCCCGGACGAGGAGATGATCGCGCTGCACCACCACCCGGAGCGGCTGCTCCTGCCGGAGCTGGCCGGATACCCGGCCCACCTGCACATCGACCTGCTCCCCGGCCACCAACGGCGCGGCCACGGCCGGCGGCTGCTGGAGACGTTCGCGTCCGCCGCCGCCCGGGCCGGCGCACCCGCCCTGCACGTCGGCATGGTCACCGCCAACGCGGCGGCCCGCCGCTTCTACGACGCCCTGGGCTTCCACGTCGTCCCGGTGCCCGACCCCGGCCCACTGACCTACCTGGGCCGCGCCCCCGGCTGAGCTGCGGCGCGACCGCCCGGTGGGCCCCCCACCCGACGGCACCGATGGCCACCGAATCCGCCCCGCCGCCCGGTCGGCGCTGACAGACTCGGGCGGTGGGCGGCGAGCGGCGCGGGAAGCTCGGCCCGGCCGTTCAGATCGCGCCGGCCGCGCGGGTGGACAAGTTCGAGGTCTTCTTCGACCTCGTCTTCGTGGTGTCCTTCTTCATCATCACCCGGGCCACCGCCGCCAACGTGACCGGCCGGGAACTGCTGCACGCGATGCTGGTGCTCGCCGTGCTCTGGTGGTGCTGGATCGCGCACAGCGTGGTCGCCAGCCGGCTGCGCCTCGGCGAGGGTTTCGTGCCGGTGCTCATGGTGGTCGGCATGATGGCGCTGTTCACCTTCGCGCTGGCCCTGCCGCAGACCTTCGGCGGCCTGCACGAGGGCGCCGCCGGCCCGATCCTGGTCACCATCAGTTACGTGGTGATCCGGGGCGTGCACTCGGCGCTGTACTGGCGGGCCACCGAGGGCAAGCCGAAGGCCCGCCGCAAGCTGTACCAGTTCGTCCCCGAGGTCGCGATCACCACGACCCTGCTGCTGGTCGCCGCGCTGGTCCCCCCGACGATCGAGAACCCGAACGTCGGCCTCTGGGTACGCGACGGCCTCTGGATCGCCGTGGTGGTGGTCCAGTACAGCAGCGGCCTGCTGACCGGCAGCCACGGTTGGGAGGTCACCTCGGCCGAGCACTGGACGGAACGCTACGACCTGATCCTCATCATCGCCCTGGGCGAGTCGGTCATCTCCGTGGGCGTGGGCGGCAACCTGATCGGTAAGCCGGTGACCTGGCCGGCCATTCCGGCGGCCCTGCTCGGCATCCTGTTCACCGCGGCGCTCTGGTGGGCGCACTTCGACATGATCGGACCGGCCGCCCGGATCGCGCTGCACGCCGCCCAGGGCGCGCCCCGCATCGCGATGGCCCGCGACGCGTACGCCTACCTCTACCTGCCGATGATCGCCGGGATCATCCTGTTCGCCATCGGCGCCGAGGAACTCGTCCGGACCATCACCGACCCGGCCGGCGGGGCGAGCGAGCACGGGCACGGGCCGGCCGTACCGCTGCTCTTCGCCGGGGTGATGCTGTACCTGGCCGCGGACCTGGCGTTCCAGTGGCGCACCCTGCACACCGTGACGTGGACCCGGATCGGCGTGCTGGTGGTGCTGGCGGTCGGGCTTCCGGTCGCCCGGGAACTGTCCGCGCTGCTGGCGTTGACGCTGCTCACCGCGATCTGCGTGGCGCTGGTCGCGGTCGAGGTGCTGGTGCTGGCCGACTCCCGCCACGCGCTGCGGCAGGCCGTCTTCGATGAGCGGGCGAGTCACGAGGCGAGCGAGGCGGCCTGGCGGGCCCGCTGGCACGACGGCGACGCCGAAGCCCCGGTGGAGTGACGTACCGGGCCCGGGCGGCGGGACGTAGAGTCTCCGCGTGATCGAGATCGACAGCGAGGTCGAGCTGTTCCACCCCGTCGACCGGGCCTGGCGGGCGCTCACCGATCGGGCGCTGCTCGCCAAGTGGTTCGCCGAGGTCGCGCCGGAGTCGGACCGCCTCGTGCTGCGCACGGCGGGACTGCCCGGCTTCGACGCCGACCTCGCCGTCGAGGTGCGGGAGATGCGGGCGCCGGAGCGGCTGGTGCTCTCCGCCCGGGAGGGCGACCGGCTGCTCCTGCTCACCGCCACCGTCGCGCCGACCGCGCACGGCTGCCGGCTGGCCGTGCGGGAGACCCTGGAGCAGGGCGACTGGGACGAGGCGCAGCGCGCCCGCCGCGCGGAGCAGCACCAACAGGCGCTGGCGGTGCGGCTGCCGGCGATCCTCGACTGGCTGGCCTTCCAGCAGGTGGACCTGCGCCGCGCGGAAGGGGCGCTGACCGCGGAGCTGCCGGTGGTCCGGCCCGACCGGCGGGCCGGTCGCCGGTGGGCGTTGATCGCCGCCGGGGTGGCCGGCCTGGCGCTGGCCGCCGGGGCCGCGGTCTGGGCGACCCGCCCGACGCCCGAGGCGCCGCAGCCGCCGCCCGCGGCGACCCCGCTAGTGATGCCGAGCGCCCGCAGCCAGCCGGCCACCCCCCGGCTGTCCCGCACCG
Source organism: Micromonospora sp. NPDC049836 (assembly GCF_044465125.1). Taxonomy (NCBI): domain Bacteria; kingdom Bacillati; phylum Actinomycetota; class Actinomycetes; order Micromonosporales; family Micromonosporaceae; genus Micromonospora; species Micromonospora sp. NPDC049836. The sequence goes on from NZ_JBITLH010000004.1 coordinate 542,700, forward strand.
CCGCGCCCGCCGTCCGCGGCAGCACGGCGGCCGTACCGACGTCGAGCGCCGCACCGAGCCGCACGGCGAGTCCCCGCCCGGCCCCGACGGCCACGCTGACCGCCGGCTACCGGACCGTGGCCGACCGCATCTTCGGCTACCGGGGCGAGGTGGTGGTGGACAACCCGAGCAAGACGGCGAGCGCGGGCTGGACCGTCACCGTCACGCTCGGCGACGGCGCCACCCTGGGCAACGTCAGCGGGGCCGAGTTCAGCCAGGACGGACGGGTGGTCACCTTCGTGGGGGCGGCGCTGCCGGCCGGGTCGTCGGCGACGGTCCGCTTCGACGTCCGCGATCCGCTCCACGCGGCCCCGGACGGTTGCGCCGTCGACGGCACGCCCTGCACCGGCCTGTGACCGGCCGGCGCCCGGCCCTCACCGGAAGTCAGCAGAACCAGCCGTCCTGCACCCAGCCGTGCCGGTTGATGTGGCCGTAGGCGAAGCCGTAGACGTAGCCGCCGCTGCGCGGCCCCTCCACCAGGAAGGTCTGCCCCCGGTAGAGGGTGCCCATCCAGGCGCCGTTGGGGTCGGTACGGACGAACAGGTCCTGGGCGCAGACGGTCTCCCGGACGCCGATGGTGCCGTTCGCGGCGTACCCGACGCCGGGCACGGCCGCGGCCGCGAGGACGGCGACCGTCGCGGCGGCGGCGAGACGCACGGCGGTCACCACGAGTCGTACCCTCCGATGCACTCGAGCCGCAGGTAGCCCCAGTCGTTGGGGCCGAAGTCGAAGGACGCCGCCCAGCCGTTGTAGACCGGGTGCACCCCCGGGGTGTGGCCGATCTTGTTGCCGTAGGCGAGGACCCGCTTGAGCCCGCTCGGCCCGTTGGCGGAGTCGTAGTTGGCGTAGAAGCTGGCGCTCTGGCAGACCACGACCGCGTGGCGGGGCACCACCGTCCCGGCCCGCGCCACCCCCGCTCCCCCGGGCGCCAGGCAGACCCCGACGACGAGCGCGGCCAGCAACCGTGGTGTTCGACCCATCGGGTCCTCCCCTCGATCCGGTCCGTCGCGCCAGCCTATCGATCCAAATGACATTTATCTATGCCTTCCGCCGGGGGGACGCGGCGGTCCCCCCGGCGGTCGCGGCGATCAGTTGCGGTTGATGGTGAAGGTGCTGGTGGTGTTCCGGATGTCCTGGTAGTTGTCGGTCAGCCGGAGGTTGGTGAAGGTGGCCGAGCCGACCGCCGGGCCCTGGTCGGGCTCGGGCAGTTCGTTGACCCAGATACCGAACCCGGACCTGGCGTCGAAGGCGTCCCCGCTGCGCCTCGCCCCGGAGATCGACACGTTGGTCAGCACCGTGTCGGTGACCGGGTTGTCCGGCCGCCCGTTGGTGTACTTCGTCTGGAACATGATCCCCGAGTACGTCGGGTCGACGATGTCCACGTCGGACACGCGGATGCCGCGGAACTCCTTGGAGGCGGAGAAGAGCCACATCGCCGGGAACGTCTGCTGGCCCCAGAAGTGCCCGCCCGAGCGGACCAGCGAGACGTTCTGCACCACGGTGGGCGGGCTGGCGCCGAACCCGACGAACGGGTAGCCGAAGTCCAGCGAGCTGATGGTCACCCCCGAGTACGTCAGCTGGTCGGCGATGTGCAGGTTACGGAAGACGTTGTCGTAGCCGCCGTACACCGCGATGCCGGCCGCCCGCCAGGTCAGCGTGGCGGTCAGGTTCTCGAAGACGTTGCCGTGGTTGCCGGTCGTCGCGCCCTGGTCGGTGGCCGAGAAGAGGGCGAACGCGTCGTCCCCGTTGGACCGCCCCTCCGAGTTGGTGACCAGGTTGTCCGTGCTGCCGTTGGTCATGTTGACCGCGTCGGCGAAGGTGTCCCGGAACCGGCTGTCCCGGATGGTCAGCCCGCTGACGCTCACCCCCCAGTACGCGCAGACGGTGTGCTCCACCCAGACGCTGTCCAGGGTGAGGTTGTCGACGTCCTTCAGCTCGCCCCACACCTTGCCCGGCCCGTCGATCCGGTTGGTGTAGTTGCCGAAGAACGCCAGGTGCGCGAACGTCGACCCGCTCGCCGACGACTCGACCCGGAAACCGGCGTCGGTGTTCTGCTGGTTGGTCGGCGTCTGGAACCGGGTGTACCACATGCCCGCGCCGACCACCTGGACCGGCTTGCCGTACACCTGGAACTTCTGGGCGGTGTCGTAGCTGCCGGGCGGCAGGTAGACGCCGACCAGGGTGCCGGTGCTGTCCATCCGCACCGCGTCCAGGGCGTTCTGCACGTCGGCGTGGCTGAAGCCGTTCGGCACCGCGAAGCGGGCCGGGTCCGGGTTGGCCCGCGGCGACACCAGCTCGGTGTTGACGAAGTCGATGGCGTACGTGCTGGTGTTCGCGGGGTCCTTCTGCAGGCGGATGGTGGCGCCCGCCGGCACCGTCGCGTTCAACATCACGTTGGCCTCGTCGTACAGGTGCCGGGGCGCGCCGGCGCCCGGCGAGTCGCTCGGGCCCGACTCGGCCCCGTACAGCCAGATGTGCTTCGAGGTCAGGTTGATCGGCTTGTGCAGCACCCCGTTGACGTAGATGTTCAACGTGGCGTCGATACCGCCGCCGCCGGCCGCGTCCGGGATGGAGAAGCGGGTGACCAGGGTGTTGGTGGCCGCCCGGGTGGTCCACTCGACGTACGCGCCGGTGCTGTTGAGGGTGACCGCCCGCCGGCCGGACGCCTCACCGGCCAGGTCGCCGATGGTGCGGTTCGGTCCGAGCACCTGTGCCCCACCGCCGGTCCGCCCGTCCTCGGCCTCGTACGTGTCGTACGGCAGGTTCGCGCCGCGCCCGACGAAGAGCGACCGCTGCGTGGTGTTGTTCTGCTGCTTGACCGGCAGCTCGTTGCCGTCCGCGGCGAGCACCACCCGGACGGTGTACCGGCCGTTCGCCGCCGTCCAACTGCCCAGGCTCACCGGCGGGCTGGTCGCCCCGGCCGCCAGGGTGCCGCTGTAGGACCCGGTGAGGGTGCGGACCACCGTCCCGGTGTCGGTGAGCAGGGTGAGCGTGACGCCGTGCGCGCCGGCCGCGGTGGCCACCGTGCCCTGGTTGCGCAGCGCCACCGAGAAGCTCACCGCGGCCCCGGCGCCGGGCGTGCCGGGTGACCAGGTGACCGCGCCGGCCACCAGGTCGGAGCTGGCCACCGGGCGGACCGTCAGCGCGGCGGTGCCGCTGTTGTTCGACTCGTCCTGCTCGATGACGGTGTTCGTCTCGTCGACCGTGGCGGTCACCTGGTAGCTGCCGGCGTCGCGCACGCCGAGGTTCGCCGAGACGGTGGCGGCGGCGCCGGCCGCGAGGGCCCCGACGGCCGCGCTGCCGACCCGGGTCGTACCCAGGTAGAAGGTGACCGCCGAGGCGGCGGCCGGCGCGGTGCCGGCGTTGCGGACGGTGGCGGAGAGCGTGACCGGGTCGGTCTCCACCGGCGCGGCCGGGGCGGCGGACACGGCGGTGACGGTCAGGTCCGGATTCGGCGCGGGGGTGCCGATCACCTGGAGTTCGGCGACCTGCCCGTTGCTCGAGCCGGAGTTGGCGGTGAACTGCAACCGCAGGTCGGCGGTGGTGGCGGCGACCGGGATGGTCACCGTGTTGCTGCTGGCCGGGCTGAACGAGTACGTCGCCGCGCCGACCAGGGTGGTGAAGCCGGCGGCGGACTGCTCCCGGCCGAGCACCTGGAAGGTCTGCGTGCGCGGCCCCCAGATCGGGTCCGGGTTGAGCTTCACCACGACCGCCGTGACGGCGGCGTTGGCGCCGAGCGCGACGGTCAGCGTGCTCGGGTACGCCCCCGGCGCGCCCTCCCAGTAGGTGGTCACGTCGTCGTCGTTGGCGTTGGCGGCGGTGAAGACGTGCACCACCGAGCTGGCGGTGATCGGTTTGCCGGCGGCCAGGTTGCGCCCGCTCGGGGTGCTGCCGGTGCGGGTGACCGTGGCGGAGGTGGCCGAGACGTTGCCGGCGGCGTCCCGGGCCCGCACGTGGTAGGAGACGGTGGCGCTGTCCGGCTGGCTGTCGGTGTAGCTCAGGGTGGTGCCGTTGACGCTGCCGCGCAGCACGTTGTTGGCGTAGACGTCGTAACCGGTGACGCCGACGTTGTCGGTCGACGCCGTCCAGGTCAGCCGGATCTGCCCGGCCGCCGGCTGGGTGTACGCGAGGTTGCCCGGCGCGGTGGGCGCGGTGGTGTCGCCGGTGTTGCCGGTGCGGGTGACGGTGTTGCTGGCGGCGGACTGGTTGCCGGCCGCGTCGTGGGCCCGGACCTGGTAGGAGACGGTGACGCCGGCCGGTTGGGTGTCGGTGTACGACAGGGTGGACGCGCCGACGCTGGTGCGCAGGCTCCCGTTGGCGTAGACGTCGTAGCCGGTGACGCCGACGTTGTCGGTGGCGGCGGTCCAGGCCAGCCGGACCTGGTCGGCGGCGGGCTCGGTGAGGGTCAGGTTGCCGGGGGCGCTGGGCGGCTGGGTGTCGCCGGTGGCCGGGCCGTAGACCTCCAGCTCGGCGAGTTGGGCGGCGGGCCAGCCGGTGTTGGCGGTGACCAGCAGCCGGACGTACCGGGTGGTGGTGGCGCCGAAGGTGACGGTGACCGTGTTGGCGCTGCCGGGGTTGAACGCGTACCCGGCCGAGGCGACCAGCGTGCCGAAGCTCGCGCCGTCGGTGCTGCCCTGCACGGTGAGCGTCTGGCTGCGCGCCGGCCAGTCGGCGGGGAGCTTGAACACCACCTTGTCGACCGCGACGGCGCCGCCGAGGTCGGCCCGGAGCCACTGCGGGAACGCGTTGTTGGCGCTCTCCCAGTAGGTGGCCGGGTTGCCGTCGACGGCGTTGCCCGCGCCGTAGACGTCGGAGTGGCTGCTCTCGGCCATCGGCCGGCCGAGGGCCAGGTTGGTGGAGGAGGTGGCCGAGCCGTACACCTCCAGCTCGGCGAGCTGGGCGGCGGGCCAGCCGGTGTTGGCGGTGACCGCGATCCGGACGTAGCGGGTGCTGGTGGCCGGGAAGCTCAGGGCGACCGTGTTGCCGTTGGCCGGGCTGAAGCCGCGGCCGGCCGAGGCGAGCAGGGTGCTGAAGCCGCCGCCGTCGGTGCTGCCCTGCACGGACAGGGTCTGCGTGCGCGACTCCCAGCCGGCCGGGAGCTTCAGCACGACCTGGTCGACGGACCGGGCGGATCCCAGGTCGACCTGGGCCCACTGCGGGAACGCGCTGCCGGCGCTCTCCCAGTAGCTGCCGGCGCTGCCGTCGGTCAGGTTGCCGGCGGTGTACGGCCCGTTGGCGCTGCTGGCGGTGGCGGTACGGCCGAGGGCGAGGTTGGGGCCGCCGGCCGCGGCGGCCGGCGAGGAGGGCGGGGCCGTGGCGGCCAGCGCGACCGCGGCGAGGACCGCGACCAGGCGGGTACGGAATCTGGACATGGTGGAGGGACACCTGCTTCCGGGGACGTGGAGAGGTGGGGTGGTGGGGGTGGTCGGGGTCCCCGCCGCGCCGCGGGGACCCCGGGGCGGTCAGCCGGCGTACACCTCGAACTCGCCGAGTTGCCCGGCCGGCCAGCCGGTGTTGCCGGTGAAGGTCAGCCGCAGCTGCCGGCGTCCGGCGGACGGGACCGTGATGGTGGCGGTGTTGCCGGTGGCCGGGTCGAAGGTGTAGCCGGTCGCCGCCTTGAGCGTCGTCCAGGTCGACCCGTCGGTGGAGCCCAGCAGGGCCACCGTCTGGGTGCGGGTCTGCCAGGCCGACGCGGGTGGCAGCCGCAGCACCACCCGGGACACCGGGTACGTCGCGCCGAGGTCGACGGTGAGCGACTGCGGGAAGGCGTTGTTGGCGCTCTCCCAGTAGGTGCCGGGGTTGCCGTCGACGGCGTTGCCCGCGCCGTACACGTCGGCGTGGCTGGTCTCGGTGACCGGTCGCCCGGCGGCGAGGTTGCCGCTCGGCGGGGGCGGGCTGGTCGGCGGCGCGGTGGTGGGCGGGGGCGTGCTGGCCGGCGGCGGGGTGGTGGTGGTGGTGCCGCCGTACACCTCGAACTCGGCGGCCTGCCCGGCCGGCCAGCCGGTGTTCCCGGTGACGCTGACCCGGATCTGCCGGCGGTCCCCGGCCGGCAGCGGGATCGACACCGTGTTGCCGGTGGCCGGATCGAAGGTGTAGCCGGCCGAGGCCTTGAGCGTGCTCCAGGTCGACCCGTCGGTGGAGCCGAGCACCGACAGGGTCTGGGTCCGCCGCTCCCAGCCGGGCGGCAGCTTCAGCACCACCCGGTCGACCGCGCGGGCCGCGCCGAGGTCGACGCTGAGCGTCTGCGGGAAGGCGTTGTTGGCACTCTCCCAGTACGTGCCGGCGCTGCCGTCGACCGCGTTCGCGGCCGCGTACGTCTGGGTGCTGCTCGACGCGGTGGCCGGCCGGCCCAGGGCCAGGTTGCCGCCCGGCGGCGGGGTCGTGGCCGGCGGCGTGGTCGGCGCCGCAGTGGTGGGCGGCGGAGTGGTGGGCGGCGGAGTGGTGGGCGGCGGTGGGGTGGTCGGCCCGTTACCCCACTGCGGCTCCGGCCACGGCCCGCAGTACGGGCTGGCCGAGTACCAGCCGGAGTTGCCGGCGCCCTGGGTGATCTGGAAGCCGCTGCCGACGCAGTTGTACATCGGGTTGGCCTGGGCGATGCCGGTGGCCCGCACCCCGGTGAAGCTGACCTGGCTGGGCGCCTGCACCTGGAGCGCGAAGGTGCCCGCCCCGTCGATGCGCACGTTGGTCAGGTTGATCCCGCTGGTCTGCCCCTCGATCCAGTGCAGCGCCGCGTACGAGCTGTCCAGGATGTCGGTGTCGGTGACGTTGATGGTGGCGCCCTGGATCGGCTCGTTGAGCGCGGAGAACCAGAGCGCCCCGACGCCGAACCGCCAGTTGTAGTCGGAGTTGCCGTTGCGGATCAGGGTGTTGCGGGCCAGCGTGATCGTGCCGGCGACGGCGGTCGGCCCGGTCACCCCGGGATAGCGGTTCGCCACGTGGATGCCGCCGCCGTTGGTGACCGAGTCGGCGGTCACGTTGTCGGTGATCCGGATGTCCCGGCCACCGTAGGTGACCAGGTTGTTGGCCAGGATGGTGACGCCCACGGTGTTGTGCGTGAAGGCGTTGTTGACGTTGGGCCCGCTCTGCGCCCACATGGCCAGCCCGTCGTCGCCGGTGTTGCGGACGAAGGTGTTGGTCACCGTGGAGTTGGTGACCCCCCAGTGGAAGTTCACCCCGTCCGCGGTCTGGTCCAGGATCCGGCTGTTGCGGATCGTCAGGTTGTCCATCGGCCCGTCCATCCAGGCGCCGACCTTGGTGTGCTGCAACCAGAGGTTGTCCACCACCGAGTTCGACATCGCCCCGCCGAGGGCGTTGACCTGGTCCTCGTCGACCCGCTCCCGGATGTCGCCGATGATCGCGAAGTCCCGCAGGGTGACGTTGCGGCTCGGTCCGCCGGCCTCGTGCGGCCGGATCTCGCCGCTGTAGCCGCCGCCGGGGACGTACCGGCCGTAGATGCCGGCCGCCCGCTTGCGGTCGGTCGGGTGCCGGCCGCCGAGCACCGAGTACCAGGGCCCGGCGCCGCGCAGGGTCACCCCGTCGACCACCACGTGGTCCCAGAGGGTGAAGGTGCCGGCGGGGATCCAGACCGCCTTCCCCTGCGCCTTGCCGGCGTCCACGGCGGCCTGGAACCTCGCGGTCGAGTCGGTGGCGCCGGTCGGGTCGGCGCCGAAGTCGGTGACCACGTCCAGCACCCCGGCCGGCTTGGGGATCTCCGCGCCGACCAGCTCGAAGTCGGCCAGGTCGATGGTGAACGTGGGCGACTGCGCGGTCGAGGAGACCTGGAGGCGGATCTTCGTGCCCGCCGGGTACGTGCTGCCGAGCCGGGTCCGGGCCTCGTCGTAGAAGTGGTGCGGGTTGGTGTCGCCCGGGTTGTTGTTGAACGGGTATCCGCCGTAGTACCAGCCGTACCGGGAGGTGACCGGGACCGCCTTGACCAGGGTGCCGTTGGCCCGCAGGTCGATGGTGGCGTCCCGGCCGGTGCCGGCGGCGCTGTCCGGCAGGCTGTACCGGAAGGTGACGGCGTCGGCCGGGGCGGTGAGGGTGAACTCGACGTACTCGCCGACGGCGTCGAGGGTGACCGCCTCCCGGCCGGAGGCCTCCGACGGGAGGGTGCCGTAGTGCCGGTCGGGACCGATCCGGGTGCCCGTGTGGGTGGCCCGCTCGGCCTCCTGCTCGATGAAGGGGACGGTGGCGCCGCGACCGGCGATCTCGAACGGGGACAGGCCGGCGGCCCGGGCCGGGGCGCCGGTGGAGGTGAGCGCCACCACGGTGACCGAGGTGGCGGCCAGCGCGGCGGCGGCCAGGGTGGCCAGCCCGGCGCGGAGGCGGCTGCTGCCGAGGTGCGGGGTGGTGTGGTCGGCCATGAGGGGTGTTCTCCCTTTCGTCAGGTGGCCAGGTCCCCCGTGTCTGGTTGCTCCTCCCCCTCCTTTCCTCGGGGGTGCCGGCGGCCGGGACGGGCCGCCGGCACCCGGCGGATCAGCCGGTCCGCAGCCAGACGGCCGTGTCCGGCGGCAACCGGTCGTCGTCGAGCGGCGCGCTGGCCAGCAGCGGCTCGTGGTGCGGGGGTAGCGGCACGCTGGTGTCGGAGAGGTTCACCAGGCAGGTGAAGCCCGGGTCCCGGCCGAAGGCGAGCACCCGGTCCGGGGCGGGCAGCCAGGTCAGCGTGCCGTCGCCGAGGGCCGGTTCGCGCCGGCGCAGCGCGATCGCGGCCCGGTACAGCTCCAGCATGGAGTGCGGGTCGCCGGTCTGGGCGCGCGCGGTGCGGTCCTTCCAGTCGGCGGGTTGGGGCAGCCACGGGGTGACCGTGGCGCCGTCCGGGCTGAACGCGAAGGGCGGCGCGTCACCGCTCCAGGGCAGCGGGACCCGGCAGCCGTCCCGGCCGGGGTCGACCCGTCCGGAGCGTTCCCACATCGGGTCCTGGCGCAGCTCGTGGGGGATGTCCTCGACCTCCCAGAGCCCCAGCTCCTCGCCCTGGTAGACGTAGGCGGCGCCGGGCAGGGCCAGGGAGAGCAGGGCGGCGGCCCGGGCCCGGCGGGTGCCGAGTTCCAGGTCGGTGGGGATGCCCTCGCGTTTGGCGGCGAAGCTGAACGTGGTGTCGGCCCGGCCGTACCGGGTGACGTGCCGGGTGACGTCGTGGTTGGACAGCACCCAGGTGGCGGGGGCGCCGACCAGCGCGTGCGCCGCCAGCGTCCCGTCGATGCTCTCGCGCAGCGCCGCGGCGTCCCAGGCGCAGCCGAGGAAGTCGAAGTTGAACGCGGCGTGCAGCTCGTCCGGGCGCAGGTAGTTGGCGAACCGCTGCCGGTCGGGCAACCACACCTCGCCGATCAGGGCCCGGTCGCCGGGGTAGCCGTCGGCGATCCGCCGCCAGGCGCGGTAGACCTCGTGCACCCCGTCCAGGTCCCGGAACGGGTGCGGCCGGTCCGGCCGGGTCTCGGGCAGTGTCCCGTCCTTGACCAGCAACCCGGCCGAGTCGATCCGGATGCCGTCCACCCCCCGGTCGAACCAGAACCGCAGGATGTCCTCGAACTCGGCCCGCACCCGGGGGTGGTCCCAGTTGAAGTCCGGCTGCTCGGGGGCGAACAGGTGCAGGTACCAGTCGCCCGGGGTGCCGTCCGGGTTGACGGTCCGGGTCCAGGTCGGGCCGCCGAACTCGCCGACCCAGTCGGTGGGCCGCTGGTCGCCGTCCGGGCCGCGGCCGGGACGGAACCAGAACAGCTCCCGCTCGGGCGCGCCGGGCCCGCCGGCGAGCGCCGCCTGGAACCAGGGGTGCAGGTGCGAGCAGTGGTTCGGCACCACGTCGACGATCGTCCGGATGCCGAGCGCGTGCGCCTCCGCGATCAGCGCCTCCGCCTCGGCCAGGGTGCCGAAGACCGGGTCGATGTCGCGGTAGTCGGCCACGTCGTAGCCGGCGTCGGCCATCGGCGACGGGTACCAGGGGCTGAACCAGATGGCGTCGACGCCGAGCTCGGACAGGTGGGTCAGCCGGGACCGGATGCCCGCGATGTCGCCGACGCCGTCACCGTCGCCGTCGGCGAAGCTGCGCGGGTACACCTGGTAGATCACCGCTCCACGCCACCACGGAACGCTGTCTGCTGTGGACACGAGCACCTGCTTTCTGCGTTGGTACGTCGGCGGGTTCGCCGGACCGGGATGTGTCGGTCGAACGGTCGTTGTTCGCCCGGGAGGTCGCGCTGGGTGGTGCGCCGGCGCGGCGGCCCCGCCGGCGGGGCGCGGTCCGCCGCGCCGGGGGCTATCCCTTGAGGCTGCCTGTGGTCAGGCCGGACATGATGTTCCGCTGGAAGATCAGGAAGATGACGACGGTCGGGATCGCGGCGATGACCGAGGCGGCGATCACCACGTTCATGGGGGTGCCGCCGGCGAAGGCGTAGATGCCCACGCTGACCGTCCGGGTATCCGGCGACGGCATGACCAGCTTCGGCCAGAGGAAGTCCTTCCAGACCGCCGTCACCGCGAAGATCGAGACCACGCCGAGGATGGGGCGCGACATCGGCAGGATGATCGACCAGAGCGTACGCAGCGGGGTGGCCCCGTCCACGAAGGCCGCCGCCATGAGGTCCTCCGGGATCGAATCGAAGAACCGTTTCAGCAGGAAGATGTTGAACGCGTTGGCGACCAGGGGCAGCCAGATGGCGAACGGCGAGTCGAGCAGGTTGAGGTGCAGGATCGGCACGTCGATCACCGTCACGTACTGCGGGACGATGAGGACCATCGCCGGGATCATGAGGGTCGCCAGCATGAGGCCGAGGATCGCGTTGCCGAAGATCGGCCGGAGCTTCGACAGCGAGTACGCCGCCGCCGTGTCCAGGACGAGTTGGAACAGCACCGCGCCGGTCGCGTAGTAGAAGGTGTTGAACAGCAGCTTGGCCAGGTCCAGGTTCTGCCACGCGTCGACGTAGTTCTGCGGCTGCGGGTCCTTCGGGAACAGCGACGGGGGCGTCTGCGCGATCTCCTGGCCGGACTTGAGGGCGCCGGTGACCATCCAGTAGAGCGGCCCGATGAAGACGAGCGTGAACACCACCACGACGACGGCGAGCAGCGTCCAGTAGATCACCCGGCCGCGTCCCCGGGTGAGCTGGGCGGAGGAGATGAGGGTACGGGTCCCGGAGTCCTGGGCCATGGGTCGTCCGTCCTAGTCCTGTTTCGCGGTCAGCCGCAGGTAGCCGGCGGAGAAGCCGGCCAGCACAACGAGCATGATCACGCCGAGCGCCGCGGCGCCGTTGAGGTCGTTCTGGAAGAAGCCGTGCTGGTAGATGAGGTACGCCACCGACGTCGCCGAGTCCCCGGTGCCCGCGCCGTTGGCGAGGATCAGCGGCTCGATGAAGAGCTGCATGGTGGCGACGATCTGCATCATCGCCAGCAGCGCGAGGATCAGCCGGGTCTGCGGGATGGTCACGTGCCGGATCCGTCGCCAGATGCCGGCGCCGTCGAGTTCGGCCGCCTCGTAGAGGTCGCCGGGGATGTTCTGCAGCGCGGCCAGGTAGATCAGCACCGCGCTGCCCATGTTCATCCAGGTCGACGCGAGCACCATGGCCGGCATGGTCATCCCGGGTGACTGCATCCACTCCGAGGTCGGCAGGTGCAGCGCCGCGAGGACCGCGTTGAACAGGCCGGCCTCGCTGGGGTCGTAGGCGTAGAACTTGAACAGGAAGAGCGCCGAGGCGGGCGGCAGCATCACCGGCAGGTAGACCAGGATCCGCAGGTAGCCCCGGGCGTGGCGGAACTCGTTGAGCAGGATCGCCACGAAGAACGGCACCGCGTACCCGAGGACCAGCGCGAGGAAGGTGAAGTAGAAGGTGTTCTTCCACGCGGTCCAGAAGCTGGGGTCCGCGACGATGCGGGCGTAGTTGTCCCAGCCCACCCAGGTGGTCTCGCCCCGCCGGGTGCGCTGGAAGCTCATCACGACGCCGCGGACCATCGGGTACCAGGAGAAGACGGCGAAGCAGCCGACCGCGCCGATCAGGAACGCGTGCCCGCTGAGGTTGTCCCGTACCTTGCGGCCCAGGCTGGTCCGCCGGGACCCGGGCGGGTACGGCGTCTGGGGGCGACCCGGTTGCCTGGTGGTACCCGGGACGGTGCTGATCGCCAAGGCTTCTCCTGCGGACGTTCGGTGACCGGACGGGACGGGCGGGGTGTGGGGGCCGGCGCGCCGGCCCCCACACCCGTGCGGCTCAGCTGGCGGCGGCCAGCAGCTGGTTGACCTTGTCCTCAGCCGTCTTGAGCAGCGCGTCGATGTTCGCGTTCGGGTTCGTCAGGACCCCGGACATCGCCGCGTCGAGCACCGCGTAGATCGCCTGCGCGTTGCGCGGCTCGCCCTTGATCGGCACCGGGTTCGCCTCGAAGATCGCGAAGTTGACGGTGTCCACGTTTGCGTTCGCCTTGCGCAGTTCGAGCTCCTGCTTCTGCGCGTCGCTGCCGTTGGCGAACAGCAGCGGCTGGGGCAGGCCCACCGGGTAGTTCTGCGGCTTGGCCCGGACGTAGTCGAGCTGGCCCTTGCCCGGCGTCAGCTTCTGGTAGGCGATCCACTTCAGACCGGCCTTGACCTGGTCGGGGGTGAGGCCCTTCTTGAAGAAGTAGCCCTCGCCGCCGCCGAGCGTCCCCTTTGCCGGGCCGTCCTGGCCGGGCAGCGGCGCCATCGCCCAGTCCTGGAACTTGCCCTGGAACTGGCTGACGATCGCCTGGGTGGTGTCCGGCGCGCCGATGAACATGCCGACCTTGCCCGCGCCGGCGTTGGTCAGCAGGTCGCCCCACTGGAGCAGCTGGCGGCTGCCCATGCTGTTGTCGCCGTACCGCATGTCCTTGAGGTTCTGCAGGACCTGCTTGCCCATGGCGTTGTTGAAGTCGGCCTTCTTGCCGTCCGCGGTGAGCACCTGGCCGCCCTGCGAGTAGAGCAGGGAGGTGAAGTGCCATCCGCCGGTGTTGCCGGCGCTGTACTCGGAGTAGCCGGCGATGCCGTTGCCCAGGGCGGAGATCTTCTTCGCCGCGGCCCGGACGTCCGCCCAGGTCTTGGGCGGGTTGTTCACGTCGAGGCCGGCCCGCTGGAAGAGGACCTTGTTGTAGACCAGGCCCATCGAGTAGTTCTTCACCGGGACGGCGTAGAGCTTGCCGCCGTCGGTGAAGACCTCCTTGAGCGCGGGGTCGACGCTGTCCCAGGTGGGGATGGTGTCCTTGGTGGCGTACTCCGTGATGTCCATGGCCTGGCCGGAGTCGAGCACCTGTTGCAGGTCGGTCATGTAGCCGTAGAAGACGTCGGTCACCGTGCCGCCGGCGAGGCGGGCGGTGAAGTCCGGCGGGTTGTTGCACTGCTCGCCGACGCTGACGCTCTTGATGACGATGTTCGGGTTCTGCTTCTGGAACTCGGCGACGTCGTCGTTCCAGTTCTTCAGCAGTTCCTTCTGGGCGCCGACCGGCTGGCAGTCGACCGTGATGGTGACCTTGCCGCTGGCATCCTTCGCCGGGTCGTCGCTCTTCGTGGAGCAAGCCGCGAGGCTGAGCCCCAGGCCGGCCACGAGCGCTAGCGCCGCAGCCTTCCGGTACTGCGGTACGGACATCTGTCCATCCCTTCGGGAACGGGTGTATCCACGGCCTTCGCTGATCTGCGCTGAACGTCACCGCGGGGATGCCGGTCGAGCCGCATCCGCCGCCGGACCTGTCCCTGGTGGAGCGTCGGGCCAGGTGTGAGTGGAGTCACCGTAGCTATCCGAACTAGTTTCCGCAAGGTTTCGATCGTGAGCTGAAAGAACGCGACTTGTGACCGGAAGAGGGGGACCACGCAGGCGCCGACGGGTCCAGCGCCGGGCGGCCGCCGGACACGAAAAACGGCCGCCGACCGCGGTTCGCGGTCGGCGGCCGGGACGGCCTGGTTCAGCGCGGCGCGGGCGCCGTGGAGCCGCGCACCACCAGTTCGGGTTCGAAGAGCAGCTCGTCGTGCAGCACGCCGGCCCCTTCGATCTGGGTGACCAGCAGGTCCACCGCGGCCTGCCCCATCGTCTCGATCGGCTGCCGCACCGTGGTCAGCGGCGGGTCGGTGCAGGTCATGAACGCGGAGTCGTCGAAGCCCACCACGGAGACGTCGGTCGGCACCACGCGCCCGAGCCGGCGGGCGGCCCGGATCGCGCCCAGCGCCAGCACGTCGCTGGCACAGATGATGCCGGTCACGCCGCGCTCCACCAGCTTGGTGGCGGCCACCCGGGCGCCCTCCATGGAGAAGCTGGACCGCTCGACGAACTCCGGGCCGTCGGCCCACCCCGCGGCCTGGACCATGGCGTCGAGCTTGCGCCGGGACGGCACGTGCCCCTCCGGGCCGAGCACGATGCCGATCCGGTCGTGCCCCAGCGAGCGCAGGTGCCCGTACGCCTGCTCCACTGCCACCGCGTCGTCGGTGGAGACCCGGGGGAAGCCCAGCTCGTCCACGCCCGCGTTGACCAGGACCACGGGCAGGCCGCGGTCGGTCAGCCGGCGGTAGTGCTCGTGCGCGGCGTCGGCCAGCGCGTACGACCCGCCCGCGAAGATGACCCCGGAGACCTGGTGGTCGAGGAGCATCTCGACGTAGTCCGATTCGGAGACCCCGCCGATGGTGCGGGCGCAGAGCGCCGGGGTGAACCCGCGCTGGGCGAGCGAGCCGGTCACCACCTCGGCGAGGGCCGGGAAGATCGGGTTCTGCAGCTCGGGCAGGACGAGGCCGACCAGGCGGGCGCGCTCGCCCCGCAGCTTCGTGGGGCGCTCGTAGCCGAGCACGTCGAGCGCGGTCAGCACGGCCGTCCGGGTCGCCTCCGACACGCCGCCGCGACCGTTGAGCACCCGGCTCACGGTCGCCTCGCTGACGCCCGCCTTGCGGGCCACCTCCGTCAACCGTTTCGTCACGGCGGCAATCGTACGTCGTGTTCTTGCAAGAAATGAACAGCGACCGGGGCGGGCGACGGCGGCCGGACTAGCCGGAGCCGGTTTCGGCCGCCCCGAACGCCCTTCGAGGATCCGAAAGATTCGGACAGGTGGACGCTTGAATATCGACAAACCTCGGGAATAACATGAGGCACCCTCCGGCGGGGCGCGCCCTCACCCGCGCCGAGGCCACCACCGTCTCCCGTCCCCCGGAAAGTGGGTAGTCCCATGCAGCGGAGCGTGGCAGGCGCGGCGGGCCGTCGCCCGTCGGTGCCGATCGTCCGGATCGTCGCGGCGGCGGGCGCCGCCCTCGCGCTGGCCGTACCGGCCGGGAACGCCGCCGTGGCGGCCGGCCCCGCCGGGCCGGCCCCGGTGATCACCCGGGCCGGCCTCGACCCCGCGCTGGTCGCCGGGCGCGGGGCCAGCGTCGACTTCGTCGAGCAGGAGGCCGAGCACGCGCGCACCACCGGCACCGTGATCGGCCCGGACCGGGCCGCCTACACCCTGGCCGGCGAGGCGTCCGGGCGGCGCGCCGTGCGCCTCTCCCCCGGCCAGTACGTCGAGTTCACGCTCCCGGCGACGACCGACGCGCTCACCGTCCGGTACAGCATCCCCGACGCCCCCGGCGGGGGCGGCATCACCGCGCCGCTGCAGGTGCGCGTCGGCCGCGAACCGGTCCGCACCATGACGCTCACCTCGCGGTACGCCTGGCTGTACAACCAGTACCCGTTCACCAACGACCCGGCCGCCGACCTGCTGCACCCCGACTGGTGGATCACCGAGTGCGGCTGCGTGCCGGCCGCCACCACGCCGGCGCCCACCGTCACCAGGCCGTTCCGGCCGCACCACTTCTACGAGGAGCAGCGGCTGCTGCTGGGGCGCCCGCACCGGGCCGGCGAGGTGGTCCGGCTGACCGCGCCCGCCGGCACCGCCGCGGCGTGGACGGTGATCGACCTGCTCGACTCGCACCGGGTCGGCCCGCCCCGGGTGGTGCCCGGCGCGGTGAACGTGCTGGCCTTCGGCGCCGACCCGTCCGGGCGGCGGGAGTCCGCCGACGCGTTCGACCGGGCCGTGGCGTACGCCCGCCGGGCGCACCGCACGCTCTACCTGCCGCCGGGGACCTACCAGGTGAACCGGCACATCGTCGTCGACGACGTGAGCATCGCCGGGGCCGGCAGCTGGTACACCATCGTCCGGGGCCGCGAGGTCGCCCTGGACACGCCGGCCCCGGACGGGTCGGTGCACACCGGGGTCGGCTTCTACGGCCGGGACGCCGCCGACGGCGGCAGCAGCGACGTGCACCTCTCCGGCTTCGCCGTCGAGGGCGACGTGCGGGAACGGGTCGACACCGACCAGGTCAACGGCGTCGGCGGGGCGCTCAACCACTCCACCATCGACGGCCTGTACCTGCATCACACCAAGGTCGGCATGTGGTTCGACGGGCCGATGACCGACCTGCGGGTGACCCGCACGGTCATCGCCGACCAGATCGCCGACGGGCTCAACTTCCACACCGGGGTAACCCGCTCCTCGGTCTCGCACACCTTCGTGCGCAACACCGGCGACGACGGGCTCGCCATGTGGTCGGAGAAGACCGGCAACGTCGGGAACACCTTCGACCACAACACCGTGCAGTCGCCGGTCCTGGCCAACGGCATCGCCCTCTACGGCGGCACGGACCTCACCGTCTCGAACAACCTGATCGCCGACCCGGTCCGCGAGGGCAGCGCCATCCATGTCGGCTCCCGGTTCGGCGCCGAGCCGTTCACCGGCCAGCTGCGGATCACCGACAACACCACGGTCCGGGCCGGCACGTACGAGCTGAACTGGAACATCGGCCTCGGCGCGATCTGGTTCTACGCCCTGGACGGCAGCATCGACGCCGACATCCAGGTGGTCGGCGACGCCTTCCTCGACAACACCTACAACGCGATCATGCTGGTCAGCGACTGGCCGGTGAAGGACAGCTACGCGATCAGCAACGTACACTTCCGGGACATCCGGGTCGACGGCACCGGCACCTCGGTGGTGAGCGCCCGGACCGCCGGCTCGGCGTCGTTCGCCAACGTGGACGCCCGCAACGTCGGCGCGGTGGGCGTCAACAACTGCGGCTCGTTCCACTTCACCCCCGCCGGGTCGGAGTTCACCCTGGCCGACCTCGGCGGCAACGACGGCGGCTGGCTCGCCCCGTGGCTGCTGCCCAACACCATCACCTGCGACGACCGGCCGCCGGTCGTGCCGCCGCCCGCCCCGGCGCCGTGGTGAGCTGACCCGCGTACGGCCCGGCGGGCGGTCGCCCGCCGGGTCAGCCGGTCAACCAGCGGTGGATGCAGCTCAGCAGGTCCTCGGCGTCGACCGGCTTGGTGACGTAATCGCTGGCGCCCGAGGAGATGCTCTTCTCCCGGTCCCCGCGCATCGCCTTCGCGGTGACCGCGATGATCGGCAGGTCCGCGTAGCGGGGCATCGCGCGGATCGCGGCGGTCGCCGCGTACCCGTCCATCTCCGGCATCATCACGTCCATCAGCACCAGATCGATGTCGTCCTGGCGCATCAGCGTCTCGACGGCCTTGCGGCCGTTCTCCGCGTAGACCACGTCCATGCCGTGCAGTTCGAGGATGTTGGTGAGGGCGAAGACGTTGCGCGCGTCGTCGTCGACCACCAGCACCGTGCGGCCGGACAGGTCGCGCACCACGGGGTCGAGCACCGGGGGCCGGTCGGCGGCCGGCGCCGGGAACGCCGGCAGCCGCTCCGGGCCGTCCGCCGTCAGGTGCAGCACGATCCGCTCCCGCAGCTCGTCGAGGCTGCCCAGGATCTCCAGCGGGCGGTCGACGGCCATCCCCTGCCACAGCGCGTCCTGCCCGGCGGCGAGCGGCTGCCCGTGGTACGCCAGCACCGGCAGCCCACGCAGGCCGGCGTGCTCGTGCAACGCCCGCAGCAGCGCGCCGCCCTGGTCGTCGCCCGCGTCGAGCCGCACCACGACCAGCTGATGGCGGTGCCCGGCGAGGGTACGCACGGCCGCCTCGACGGTGACCGCGGTGGTCACCTCCACCGGCCCGCCGGTCTCCGCCACCACACCTCGGGCCAGGAGCGTGAGCAGCCCCTTCTCGTGCGTCTCGAGGACCAGCACCCGGCGCTGCTGCTGCTCCACCCAGCGCTGCGCCTCCCCCGGCGCGGCGGCCCCGCCGAGCGGCGCGGCAGCCCCGGTGACCGGCGCGGTGACGCTCTGCGCCGGCAGCGGGGCGGCGATGGTGCTGGGCAGGTAGAGGGTGAAGGTGCTGCCCTGGCCCAGCACGCTCTGCGCGGTGATCTGCCCGCCGAGCAGCCGGGCGATCTCCCGGCTGATCGACAACCCCAGGCCGGTGCCGCCGTAGCGCCGGCTGGTGGTGCCGTCGGCCTGCTGGAACGCGTCGAAGATGGCGGTCAGGTGCTGCTCGGCGATGCCGATGCCGGTGTCGATGACCCGGAACGCGATGATCGTCTCCGCCGGCGGCAGGTCCGCCGGCAGCTCCTCGGGCCGGGCCCGTTCGATGCGCAGCTGCACCCGACCCTGCTCGGTGAACTTCACCGCGTTGGAGACCAGGTTGCGCAGCACCTGCCGCAGCCGCTGCTCGTCGGTGTGCAGCCGGTCCGGCACGTCCGGGCCGGTGACCAGATCCAGCTCCAGCCCGCGCGGGGTGGTCAGCGGGCGGAACGTGGCGTCCACGTAGTCGCGCAGCGCGGACAGCTCGAACGTCTCCGGGTTGATGTCCATCTTGCCGGCCTCGACCTTGGACAGGTCGAGGATGTCGTTGATCAGCTGGAGCAGGTCGGTGCCGGCGGAGTGGATGACGGTGGCGTACTCCACCTGCTTGGCGGTGAGGTTGCGGTTGGGGTTCTGCGCCAGCAGCTGCGCGAGGATGAGCAGCGAGTTCAGCGGCGTACGCAGCTCGTGGCTCATGTTGGCCAGGAACTCGGACTTGTACTTCGAGGCGAGCGCCAGCTGCTGGGCGCGGGCCTCCAACTCCTGGCGGGCCTGCTCGATCTCGGAGTTCTTCGTCTCGATGTCGTGGTTCTGCCGGGCCAGCAGCGCGGCCTTCTCCTCCAGCTCGGCGTTGGACCGCTGAAGTTCCTCCGAGCGGGCCTGCAACTCCTCCGAGCGGGTCCGCAGCTCGGCGGCGAGCCGCTGGGACTCGGTGAGCAGCACGTCGGTCCGCGCGTTGGCCACGATGGTGTTCACGTTGACGCCGATGGTCTCGGTGAGCTGCTCGAGGAAGTCCCGCTGGATCTCGGTGAACCGGCCCATGCCGGCCAGCTCGATGACGCCGAGCACCTGGTCCTCGAAGAGGATCGGCAGCACCATCAGGTGCAGCGGCGCGGCGGCGCCCAGGCTGGACGAGACCGTGACGTAGTCGGCCGGCACCGCGTCGACCACGATGGCCCGCTTGCTCAGGGCGGCCTGGCCGACCAGGGAGTCGCCGAGGACGAACCGGCGGCGGGTGGCGTCGTGGCCGTACCCGCCGACCACCCGCAGGCCCCGGCCGCCGGGGCCGTCGTCGACCAGCAGGAACGTGCCGAGCTGCGCGGAGACCAGCGGGGCCAGCTCGTTCATCACCAGCCCGGCGACCACCTCCAGGTCCCGGTGGCCCTGCATCAGACCGGAGATGCGGGCGAGGTTGGTCTTGAGCCAGTCCTGTTCCTGGTTGGTCCGGGTGGTCTCGCGCAGCGACTCCACCATCGAGTTGATGTTGTCCTTGAGCTCGGCGACCTCGCCGGAGGCGTCCACCGTGATCGAGCGGGTCAGGTCGCCGGTGGCCACCGCGCTGGTCACCTCGGCGATGGCGCGCACCTGCCGGGTGAGGTTGCCGGCCAGCTCGTTGACGTTCTCGGTCAACCGCTTCCAGGTGCCGGAGACCCCCTCGACCTCGGCCTGACCGCCGAGGCGCCCCTCGCTGCCGACCTCCCGGGCCACCCGGGTCACCTCGGCGGCGAAGCTGGAGAGCTGGTCGACCATGGTGTTGATGGTGGTCTTGAGTTCCAGGATCTCGCCGCGCGCGTCGACGTCGATCTTCTTGGTCAGGTCGCCCTGCGCCACCGCGGTGGTCACCTGGGCGATGTTGCGCACCTGGCCGGTGAGGTTGTTCGCCATCGAGTTGACGTTGTCGGTCAGGTCCTTCCAGGTGCCGGCCACGTTGGGCACCCGGGCCTGGCCGCCCAGCCGGCCCTCGGTGCCCACCTCCCGGGCCACCCGGGTCACCTCGTCGGCGAACGCGCCGAGCGTACCGACCATGGTGTTGATGGTCTGGGCGAGCACGGCGACCTCGCCCTTGGCCTCGACGGTGATCTGCCGGCTCAGGTCGCCCTGGGCCACGGCGGTGGCGACCAACGCGATGGACCGCACCTGGTTGGTGAGGTTGTTCGCCATCTCGTTGACGTTGTCGGTCAGGTCCTTCCAGGTGCCGGCCACGTTGGAGACCCGGGCCTGGCCGCCGAGCCGGCCCTCGGTGCCGACCTCCCGGGCCACCCGGGTCACCTCGTCGGCGAACGCGGACAGCTGGTCGACCATCGTGTTGATGGTCTCCTTCAGGGCGAGGATCTCGCCGCGGGCGTCCACCCGGATCTTCTGGGTGAGGTCGCCCTTCGCGACCGCGGTGGTGACCTCGGCGATGCTGCGTACCTGGGCGGTGAGGTTGTCCGCCATGACGTTCACCGACTCGGTCAGGTCCTTCCAGGTGCCGGAGACGCCCTTCACGTCGGCCTGGCCGCCGAGCCGGCCCTCGGTGCCCACCTCCCGGGCCACCCGGGTGACCTCGTCGGCGAACGACGAGAGCTGGTCCACCATCGTGTTGATGGTGCTCTTCAGCTCCAGGATCTCGCCGTGCGCGGTCACGGTGATCTTCTGCGACAGGTCACCCCGGGCCACCGCGGTGGCCACCTGGGCGATGCTGCGGACCTGGTCGGTGAGGTTGCCGGCCATCGAGTTCACCGAGTCGGTCAGGTCACGCCAGGTGCCGGCGACCCCGCTGACCTGCGCCTGACCGCCGAGCCGGCCGTCGGTGCCGACCTCGCGGGCCACCCGGGTGACTTCGTCGGCGAACGACGAGAGCTGGTCCACCATCGTGTTGATGGTGCTCTTGAGTTCGAGGATCTCGCCCCGGGCGTCGACGGTGATCTTCTGCGACAGGTCACCCCGGGCCACCGCGGTGGTCACCTGGGCGATGTTGCGGACCTGGCTGGTCAGGTTGCCGGCCATGAAGTTCACCGAGTCGGTGAGGTCACGCCAGGTGCCGGCCACGCCCGGCACCTCGGCCTGGCCGCCGAGCCGGCCCTCGCTGCCGACCTCGCGCGCCACCCGGGTCACCTCGTCGGCGAACGACGAGAGCTGGTCCACCATCGTGTTGATGGTGACCTTCAGCTCCAGGATCTCGCCGCGCACGTCGACGGTGATCTTCTGCGACAGGTCACCCCGGGCCACCGCGGTGGCCACCTCGGCGATGTCGCGGACCTGGTCGGTCAGGTTGCCGGCCATGGCGTTCACCGAGTCGGTCAGGTCCTTCCAGGTGCCCGAGACGCCCGGCACGTCCGCCTGGCCGCCGAGCTGACCCTCGGTGCCCACCTCCCGGGCCACCCGGGTCACCTCGGAGGTGAACAGGGAGAGCTGGTCCACCATCCCGTTGAAGACGGTGGCGATCTCGCCGAGCAGCCCTTCGGCGTCCTCCGGCAGCCGGGTGCCGAAGTCGCCGTCCCGTACCGCGGTGAGCCCGGCCAGCAGTTGGCGCAGGCCCGGATCGGCCACCGGCGCCCCGGTCGTCGGGGCCGCTTCGCGTCGCCGCGGGATCGTCTGGTCGACCACCACTACCGCCTTCGAAACTGACAGCCGAGCGGCGGATGGCGCTCGGCAATGATTGCATCCGCGCAAGTATGCACAAGCCCGCCCCGGCCCGCTGGACGGCGGGGCGGGCGCAGCCGAAAGCCAGGCCGGTCAGCCGGTCAGCCGCTGAGCCGGGCGCCGGGCGGGTGGGCCGGTGGGCCGCCGGGCGGGTGGACAGAAACGCACCGCCACCGGAGGGAGCCGGTGGCGGTGCGTGGGGCCGGGGGCGAGGCGGTAGCGCTCGCCGGACCGGAAGGCGGGTGCCGGGCGGTTGGTCCGCCCGGGGTGGATCAGGCCTCGGTGAGCTGGCCGCGCAGCTTGGTCAGCGCGCGGGCGAGCAGCCGGGAGACGTGCATCTGGGACACGCCGACCCGGGCGGCGATCTCGCTCTGGGTCAGGTTGCCGTAGAAGCGCAGGGTGAGGATCTTCTGCTCGCGCTCGTCGAGGGTGGCCAGCGCGGGGCCGAGCGAGGCGCGCAGCTCGGCCAGCTCGTACTCGTTGTCCTCGGCGCCCAGGGTGTCGCCCAGCTCGGTGGCGCTCTCGCCGTCGCCGATCGGGGTGGAGAGCGAGACGGCGTTGTAGGCGCGGGCGCCCTCCAGGCCCTCGAGCACCTCTTCCTCGGTGATGTCGAGGTGGGCGGCGATGTCGGCGACGGTCGGCGCCCGGTTGAGGGTCTGGGTGAGGGTGCCGTTCGCCTCGGAGATGCGCAGCCGCAGCTCCTGGAGGCGGCGCGGGACCCGGATGTTCCAGGTGCGGTCGCGGAAGTGCCGCTTGATCTCGCCGAGGATGGTCGGGATGGCGAAGCCGGCGAAGTCCACGCCCCGGGAGGCGTCGAACCGGTCCACCGCCTTGATCAGCCCGAGGGCGGCGGTCTGGGCCAGGTCGCCGGTCGGCTCGCCCCGGCCGCTGTAGCGGGCGGCGAGGTGGTTGGCCAGCGGCAGCCACGCCTCGATGACCTGGTTGCGCAGCGCCGGCCGCTCCGGGTGCCCCTCGGGCAGCGCGGCCAGGGCCGCGATCAGCTCACTGGCGCGGGTCTCCTCGCCGGTCACCGCCGCACGGTGCGCCTCGGTGGTCGTCGGCGCGATGGTCGTCGTGGTCATGCTGCCCTTCCTGTCCGAGGAGAACTGGTGCTCCCCAAGCACCGGTTGTGCCAGTCACCCTAGACCAAAGGTTGCGGCCATATCAACCGAACGGCCGATGGATGTATCGCCCAGACGTACGCATTACGGGCGAGAAACCGCGAGACCGGGGCGGTACGCCGCCCGTGAGCGTGGACACCACCCGCCCCGCCACCGGGCGCGGCCGGTGCCACGCCACCAAGCGGCGGCCGGGCGGACATCGACGACCTTGCACCGCGCGGCGCACCCCTCTATCGTCGTGGGAGCGCTCCCGAGGCTGCCGCCGCGTCCGACTCACCGGGCGAGTTCGCGACGGGCACCGTCCACTCCCCACCCCGCAGATGGGACGACCCGCATGTCCTCGATTCCGCGCCCGCCCCGGCGCACCCTTCTGGTGAGCGGCGCCGTCGGCGCCCTCGCCCTGGCCGCGACCGCCGTGCTGCCGATGACCACCGCCGCGGCGGCGACCGGCTGCGCCGTCACCTACACCACCAACTCCTGGCCGGGCGGCTTCACCGCCAACCTCACCATCCAGAACCTGGGCGACCCGGTGAGCGCCTGGACCCTGGGTTTCACCTTCCCCGACTCGGGCCAGCGCGTCACGCAGGGCTGGTCGGCGACCTGGCAGCAGAGCGGCAGCGCGGTCACCGCGCAGAACATGAGCTACAACGGCGCGCTCGGCAGCGGGGCGAGCACCACGATCGGCTTCAACGGCGCGTGGACCACGGCGAACCCGGCGCCGACCGCGTTCACCCTCAACGGCACGACCTGCACCGGCGGGATCAGCCCCAGCACCGCCCCGCCGACCACGCCGCCGCCGACCACCCCGCCGCCCACGACTCCCCCGCCGACCACCCCGCCGCCGACCACTCCCCCGCCACCGACCGGCACCACGCCGGTGGCGATCAACGGCCAGCTCCGGGTCTGCGGGGTCAACCTCTGCAACCAGTACGGCCGGCCGATCCAGTTGCGCGGCATGAGCACCCACGGGTTGCAGTGGTTCGCCAACTGCTACAACGACGCCTCGCTCGACGCGCTCGCCGACGACTGGCAGGCCGACCTGCTGCGCATCTCGATGTACGTGCAGGAGAAGGGTTACGAGACCAACCCGAGCGGCTTCACCAACCAGGTCAACACGCTGGTGGACAAGGCGGAGGCGCGCGGCCTGTACGCGCTGATCGACTTCCACACGCTGACCCCCGGCGACCCGATGTACAACCTGGACCGGGCCAAGACCTTCTTCGCCGCGGTGTCGGCCCGCAACGCCGCCAAGAAGAACGTGATCTACGAGATCACCAACGAGCCGAACGGCGTGAGCTGGTCCACCATCAAGAACTACGCCGAGCAGGTCATCCCGGTGATCCGGGCCAACGACCCGGACGCCGTGGTCATCGTCGGCACCCGGGGCTGGTCGTCGCTGGGCGTCTCCGAGGGCGGCAACTCCGACGAGATCGTCAACAACCCGGTCCGGGCCGACAACATCATGTACACGTTCCACTTCTACGCGGCGTCACACCAGGACACCTACCGCAACGAGCTGCAGCGGGCGGCCTCCCGGCTGCCGCTGTTCGTGACCGAGTTCGGCACGGTCACCTACACCGGTGACGGCGCGGTCGACGCCGCCAGCAGCACCACCTGGCTCGACCTGCTCGACCGCCTGAAGATCAGCTACGCGAACTGGACGTACTCCGACGCCGGCGAGGGCAGCGCCGCGTTCCGGCCGGGCACCTGCAACGGCGGCAGCTACGCCGGCACCGCGGTGCTCACCGACTCGGGGAACTTCATGCGCAACCGCATCCGTACCCCGGACAGCTTCCCCACCTCCTGACGGCCGCGACCGGCGGCGGCGCCTCGGGGTCGCCGCCGGTCGCCCTCAGCCCTCGATCAGGCCGGCGCGGCGCCAGAGCAGCCGGCCGGGGCCGGCCACCAGGCCCAGCTCGGTGAGGTGGTCGGCGATCCGCTGCGCGGACCAGCGCAGCGTCGCCTGCCAGTGCGGGTTCGCGCGGGCCGCGGCCTGGCCGACCTCGGGCGCGATGCCGACCGCCGCGTACGCCTGCGGGTGGACCAGGCGGCGGGTGATGGAGTACGCGGCCCGACCGATCACCAGCCGCGCGTAGCCGAGCGCGACCGGGCCGGCGGACTCGACCTGGCGGGCCAGCTCGTCCCGGGCGAAGCGGACGTGGCGGGCCTCCTCGACCACGTGGATCCGGGACACCATCCGGATCAGCGGCTGCAACGACTCGTCGGCCATGATCTCCCGCTGGAAGGCGTCGAGGATCTCCTCGGCGATGAGGATGGCCGCGTACATCTGCGGCCCGGTCGCGGTGGCCTTGAGCCAGCGGCCGAGCGCGTGGTCCACCCGGTCGGCCCGGTAGACCGGGCAGCCGGTGGCCTCGATGAGCCGGCCGAACATGATGGAGTGCCGGCACTCGTCGGCGACCTCGGTGAGCGCGTACTGGGCGTGCCGGCTGGTCGGGTCGGCGTCGTAGTAGTGCCGGATCAGCATCTGCATGAGGATCGTCTCGAACCACAGCCCGGCGCTGGCCGCGCTGGCCACCTCGTGCTTGGTCAGCTCGATGCGCTGCGCCTCGCTGAGCCCTTCCCACAGGGCCGTGCCGTAGAGGCTGCTGCGCTGCGGCGGCAGCCAGTACGCGTCGGGCCGGGGTGGCGCCGTCCAGTCGATGTCGACGGTGGGGTCGTAGCTGGTGCGCACCGAGGCGGCGAGCAGCCGGGTGGCGACGGCCTCGCGCGGGAAGCCGGTCGACGTGCCCTCCATGGCCCCTCCCCATTGACGTAACTTCGGGTAACTGTTACGAGTGGTAGCATGCGACCCACCTCCACTGATGTCAATGCCCCGGACCCCGCCGGGGAGCCCCGCGCCGGGCGGCGGGACCGCTGGGCCGGCCACCGCGAGCAGCGCCGGCAGGAGCTGATCGGGGCCGCCGTGCAGGCGCTGCTCCGCCACGGCCCACAGGTCGACATGGACCAGGTGGCCGCCACCGCCGGCGTCACCAAACCGGTCCTCTACCGGTACTTCGCGGACAAGGCGCAGCTCTGGCTCGCGGTCAGCGAGGTGGTGGCGACCCGCGTCGTGGACAGCATCGCCCCCGCCATCGAGCAGGTCCGCGAGGAGCGCGCGCTGGTCGAGGCGACCATCGACGCGTACCTGCGGGTGATCGAGTCCGAGCCGACGCTCTACCGGTTCCTCATGCACCAGGCCGGCCACCCCGGCATCCACCAGGTGGTCGCCGGCACCAGCCGCCAGGTCGCCGCCGGGCTGGCCCGGGCCATCGGGGACCGGCTGCGCGCGCTCGGCCTGGACGCCGGCCCCGCGGAGCCGTGGGCGTACGGGCTGGTCGGCTTCGTGCAGGCGGTCGGCGACTGGTGGACCACGCACGGCCAGCCGATCCGCCGGGAGGCCCTCACCGACTACCTGACCACCCTGCTGTGGAGCGGCATCGAGGGGGTGCGGCGCGGCGCCGACCTGCCCGCCGAGCTGGCCCGCGCGCACGAGCCGGTCGACCGGTGAGCTACCACGGCCCGGCGTGGGTCGCCGACACCGCGGTACGGCTGCACGCGGCCGCCCGCTGGGAACCGGTCGACGGCCGCTACCACTGGGCCGGGCGGATCGAACCGGACCCCCGGATGGTCCGGCTGCTCCGCTCCGGCCGCCGCGACGTGCCGGTACGCGTCGGCGAGCGGGTCTGCCGGGCCCGGCTGGCCGAGGTCGACCCGTGGGGCGGCGTGCGGATCACCGGGGTCGGCGAGCCACCCTGGCCACCCGAGGCGGACGGGGATCCGGCCGGCCCCGGACGTACCGTGGGGGGATGACCTCACCGACCGCCACGGTGCTGCTGGTCTTCGGCTGCGGCGTGGTGGCGGACGGCCACGGTCACCGGCTGACCGCCGAGGGCGAGGCGCGCACCCGGGCGGCCGTCGCGTACGTCACGGCGCACGCCGCCGAGTTCCGCCGCGCCGCCCTGCCCCGCGTCGTCTTCACCGGCGGGTGGCCCCTGGGCAGCCCCGAAGCGGCCTGCCCGCCGGCCGGGTGCCGCGAGGCCGAGCTCATGCTGGCCCGGGCCCGCGCCGCCGGCCTGGACCGGTACGCCGACCTGCACGCCGAGACCCGCTCCCGGACCACCCTGCAGAACCTGGTGCACACCGTCGAGGACGGCCTGCTCGCCGGGCACGAGTTCGACCCGGCGCGCCCTCTCGGCCTGGTGTCGCACCCCTGGCACCTGCCCCGGATCCGGTTCCTCGCCGGCAAGGTGCTGCGCCTGTCCGGCGCGGCGCTGCTGGAGGTCGCGGCGGCGGACACCGCCACCGGTCGGGCCCGGCGTCGCGAGCGGGCGATCCGGGCCGCCGCCCGGCTCGGCTACCTCGGCGTGCACACCCCGGCCGGGTTGCTGCGCCGGGAGCGCGGCATCGCCCGCTCCGCGCGGCTGCTCAGCGGCTGGACCCGGCGGTAGCGCCCCGGCCCGCCGCCGGTCGCCGGCCGGGTGCTGCCCAGCCCGCCTGGTGGCCGCCGTGCCGGGTGGTCGGCCCGCAGGGTGAGCTGTGGTCGCCCCTGCGGGCGGTCGACGGCGTGGCGGCTTCGGACGAGGCGAGACCTCGCGGCGGACGCCCGTGCGCCGCGGTGATTGGCCGCCCGGTGCTCCGGGTAGGACGGACGTCGATCGGTGGAGCTGATCCACGACGGCGGCCGTAGCCGCCGGAGCGTTCGACGCGCGGGAGGTTCGGTGATCGTTCTGGTGCCGGTGTACCAGCCGGGCAAGGACCTGCTGCGTCTGGTCGACGACCTGGCCGACGCCGGCTGGGACGGGCCTCCGGTCGTGGTGGACGACGGCAGCGGCCCGGGCGCGACGGCTGTGCTCGCGGCGGCCCGCGAGCGGGGCTGCACGGTGCTGCGCCGCCGGGTCAACCGGGGCAAGGGCGTGGTGCTCAAGACCGGCTTCCGGTACGTGGCCAGCCACCACCCGGGCCGCGACGTGGTGTGCGTGGACGCCGACGGGCAGCACCGGGCCGGCGACGTCAGGCTCGTCGCGCAGCGGATGCGGGACACCGGCGCGCTGACGCTCGGCGTGCGCCGCTTCGCCGGCGACGTGCCGCTGCGCAGCCGGTTCGGCAACGCGGTCACCCGGGAGGCGTTCCACCTGGCCACCGGCTGCCCGCTGCGGGACACCCAGACCGGGCTGCGGGCGTACCCGGCGCGGCTGCTCGACCGGCTCGCCGCGATCCCGGGCAGCCGCTTCGAGTACGAGATGAACGTCCTGCTGCACGCGGTCCGCGACGGGTGGCCGATCGAGCAGGTGGAGATCCCCACCCGCTACCGGGGCGGCAACTCCGCCTCGCACTTCTCCGCCCTGGTCGACTCCGCCCGGATCTACGCGGCGCTGGCCGGCTTCGCGGCGACCAGGCCGCTGGCCGGTGCCCGGTCGTCCGGCCCCGGCCCCTCGACCGGCGCGCCGCCGGCGCCGGCCGACCGCCCGGCAGCTCGCCGCTGATCCGGTGCGCCCGGCCGGAGCGCCTCGGCACGGCCGGGGCCGCCCATCCCGCGTTGTCGGGCCGGTGGAGGGAGTCGGAATGCCGACTGCGGACCCCTCGGGCGGGTGTCGGGACTCCGGGCGGGGCCACCGTCGTGGCAGCATGACCGCGCCGTAGCGCGACCGTGCGGGTACCGACCGTCACGGTCGCGCGCCGTCCCGGAGGAGCCCGATGACCCATCCTGTCCCGCCGCCGGAGCCGGCCACCGGCGAGCCGGCCGAGCGACGCGTGCCGTCGCCGATGCGCCCGCTGGGCATCGTGGCCGACGTCGGCGGCGTGGCCGGCCTGGCGATCGCCGTGCTGCACCAGGACCTGCTGCTGGTCGCCGTCGCGGTGGTGATCGTCCTGCTGCTGTTCGCGCTGCAACTGCGGCGCCGCCGGCCCACGGTCGCCACGGTCCTGCTGGCGCTCGCCTGCCTGGCCGGCGGCGCCGCCGGGGCCGGGGCGGTGCTGGACCGGTCCCCGGAGACCGCCACCGCCGGCCCGCTCGGGACGGGCGGCGCACCGGCCGACCGGTCCGCGCCCACGCCCCGCACCGCGCCGGCCGGCGCGACCGGCGACGGCCCGTCCGCCACGCCGTCCGGCACCGACGCGGCCGGCGGCGAGGATTCGGCGGGCGCAGGGACCGACGGCGTCCCGAAGAAGCTGGTGGACCAGACCGTGGTGCTGGCCCGGGAGGCCGCGGTGGACGTGGACCACCCCGACCAGCGGCCGGTCCCCCACCATGTCGACGGGGCGACCGGCGAGCTGGACTTCTACCACGACTGGGGGCCGGTCCGGTCGGACAGCATCCAGGTGGTGAACGCGCCCAACGTCTACGCGTACTCCGGCGGCCCGGTGGCCCGGGCGTACGCGACCTGTTCGGCGGACCTGGCCAAGTCGCCGTACGCGGCGGCGTCGCCGGGCGGCGACTTCTGCTTCCGCAGCTCACGCGGCCGGGTCGGGTCACGGATAGCTGACCAGGTTCACCGGCACCGTGGCGGTGCCCTGCGCGGTGCCGCCGGTGTCGTTGATGACGTGGGTGATCGAACCGTTGCCGCCGAGCGAGACGGTCAGCAGGTCGTGGAAGCGGACGCCGGCCGCGGTCGGCGCCTCGAACCCGTGGTATGCGGCGATGCTGGGATCGACGTTGAAGTAGCAGTAGCTGCCCATCCCCCAGCCCTCGAACGCGGTGACCGGGTTGGCCACCTTGAACGCCGCGTAGCCGACCGTCGAGCCGTTCATCCAGGCCGACGCGCTCGGCGGGTCGTACGGCAACTCGTTCTGGAAGAAGATGGTCCGGCCGTTGTTGCCGTTCCAGATCACCTCGTACCGCTGGTAGTGCTCGACGAAGAGGCCGAGCGCG
Source organism: Micromonospora sp. NPDC049836 (assembly GCF_044465125.1). Lineage (NCBI taxonomy): Bacteria > Bacillati > Actinomycetota > Actinomycetes > Micromonosporales > Micromonosporaceae > Micromonospora > Micromonospora sp. NPDC049836. The sequence goes on from NZ_JBITLH010000004.1 coordinate 572,491, forward strand.
GTGACGTAGTTGCCGTTGACGATCAGGCCGGTGTCGGCGGTGTTCACCGTCCAGCCGACGCCGCTGCCGTGGTCGGCCCGCCAGGCCCAGATGTGGTCGATCAGGGCGTCGTGCTGGTTCACCACCAGGCTGGTGGTGGCCTTGCCGGGGCCCGCGCCGCCGATCCGGAAGAAGACGTCCTGGATCGAGGTCGGGTTGGCGTTGTGCCGGGCGGTCGCGCCGGCCGGCCCGACCTGGAGCAGCACCGGGGAGTTGACCGGGCCGGCGTCGAAGAGCAGGCCGGCCAGCCGCACCCCGTCGACATCGGCGACCGACATGGCGGTGACCCCGTTCTGCGGGATCAGCGTCGCGAAGCCCAGACCGAGCACCACGGTGCCCGGCCGGGTCACCGCGATCGTCTCGGTCACCGGGTAGACGCCCGGCGTGAACAGCAGGTTCAGGCCCTGGGCCAGGGCCGCGTTGATGGTCGCGGTGGAGTCGCCGGGGCGGGCGACGTAGAACTGGCTCAGCGGGATCGAGGTGCCCGGGGTCGCGCCGCCCAGCCAGGAGGCGCCGGCGGCGTTGGTCCGGGTGGACGGGACGAAGACCTGGTAGGCGCCGGCCCCGTCGAGGTACAGGTACGGGATGTCCCGGCTGACCGGGGTCTGCGCGAGGGTGGTGTACGCCGGGTTCGGGAAGCTGGTGGCCGGCGCGCCGATCACCCCGGAGTTGGTCATGTTCCAGACCGCGTTGAGGTAGCCGCCGACGTTGCTGTCCCGGGTGTACCACTGCTGCTGGGAGTAGGGCTGCACGACGCCGGTGACCCGGCTGTCGGCGATGTAGCCGCCGCTGGCCCAGCCGTAGCCGTTCGGGGCGAGGTTGAGGTCGCCCTGGATGTCCATCCGGCGGAACGGCGCGGCCTGGGAGACCGCCCAGCGGGTGAACCCGGCGGACGGGAAGACCTCCAGGTTGGCCGCCGAGCGCCAGAAGTTCTGGGTGGCGTTGCCGTTGAACCAGCCCGCGTCGACCGTGATGTCGCCGTGGATGCGCACGTCGTCGGGGTTCCGGCCCAGCCCCATGATCGAGGTGTAGAAACCGATCTGCGCGTTGATCCCGGAGTAGTCGCCGGGCTTGAACATCAGCGCGTACCGCTGGGTGCCGAACTGGTTGGACTCCTGGGTGCGGAAGACCGCGTCGAGCTGGCCCTGGATGGTGGCGGCGGACATCGACGGGTCGAAGGTGATGACGTTGGGTCCGAGCGACCCGCCGCCGGGGATGGTCCCCCCTCCGGTGGTGTGCACGGCGAACTCCCACAGCGAGTAGCCCCAGGCGGTCGCCCGGGCGGTGCCGTACATCCGCACGTACCGGCCGGTGCCGCTGACGGTCAGGGTGTCGGTGCCGCCGTCGCCGGTGGTGGTGGCGTAGCCGGTGGTCCAGGCGGCGCCGTCGGTCGAGGTCTGGATCTGGTACGCCCGGCCGTACGCCGCCTCCCAGGTCAGCACGACCTGGCAGAGGGTCCGCACGCTGCCCAGGTCGACCTGGAGCCACTGCGGGTCGGCGGCGGCGCTGGACCAGCGGGTGCCGGTGTTGCCGTCGACCGCCGCCCCGGCGGGTGTGCCGGCGTTCTCGGTGGAGGAGGCGGTGGCGGGGCGGCCCTGGGCGACGTTGCCGGTGGTGTCGCAGCCGCTGCCGCCGCCAATGGTGCCGTAGACCTGGAACTCCCAGAGCGAGTAGCCGTAGGCGGTGGCCCGGGCCGTGCCGTACATCCGCACGTACCGGCCGGTGCCGCTGACGGTGAGGTCGTCGGTGCCGCCGTCACCGCTGGTGGTGGCGTAGACGGTGGTCCAGGCGGCGCCGTCGGTCGAGGTCTGGATCTGGTACGCCCGGCCGTACGCCGCCTCCCAGGTCAGCACGACCCGGGAGATGGTGGCGGTGGCGCCCAGGTCGACCTGGAGCCACTGTGGATCGGCGAAGGCGCTGGACCAGCGGGTGCCCGCGTTGCCGTCGGTGGCGTTGGTCGCGGGGTTGCCGGCGTTCTCCACCGACGAGGCGCTCGTCGGGCGGCCCTGCGACAGCAGCGGATCGGCCGCGCGGGCGGGGGTCGGTGCGAGCAGTCCGGCCGCCGTGAGCAGGGCGGTCAGGGCGGTGAGCAGGCGGTGGGCGCGGGGGCGGGGTGGGCGGGGTGGGACCGGTGACATGGGTCTCTCCGGGACGGGTGGGGAGCCGGGACGGCGGGCCCCGCGTCGGGTGACCCGCCCGTTCGGGTGGAGAGTTCCCCGGCCGGTGACGCATGTCAATGAAACCGCCGGCCCCGGCGGCCTTTTTTCGCGGCTTGTGAAAAGTCCGGAACGAAGCCCGGGCCGGCTTCCGCACGCGATCAGGTGCCGGCGTCCCAGACCTGTGCCTCGAACTCCCGCAACCGCTCCCGGAGTCCCTCCGGACGGGTGGTCCGGTACGGGTGGTGCGCGGCCGGGATGACCCGCACCATCTCGTCGACCATCTCCTGCGGATCGTCCTGGTGCGCCAGGTAGTCGCTCAGGTCCGGGCGGTCCAGCAGCGCGCTCGACCCGTCCCACCACTGGTCCATCGCCTCGACGCCGGTGTCGTTGTAGCCGGTGCGGTACGGGCCCGGGTTGATCGTGGCCACCCGGACGCCACGCGGCTCCAGCTCACCCTTCATCGCCCAGGCCAGCGCCTCGATGGCGTGTTTCGTGGCGGCGTACACGCCGACCCAGGGGCGGGTCCGGATGCCCACCGCGGACGACACCCAGATCACCTTGCCGGCGCCCCGGTCGAGCAACTGCGGGGCGAAGCCCTGGACCAGGTGCAGGTGGCCGAAGACGTTCACCTCGAAGGACCGCCGGACCCGGGACATGGGTATCTCCACCACGGCACCGGCCTCCTGCACGCCCGCGTTGAGCACCAGGATGTCCACCCGGTGCCGCAGCGCGGCGGCCCGGTCGGTCTGGTCGGTCACGTCCAGCTTGATCGCCTCGAGGGTCAACCCCTCCCGCCGCGCCTCGTCGCGCAGCGCCCGCACCTGCGGCCAGATCTCCGCCCCGGCGATCACGTGGTGCCCCGCCCGGGCCAGCCCGAGCGCGGCGCCCCGCCCCAGGCCACTGCCCGCGCCGGTGATCAGGATGTCCATCGTCCCCCGTCCGCCGTCAGCCCTGCCGGGACTTCTGCCGGGGATCGGCCTTGTTGATCACGAAAAGCTTGCCGCGCCGGCGGACCACGATCGAGCCGACCTTCCGCTTCAGTCCACGCAGGGAGCGTCGTACCTTCATCGCAGACTCACCCCGTTCCGGCTGGACTCTCGGCTACCCGCCTGGCCTACCCGTCGGGGCCGGCGTCATGCCTGCCCCCTCGTCCGGTGCCGAGGTCCGGCCGACCACACAGCGCGGGTCCTGCAACGCGGCCGGCCGTTGCCGCCGGGCGAGGGCCTTGAGCAGCGACTCGCGTACCGGCAGCCCGGCCAGGGCCGCCGAGTCGCCGGGCAGGTCGGTGAAGCTGGGACAGGAGATCCGGGACACGATGTCGGCGTTGGGCAGGATCTCCACACCGCCCAGGTCGGACAGGATCGTGGTGGTCTCCCCGTCCACCGAGACCACGTACCCGCGCACCTGACGGACCGCGGTGCCGCCGGTGGCGGTGTCCGGGTCGGCGGCGGGGGCGCCGGTCGGTGTGGCGGCCACCGGGCGGGCGACCTGGATCGCGGTGGTCGGCAGGATCGGGGTGGTCACCACCGCGTACAGCACGCCGACGGCGAGCACGGCGGCCAGCGCGCCGCCGGCCCGCACGAAGGTGGCCACGGCGGCGCGGTGCACGGTGCCCCCGCCGGCCAGCAGCAGCGCCGGCACCGGCCAGCCGGCGATCAGCACCAGCGCCGCCTCGCCCTCCCGCCACGCCGCCGCGCCGATCGCGACGGCCGGCACGGCGAGCAGCACCGCCGCCAGCGGCGTGCGCCACCGGCCGGCGGCGGCCGGCCGCACGGCGAGGTACAGCGCGAACCCCCACGCCGGTAGGAGCACCAGGGGCGTGCTGAGCGCCGCGGTGAGCACGCTCAGGCCGATCGCCCACGGGGGCGTACGCGCCGTCCACCGGGCCACCGGATGCCGCCGGCACAGCGCGCGCCGGTCCGCGGCGTCGGTGGCGCTGGCCAGCACGACCGCGCCGACGGTGCAGACCATGGCCGGCACGGCGAAGAAGATCCACACCACCGAGAGGCTCACCGTGGCCAGGAAGGTGATCGGGTTCACGCTGTCGGCCAGCATCAGCGTGAACTGCCGGTCGCCGCCGGACTGGATCCACAGGTACAAGGCGGACACCGCCACCGGCACGCCCAGCAGCAGGGACCAGGCCGGCGAGCGGTCGACCACGGTGGTGCCGGCCGGGTGCTCCGGCGGGTCCGCGACCGGACGCCTCGGCGGCCACGGCCGGCGGGGCGGCGCGGCTCCGCGGCCCCGGCGCGCCGGGCGCCGTCGCCGCGCCGGTGTGCTGGCGGCGGGCGCGACGACGGGCGGCAGCACCGCCGCGCCGGCCACCGGCTCGCCGTCGTCGGCGCCGCGCAGCAACGTCCCTTCCGGGCGCGGCTGGCCCCGGGTGTAACCGGCCGGTACGAGGGTGCGGTCCGCGACCCGTTGCCAGGCGCCGGCCTCCCCCTTGCCGAAGCTGGCCAGCAGGAAGGAGTCGACGAGCGCCCGGAGGTAGCGGTCGCCGGGGGTGACCCCGATCCCGTAGCGCTGCTCTGGCAGCCCAGCGCCGAGCGGGAAGACGTGCAGTGCCCCGCCGACGGGATAGGCCTGACCACGCAGGGTGATCTCGTCGCCGACGGTGGCGTCGACCCGGCCGGCGCGCACGTCGTCCACGCAGTCGCGCTGGCCGCGCCGGTGGGTCAGGGTCACCCGGCGGCCGGTGAGCAGGTCGTCCACCGTGGAACCCTCGACCGTGCAGACCCGGGCGCCGGCCAGCCGGCCCGACCAGGAGCGCTGGGCGAGCGCGACGATGTCGCCGGTCAGGTACGGGCCGGCGAAGTCGATGGTCCGGCGCCGCTCGGCGGTCATCAGCAGGCCGGCGAACACGACGTCGACCCGGCGCTCGACCAGCGCGCGCAGCCGCTCCTGCGGGGCCAGCGGCACGTAGAACGGCTGGATACCCAGGGACCGGGCCAGGGCGGCGGCCAGTTCGACGTCGAAGCCGACCCGCCGACCGCGGGAGTCGACGCTGCCGAGCAGCGGCTGGTCGCCGAACACCCCGACCCGCAGGTCGCGGTGGGCCACCGGGGTGCGGCTGAGGAAGTCCGCCACGGTGGCGCTCCGCTGGCCGCCGAGGCTGAGCGCCAGCACCGAGGCGGCGACCAGGGCGAGGCTGACGAAGAGGCTCCAGCCCCGGGCGGCGGGGCGGGGCTGGCGAGTGGTGAGCACCATGGTCCATCCGGCTCGTCGGCGACGATGCCCCGAGCCCGCCGACCACCGCCGGTGAGCGGGGGACGACCGTCGGTCAACACCACCGATGAGTTGATCAGGACCGCGGTCGCCGGCGCATCCGCCACACCGGCAGGGCGGGTGTCACCAACCCGACGGTCGCCGGGCGCCCGCGGGGCGCCCGGCGACCGTGGCCGGTCAGGCGATCGCGCAGGGCGTGCCGTTGAGGGTGAACGAGGTGGGTTTGCCGGGGTTACCGGTGTGGGTGGCCTGGAATCCGATGCTGACCGACCCGTTGGCCGGAATGGTGGCGTTGTAGGAGACGTTGCGGGCCGTCACCGCGCCGCTGGCCGGCGCGTACGTGGCGTTCCAGCCCCCGGTGATGGTCTGCCCCGCGGGCAGGGTGAACGCCAGGCTCCAGCCGTTGACCGGGGTGGCCGAGGTGTTGGTGATCGTCACGTCCGTGGTGAGACCGGTGTTCCAGGCGTTGACGGTGTACCCGACCCGGCACCCGCTCGTCGGCGGCGGCGTGGTGGGCGGTGGCGTCGTCGGCGACGGCGTGGTCGGGGGTGGCGTGGTCGGGGGCGGAGTCGTCGGCGGCGGCGTGGTGGGCGGCGGCGTCGTCGGGGTGCTGCCGTCGAGGCCGAAGAAGCGGATCGCCTGCGCGGCGTCGACCGGCAGGTTGTGCGTCACGCCCTGCATGCTGATCGCCTCGACCGGCGCGGTGCCGCCGCTGCCGCCGTAGCGGGTGCGGGTGTAGCCGGACTGTGGACTGTCGGTGTACGTGGGGGTCTGGCTCAGGCCCTGCACGTTGGTCCACTGCTTGATCTCTTCGCCGAAGTTCGGGTAGCGCAGCGTCTCGTCGTTGGTCCCGTGCCACAGCTGCATCCGGGGCCGCCGGCCGTTGTACCCCGGGTACGCGTTGCGGACCAGGTCGCCCCACTGCTGGGCGGTCTTGATGACCTGACCGTTGGCGCACTCGCTGTTCCACTCGGAACCGTTGGTGGTGGCGAAGCAGCCGAACGGCACCCCGGCGAAGGCCGCCCCGGCGCTGAACACGTCCGGGTAGAGACCGAGCATCACGTTGGTCATCATGGCCCCGGACGAGGTGCCGGTGGCGAAGATCCGGTTCGGGTCCACGTTGTAGCGCTGCCGGACGTAGCTGACCATCGAGTTGATGCCGACCGGGTCGCTGCCGCCGTCGCGGCGCAGCGCCTGCGGGGACGAGACGTCGAAGCACTGGCTGCTGCGGGTCACCGACGGGTAGACCACGATGTAGCCGTACCGGTCGGCCAGCGAGGCGAACTGGGTGCCGGAGTACATCGCCGGTCCGGAACCGGTGCAGTAGTGGATGACCACCACGAGGGCGGGCTGCGGCGCGACCCGGTCCGGCACGTAGAGGTACATCCGCAGGTTGCTCGGGTTGGTGCCGAAGTTGGTCACCTCGGTCAGGGCGGCCGCCGAGGCGGGGCCGGGAGCGGCGAGGGCCGCCAGCGCGGCCAGCCCGGCGGCGACGAGGGCCGCGCCGAGCAGTCTGATCCTGTGTCTCACGGGAGGGTCCTTCCGGGATCTCCTGACGTGGTGGGACGCCGCGCAGGGATGCCCTGTCACCTGCGCGCTCGCCGGCGAGGCGCCACGACGACGGCCCGGACCCTCGGGACGAGATAGACAACCACGGATCTAGTTGCCCGGCTCGGAGTCTAGGCCGCCGCACCCGGGACCACCAAGAACTTCCGGACTGTTTTTCGGAAAACCTTCCGGAAATCGATCCGACCTGCGCATTCGGCGAGCTGGCCGAGCGGGAGCGCGTTTCGGCCGGCTGACCGGGCGCTCTCCCGCCTCCCCCAACCCGTCGGAGGGCTGTGCCAGGCTGTCGAGGTGGCCCACCAACCCCCGATCCTGTTGATCGACTCCCCCAGCCTCTACTTCCGCGCCTACTTCGGCATCCCGGAGTCGGCGGCAAGGACCGACGACGGCCAGCCGGTCAACGCCGTCCGCGGCTTCCTCGACATGCTCGCCCAGCTCGTCCGCACCCGCCGGCCGGACCGGATGCTCTGCGCGCTCGACTACGACTGGCGGCCGGCGTGGCGGGTCGAGCTGCTGCCGACGTACAAGGCGCACCGGGTCGCGCCGGAGGGCGGCGAGGTGGTGCCCGACACCCTCTCCCCCCAGGTGCCGATGATCCTCGAGGTGCTCGACGCGCTCGGCATCACCGCGGTCGGCGCGACCGGCTACGAGGCGGACGACGTGCTCGGCACCCTGTCGGTGACCCAGCCCGGCCCGGTGGAGGTGGTCTCCGGCGACCGGGACCTGTTCCAGCTGGTCGACGACGCCCGCCAGGTGCGGCTGCTCTACATCGGACGCGGCGTGTCCAAGCTCGACGACTGCGACGACGCCGCGGTCCGGGCCCGCTACGGGGTCCCCGCCGACCGGTACGCCGACTTCGCCGCCCTGCGCGGCGACCCCAGCGACGGGCTGCCCGGGGTGCCCGGGGTCGGCGAAAAGACGGCCGCCCGGCTGATCGAGCGGTACGGCGGGCTGGACGGGATCCTCGCCGCCCTGGACGACGGCGAGAGCGGCTTCGCCCCCGGGCTGCGCGCCAAGCTGGCCGCCGCGCGCGACTACCTGGCCGTGGCGCCGAAGGTGGTGCGGGTCGCCACCGACGTGCCGCTGCCGGCGCTGCGCACCGCGCTGCCGGCCGCCCCGGCCGACCCGGACCGGCTGCTGGAGCTGGCGCAGCGGTGGAACCTCGCCGGCTCGTGCCGGCGGCTGGTGGACGCCCTCGCCGACCGCGGCTGACCACCCGCCGAGCAGCACCGACGCCACGACCGTGGCTGGCGGCTGCGCCACCTGCCGCCCGGTCGGCGGTGACGGTCAGGCGACGGCGTGGTAGGCCAGCACGCCCCGGTTGACCGCCGCGATCGCCTGCCGGGCGGTGCCGCGCAGCTCCGCCGACGCGCCCCCGGAGTCGGCCAGTTGGCCGAGCAGGTCGACGACCTGCCGGGCCCAGCGGACGAAGTCCCCGGCCGGCATCTCCCCGTCGATCTGGTGGCCGCTGGCCAGCACCTTGGCGAGGGCCTCCCCCCGCGCCCAGCGGTAGATCGGCCAGGCGAAGCCGAGGTCCGGCTCGCGGGTGACGGCCAGCCCCCGGGCGGCCTCGTCGGCCTCGATGTCGCCCCACAGCTTCAACGTCTCGTCGACCGCGTCGCCGACCGCGCCGCGCGGCAGGGAGGCCCGTTCGTCGACGTCCCGGCGGGCCTCGAAGACCACCACGGAGACCGCGGCGGCCAGCTCGGCCGGGGAGAGCCCGTCCCAGACCCCGCGGCGCAGGCACTCGGCGACCAGCAGGTCGGCCTCGGTCCAGATCCGGCCCAGCATCCGGCCCGCGTCGGTCACCTCGCCGGCGGCGGAGAGGTAGCCGCGCGCGGTCAGCAGCGCCACGATCCGGTCGAACGTCCGGGCCAGCGAGCCGGTCCGGCCGGCGACCCGCTGACGCAGCTCCTCGGTGTCGCGCTCCAGGCGGCGGCGCCGCTCCGCCCAGCGGGCGTGCTCCTCCCGGTCCGGGCAGGCGTGGCAGGGGTGGGCGCGCAGCTCGGCGCGGAGCTGGCTGAGCCGGTGGTCCTCGCCGACGGCCTGCCGGGACCGCCCGCCCCGCCGCCCGCCGTGCCGGTCCAGCCCGGTGCCGCTGACCGCCGCGGCCAGGTCGCGCCGGGCCGCCGGGGAGCGGTGGTTGAAGTGCTTGGGCACCCGGATCCGGGTGAGCACCTCGGCGGGGCTGGTGAAGTCGCCGGGGCTGACCCGGCCGGCCCAGCGGTCCTGGGTGAGCACCAGCGGACGCGGCTCGCCGAAGCCGCCGGTTGCCGGGTCGAGCACCACGGCCAGGCCGGCGCGCCGGCCCGACGGCACCCGGATCACGTCACCGACCCGCAGCCGCTCCAGCGAGGCGACGGCCGCCGCCTTGCGCTGGCTCTGCCCCTGCCGGGCGATGGCGCGCTCCCGGTCGGCGATGGCCACCCGCAGCCCGAAGTACTCGTCGAAGTCGCCGTGGTGGCAGGCCGCCTCCGCGCCGTACGCGTCGATGGTCTCGGTGTTGCGCTGCACCTGCCGGGCCAGGCCGACCACCGACCGGTCCGCCTGGAACTGGGCGAAGGAGGACTCCAGCAGCGCCCGGGCCGGCTCCGCGCCGACCGTGCCGACCAGGTTGACCGCCATGTTGTACGACGGGCGGAAGCTGGACCGCAGCGGGTAGGTCCGGGTGGAGGCGAGGCCGGCCACGTGCCGGGGGTCGGTCTCCGGCGACCAGACCACCACCGCGTGCCCCTCCACGTCGATGCCGCGCCGGCCGGCCCGGCCGGTGAGCTGGGTGTATTCCCCCGGGGTGAGGTCGACGTGCGCCTCGCCGTTGAACTTGACCAGGCGCTCCAGCACCACGCAGCGGGCCGGCATGTTGATGCCCAGCGCCAGGGTCTCGGTGGCGAAGACCGCCTTGACCAGGCCGCGGACGAACAGCTCCTCGACGACCTCCTTGAACGCCGGCAGCATGCCGGCGTGGTGGGACGCCAGGCCGCGCTCCAGCCCGTCGAGCCACTCCCAGTAGCCGAGCACGGAGAGGTCCTCGCCGGGGATGGCGGTGATCCGGGCCTCGACCACCCGGCGGATCTCGGCGCGCTCCTCGGGTGAGGTCAGCCGTAGCCCGGCGGCGAGGCACTGCTGCACGGCCGCGTCGCAGCCGGCCCGGCTGAAGATGAACAGGATCGCCGGGAGCAGGCCCTCCCGGTCGAGCCGGTCGACGATGTCCGGGCGCATCGGGCCGCGCCAGCGCGGGCCGCGCCGGCCGCCGCCGGGGCCGGCGCTGCGCCCCTCCCCCAACTCCAGCCGGCGCACCGTGTCCCGGGTGTAGCGCAGCAGCTCCGGGTGCACGTCGTGCTTGCGCGCGGCGTCGGCGTCGTGGAACAGGTCGAACATCCGCCTGCCGACCAGCATGTGCTGCCACAGCGGCACCGGCCGGTGCTCGCTGACCACCACGGCGGTCTCGCCGCGGACGGTGACCAGCCAGTCGGCGAACTCCTCGGCGTTGGAGACGGTGGCGGAGAGCGAGACCAGGGTGACCGAGGCGGGCAGGTGGATGATCACCTCTTCCCAGACCCCGCCGCGGAACCGGTCGGCGAGGTAGTGCACCTCGTCCATCACCACGTACGCCAGGCCCTTGAGGGTGGCCGAGCCGGCGTAGAGCATGTTGCGCAGCACCTCGGTGGTCATCACCACCACCGGCGCGTCGCCGTTGATCGCGTTGTCGCCGGTGAGCAGGCCGACCTGCTCGGCGCCGTAGCGGTCGATCAGGTCGTGGTACTTCTGGTTGGACAGCGCCTTGATCGGCGTGGTGTAGAAGCACTTGCGCCGGGTGGTCGCCCCCTCGCCTCCGTCGGCAGCCGCCGCCGCGCCGGGGCCGCCCCGCAGGGCGAGGTGTACGGCGAACTCGCCGACCACCGTCTTGCCGGCGCCGGTGGGGGCGCAGACCAGCACGCCGCTGCCGCGCTCCAGCGCCTCGCACGCCTCCCGCTGGAAGTCGTCGAGGTCGAACCCCAGATCGCGGGCGAACTCGTCCAGGGCCGGGAAGGCGGAGGCCTGCGCGGCCCGGCGGCGCGCCGCGGCGTACCGCTCGGCGGGGCTCGACATGTCGTCAAGATTAATCGGTGCCGCCGACGACCACCGGTCAAGGCCGTCCGGCAGGCCGGTCGGAGCGGGTCGGTAGGGTGCACGACGTGCCGGACCATGCCGAACCGCCCATCGCCTCGAGCGGCGCCGACGACGCCGACCGCCCGAGCCCGTCCCGCCGGCCGGTGGCGGCGGTGCTCCTCGACTTCCACGGCACCCTCGCCCAGGTGGAGGACCCCCTGGACTGGGTGTTGGCCGCCGCCGGGTCCTGCGGGGTGGAGCTGGACCGGGCGCGGGCCACGTCGCTGGCGGACCGGCTGCTCACCGCCGGCCGGGCGGGTGGCCCGCTGCCCGCCCGGGTGCCGCCCCGGCTGGCCGAGCTGTGGGCCGACCGTGACCTCTACCCGCACGCCCACCGGGCTGCCTTCACCGGGCTGGCGGAGACCGTCGACGCGGGCATCGAGGGCTTCGCCGACGCGCTCTACGACCGGCTGCTGGTGCCCGAGGGCTGGGTGCCGTACCCGGACACCGAGGCGGTGCTGAAGGCGCTGCGGCAGGGCGACGTGAAGGTCGGCGTGGTCAGCAACATCGGCTTCGACATCCGGCCCCTCTTCGCCGCCTGGGGGCTGGACGGGCTGGTCGACGCGTACGCGCTGTCCTACGAGGTCGGGCGCTGCAAGCCGGACCCGGGGATCTTCCTGCGGGCGTGCGGGATGCTCGGGGTGGACCCGGAGCAGACGCTGATGGTGGGCGACACGCCGGCCGACGCGGGCGCGGTACGGGCCGGCTGCGCGGTGCTGGTGCTGCCCTGCGCCGACGCCGGCCGCCCCAACGGGCTCGGCGGGGTGCTCGACCTCGCGCTGCGCGGCTGACCGGTCCGGCTCAGGCGGCGCCCCCGTTCGCGTAGACGGTCTGGCCGTTCACCCAGCGGCCGGGGCCGGCCAGGAACGCGACCACCTCGGCCAGGTCCTCGGGCGTGCCCAGCCGCTCCATCGGGTTCGCCATCGCCGTCCGCTCGATGGTGGCGGCGTCCTTGCCGTTGAGGAAGAGCTCGGTGCTGGTCGGTCCCGGCGCGACGGTGTTCACCGTGATGTCCCGGCCGCGCAGCTCGCGGGCGAGGACCAGGGCGATCGCCTCGACGGCGGCCTTGGACGCCACGTACCCGGCGTAGGTGGGCGCCTTGAGGCGGGTGACCGAGGTGGAGACGTTGACGATCGCCCCGCCGGCGCGTACCCGGCGGGCGGCCTGCTGGTTGACCACGAAGGTGCCCCGCACGTTGGTGCGGTGCATCCGTTCCAGCTCGGCGAGGTCCAGCTCGGCAACCGGGGCGAGGACCATGACCCCGGCACAGTTGACCACCACGTCGACGCCGCCGTACTCGTGCTCGGCGCGGTCGAAGAGGCGCTGGACGTCGGCCTCCTCGGCCACGTCGCCGCGGACCGCCACGGCCCGGCCGCCGGCCGCCCGGATCGCCTCGACGGTCTGCTCGGCCGCCGCCTCGTTTCCGGCGTAGCCGACCACCACGGCCTGTCCGGCGCGGGCCAGCCGCTGGGCCACCGCCCGCCCGATGCCGCGCGAGCCACCGGTGACGATCGCGACCCTGAGCTGCTCGTTCATGTCCTACCTCCGGCCTGGTATCGGTGATAACGCCATCACGATATCCGGGATAACGGAACGCCGCTAACATGACCTGCATAACACGGCTATCGTGGCCAGGGTGGAGAACTCGTCCCGCGACCGCATCGTCCGCGCCGCCGCGCGGCTGCTGGCCGAGAGCGGCCGGGAGGCGGTGACCACCCGCGCCGTCAGCCGGGCGGCCGGGGTGCAGGCGCCGACCATCTACCGGCAGTTCGGCGACATGCGGGGCCTGCTCGACGCCGCCGCCAGCTACGGCTTCGCCACCTACCTGCACGCCCAGTCGAACCGCGAGCCGGCCGCCGACCCGGTGGACGACCTGCGACACGGCTGGGACCTGCACGTCGAGTTCGGGCTCGCCAACCCCGCCTTCTACACCCTCATGTACGGCGACCCCCGCCCCGGTCTGCTGCCCACCGCCGCGCGGGTGGCCGGCGACATCGTCCGCCAGCTCGTCATCCGGGTGGCCGAGGTGGGCCGGCTGCGCGTCACCGTCGAGCGGGCCGCCGGCATGCTCCACGCCGCCGCCCGGGGAGTCACCCTCAGCCTCATCGAGACCCCGCCGGCGGACCGCGACGCCACCCTCGCCGTCGCCACCCGGGAAGCCGTCCTCGCCGCCGTCTGCACGGACGGCACCGAGGGTCACGCCACCGCCGGCGCGGTCCGGCACGCGGTCGCGCTGCGGACCGCCCTGCCGACGCTCGGCGCCGAGCTCAGCCCCGCCGAGCGGGCCCTGCTCGGCGAATGGCTGGACCGGCTGGCCGGCGCCCGGCCCGCCTGACCACCCGCGGCGCCCGGCGCGGACCCGCCTGACGACCCGCGGTCCCGCCGCCGGCGCCGCTGGCAGGAACGGATAGCGTCAGGGGCATGCCGGCCGACCGCCCCTTTCGCCCGCGCCCGCCGGGCCGCCTCTCGACCAGCCGGGCGGGCGCGGTCGGGCTGGTGCTCGGCGGGGCGCTGTCGGTGCAGTTCGGGTCGGCGGTCGCCGCGCTGATCTTCCCGCGGACCGGGGTGGCCGGGGCGGTGACCCTGCGCCTGGCCATCGGCGCGGTGCTGATGCTGGCGGTGTGCCGGCCGCGGCTGCGCGGCCACGGTCGGGCCGACTGGGCCGCCGTGGTCGCCTTCGGGCTGGCCCTGGCCGGCATGAACTCGATCTTCTACCAGGCCATCGAGCGGATCCCGCTCGGCCCGGCGGTCACCCTGGAGGTGCTCGGGCCGCTGGCGCTGTCGGTGGTCACCGCCCGGCGGCTCGCCGCCTGGTGCTGGGCCGCGCTGGCCCTGGCCGGGGTGGCCCTGCTCGGCCAGGGCGGGTTCGACCGGCTCGACCCGTTCGGGGCCGGGCTGGCGCTCGGCGCGGGGGCGCTGTGGGCGGCGTACATCATCTGCTCCGCCCGGGTCGGCGGGCGCTTCCCGCGCGCCGACGGGCTCGCCCTGGCGCTGGGCGTGGCCGCCCTGGTCACCCTGCCGTTCGGGCTGGTCGGGGCCGGCGGGAGGCTCTGGCACCCGGCGGTGCTGGGGCTCGGCACCGGCCTGGCCCTGCTCGCCTCGGTGCTGCCGTACACCCTGGAGCTGCTGGCGCTGCGGCGGCTGCCCACCGCGACGTTCGCGGTGCTGATGAGCCTCGGCCCGGCGATCGCCGCGCTGGCCGGCTGGTCCGTGCTCGGCCAGGCGCTGCACCCGGTGGAGGTGCTGGCCATCGGCCTGGTGATCGCGGCGAGCATCGGCGCGGTCCGGGCCGGCGCGCCCGCCCCGGCGCCGCCCGACACCCCGCCCGACCCGGACCGGGAGATCGCGCTCAGCGCAGCAGTCGCAGCGCCGCCGGCACGGCGCTGATCCGCACCGGCAGCTCCAGCGCCCGCTCCCCGTCGACGTAGGTGGTGATGCCCGCCGCGTCCACCTCCACGGTGCGGGCCCGGAACGTGCGCACCAACGGGTGGGTGACGTGGGTGCCCTGATAGATGCGGGGCTTGACCCGCATCAGGGTGAGCCGGTCGAACCGGCCGCCGACCACCACGTCCAGCAGCCCGTCGGTCGGGTCGGCGTCCGGGCAGATCCGCATGCCGCCGCCGTAACTGGCCGCGTTGCCGACCGCCACCAGCACCGCGTCCAGCTCGTGCGTCACCCCGTCGAGGGTCAGCCGGTAGCGGCGCGGCCGCAGCCGGGCCAGCTCCACCAGGATCGCCAGGTCGTACCGGCGGGGACCGCGCGGCCAGCGCATCCGGTTGGCCCGCTCGTTGACGATCGCGTCGAACCCGGCCGCCAGCACCGCCCCGTACCAGCGGTCGGCACCGTCGACGCCGGCCACCCGGGCCAGGTCGACCGGGCGGCTCCGGCCCGCGCGCAACGCGCCGGCGATCACCTCGACGGCGTCGAGCGGGTCGGCCGGGAACCCGGTGTCGACCGCGAAGTCGTTGCCCGTGCCGGCCGGGACCGGGCCGAACGGGACCGCCGTGCCGGCGACCGCCTGCACCGCCCGGTGCACCGTGCCGTCCCCGCCCACCGCGACGAGCGCGCCGGCGCCCTCGGCGACCGCCGCGTGGCAGGCCGCCTCGGCCTCCGCCGGGCCGGTCGCCTCCAGCAGCCGGACCGGGCGGCCGGCGTCAGCCAGCCGGTCCAGCAGGCGGGGCAGCAGGCCACGGTGCCGGCCCCGCCCGGCGGTCGGGTTGGCGAGCACGGCGACGGGGCCGGCCGGGACATGATCGTGCGCGGTCACGGCGAGCACCGTACGGCACGGGCCGCCCCGCTCACCAGATGGCGCGGACCCCCGAACCGGCGCCCGGCGAGCCGCCCCGGGTCACTTGGCCCGGCGGGTCGACCGGGCCACGATCCCGTCGTACTCGGGGTGCTTCTCCAACCACCCGCTGAGGAAGGGGCAGATCGGCACCACCGTGCGCCCCCGCTCCCGGGCGTCGTCCATCACGGCGCGGGCGAGGGTCGATCCGACACCCTGGCCCTCGAACGCCGGGTCGACCTCGGTGTGCGTGTAGGCGATGATCGTGCCGGTCAGCTGGTAGGTGACGAACCCGGCCGTCGTCCCGCTCTCGTCCCGTGCCTCGAACCGCTCCCGCTCCGGCACGTCTGTCACCGTCAACCGCATGCCGCCATCCAATCACGGACCGGGCCGGGCCCGACGACGGCGGGCACCGAACGTGACGAGCACCGCCGGCACCCCGGGCCGCGGCCCGGTACCGCTCACCGCCCGTCCCGGGCCAGTCCGCTGCCGATCACGTCGATGCGGCCCCAGCGGCCGGGTACGTCGAGCAGTTCCACCCGGCCGAACCGGGCCGGCACCCGGGGAGCCATCAGCAGGTGCCGCCCGGCCGGCTCCAACCCGAGCACGGCCCGCAGCAGCAGGAACGGCGCGCCGGTCGCCATCGCCTGCGGGCTGTTGGCGGTCGGACAGCGCACCGGGTAGTCGGTCAGGTCCCGGTCGTAGCCGGCGAACGAGCCCGGCAGCCGGCCCCGGAAGTGCCCGGCCACGGCGATGATCCCCTCGGCGATCCGGCCGGCCTCCTCGGTGAAGCCGTACCGGCGCAGACCCCAGGCGATCAGCGCGTTGTCGAACGGCCACACCGCGCCCAGGTGGTGGCTGAGCGGGTTGTACCGGGCCTGCCCGGTGGCCAGCGTGCGCACCCCCCAACCGGAGAAGAGCTCCGGGCCCATCAGGTGGGCGGCCACCCGGGCCGCCCGCGACTGCGGCACGATGCCGCTCCACAGCAGGTGCCCCATGTTCGACGCGAGCGCGTCGACCTGCTCGCCGGCACCGTCCAGGGCCAGCGCGTAGTGACCCCGGTCGGCGATCCAGAAGTCCCGGTTGAACCGGTCCCGCAGCGCCGCGGCCTGCCGCTCGAGTTCGTCGGCGTAGCCGGGGTCGTGCCAGAACTCCCGGGCCAGCCGGGCCCCGCGCAGCTTCGCGTCGTACGCGTACCCCTGCAGCTCGCAGGTCGCCACCGGGGGCTCGGCCAGCCGGCCGTCGGCGTGGCAGATCGCCTCCGGCGAGTCCTTCCAGCCCTGGTTGTCGCACCCGGTCCGCTGGTTGCGCCGCCGGTACCGCAGGTAGCCGTCGCCGAGCAGGTCGCCGTACTCGTCGATCCAGCGCAGCGCGGCGCGCGCCTCGTCCTCGAAATCGCGGACCAGGTCCGCGTCGCCGGTCCACCGCTCGTACTCGTCGAGCAGGATCACGTACAGCGGGGTGGTGTCGGCGCTGCCGAAGTACGGGGACTCCGGGTGCTCCTCGAAGGCCACCGTCTCGCCGTAGCGGAACTCGCGCAGGATCTTGCCGGGCTCCTCGTCCCGGAAGTCGTCGCGCACGGAGCCCTGGTCGATGCCGAGCATCCGCAGCGTCGCGGCGGCCAGTTCGGGCGCCACCGGCAGCGCCTCGAAGCTGGTCACGATGCTGTCCCGGCCGGTGATGGTGGCCGCCCAGGGCAGCCCGGCGGCCGGGATGACCTGGTCCGGCAGGGTCAGCGGCGAGTAGCGCAGCGCCGCGAGGTCCACCAGGCTGCGCCGGTAGGCGCTCGCCACCGCGTCCCATTCGCAGCTCAGCGTGGGCGCCCGGGCCAGCCACGCGTGCAGGTCCTCCTGCCGCTGCGCGACGGTGCGGCGGGGCGGCCGGTCCAGCAGGTCCCGCACGTCCCGGCCGTCCGGGCCGAGCACCAGCGCCTCCACCCGCAGGCTCGTGGTCCAGGTCTCCTTCGGCCCCAGCCGCAGGGCGTACGTGAGGCCCTGCTCGTCGACCCCGACCGGCTCGCTGCTGGACACCAGCGTCTCGCGCCGGAACCGCTCGCGCAGGTAGCCGAGGCGCAGCCGGCCGTCCTCGACCTGCCGGTAGAACCGGCCCGCCGGGGCGCGCTCGTGCCCGACCGACAGCAGCGGGGCGAAGTCGCTGGCCACGTCGAGCCGGACGGTGAGGTCCACCGGCTCGTGGTGATGGTTGATCACGGTGAGCCGCTCCACGAAGGCGCCGCCGGTGATCGTGCGCTCGCGGATCACCGAGGACCGGGCGTCCACGTAGTGCGTCGGCCGCCCCGGTACCAGGAAGAAGCGGAGCATGACGTGGTCCCGCTCGGCGATGGAGAGCGGGTGCAGCCCTTCGCCGTTGAGGCTGAGCCGCCACCGGGACAGGAAGCGGGTGTCGAAGTCGAAGAAGCCGCACGGGTTGGCGACGGTCGCCTCGAGGTCACCGTTGTCCTCGCTGAGCACGAAGATGTTGCCGTCCAGCACCCGGACCAGGTTGTCCGTCATTCCGCCGCCCCGGTCGTGTCACCGGCCCGCCCCGGTAGCCGGGCACCCGGTCGCCCGGGGCCCGCCGGCGGCGGGAAGAGCCGCGCCAGCAGCACCACGAAGCGGAACCGGCCCTCCGCGGTGAAGTCGTTGCGCATCCAGGCGGTGAGCGGCCGGGCCTCGCCGCGCGCCATCCGGTCGAAGACGTCGCGGTCGCTGCGGATCACCGTGTCGGCCGGCTGCTCCCGCCGGCTCACCGCGATCCGGCCGTCGGCGATCGTCAGGTGCCAGTGCTCGACCGCGTCGCCCCCGGTCAGCTCGAAGCGGATCGTGCCGGCCGTGCGCCGGTGCAGCCGTCCCGGGGCCTGCCCGGCGAGCGACGTGAAGAACGCCTCGATCGGATCAGACACCGCACCCGCCTCTCGAGCAGGGACGTCACCCTGCCGGCCCGGGCGATCCGCCGGAGATGCCCGGGTCCGGCGCCGCCTCAGCCTATCGCCGGGCCCCGAAGCGCAGGCCGGATCGAGGGAACTGCGGGGCCGGTGCGACTGCCGGGGCGCGGGCGGGCAGGATGTCGGGATGCGCCTGGTCTCCCTGCTCCCCTCCGCCACCGAGATCGTCTACGCCCTCGGCCTCGGCGAGCACCTGGTCGGGGTCACCTTCGAGTGCGAGGTGCCGGCCGAGCACCGGTCCGGCGTCACCGTGGTGGTCGGCGGCCGGGACACCCGGGGCATGAGCCCGGGCGAGATCGACGCGTACGTCCGGAGCCAGGTGGCCGCCGGCGCGGACCTGTACACGCTGCACGCCGGCGCGCTGGCCGGGCTGGACCCCGATCTGATCCTCACCCAGGACCTGTGCCGGGTCTGCGCCCTGCCGTCCGGGCAGGTCGAGGACGCCGTGGCGCATCTGGGCTGCCGGGCCGACGTGCTCTCGCTCGACCCGCACACCCTGGACGACGTGCTGCGCAGCATTCTCGACGTCGGCGCGGCGGCCCGCGTACCCGATCGGGCCGAGGCCCTGGTGGACGGCCTGCGGGCCCGGCTCGCCGCGGTGCACGCGGCGGTGGCCGGGCGGCCGCGGCCGCGGGTCGCGGTCGTCGAGTGGATCGACCCGCCGTTCGGCGGTGGTCACTGGATCCCGGACCTGGTGCGGGCCGCCGGTGGCGAGCCGGTGGCCGCCCATCCCGGGGCCCGGTCCACGCCGACCACCTGGGCGGCCCTGGCCGCCGCCGGGCCGGAGGTGGTGCTGGTGACCCCGTGCGGCTTCCGGCTGGACGGGGCCGCCGGGCAGGCCGCGTCGGTGGCCCCGCACCTGCCCGCCGCGCAGGTCTGGGCCATGGACGCCGACGCCCTGATCGTGCGGGCCGGCCCGCGCCTGGTCGACGGCGTCGAGGCGATCGCGGCAGTCCTGCACCCGGACGCGGTGCCGGCCCCGCCGCCGGGCAGCGTCCTCCGGATCGTCTGAGCCCGGCCCGGTCACCCGGGCCGCGCCGGACCTGCCGATGACGCCCGCCCGGCGGGCCGGCTCCCGGCCGGGCCCGCGGGCGCACCGGCCGAAGACGGAAGACGCCGCCCCCGAGAGCGGGAGCGGCGTTCCGTGCCGGTACGGCCCGGACCCGGTCAGGTCATGTCGTCGTAGCGGCGTTCGATCGGTGCCGGAGCGGTGATCGGCTGCGGCGCACCGACCGGCGCGGTCGCCTCGACCCGCCCGGCGGCCTCGACCGGCTCGACGGAGAGGTCCAGCGGCGACACCTCGTCGTCCGCGACGCCCGCGTACATCTCCCGGCCCCGGCCGCGCCGCTTGTCGTTGAGGAAGGCCACTCCGACGGCGACGAAATAGAGCAGGGAGAGCGCGCTGGCGAGCAGCGTCATGCCGAACGGACCCGGGTCGGGTGTGGCGATCGCCGCGAACGCGAAGGATATGAAGATCACCGCACGCCACCAGCTGAGCAGCCGCCGCGCGCTGGCCACCCCGGTGAAGTTGAGCATGAGCAGGATCAGCGGGAACTCGAACGCGACCCCGAACAGCAGGATCATGTTCGTCACGAAGGCGATGTAGGCGCTGACCTCGAACTGGTTGGACAGGCCACCGACACCGGCCTCCATGAGGAACCCGAGGCCCTTGTCGACCACGAAGTAGGCCAGCACCCCGCCGGCCGCGAACAGCGGCGCGGCGATCGCCACGAAGACGTACGCCCACTTGCGCTCGTGCCGGTGCAGGCCCGGTGCGATGAACGCCCAGAGCTGGTAGAGCCAGACCGGCCCGCCGATGATCAGGCCGAGCCAGAGCGCCAGCTTCACCGTCAGCAGGAAACCCGTCGTCGGCGCCAGCGCCAGCAGGTCCTGACACTTCCCCTCGGCGTTCGTGGTGTCGGGCAGCCGGCAGTACGGCCGCTTGAGCAGCATGAAGACCGGTTCGGCCAGCCAGAAACCGGCGATCAGACCGACGACGATGCCCAGCGACGCCCGGAACAGTCGGTTGCGCAGCTCACGGATGTGCTCCATGAGCGTCATCGAGCCATCGGCGGCCCGTTCGAAGGTGCTCGGGCCGCGCTTCTTCAACCCGAAGGCCACGGTGGTGAGGCCCTCTCGGATCAGTTTTCGCGGATGCGCTGCACCGGGTCGACCGGCTGGGCGTACTGCTGCTGCGGCGGCTGCTGCACGTACTGCTGCTGCGGGGCGGCCTGCGGCGGGAGCGGCTGGTAGCCGGCCTGCGCGTCGGCCTTCTCGGCCAGGTCACCGTCCTCGTGCAGGCTCTTGGTCTCGGCCTTGATGATCCGCAGCGAGCGGCCCAGCGAACGGGCCGCGTCGGGGAGCCGCTTCGCGCCGAAGAGCAGGATCAGCACGACCACGAGTACGGCGATGTGCCACGGCTTGAGGGCACCCATGGGAAAGCTCCAGTCGCTCAGGTGTGGTGAGGGATGGTCGCAGCCCATCGTACGTGCGTCGACGAGGCTTGCCACCCCCGCCGGGTCCCTCGGTGCGGGACCGGCCGGTGAAGTCTCGACCAACTCGCCGCGTCCCGTCAACCACCCGCGGCGGCGCGATCGTGCGCGAAGCCCCGCGGAACGCGCAGCTACCGAGCAGGGAACCGACCGTTGTCGATCACTTTCCGCGCTTTGCCTTGATCAGCGCCGTGCGCTGCTGCGCCTCGGCCGCGCGCTCCTGCAACGCCACCGCCCGCTCCTGGAGCGCCTCGGCCGCGGACTGCAGCGCCGTCGCGCCGGCCTGCTGGCGTTGCAGGGCCAGCGCCGCCCGGCGCAGCCGGGGCAGCCGGGCCAGCACCGGCCGGACGGCCAGGGCCAGCACCACGAGGGCGAACAGCACGACGCCGAGCACGATCCAGGTCACCACGGCGGTCACCCTACTCCCGGACGCCGGCCGCCGCCGGGTCGGCGCGGCCCGGCGTGGCGTACGCGTCGAGCGCCGCCACCGCCTGGGCGCGGACCTGCTCGGCCAGTTCCGCCGGGGCCAGCACCGTCACGTCCGAGCCCAGCCCCAGCACGAACCGCCGGGCCCAGCCCAGGTCGGTGACCCGCAGCGACACCAGCCACTGCTCGCCGTCGGCCTCGACCCGCTCGCACGGGTAGTACTCGGTGATCCACCGCTCGCCCCGGCCGATCCGCAGGGTGATCAGCGGCAGGTCGGGCGAGGGGCGGAACACCCCGTCGCTGAGGTCGTGCGGGCGGGCCTGCGGCGGCACCACGGCCGCCTCCGGCAGCTCGCGGATCGCGTCGATCCGGTCCGCCCGGAACAGCCGCACCGCCTCGGCCCGGCGGCACCACGCCTCCACGTACGCCCGGCCGCCGACCATCAGCATCCGCAGCGGGTCGATGGTCCGCTCGGTGGTCTCGTCCCGGGCCGCCGTGTAATAGGTGATCCGCAGCGCCCGGCCCCGCTCCACGGCGGCGCGCAGCTCGCGCGCCCGGGCGGTGTCGCCGGGCAGCCGCACCTCCACCGGCGCGCCGGCCAGGTCACCGGCCGCGTCCTCGATCTTGGCCAGGGCCCGTTCGACGGCCTCCCGGTTGGCCACCCCGGGGGTCTCGGCGAGCATCCGCAGCGCCACCACCAGCGCGAGCGCCTCGTCCGGGGTGAGCCGCAGCGGCCGGTCGATGCCCGCGTCGTAGGTGATGGTGACCCGGTCGCCGTCGAACGCCATGTCGATCAGGTCACCCGGACCGTAGCCGGGCAGCCCGCACACCCAGAGCAGCTCCAGGTCCTCCCGCAACTGCTTCTCGGTCACCCCGAGGTCGGACGCCGCCTCGGCGATCTCGATGCCGGGGCGGGCCAGCAGGTAGGGCACCAGGTTCAGCAGCCGGGCCAGCCGGTCCGCCGAGGTGCGGCCGGCACGGGCCGCCGGGCGGGTCACCGGGTTCCCCCGGCCACCGCCAGCTCGTCGTGCCGGGCGGCGATCTCCTTCAGCCGCTGGATGACCGCCTCGCGCACCTCCGGCGGGTCCAGCACCCGCACGTCCGGGCCGTACCCGGTCAGCTGGCCGGCCAGGAAGTCCGCCTCCGCGTACGGCAGGACGAGCCGGTCGCCGTCGGGCCCGGCGGTGGACTCCACCGCCCAGCGGCGCAACCCGGCGGCCCGGCCGGGCGCCACCAGCACGGTGGCCCGCCCGGTCCGCTCCACCGGCCCGGACCAGCGGGCCACGTGACTGATCAGGTCCACCCCGGCGGGCGGCTGGTACGCGCCGGGTTCGCCGGTGGCGCGCACCGCGCCCACCACCCGGGAGAGCCGGAAGCAGCGGGTGGCGGCCCGGTCCAGGTCGTGGCCGACCACGTACCACCGGCCGCGCCAGCAGACCACGCCCCAGGGCTGCAGCCGGCGGCGGGTCGGGGCGTCCCGGTCGGGCACCCGGTAGTCGAAGGTGACCTCCCGGCGGTCCCGGGCGGCGGCGGTCAGCGGGGCGAACGCCGGGTCGACCGTCACCATCGGCTCCAGGCCGAGGGTGGCCTGCGGGTCCACCGCGATGCCGGCGGCGCGCAGCTTGGCCAGCCCGGACGACGCGGCGGCGGCCAGCCCGGCGTGCTGCCAGAGCCGGGCGGCGATGCCCACGGCGGCCGCCTCGTCCGGCTCCAGCGGGATGTCCGGCAGCGCGTACTCCCGGTGGGCGATCCGGTAGCCGGGCTCGGCGTCGAAGACGCTGGCCGTCCCGGTCTCCAGCGGCACCCCCAGCTCCCGCAGCTCCGCCTTGTCCCGCTCGAACTTGCGCTGGAACGCCTCGTGGTCCTTGGCGTCGTCCGGATCGTGCTCGTAGCCGGGCACGGTCGCGGCGATCTGCGCGGCGGTCAGGAACCGTCGCGTGGAGAGCAGACAGATCACCAGGTTGACCAGGCGTTCGGTACGGGTCCGCGACACGTGGAGAACGCTAGCAGCCCGCACGCCGTGAGCGCGCACCCGCGCGGGCGCGGCGCACGGGTGCGCGATCCCGGTCACCCCGCCCGGCGGCCCGTCGCGCCCGCCGGGCGGGCCGGCGGGAGCCGCCATAGGGTGAAGCGCATGTCGGAGACGGAGGTCACGAGCGAGAGCGTCGGCACGGTCGTGGTGGCCGGCGCGGCGAACCTCGCCATCGCGGTCGCCAAGCTCGTCGCCGGCCTGATCTCCGGCTCCGCGGCGATGCTCAGCGAGGCCGCCCACTCGGTCGCCGACACCACCACCGAGGTGCTGCTCTACCTGGCGCTGCGCCGGGGCGCCCGCCCCGCCGACCGGCGGCACCCGTTCGGGTACGGCAAGGAGAGCTACGTCTGGGCGTTCCTCGCCGCGCTGTTCACCTTCGTGGTCGGGGCCGGCTTCGCCATCACCCACGGCGTGACCACCATCCTGGTGCACGAGCACACCGGCAACTACACGGCCTCGTACATCGTGCTGGCGCTCTCCTTCGTCATCGAGTCGATCTCGCTGGCCCGGGCGGTGCGGCAGATCCGCCGCGCGTCCCGCCGGTGGCGCGCCAGCCCGCACCGCTACCTGCGGCTGACCGCCGACACCACGGTCAAGGCGGTCTTCCTGGAGGACAGCGCCGCGCTGATCGGCCTGCTGCTCGCCGCCGCCGGCCTGACCCTGTCCCACCTCACCGGCGACGAACTCTACGACGGCCTCGCCTCGATCCTGATCGGCGTGCTGCTGCTGGTGGTCGCCGGCATCCTGGCCCGCAGCAACATCTCGCTGCTGGTCGGCCGGGCGGTCTCCGACCGGGTGCACCGGCGGATCGAGCGCGAGCTGTCCGCCCTGCCGCACGTCGACCGGGTGGACACCCTGATGACCATGTTCCTCGGCCCGGCGGACATCCTGGTCGCCGCCAAGGTCGACTTCGACGACGAGGCCAGCGGCGCCGACATCGAGGCCGCCGCCGACCAGGCCGAGCGCCGGCTCACCGAGCAGTTCCCGGAGATCGGGTACGTCTTCCTCGACCCCACCCGTTCCCGGCCCGGCGCGGCCCGGCGCGGGACGCGGCTGGTCCAGGAGGACGACGCCCGCCCGGACGGCCCCGGCGGCGTCCCCGGCCCGCCCTGACCGGCGGCCCCCGACGCCCCGGCCGTACCCCCGATCCGGCCATGCCCCCGACCCCGCCGTGCCCCCGACCCGGCCGTGCCCCCGCCGTGCCCCCGACCCCGCCGTGTCCCGACCCGGCCGTGCCCCGACCCGGCGCGGGCCGATAGCGTGCCGGGCATGGTGCGATGGCGGTCCGGCACGGTCACGGCGGTGCGGCGGCGCTGGGCCGGAGCGGTGGAACTCGACGTCGACCTGCCCGACGGCGCCCGGATGCGCGCCCTCGCCTACCCGGCGCTGGTCGGCGACCCGCAGCCCGGTGACCGGGTGCTGCTCAACGCCGGCGCCCTGCTGATGGGGCTCGGCACCGGCGGGTACGCCCTGGTCGTCGCCCTGCCCGACCGGCTCCCCGCCGACCCGCCGCAGCCCGCCGACACCCGGGCCGCCGGCCACCTGGTCAAGGCCCGCTACACGCCGTTGCAGCCGATCCTGCTCGGGGTGGACGAGGAGGCCAGCCCGCACCACGCGCTGCTCGCCGCCGCGGAGAGCCTGGACGGGCTGCCGGTGGTCACCGCCGACCTGCACTCCGCGCTGCCGGCGATCCTCGCCGGCGTGCACGCCGACGCCCCCGACGCCCGGGTGGCCTACCTGCTCACCGACGGCGGGGCGCTACCCGCCTGGTTCTCCCGCACCCTCGCCGGGCTCGCCGACCGGCTCGCCGGCACGATCAGCGTCGGCCAGGCCTTCGGCGGCGACCTGGAGGCCAGCACCCTGCACAGCGGCCTGCTCGCCGCCCGGCACGTGCTGCGCGCCGACGTCGCGATCGTCGCCCAGGGCCCGGGCAACCTCGGCACCGGCACCCGCTGGGGCTTCTCCGGGGTGGCCGTCGGCGAGGCGGTCAACGCCGTCGCCGCGCTGGGCGGGCACCCGGTCGGTTCGCTGCGCCTCTCCGCCGCCGACCCCCGCCCCCGGCACCGCGGCGTCTCCCACCACAGCCTCACCGCGTACGGGCGGGTGGCCCTGGCCCCGGCGGACCTGGTGGTCCCCGACGACCTCGATCCGGCGCTGGCCGAAGAGGTCGCGGCGGCGCTGGCCCCGCTGGCCGGCCGGCACCGGATCGTCACGGTGCCCACCGACGGCCTCGACGCGGCGCTGCGGGCCAGCCCGGTCGGGCTGTCCACGATGGGCCGCGGCCTGGACGCCGACCACGCCTACTTCCTGGCCGCGGCCGCCGCCGGCCGGCACGCCGCCGCGCTCACCCGCTGACCGCGGCTCAGCCGGCCAGGTAGCCGTGCCGGACCAGGAAGCCGGCCGAACGGCGGTATGCCTCGGGATCGTCCGGGGTGAACGCGCCCAGCCCGTCGACGTACCGGTTGTACATGCAGAACGCGGCCGCGATCAGCACCGTGTCGTGCACCTCCAGGTCGGTCGCGCCCGCGGCCCGGGCCGCGTCGACCAGCTCGACGGTGACCTCCCGTCCGCCCCGCTGCACGGCCGCCGCGATCCGCAGCAGCGCCCGCAGCCGCCCGCTCACCGGGGCGCTCTCCGGATCGGCGCGGACCTGCCCGACCAGCGACTCCCCCGCCGGCAACTGAGCCGCCGCGGTCGCCCCGTGCGACGCCGCGCAGAAACCACAGTCGTTCAGATCCGACACGTACGCCGCGATCAGCTCCCGCTCCCCCGGCGACAGGGTCGGGTGCGGGGCGCGCAGCAGCGCCTCGGCCAGCGCGTTGAGCGGCCCGGCGGTCTCCGGCCGGAACCGGGTCAGTCCCCGGATGCCCGGGTGCTCCCGCTCGTCGAGGCCGAGGTCGATGTGTGCCATCCGGTCCACGCTCCCCACTGTCGCCGACAGACGATCATGCGGGCCGGTACGGGTCAAGACCCGGCCGGGCCGATCCGCACCGCCAGGTCGAGCAACTCGGGACAGGCGAAGGCGAGCAGCCGTCGCGCCTCCGCCTCCAGCGCGTCCCGGTCCGCCGGCTCGAGCCGGCCGAACAGCCGCACCGCGAGGGTCGCCGTGCCGTCTCCTCGCACGATCGTCCAGGTGCCGGCCACGAACCCGTCCACCAGCACCGTCGCGGCCACCGCCGGAGTGATCACCCGTCGGCGTTCCGCGTCGCCGAGCACCCGGGTCCGGTCGGCGTGGCCCAGCAGGAGGTTGTCGTACTCCGGCAGCAGCCGGGGCGGCACCGGGTTGTCCGGGTCGGGCCGCGCCGCGTCGGGCAGGTCGAACAGTTCGCGCCCCTGCTCGTCCCGGAAGACCCGTAGCTCGCCCCGGATCCGCTCGATCACCTCGGCCAACCGGGTCAGCCCCGACCACGCCTGCACGTCCCGTACCGACGCCGGCCCGAACGCGGCCAGGTAGCGACGGACCAGGACGACCGGGTCGGCCGGGGCCGGCGCGGCGGTGAGCCACTCGTCGGCCAGGGCGCACGGGCCGTCCACCCGGCCGCCCCAGGTGCCCGCCGGCGGCAGGTGCACCAGCGGCAGCAGGTACTGCACGGAGTGCAGCAGGGCGCTGCGGTCCCGGTCCGGCCAGCGCCGGGCCAGCAACTCCCGCAGCCGGGTCCGGCTCAGCGGCTCCTCGGCCAGCAGCGCGGCGGCGTACGCCACCAGCTCGGCCGGATCCACGCCGGCGGTGGCCCGGCCCATGAACTGCCGTTGCAGCCGCGCCATCAGCGGTTGCAGCAGCGGACGCAGCCACCGGTAATCGTCCGCGGCGGTCACGTGCAGGGTGCCGCGCACGGTGGTCGCCCGCACCACCTGCCGCCGCAGCAGCAGCCCGGTCAGGTCGTCGCGACGAAACCCGCTCACCCGGGACCACAACCCCAGGTACGGCGCGGTCGGCACCTGGCCCTGCAACCCGACCAGCCGGCGCACCACGTCCAGGGCCGGCAGTTGTGTCCGGTCGAGCAGGAACTGCCGGGCGAGGGTGGCCCGGTTCAGCGCCCGGCGCGACAGCGACGGCACCGCGGGCGCGCTCCGCGTGGACACCCGGCACCCCTCCCAGCGACGGACGGGGCGGCAGGCAATCCGTTCCCGTCGCCGGCGAGGCTAACCCCGACCCCCGACAGAACGCCCCCGGTCAACCCGCGGTCAACCACGGCCGGCGCCGCGGCCGGCCGGCTCAGCCGGCGAAGAAGATCAGCGCCAGCCAGGCGCCCACGATCAGCACCAGCGCCGCCGCCAGCACCCAGGTCGGCACCGTGTACTCGCCACGGCGGTTCCGCTCGACCTCGGCGCGGATCTTCTCCCGGCGCCGGTCGATCCAGTTGAGCTTCTCGGTGCCGCGGTCGCGGTCCGGGCGCGCGCCGCCGTCGCGGCCGGAGGGTTCGGAAGTGTTCATCGCCGTGCCAGCGTACCGGTGGCGGGGCGGCCGGCACCGGGGCACCGGCCGCCGCGCCTCACATGCTGGCGATCAGCCGCTCCACCCGCTCGTCGTACGCCCGGAACGGGTCCTTGCACAGCACCGTGCGCTGCGCCTGGTCGTTCAGCTTCAGGTGCACCCAGTCCACGGTGAAGTCCCGCCGCTTCTCCTGGGCGTGCCGGATGAACTCGCCGCGCAGCCGCGCCCGGGTGGTCTGCGGCGGGGTTTCCTTCGCCTCGAAGATCTCCGGGTCGGTGGCCACCCGGTCCACCTCGCCGCGCCGCTCCAGCAGCCCGTACAGGCCCCGGCCGCGCCGCAGGTCGTGGTACGCCAGGTCCATCTGCGCCACCCGCGGGTGCGACAGCGGCAGGTCGTGCTTGCGCTGGTACCGCTCGATCAGCTTCAGCTTGGTGACCCAGTCGATCTCCCGGGCCACCGGGTCCAGGTCGCCGGTCTCCACCGAGCGCAGCACCCGCGCCCACAGGTCGACCACCCGCTTGGCGGTCTGGTCCCCGCCCCGGCGCTCCACGAACTCGGTGGCCTTGGCCAGGTACTCCTCCTGGATCTCCAGGGCGCTGACCTCCTTGCCGGAGGCCAACCGCACCTTGCGCCGACCGGTGATGTCGTGCGACACCTCGCGGATCGCCCGGATCGGGTTCTCCAGCGTCAGGTCCCGCATCACCACCCCGGCCTCGATCATTCGCAGCACGATGTCGGCGGTGCCGACCTTCAGCAGCGTGGTGACCTCGTTCATGTTCGAGTCACCGACGATCACGTGCAGCCGGCGGTACCGCTCCGCGTCGGCGTGCGGCTCGTCCCGGGTGTTGATGATCGGCCGGCTCCGGGTGGTCGCCGAGGAGACGCCCTCCCAGATGTGCTCGGCCCGCTGGGAGAGGCAGTAGACCGCGCCGCGCGGCGTCTGCAGCACCTTGCCGGCGCCACAGATCAACTGCCGGGTGACCAGGAACGGGATCAGCACGTCGGCGAGGCGGCCGAACTCGCCGTGCCGGGAGACCAGATAGTTCTCGTGGCAGCCGTACGAGTTGCCGGCCGAGTCGGTGTTGTTCTTGAACAGGTAGATCTCGCCCGCGATGCCCTCGTCGTGCAGCCGCTTCTCCGCGTCGACGAGCAGCCCTTCCAGGATCCGCTCGCCGGCCCGGTCGTGGGCCACCAGATCCGTCACCGCGTCGCACTCCGGCGTCGCGTACTCCGGGTGCGAGCCCACGTCCAGGTAGAGGCGGGCTCCGTTGCGCAGGAACACATTGCTCGACCGGCCCCACGACACCACCCGCCGGAACAGGTACCGCGCGACCTCGTCGGGGGAAAGCCGACGCTGCCCGCGGTAGGTGCAGGTGACGCCGTACTCGGTCTCGAGGCCGAAGATTCGCCGCTCCATGATGTGACATTAGCCGCCCGAGGCCGCGGATGGGCAGCGCTCACTGCGCCGGTCCGGCCGGTATCGGCCCGACCATTCCCACCGCGCGCGCATCCCACCGTCGGGGCGGTCGCCGTCCGGGCCGATCCGGGTCGCCGCGGGTGCCGCTTTCCGACCCGGCGTACGCGCAGCGGGCGGCGCGACGTGACCTCCTCGCGGGCGGCCGGCGGGCGGGCTCGCGTGCCGGTCCCAGGTGGACGCGGCCACGGACGTCGCCGTCCCACCCCGCTCCGGGATCGCGCCGGTCCCGAGGATTCCTCCCCGGCCCGGCGGCGCTCTCGTGCCTGCCCCGCCGCCGCCACAGCCCGGGCCGCTCGCGGCCTCGTCCCCGGGGCCGGCGCGGTCTCGTGCCTGGCCTGCGTGCGGCTCAGCCCAGGGCCGCTCGCGGCTTCGTCCCGGGGGCCGGCGTGGTCTCCGTCCGGGACTACTCGCCGGCCTCGTCCTGCGGGCCCTCCAGGTCCGCCGAGCCCGCCGACGTGGTCGGCTTCTTCGCCTCCTCGGTGGGCACCGTCGGGGTCTTCGCCCGCCCCGCCGCCGGCGCGGCGTCCGCGGCCGGGTCCCCCTCCAGCAGGGCGGTCAACGCCGTCCCGGTGATCCGCCGGAACGTCCGGCCCACCCGGCGGCGGTCCAGCACCGCCACCTCCAACTGGTTGGCGGCGATGGTACGCGCCGATCCGCCCTCACCACCGACGCTGCTCAGCGCCTTCATCGCGGCCCGGACCGCCTCGGAGAGCGACATCTCCGGCCGGTGCTCGTTCTTCAGCACCCCGGTGATCGCCTCGGCCTGGCCGCCCATCGCCATCCGGCCCGGCTCGTCGTTCACCGAGCCGTCGTAGGTCACCCGGTAGAGCGCGTCGTCGTCCGGGATCGCGCCCACTTCCGCCACGCAGATCTCCACCTCGAACGGCTTCGACTGCTCGGTGAAGATCGCTCCCAGCGTCTGCGCGTAGGCGTTGGCCAGCGCCAGACCGGTCACGTCCCGGCGGTCGTAGCTCAGGCCGTTCAGGTCGGCCATCCGCACCCCGGCCCGGCGCAGGTTCTCGAACTCGTTGTACCGGCCCACCGCGGCGAAACCGATCCGGTCGTAGATCTCGCTGACCTTGTGCAGGGTGCTGGAGAGGTTCTCCGCGACGAAGAGCACCCCACCGTCGTAGCTCAGGACCACCGCGCTGCGGCCCCGGGCGATGCCCTTGCGGGCCAGCTCGGAGCGGTCGCGCATGATCTGCTCGGGCGAGGCGTAGAACTGCATGGCCACGGCGGCGGTTCTCCTTCGGGCGCTGTGCTGGGGACTGCTGACGGGTCAGGTGGGCGCGCGGACGGCTCAGCCGCCGGGGTTCTCCATCCGGCCGGCCACGACGCTCTCGGCGATCGCCGCCGTCTCGGCGTCGGTGAGCCGGTGGGTGCCGTCCGCCGTCGCGGTCATCACCACCGGGTAGATCCGGCGGGTCAGGTCCGGACCGCCGGTGGCGGTGTCGTCGTCGGCCGCGTCGTAGAGCGCCTCCACGGCCAGCCGCATTGCGTCGTCGACCGAGAGGCCGGCCCGGAACCGCTTCTTGAGCGCCGACTTGGCGAAGAGCGAGCCCGAACCGATCGCGTCGTAGCCGGTCTCCTCGTAGGGGCCGCCGGTCACGTCGAAGCTGAAGATCCGGCCGGCCCGCACCGGGTCGCCGGCGGCCAGGTCGAACCCGGCGAAGAGCGGGATCACCGCGAGGCCCTGCATCGCCGCGCCCAGGTTGCCCCGGATCATCGAGGCCAGCCGGTTGGCCTTGCCGTCGAGCGAGAGCATCGCGCCCTCGATCTTCTCGTAGTGCTCCAGCTCCACCTGGAACAGTCGCATCAGCTCGATGCCGATGCCCGCGGTGCCCGCGATGCCGACCAGCGAGTACGCGTCGGCCGGGTGCACCTTCTCGATGTCCCGCTGGGCGATCAGATTGCCCATCGTGGCGCGCCGGTCGCCGGCCATCACCACGCCACCGGCGGCCGAGATGGCCACGATGGTCGTCGCGTGCGGCGCCAGGTCGGCGGCCATGCCGGGCGGCAGCGGCCGACGGCCGGGCAGCATCTCGGGGGCCACCTTGCTCAGGAACGCTGTGAAGGAGGACGTCCCCGCGTTGGTGAACACATCTGGAAGACGCCCGGATGGATCAAAACCCGCTGCCACGTGGTTCCTCTCAGGTACGTGATCGCCCTGGCCAGCCTCGCCGGACTGTCCCGGAACTGGCCAAGACCACCATTGCAGTTGAAGCAGAGTATCCCGCGCACCCATCCGGTGCGATGATCGTGGTCCACATGTTGCGGGTGGCCTTCGAGCGCGCGTTGAAGCACGGTTTGCAGCAGCTGCCGCGGCCGCTCGAACGCTTGCTGCCCGCACAGAACTCGTCGAGCGGCTTCCACTCCTCGCAATCGCGGCAGCGGCGTTTCCCGTCCTGATCATCCACCGGAAGCGACATGTCTGTTTCGCCCCGATATATTCACTCCCCGCCTTTTTGTACGTATCCGCGGACGAACTCTTCTGCGTTTTCCTCCAGGACGGAGTCGATCTCGTCGAGCAGGTCGTCGACGTCCTCGGTGATCTCGGCGTGCCGCTCGGCAACCTCGGGGTTGGCCTGCGCGGTAACCTCCTCGACCTCCTCGTGCGACTTGCCGGACTGGGTCTGCCCGCCCTCTTGCGTCGCCATGGTGGTGCCTCCTCCACGATCGCCCTGCGATCAACTTACCTCGCGGAGACGACGAAAAGCCCGTCGCGCGCCGGGTTCCGGCACTCGACGGGCTTTCCGGCATCCGGCTCAGCCGCCGGTCAGCATCTCCAGCAGGTCCTTGGCGCTCGCGCAGCGGTCGAACAGCTCCCCGACGTGCTTGCGGGTGCCCCGCTCGGGCTCCATCATCGGCACCCGCACCAGCGACTCCCGGCCCACGTCGAAGATGACCGAGTCCCAGCTCGCGGCGACCACCTCGGAGGCGTACTGGGCCAGGCAGCGGCCCCGGAAGTAGGCCCGGGTGTCCTCCGGCGGCTCGGTCATCGCGGCGCGGGTCTGCTCGTCGGTGAGCAGCGTCTTCATCGAGCCGCGGGAGACCAGCCGGTGGTAGAGGCCCTTCTCCGGGCGCACGTCGGAGTACTGCAGGTCGACCAGCTGGAGCTTGTGCGCGCCCCAGCCGAGCTTCTCCCGCTCCCGGTAGCCCTCCAGCAGCCGCAGCTTGGCCACCCAGTCCAGCTCGTCGGCGCACTCGAAGGCGTCCCGGCCGAGCCGGTCCAGCACGCTCTCCCAGCGGTCCAGCACGTCGGCGGTCTGCGCGTCCACGTCGTCGCCGTAGCGGTCGTCCACGAAGGACCGGACCCGCTCCAGGTAGGCCCACTGCACGTCCAGCGCGGTGAGCCGGCGGCCGTCGCGCAGCCGCATGAGGTGCGTGAGCCCCGGGTCGTGGCTGACCGCGCGCAGCTCGCTGACCGGGTCGGCGATGCCGAGGTCGGCGCCGAGCGCCTTCTCCTCGATCATGGTGAGGATCAGCGCCGTGGTGCCCACCTTGAGGTACGTGGAGATCTCGGAGAGGTTGGCGTCTCCGATGATCACGTGCAGCCGGCGGTACTTGTCGGCGTCGGCGTGCGGCTCGTCCCGGGTGTTGATGATGGGCCGCTTGAGGGTGGTCTCCAGCCCCACCTCGACCTCGAAGAAGTCGGCACGCTGGGAGATCTGGAAGCCGCTCTGGCCGCCGTCCTGGCCGATGCCGACCCGGCCCGCACCGCAGACGATCTGCCGGGTGACGAAGAACGGCGTCAGGTACGCCACGATGTCGGCGAACGGGGTCTGCCGGCGCATGAGGTAGTTCTCGTGGGCACCGTAGCTGGCGCCCTTGTTGTCGGTGTTGTTCTTGTAGAGGTGGATCGGGTGGGTGCCGGGGATGGTGGCGGCCCGCCGCGCCGCCTCGGCCATCACCCGCTCGCCGGCCTTGTCCCAGCGCACCACGTCCAGCGGGTTGGTCACCTCGGGCGTGGAGTACTCCGGGTGCGCGTGGTCGACGTAGAGCCGGGCGCCGTTGGTGAGTATCACGTTGGCGAGCCCCAGGTCCTCGTCGGCGAGCGCCTCGGCCGGGTCGTACGCGGCACCGGAGTAGGTGAAGCCCCGGGCGTCGCGCAGCGGCGACTCCTCCTCGTAGTCCCAGCGGGCCCGGCCGCCCCGGTTGAGTTCGGGGCGCGCCCCGTAGGCGTTGACCACCTGCGAGGAGGTGACCATCGGGTTGGCTCCGGCCTGGCCGGGAACGGAGATGCCGTACTCGACCTCGGTGCCCATGATCCGTCTGACGCTCATCGACCTGCCCGCTCCGCTCGCCGTCCCGGTCCCCGTCACGTCGAGCGTAGTCGCCGTCACCCGGGAAGGTGGCGCGGCGGGGCCCGCGCGTGCGACGTGGCCGGCGCCGCGCGGACGCGCGCCGCGGCCGGGGCGGGCGCGGGCGGCGCCGCGCGGACGTGCGAAGGGCCCGCGGCGGGTGCGCCGCGGGCCCTTCGGTGTCGCTGTGGGGTTACAGGTACTGGCCGGTGTTGCTGGCGGTCTCTATCGACCGCCCGGCCTCGGCGCCCTTGCCGCCGGAGACGAGCGTGCGGATGTAGACGATCCGCTCGCCCTTCTTGCCGGAGATGCGCGCCCAGTCGTCGGGGTTGGTGGTGTTGGGCAGGTCCTCGTTCTCGCGGAACTCGTCGACGCAGGCGTCGAGCAGGTGCTGCAGCCGCAGGCCCTTGCGCCCCGAGGTGAGGAACTCCTTGATGGCCATCTTCTTGCCCCGGTCGACGATGTTCTGGATCATCGCGCCGGAGTTGAAGTCCTTGAAGTAGAGGACTTCCTTGTCGCCGTTGGCGTAGGTGACCTCGAGGAAGCGGTTCTCCTCGGTCTCCGAGTACATCCGCAGCACCACCGCGTCGATCATCGCGGCGACGGTGGCCTGGGGGTCGGCGCCGTGCTCGGCGAGGTCGTCGGCGTGCAGGGGCAGGCCGGCGAGGATGTACTTGGAGAAGATGTCCTTGGCCGCCTCGGCGTCCGGCCGCTCGATCTTGATCTTCACGTCGAGCCGACCGGGGCGCAGGATCGCCGGGTCGATCATGTCTTCCCGGTTGGAGGCGCCGATGACGATGACGTTCTCCAGGCCCTCCACGCCGTCGATCTCGCTGAGCAGCTGCGGGACGATGGTGTTCTCCACGTCGGAGGAGACGCCGGAACCGCGGGTGCGGAACACCGAGTCCATCTCGTCGAAGAACACGATCACCGGGGTGCCCTCGCCGGCCTTCTCCCGGGCCCGCTGGAAGATCAGCCGGATGTGCCGCTCGGTCTCGCCGACGTACTTGTTGAGCAGCTCCGGGCCCTTGATGTTGAGGAAGAAGCTGGTGTGCCGCTCCTTGCCCTCCCGCTCGGCGATCTTCTTGGCCAGCGAGTTGGCCACCGCCTTGGCGATCAGCGTCTTGCCGCAGCCGGGCGGGCCGTAGAGCAGGATGCCCTTGGGCGGCCGGAGCTGGTGCTCGCGGAACAGGTCGGCGTGCAGGAACGGCAGCTCCACCGCGTCGCGGATCTGCTCGATCTGCGCCTGGAGGCCGCCGATGTCGGTGTAGTCGACGTCGGGCACCTCCTCCAGGACCAGCTCCTCGACCTCGCTCTTGGGGATCCGCTCGTAGGCGTACGCCGAGCGGGGCTCGATCATCAGCGAGTCGCCGGCCCGGATCGGCGAACCGATCAGGGTCTCGGCGAGGTGCACGATCCGCTCCTCGTCGGAGTGGGAGACCACCAGGGCCCGGTCGCCCGGAGCGCCGTCGGGACCCGCGAGGATCTCCTTGAGCATCACGACCTCGCCGACCCGCTCGTAGCCGAGCGCGTCGACGATGTTGAGCGCGTCGTTGAGCAGGACCTCCTGGCCGCGACGCAGCTCGTCGACCTCCAACGAGGGTGAGACGGCCACCCGGAGCTTGCGCCCGCCGGTGAACACGTCCACCGTGCCGTCGTCATGCTTGGCCAGGAATACGCCGTAGCCACTCGGTGGCTGGGCGAGGCGGTCGATCTCCTCCTTGAGCGTCACGATCTGCGCGCGAGCCTCCTTGAGGGTGCTCACGAGCCGTTCGTTGTTCTCGGTCAGCCGCGCCAACTGGGCCTGGGTGGCCGCCAGCCGCTCCTCGAGCTGCCGGACGTGTCGGGGGCTTTCGGTCAACTTGCGCCGCACCAGAGCGAGTTCCTCTTGCAGGAACGCGACCTGCGTGGAGAGATCGTGGGCCTCCTTCTCCCACCGTGCGGCGCGCGAGTCCGCGTCGTCGCTGCGTGCCACGTCCCACCTCCCCGGGGGGCTTGAACGTTCTGAGCTAACACTAGCCGCTATGAGCCCGATTCGGTCCTCCGCAACGCGCTCGTCACCGAAGCTTGATCGCCAAGGGCTGCTCGGCGGGCGGGTACGGGCGTTCGGGTACCGTCGGGGGGTGGGACGGGAGAACATGGGGGGTGCTTCGTGACCGACGTCGCGACGGACCAGCTTCAGGTCTGGGTCGACCAGGACCTCTGCACCGGTGACGGGCTGTGCGTGCAGTACGCGCCGGAGGTCTTCGAGTTCGACGTCGACGGCCTGGCGTACGTCAAGGGCGCCGACGGCGAGCTGCGGTTGACCCCCGGCGCGCGGGTGGACGTGCCCGAGCACCTGCGCCTCGAGGTGATCGACTCGGCGAAGGAGTGCCCGGGCGAGTGCATCCACGTGGTGCGCGGCGACGGCGTCGAGGTGGCCGGGCCCGAGGCCGAGGACTGAGGCCCGACCGGGCGGAGCAGCCAGCACGATCGACAGCGCGGGCCGGGGACGGCGACGTCCCCGGCCCGCGTGCGTCGGTCAGAGCAGGGGGCGGCCGACCACCGAGGCGACGAGCCGGGCGAACTCCTCCAGCCGGGCGATCTGCCCGGCCCCGCCGTCGTCGAGGGTCTTGCCGAAACGCAGCGCGTCGTGCCGGGGCGCGCCGACCGCCTCGTCACCGGGCGGGGCCTCGTCCAGCGAGCTGAGCAGCAGGTAGACGTCGATGCTGTCGACCCGGACCTCGCCGTTGTCGGCGCGGGTGAGCCGGCGCCGGCAGCCGACCTCGGTGACCGTGGAGACCGGCACCACCCGCAACGAGGAGGTCATCGACCCGGGCGGCCCCTCCCCCGGCGGGACGTCCTCGCCGTGCCAGAGCACCAGCCGGCTGCCGTCGCAGACGACGACCTCCTGCCACACCCCGTTGACCTCGTTGACGAAGCGTTCCAGGGTGAAGCCGAGCACCGACGCGCCGCGCAGCACCCCGCCGAGGGCGTCCAGGGCGATGTCCGGGTCGCGCAGGTAGGCCCGGGCCGCCGACTCCAGGTCGGCGTAGGGCGACCAGTCGGGAAAGACCGCGGGCAGGTCGCCGTTGCCGTAGCCGGGGCTGCTCATGCCCACGCCTCCCGGTGATCCCGTCCACCGATCCGCTCGCTCATGCCACCGTCTCCGCCCGTCCGGCGCCGTCCCCCGGACACATGATCCACCCGCTCATCCCCGTCCGCGCCGGGGGGTCACGGCTGGCCCTGCGCCGGCTCCTCGGCGGCCACCCGGCGGGCCAGTTCCGCCTCGCGCAGCGCCTGCCGGCGCTGGACGTACGCCTCGGTGCCCTTGCTGGGTTTGCGCCGCCGCGGCGGCGCGGTGACCCCGGGGGCGAGCTTGCGCGCGGAGACCAGGAAGGCGGTGTGCGCGATCATGCGGTGGTCGGGGCGGACGGCCAGCCCTTCGGCGTGCCAGTCGCGCACCAGGGACTCCCACGCCCGCGGCTCGGTCCACCCGCCGCGCTCGCGCAGCGCCTCGACCAGCTCGGACAGCTGCGGGGTGGTGGCCACGTAGCCGATGAAGACGCCGCCGGGCACGAGCGCCCGCTCGACCATGTCGAGGGTCTCCCACGGGGTGAGCATGTCCAGGATGATCCGGTCGAAGCCGGTCTCCTGGCACTGCGCGACGTCACCGACGTGCAGCCGCCAGGCCGGGTGCGGGCCGGCGAAGAAGGCCTCCACGTTGCGCTTGGCGATCTCGGCGAAGTCCTCCCGCAGCTCCCAGGAGTGCAGCTCGCCCTCGGTGCCCACGGCGCGCAGCAACGAGCAGGAGAGCGCGCCGGAGCCGGCGCCCGCCTCGAGGACCTTGGCGCCGGGGAAGATGTCGCCCATGGCCACGATCTGCGCCGAGTCCTTCGGATAGATCACCTGGGCGCCGCGCGGCATGGACAGCACGTAGTCCGACAGCAGCGGCCGCAGCGCCAGGAACGCGGTGCCGCCGCCGGCGGTGGTGACCACGCTGCCGTCGGGCAGGCCGATCAGCGCGTCGTGCTTGAGGATCCCCCGGTGGGTGTGGAACTCCTTGCCGGGTTCCAGCGTCACGGTGTGCATCCGGCCCTTGGGGTCGGTCAGCTGCACCCGGTCGCCGGGCCGGAACGGCCCCCGGTGCACAGGAGGCAGCGCCGGGGCGGTCGGGGAATGAGCGGTCACGTGTTCGTCTTCCGTTTGGGTTCCAGGAGCTGGGCCAGATCCGCGATGTGCAGGACGCCGACCACATCTTCGCCTGCCGTCACGACGTACTGTGCGCCCGGGTGGGTGCGCAGGGTCTCCAGCACGTGCTCGCCGTCCGCGCCGACCGGGAGGGCGGGCAGGCCGGCCAGGTCGCGGCAGACCGCGTCCACCGCGAGCCACGGCCGCCGTTCCGGGGGTACGGCGTCGGCCCGGGCCGGGTCGACCAGGGCGACCGGCCGGCCGGTGGCGTCGGCCACGGCGAGCGCGGCGGCCGGATCGACGCCCTCGGCGCGGCGGCGCTGCGCCTCCGCCAGCGGGGTGCCGCTGGGTACCGGGAACACCGGGCGGGCCAGCCGGGCGAGGTCGACCAGCGGCAGGCGCCGGCCGATCCGGGCCATCCGGATGGACTGCCCGGCGCCGCGCCACAGGGTGACCGCGACGAGCAGCACCAGCGGCAGCGCGAGCGGGGCGACGGCGCGGCGCAGGGTGAGCAGGACGACCAGGGCCAGGGTGACCACCGCCACGGCCCGGCCGACCCAGCCGGCGACCTCGGTGCCCAGGTGCCGGTCCCGGGTGAGCGCCCAGACCGCGGCCCGCAACGCCCGGCCGCCGTCGAGCGGGAGCCCGGGCAGGCTGTTGAACACGGCGACCACCACGTTGCTGACCGCCAGTTGGAAGGCGAGCTGGTGGGCCAGGGTGCCGCCGGGCAGGGCCAGGGTGGCGGCCACGCCGGCGGCGCCGAGGACCGCGGAGACGGCCGGGCCGGCCAGCGAGACCAGCAGGTCGACGCGGGGGCTGGGGGCGTCCCGGTCCATCTCGGTGTAGCCGCCGAGCAGCTCCAGGGTGATCCCGCGCACGCCGATGCCGTGCCGGCGGGCGGTGAGCGCGTGCCCCAGCTCGTGCAGCAGCACCGAGCCGAGCAGGGAGATCACGAAGCCCAGCGCGACCAGGTAGCCGCCGAGCTGGCCGAGGTCGAGCTGGCGGCGGGCGAGGGCCGCGTACAGCACGGTGACGACGGCGGTGAGCAGCAGCATCGACGCGTCGACGCGCAGCGGGACGCCGCACACCCGACCGACGGTCAGCCCGGGCCGGCGGGACGGTCGGCTGCTGCGCTCCACCGGCCTGATGGTACGCGCGGCGGATCATGCCCCGGTGCGGCGACGGCCGCCCTGTCACACCGGTGCCCTAACCTTCCGGGCATGACGGCGGAACCGGTGATCGACGCGCAGCCCCTTCCCCCGGCGGCGGAGCCGCCCTCGGTGCGGGCCTCGCTGTCGCCGTCACGGGCGGCGGACTTCAAGACCTGTCCGCTGCTCTACCGGTTCCGCAGCATCGACCGGCTGCCCGAGCGGCCGACCGTGGAGCAGGCCCGGGGCACCCTGGTGCACGCGGTGCTGGAGCGGCTGTTCGACCTGCCGGCGGCGGCGCGCACCCCGCGGTCCGCCGGTGACCTGGTTTCCCCGCAGTGGGACCGGCTGGTCGCCGAGCAGCCGGAGCTGGCCACCCTGTTCGCCGAGGGCGACGCCACGGCGCAGGCCGATTTCCTCCGCTCGGCGGCGAGCCTGCTGGAGGGCTACTTCGCGGTGGAGGACCCGCGCCGGCTGGAGCCGGCCGAGCGGGAGGCGTTGATCTCCGCGGTGGTCGACGGGGAGCTGCTGATCCGCGGCTACCTGGACCGGCTCGACGTGGCCCCGGACGGCGCGCTGCGGGTGGTCGACTACAAGACCGGCGGGGCGCCGCGCGAGGCGTTCGAGGCGCGGGCGCTGTTCCAGCTCAAGTTCTACGCCCTGGTGCTGTGGCGGACCCGGGGCGTGGTGCCCCGGGTGCTGCGGCTGCTCTACCTGAAGGACGCCGAGGTGTGCGACTACGCCCCCGACGCCGAGGAGCTGCTGCGCTTCGAGCGCACGGTGGTGGCGCTCTGGCAGGCGATCGAGCAGGCCACCGCCCGGCAGGATTTCCGGCCCCGACCGAGCCGGCTCTGCGACTGGTGCAGCCACCAGGCGCGCTGCCCGAGCTTCGGCGGCACCCCGCCGCCGTTCCCGGTCGCCGGTGGCGGCGACCCGCTCACCGACGCCCGGTCCCGGCCGGCGGCGCCGGGGGCGGACGAGTGACCCTCCTCCTTCCGGAGGAGGCCGGGTTCGGCTTCGGCGACGACGGGTCCGGCCGGGTGGCGGCTAGCGTCGTGGCATGACCAACCGGCTGCCGGGGTGGCTCCGGCGTCGACCGCTGGCCGCCGACACCGGCCTCGCCCTCGTCCTGGCGGCGCTGGACGCCGCGTTCCTGCTGCTCATGCCGCAGGAGCTGCGGCCCGGGCAGCTCTGGGCCGCGCTGGGCGGCAGCGTGCTCGCCGCCGCCCCGGTGGCGGTGCGCCGGGTCGCGCCGTGGCCGGCGGTGGTGGCGGCGGTGGCGACCCTGGCCCTGCCGGTGCTGCTGCGGCACGCGCCGGGCACCCAGGGGCTGGCCTTCGTGGTGCTCACCTACACGATGGCCGCCCACCGGCCGCTGCGCCCGGCCGTGCTGGCCGCGCTGCTGCTGTGGGTGCCGGTGCTGCTGGCCAACCTGGCCGTCCCGCTGGACGGCGTGCTCGACATGGGTCCGGCGTACCTGCTGCTCAACAACCTGCTCACCGCCGGGGTGGCGTTCGCGGTGGGCCGGGCGGTGCAGGCGCGCCGGCAGTCGACCCGGATGCTGCGGGAGCGGGCCCGGATCGCCGAGTCCACCCAGCGGTCCCTGGCCGAGCAGGCCGTCGCCGACGAGCGGCGGCGGATCGCCCGGGAGCTGCACGACGTGGTGGCCCACCACGTCAGCGTGATGGGCGTCCTGGCGACCGGGGCGCGGCGGGTGCTGCACCGGGACCCGCAGGCCGCCGACGGGGCGATGGCCACCATCGAGGAGACCGGCCGGGCGACCCTGCGGGAGCTGCGCCGGCTGCTGGACGTGCTGCGCACCGACGCCGAGCCGGCGGCCGAGCTGGCCCCGCAGCCGGGGCTGACCGGCATCGAGGCCCTCGTCGAGCAGGTCCGGGAGGCCGGGCTGCCGGTGACGCTGCGGGTGGACGGGACGCCCGCCGCGCTGGAGGAGGGCGTGGCGCTGGCGGTCTACCGGGTCATCCAGGAGGCGCTGACCAACACCCTCAAGCACGGCGGGCGGGCCACCGCGGAGGTCGAGCTGACCTGGGGCGACGGCTGGCTGGCGGTGGAGGTGACCGACACCGGGCGGGGGCCCGCGCCGGCGACCGACCGGATCGGGCACGGGCTGGTCGGGATGCGCGAGCGGGTCGCCCTCTACGGTGGGATCCTGCGGACGGGCCCGCGGCCCGGCGGCGGCTTCCGGGTGTACGCGCGGATCCCGCTGGACTCCGCCGGGGCGGTCCCGGCGGGCGCGGCGACGGGGGGACGGGGATGACCGACAGCACGGGCCGGCCGGTGCGTGTCCTGCTCGCCGACGACCAGCCGTTGCTGCGGACCGGGTTCCGGATGGTGCTGGGCACCGAGGACGACCTGGACATCGTGGCCGAGGCCGGGGACGGCCTGGAGGCGGTGGAGCTGTCCCGCCGGCTGCTGCCGGACGTGGTGCTGATGGACATCCGGATGCCCCGGATGGACGGGGTGGCGGCGACCCGGGCCATCGTCGACGCCCGGCTGCCGGTGCGGGTGCTCATCCTCACCACCTTCGACCTGGACGAGTACGTGGTCGGCGCGCTGCGCGCCGGGGCGAGCGGGTTCCTGGCCAAGGACGTGCCGGCCGAGGACCTGGTGACCGCGATCCGCACGGTGGCGGCCGGGGAGGCGGTGGTGGCGCCGCGCATCCTGCGCCGGCTGCTGGACCGGTTCGCCGACGCGCTGCCCGACCCGGCGGCCACCCCGCCGAAGGCGCTGGACGCGCTGACCGAGCGGGAGCGCGAGGTGCTGGTGCAGGTGGCGCGAGGGCTGTCGAACGCGGAGATCGCCCGGGCGCTGACGGTCAGCGAGACCACCATCAAGACCCACGTCGGGCACGTGTTGACCAAGTTGGGGCTGCGCGACCGGGTGCAGGCCGTGGTGCTGGCGTACGAGACGGGGCTGGTGCGGCCGGGCGGCTGACCCGGCGGCGGGGTGGCGACGGTCACCTACCGTGACCATCAGCCGGGTGGCACGGTTGACCATCACGCAACGTGAGGGCATAGCCTCGCCACCGTGCTCGCGGGGCGGCGGTCGGGGATGACCCTGAGCCGGTCTCGGGGGTGACCCGCACCGGGATTTCGGCACCGGATACGTCCGGAGACGGACGGATCTCCCGGCCGCGGCGTCGAGGATGGAACGGTCGCACCGGTCAGCGGGGGCGGTGCGGAAATTTTGAGAATCAGACGGAAGAGGTAGATGACGTGACCGCGACGGTGGGGCAGCAGGCGCAGGCCGCGGCCCGGGCCAACGACGTGTGGAAGGTGTACGGCAGCGGCGAGGCGCAGGTCGTCGCGCTGCGGGGGGTGAGCGCCGAGTTCGAGCGGGGCCGGTTCACCGCGATCATGGGCCCGTCCGGCTCGGGCAAGTCCACGCTGATGCACTGCCTGGCCGGGCTGGACTCGGTGACCCGCGGCACCGTCATGATCGGCGAGACCACGGTGACCGGGCTCGGCGACTCCGGGCTGACGAAGCTGCGCCGGGACAAGGTCGGCTTCATCTTCCAGCAGTTCAACCTGCTGCCCACGCTCACCGCCCAGGAGAACATCCTGCTGCCGCTGTCGATCGCCGGCCGCAAGCCGGACCCGGCCTGGTACGACACGGTGATCGACACGGTCGGCCTGCGGGACCGGCTGGGGCACCGGCCGGCGCAGCTCTCCGGCGGCCAGCAGCAGCGGGTGGCGTGCGCGCGGGCGCTGGTCGCCCGGCCCGAGGTGATCTTCGCGGACGAGCCGACCGGCAACCTGGACTCCCGCTCCGGCGCCGAGGTGCTGAACTTCCTGCGCAACTCGGTACGCGAGCACGGCCAGACCATCGTGATGGTCACCCACGACCCGACCGCGGCCGCGTACGCCGACCGGGTGGTCTTCCTGGCCGACGGTGAGATCGTCTCCGAGCTGATCGAGCCGACCGCGGAGACGGTGCTGGACACCATGAAGAAGCTGGACACCCCGGCCGAGGTGGGCAACTGATGCTGCGGGCAACGCTCAAGAGCCTGCTGGCGCGCAAGCTGCGCCTGCTGCTGTCCGGCGTGGCGGTGGTGCTCGGCGTCATGTTCGTCTCCGGCGCGTTCGTGCTCACCGACACGCTCGGGCGGTCCTTCGACGCGGTCTTCGCCGACGCGTACTCCGAGGTCGACGTGAGCGTCGAGGCGAAGCCGA
This sequence comes from Micromonospora sp. NPDC049836, assembly GCF_044465125.1. Classification (NCBI taxonomy): domain Bacteria; kingdom Bacillati; phylum Actinomycetota; class Actinomycetes; order Micromonosporales; family Micromonosporaceae; genus Micromonospora; species Micromonospora sp. NPDC049836. The sequence continues at coordinate 615,532 of NZ_JBITLH010000004.1, forward strand.
AGATCGACGTCTCCGGGGCGGAGGGGACACCGGTGAGCACCCCGATGCCGGCGACCGTGCTCGACCGGGTCAAGACGGTGCCCGGCGTCGCCGACGCCAAGGGCGTGGTCGCCGCCGAGGGCGCCCGCCTGATCGGCAGCAACGGCAAGGTGGTCTCCTCGTTCGGCCCGCCGCAGCTGGGCGAGAACTGGCTCGGTGAGGGCGACCTGCTGGAGCTGCGCGAGGGCCACGCGCCGCAGGCCGACGACGAGATCGTGGTCAACGCCGCGCTGGCCAAGGCGGGCAAGGTAGCGGTCGGCGACCGGGTCGGCGTGCTGACCCTGGCGCCGAAGAAGGAGTTCACGATCGTCGGCGTGTTCGGCTACAGCGGTGGCCGGGACTCGATCGGCGGCGCCAACGAGATCTACTTCACCACTCCGGTGGCGCAGCAGCTGATGCTCGGCAAGCCCGACGTGTTCAGCAGCGTCAGCGTCCAGGCCGCCGGCGGCACGTCGCCGACGGCGCTGCGCGACGAGGTGGCCCGCACGTTGGGCGCCGACTACCAGGTCAAGACCGGCGAGCAGCTCGCCGACGACGCCGCGGCCGGCCTGAAGGAGGGGTTGTCGTTCTTCAACAAGATCCTCCTCGGGTTCGCCGCGGTGGCGCTGCTGGTCGGCACGTTCCTGATCCTCAACACGTTCTCGATCATCGTGGCCCAGCGCACCCGTGAGCTGGCCCTGATGCGGGCGATCGGGGCCAGCGGCCGGCAGGTCATCGGCTCGGTGGTGCTGGAGGCGCTCGCCGTGGGCCTGATCGCCTCGGTGCTGGGGCTCGCCGCCGGCATCGGGGTGGGCGCGCTGCTGGCGTACCTGTTCGGTCAGCTCGCCGGGGGTCTCACCCTGGCCGGGCTGGGCGTGCCGCCGTCGGCGGTGATCGGCGCGTTCGGCGTCGGCATGCTGATCACGGTGGTCGCCGCGCTGCTGCCGGCGGTGCGCGCCTCGCGCATCCCGCCGATCGCCGCGATGCAGGACGTCGCCACGCCGGACCGGCCGCTGACCAAGGTCACCATCGGCGGCGCGGTGGTCACCGGCATCGGCGCGGTGCTGCTCTTCCTCGGCCTCGGCGGGCACGCCGGCGGCAGCACCCTGGCGACCATCCTCGGCGGCGTGCTGTTCGCGTTCATCGGGGTGGCGCTGCTGACGCCGGTGATCAGCCGGCCGGTGGTCTCGCTGCTGGGCGCGGTGTTCTCCTGGTCGGTGCCGGGCAAGCTGGGCCGGCTCAACTCGGGCCGCAACCCGCGCCGCACCGCGATCACCGCCGCCGCGCTGATGGTGGGCATCGCCCTGGTCACCGGCGTGACGGTGATCCTGGACTCGGCCAAGGGCAGCATCGGCGCCCTGGCCCAGGACACCATCAAGGCGGACCTGGTGATCGCCGGGGCGTCGTCCGGTCCGCGTCCGGCGAGCTTCGACCCGGCGGTGCTGGAGAAGGCCGCCGCGATCCCGGGCGTGCGGATGGTCGACGGCGAGTACGGCGACATGGCGGTGGTCGGCGGCGAGCGGACCTGGGTGGCGGTGTCGAGCAACGTGGCGGCGCTGCAGCAGGTCTTCGGGGCGAAGGCCACCGCCGGTGACATCAGCCGGCTGGCGCCGGACCAGATGCTGGTCAGCTCGGACACCGCGAAGGCCCGCAACCTCACGGTCGGTTCGGCGGTGCCGGTGCAGCTGGCCCGCGGCGAGGCCCGCACCTACACGGTCAGCGGCATCTACTCCAGTTCGCAACTGACCAACCCGGTGACCCTGCCGCCGCAGGCGGCGGCGGACCTCGCCATCCCGCAGCCCATCCAGGGCTTCCTGCAGCTCGCCCCCGGCACGTCGGTGGACACGGTGCAGCCGCAGGTCGAGCGGCTGCTGGCGGACAGCCCCGAGGTGTCGGTGGTCGACCTGGCCGCGTTCATCGAGCAGCAGACCGGCCAGCTGGACTCCCTGCTCCAGATGATCCAGATCCTGTTGGCGCTGGCCATCGTGATCGCGGTGCTGGGCATCATCAACACGCTCGCGCTGTCGGTGCTGGAACGGACCCGGGAGCTGGGCCTGTTGCGGGCGATCGGTCTGCGACGCGCCCAGACCATGCGGATGATCACGGTGGAAGCGGTGGTGATCTCCATCTTCGGCGCGCTGCTCGGCGTGGTGGTCGGCACGGGTCTCGGCGCGGCGGTGGTGGAGGCGCTCAAGGACGAGGGCATCACCGACCTGATCCTGCCCTGGGGTCAGATGGTGACCTTCCTGATCATGGCCGCGATCATCGGTGTGGTCGCCGCGGTGCTGCCCGCGATCCGCGCCGCGCGGATCAACGTGCTGGGGGCCATCGCGCACGACTGACCCCGCCCACGGGCCGCAAACGGCCCCCGCCACCCGAGGTGGCGGGGGCCGTCGCGCGTGGTCGGGCCGGCCGGCGCCGGTCAGGCCGGCGGTTCGCCGAGCAGCGCCGCGAGCAGTTCCAGGTCCGCCCCGGTCAGGCTGGCCAGCTGGTGTACGCCCGCGGTCGGCGGCAGCGGCACCTCGGCCGGCACGGCCAGCACGGCGGCGCCGGCGGCCAGCGCGCTGGCCACCCCGGTGGGCGAGTCCTCGATCGCCACGCAGCGCGCGATCGGCACGCCGAGCAGCCGGGCGGCGGTCAGGTACGGCTCGGGGTGCGGCTTCGCCGCGTCCACCTCGTCGCCGCAGACCACGGCGTCGAAGCTGTCCCGGCCCAGGGTGTCCAGGGCGACCTCGACCAGTGGCCGGCCGCTGGAGGTGACCAGGGCGGTGGGGATTCCCGCGGCGCGGACCGCCCGCAGCAGCGCCAGCGCGCCCGGCCGCCAGCGCAGGCCGGTGCGGAACAGCTCCAGGATGCGGGCGTTGATCCAGTCGGCGCTGGCCTGCGGGTCGCGCTCCGGCTGGCCCAGGTCGTCGTGCAGGATCCGCATCGAGTCGGCCATGCTGGTCCCGATGATCGCCACGCGGGCGGCGTCGGAGAGGGTGCCGCCGTAGACGGCCGCCAACTCCTGCAACGCGACGTCCCAGAGCTTCTCGCTGTCGACCAGGGTGCCGTCCATGTCGAAGAGCACGGCGGCGGGATGCTTGCTGCTCAGCGGGGGCCTCCTCGGGTGGGCGTACCCGCTGATCCTCTCAGCCGGGCCGGGTCCGGTGGCCGGGCTCCCGCGCGAGGGTGACCTGCGGCATCATCCGAGCCCGCAGGCGTCCAGGGAGTCCCGGTAGCCGCGGAAGAACGAGTCGGTGCGCTGCTCGGCGGTGCCGTGCGAGCCCTCGGCGAACCACGGCTGGTCCGGGTCGTCGCCGACCGCCAGCAGCCCCTCCCGGAATTCGTCCAGGTCGCCCTGGTCGAGGGTGAGCGTCCGGGACCGCACGTTGTCCCCGATGTAGGCGCCGGCCATGCAGTCGGCCTGCAACTCCTGCTGGATGGTGAAGTTGTAGCGGACGCCGAGGCGCACCTGCACGCCGTGGGCGTACTCGTGGCCGAGGAGGTAGAACAGGAACGCGTCACCGACCTGCCGGAACGCCGCCACCGACCAGTTCACGTCGTAGGCGATGAAGTCGCCGGCCGAGCAGTAGACGGCGTTGTTGCGCGGCAGCCCCTCGCCGCCGCAGGACACCTCCCCCGCCCGGGTGTAGGGCACCACCCGACGGATCGGCTGGAACCGCTCACCGGAGGCGCGGAACCGCTCGGTCCAGTAGCGCTCGGCGATGCCGACGGCGTCGGTGAAGTCCTGCTTGAACTCGGCGACGCTGGTGGTGCCGTCGGCCCGGGTGGTGTCCGCGCCCGGGGAGGCCGGCTGCCGCGAGCCGGGCTCCCCCGGCTCACCGGAGTCGAGGCCGCCGCCCATGCACCCGGCCGCCACCACCACGGCCACCAGGAGCCCCGCGAGCGGGCCCGGCCACCGACGTCCCGCCTTCTCGCGCACGGTCGCCTCCCCGGCTGAGTCACTGTGGCTGCGCAAGTACCCCGACCGCGCGCCGTTGATGCCCACCGGGGAGCACGCGTGCGCGACGGGCATCGTTCACCCGCCCGTGCCGCACCGCGAGCGCCGACGCCGGCCGGGCGGTCCGTCACATGCTGTTCGGCATGTCCCGCCGGACGGTGTGCGACTGGGCGGCGTGGCGCTGTGCCTCGTACCGCTGGCGGCGGGCCTCCGCGTCGTGCGCCGCCGACCGGTCCTCGTCCGGCGCGGACCGGCCCCGGTCGCGCCGCAGCACGACGCCGACCACCGCCGCCACCAGCACCGCCACCACCGCAAGGGTCACCAGCACTGTCGTCATGACCGCCAGGGTAGGAGACGCGTGCTCCTGGCCGCGTACCGCGAGACGGGACAGCCGGGCCGGCACCCCGCCGGTAGGGTGTGCCGATCGTCTGATCTCGATGCACGGGGGATTACCATGGAGCACCTGATCAACCGTCGAACCCTGCTGCGCGCCGCCGGCGTGGGCGCCGCCGGGGCCACGTTCGGCGCGGCCGCCGCCCGTCCGGCGCTGGCGTCGGTCCCCGCGTCCCGGCGGTTCGACCTGAGCGACGCCTCGGACAAGCTGATCCGCGAGAAGCGGCTGCACAACGTCACGGTGCTGCAGTCGCTCGCCTTCGACAACGTCAACAAGCGGATCTACACGGTGCAGGTGGTGCAGGGCGGCGTCCAACTGCCGGGCGAGAGCGCCCCGGTGCCGGGGGCCACCCGGGCCGCCAACGGCGACCTCTGCGTCACCCAGCTCGACCTGGCCGGCAACAAGATCACCTTCATGTACCTGAAGGGCTTCGGCCACGGCGTGCAGATCGGCGTGGAGCCGGTCGGCAGCACCGCCTACCTGTGGACCGAGACCGACTCGGTCGACCAGTGGGGCACCGCCATCACCCGGTTCAAGTTCACCCCCGGCGCCGTGTTCACCACCTCGACCAGCGGGCTGGAGAAGCACCGGCCGGTCAGCGGCTCCACCAACAACACCTGCGCCATCGACCCGACCACCAACCGGCTCATCCTGCGGCACAAGGTCAGCAGCGGCTTCCGCTACAACGTCTACAACCTGGCCGACGTACGCGCCCGCACCTACACCCCGCTGGCCAGCGTCGCCCAGCCGACGACCGTGGGCTCCGCCCGGCCGTTCCAGGGCTACACCGCGCTCGGCAGCTACCTGTACATGCTGGAGGGTTCGGCGTACGGCACGTACGACTCGGTCGAGGGCACCGGCAACACGTACATCACGGTGGTGGACCTCAACACCGGCGCCCAGGTCGACCGCGGGCTTACCAAGGCCGGCTACACCCTCCCGTTCCGGGAGCCGGAGGGCATGGCCATCCAGCTGCCCACCGGGGACGCCAGCTCGGCGCGGCTCTGCTTCGGCTTCGCCGGCGGCGACTCGGGCGCCCGCACCGCGAGCGTCTACTACAAGGACCTGCTGGTCTGAGGGCCGGGGCTACCCTCGACGCATGATCGACACGGAGTACGACCGGCACGAGCGGTCCCGCTGGGCGGGCCGGGCGCAGGCGTACGAGCGCAGCTTCGCCCGGCTCTGCGCGTACCCGACGCCGGCGCTGCTGGACGCGGCGGCGGTGCGGGCCGGACGGCTGATGCTCGACGCCGGCACCGGGCCCGGCACCGTCGCGGCGGCCGCGCTGGCCCGCGCCGCCCGGGTGGTGGCGGTCGACGCCGAGGCGAGCATGCTCGACGCGGCCGGGCGGCAGGCACCGGATGCGCGGCGCTGCGCCGCGGCCCTGCCGGACCTGCCGTTCCCGGCCGCCGTGTGCGACGCGGCGGTGGCGAACTTCGTGCTCAACCACGTCGGGAACCCGGCCGCGGCGCTGGCCGAGCTGTGCCGGGTGGTACGCCCGGGCGGGCGGGTGGCGGTGACGGTCTGGCCGTCGCCGCACCCGCCGCTGCAGCGGCTGTGGGGCGAGGCCGTCGCCGCCGCCGGCGGAACCCCGCCGGCCGACCTGCCCCGGCTCGCGCCCGAGCGGGACTTTCCGCGCACCGAGTCGGGCCTGGCCGGCCTGCTGGCCGGGGCGGGGCTGGCCGACGTGCGCTGCCGGACCCTGACCTGGACGCACCAGGCCGACCCGGAGGACTGGTGGGCCGGCCCGGCCGCCGGCATCGGCAGCGCGGGCCTGCTGATCCAACGGCAGCCGGCCGCCGTCCAGGCGCGCATCCGCCAGGAGTACGACCGGCTCACCGCCGCCTACCGGGACGCCGACGGGACGCTGCGGCTGCCCACCGCCGCCCTGCTCGGCTCCGCCCGGGTCAACCGCTCCCGCCCCTGACTCCGATGGCTCCCCGGCGCGGCACAGCGGGGTGAACGGGGGCCGGCCGGACGTGCCGTGGCGCGCCGAAGGGCCGCCCGGCGGCTGACCGGGCGGCGGGGGCGAGCCCCGACTAGTCCAGGCCGCGCATGATGTGCGGTTCGCCGTCGTCGTCGCCGAAGCAGCGGTGCAGCACCTGTGCCCGGGCCCAGAGGTCCAGGCTGCTCGGCGGGCCGGCGGGAGACGCGGCGGCCGGCTCGCGTACGGCCATGGGCGGCTCCGACGGAAGCTGCGAAGGGGTGTCGTCGGCCATCCCCGCCCCTCTCCTCGATCTGGTCCACGGCCCGATGCCGTGAGGCCAGCATCCCCCAGCATGCGCCCATCCGCCTGGGAACGGTTAAAGCCGCGGTGAACACGACAGACGCAACGGCGCAGAAGGTATGTCCGGCCCTCAACCGCCGTTCACTCAAATTGATCTAGACCGTTACTTCCAGGCCGGTCTATATAGGTGCCACCCTTCCCCCGATCGGACGGAGCACCATGACCCGCACCCTCCGCGCGACGGCCATCAGCCTCGGCGCGATCCTGGCCGCCACCCTCGGCCTCGCCCAGCCGACCCCGGCCGCCGGCTACTCCGCCTCCCTCAGCACCGCCGTCGGCGGCCTCCCGGTCGCTACCGAGGTCCGCACCGGCTACAGCCGCGACCTGTTCCCCCACTGGATCGACGCCGACGGCGACGGCTGCACCACCCGCAACGAAGCCCTCCTCGCCGAGGCCGTGACCGCGCCGAGCATCAGCGGCACCTGCACCCTCTCCGGCGGCCGCTGGTACTCCTACTACGACAACGCCTACTGGACCCTCACCAGCGACCTCGACATCGACCACATGGTGCCGCTGGCCGAGGCCTGGGACTCCGGCGCCCGGTCCTGGACCACCAGCCGCCGCCAGGCCTACGCCAACGACCTGGGCGACGCCCGGGCCCTGGCCGCGGTCACCGACAACGTGAACCAGGCCAAGGGCGACCAGGACCCGGCGACCTGGCTGCCGCCGTACGCCTCCGCCCGCTGCCGCTACGTCAAGGAATGGGTCGCCGTGAAGATCCGCTGGCGGCTCACCGTGGACAGCGCGGAGAAGAGCGCGCTGACCAGTTGGGCGAAGAACTGCCCCAGCACCACCGTCTCGGTGACCTACGCGTACTGAACCGCCGGCCGGGGCCGCCGCCCAGCCGGCGACGGCCCCGACCAGCGCGCCGGTATCGCGGCGTTCCTCGGCTCCCCGGGCACTCGTCTCGCCCGTCCGGGCGGCTTCCGGGGCGCTCGCCGCCCGGCCGGCTCCCCCGGCGCTCGCCTGGCCCCGCCGGGCGGCTTCCGGGCGCTACCGGTCGGGCCCCTCCCGGGGGCGCTACCGGCCGGTCCCTCCGGGGGCACTACCGGTCGGTCCCTCCGGGGGCGCTACCGGTCGGGCTGGCGGCGGGCGAGGTGGACGGTGATGTCGGCGGCGATCCCGACCGTCTCCGGCAGCACCCGCCGGATGCCGGCGAACACCTGCTCCCGCGCGGGCTCGGGCAGCTGGAGGTAGGCCGAGACGGTGGAGAGGTAGCCGACGTAGTCGGCGGCGCTCATCGTGAACCGCCGCTCGATCACCGACTGCCGGACGTCGGCGAACCACGCCGAGCGTTGCAGCTCCGTGCCCGGCCACTGCATGTGGTGCTCCGGCGGCGTCCCGTCCGGAGAGGGAATCTCGTCGCTGCTGAGAAAGGGGGACCGGGCCGCGTCGACGGCCCGCCGCAGGGCCGGGTCGGCCAGCTGGACCTGCCCGCCGAACGAGGCGAACACGCCGTCCGGGGCCACCAGTCCGGCCATCCGCGACCACCGGCCCCGCGGCTCGGTCCAGTGCAGGGCCGCCGCCGCGTAGACCAACTCATAGCGCTCGCCCGGTGGCAGGTCCTCGAACGCGGCCCGCAGGATCCGCACCTCCGCCGGCACCTGCCGGCGCAACTCGGCGAGCATGGCCCCGTCCGGGTCCGTCGCGGTGACGGTGATCCCCCGGCCGGCGAACAGCCGGGTCGCCTTGCCGGTCCCCGCGCCGATCTCCAGGGCGGTCCGGACCGGTTGACCCGCGTACGCCAGCACCAGGTCACCGAGCTCCGCGGGATAGCCCGGGCGGAACTCCTCGTACGCTCCCGCCCTCGCTCCGAAGCTCAGCGCGCGACCAGGCATGCTGAAGATCCTGACACGTGGTACGCGTGGCCGCGCGCCCATTTCAGCCGGCCGGTGTGCGCAGGGTCGGGGCGCTCCGCACGCACCCCCGCGCGCCGGAGGTCACCTCTTCCGGTGGAACTCGATGAGGTGGCACCGGTCGGGATCGCCGTCGAAGCGGTACAGCCACGGCTCCTCCCGGTCACCGGAGATCCACAGCTGGATGTCGCCCAGCATCATGTCCTCGGTGCTCTCCGAGTCGAGGTCGAGGGTCCACGTACCCTCTTCGGGCTGGCCGTCCGCGGCCGGCGACAGCTTGCTGGCGCGGTAGTGGCCGTCCTCGGTCAGCTCGATCCTTCCGCCCGCGGCGCCGGTGTAGACACCTGCCAGGTTGGACACGGTGATGTCGTCGGGAGGCCGGGGCGCGCACCCGAAGATGCGGGAACAGCCGGCGACCGGCGCCGGTACGAGCAGGCCGATCGCCAGGGCGACGGCGAGTCGCGGGGCTCTCTGCATCAAGGGCTCCGTCCTGCCCGACGAACACGAAGCCGGACGACAGTGGACCTTAGCGGGCCTTCCTGTCAGCGGTACTCGCCGGCATTCGGGCTGCAGGTCAACCCCGATTACTTGGCGTTGCAATGTGGAAGGCCATCAGCGTATCCGCTGCAATCGGGTCGAACTGCCTCTGACCTGCGGCGGGATCTGCCGTCGATTGTCATCGTTGGTCGCCGTTGGTTCACCTCAGACGGCCTGTAGACGGCATGATCTTGCGACTCCCTCGGCGTTGCCGGGGCGGCCGCCAGCCGGCCGGTCCCACACAGGGGGCAGGGCGGGCAAGATCCGACCCCTCGTCCAACGTGGATGCCGAAATGGGGAGGCCCGACCGAGCATGCCTAGTGCATGCTCAGTGCATGGTCGCCGATCCCTACGACGGATATTTTCAAGCACTACTTGACCTGACCCTATCTACCGAGCACGACCTGACGGCAGCGGACGATGAGCACGACGTCTTCCGACAGATAGAGGAATCCGTCGCGGATTTCGAAGATGACTTGCTAGCTCTTGCGGACCGCACGTGGGAAAGCAGAGCGAGGTTTGAGCGCAATCTCGGCGAGAAGTTCTTTCTTGCCTTCAGGGCTCTAGATTCAATACTCGCAATCACGTACGCAGCAACTCGACTTCTGACGACGGGACGATTTCAACATTCGAAGCGGCCCCCTCACGCAGTGCAATACGCAGCTTCGGCCCTACTTTCGAGAGCAGTTAGCGTCGGCCATGAAATTTGCGCCATGTTGCGGGCTGGGTTTCCTGGTGGTGCGTACGCACGGTGGCGAACCCTCTACGAGCTAGACGTGGTGGCAGCAGTCTTGAGGAAGGGGCCTCGCGGGACAGCGGCCAGATATATAGACCATCGCTGGGTCCTTGTCGCGAAAAAGCCTCGTGAGTACTTTCCCGACGAGGACGAGTGGGCCCAGATGCAACCCAAGATCGAAAAGATGGCTGCCCGGCTGATTCGCCGCTACGGCCCGAACTACTCCAACACCTACGGATGGGCTACGGAGGTCGCAAGGCGCAAGCTGGGCATCGAAAAGCCGCAGTTCTGGCACCTCGAGAAGATTGCAGACCTAAAGGGGCACAGCGCACTCCTGGCTGGCGCCAACCACAGCGTCCACGCAGACTCCCTCGGCGGCCTACTGACTATCGACCAGGACGGCATCTTGCATTCCGGGGCAAGGTCCGACGACATCCACATCATCTGCGCGCTGACGGTCAAGACCATAGGAGAAATTGCTGACTCGATTATCCGCATGTGGAAGAGTTACGATCCATCTGCGAGCTTGGACACGCTCGTCGGATTATACGGCGAGCTCAGCCTCACCTTGCAGCTCGACGCTTTGAGCCGTACGAACGCCACCAGGACGTCCGAAGCATCATGACGGGCTCAGCAGGTGTGTTCGACCAACTACCTTGCGCCCTCGCTGGGCATACTAGCTAGCCATCCCGTCGGCCTTCGTCCGCACCCTGGTGGAGTAGGTGGGGCCTGCCCGGTCAAGGTGGAGCACCCCACTGTCTGAACGACCTTGACCGGGCAGGCCCCACCTACTCGGCTTCGCCCGGACGGAGGTTGTCGGGATGGCGCCACCATCCCAGAGCGCCCGAGCGCCCCGCCGGAGGCACTGCCTGTGTCTCGACCAACTTAGAGCCCCGGAACCGTCATCGATCATGGCGGCCCGGGGCCCGACTTGGGCCACGGTTGGCTGATTCTGGGGTCTGCGGGGCTGTGACCTGGGGTGTTGTGTCGGGAGGCACGCACTAAATGGGTCGGGTTCTA